>CAYMMG010000005.1:12725-84500 GCA_964391505.1 uncultured Burkholderiales bacterium | reverse complement strand
TTGTTAAACAAGTAACGAGTTGGGCCGCCATAATTGCTGTGCCGACATTAGTTACAGGATATTACGGAATGAATGTTCCGTTTCCTGGTAGCGGATCAGATTATGGAGTGGTATTTTCAAGCGGACTTATGGTCAGCGCATCATTACTGTTGTATTGGTTATTTCGTCGCCGAGATTGGATCTAGTCGCCATACATTGCGTTTGATGTTCTAGCGGTATTACACACCTAGCAACATTTAGATTCAGCAGAGGAACCAGTTCCACAACATACGCTTGCATCGCTACCGGCCGCGATTTCTAGACCAGTAGATTTCATCTGCTCTGCATTTTCGAGAACGGTATATATTTCCCACGGCGCATTATCTGGGTCGTGTACCCACACTTTGTCTTGCACTGCGTAACAACACGTCACGTTATCTTCGATCTGAGTTTCTAAACCATCTTGAGCCAAACGAGTTTGCGCACTTTCGACTTCTTGCGAATTGTCTACTTCCACTCCGAGGTGATTCATCGTTCCGGCTGCACCCTCATCACTGTTCTCAATAAGCACAAGCTTTAATGGCGGATTTTCGATTGCGAAGTTTGCATACCCGGGCTTACGCTTAGCGGGCACGGCATTGAATAGCTTCGAGTAGAAGGCCACTGCCTCGTCGACGTTAGAAACATTGAGGGCTAATTGAACTCGCGACATGAGATCTCCTTGATAAGATATATTGATGAACATCTATATCTTGACATATATATCGACAGGTGTCAATATATAGATATGGCAACAACCACAAAACCCCACTCACAGCGCAAAACAATTGCAGTCCTTGATGCTGGGTGCTGCTCAGTTATCTCTGAAACTATCTCCGAGTCCGTTGCGTCCGACCTAGCTGAAGGCTTTGCTGCCCTTTCCGATCCTGTTCGACTTCGACTCTTCAACCTAATTGCTGCAAGTGAGAGAGGAGAAGTTTGTGCATGCGAACTAGTAGAACCTCTTGGAAAATCCCAACCAACGATCAGCCATCATCTCAAAGTTCTCTATGATGCAGGCCTTGTAAAAAAAGAACGGCGTGGGACTTGGATCTGGTACTCGATAGTAAATGCAAAGGTCACCGCATTGAGAACCGCGCTGAAGTAGACCCGTTCTCCCTACCAGGTATATTCATTACTCAAAACGATATCCGTAGAAAATTCATAGGTACGCCAGCTTCGTTTATGGTTTTATCACAGGAAGCCTTCGCGTAATGGCAACCGCATATCCTATTGCAATAAGTGTTGCGGCAACCACGCCTAACTTCGCCACGAGGAGAGCAGAGTAGTCGCCTTCGAAAGCCGCCTTTGCTAGATAGAGCGAAAGCGTAAAACCAATTGCTGCAACGGAGGCTGCAACCATCATGTGTTGTTTAGTGCAACCTCGCGGAATTGAAAGTTTCGGTGAGCGAACTGCAAAAAGAGAAACCATGTATATTCCAATGATTTTACCGACGAATTGAGAAACAATTATTGCCCAAAAAAGTGGTTGTGAAGCAATTTCACTAATGGAAACCCCTTTGAAGGAAACTCCGCCATTAGCCAATGCAAATATCGGTAATACAAAAAAGCTATTGATTATTAGCAGTTTCGCTAATAAATGACTTCTTAGCTGATAGGTATTAATTCTTGTAGGTATGCAAAATCCGACAACAACAGCGACAGCAGTTGGAGAAATCGATCCTTGCAAAACGAAGAGCATGCAAAGGCCAATTAAATCATCAATGACCGCAAAAGCAAGAACAAAGGCTCTCAACGATTTTGGGATTCGTGTTGCGAAAAAACTTAAAAATGCAAGCGCAAAAACGATGTCCGTAGCAACGGGTATTGGTAATCCAGAGAATACATCACCACTGTTATCAATCGAGAGGATTGATGAAATGCCGCCAAATATCGCCATCAAGATCAGCGGCGCGACAACGCCACCAATCGCGCAATAGAGAGGTAATTTTCTTGTATCTTTGTCGGTTAAATGGCCATGGAAGAACTCGTGACGAATTTCCATACCAGCTGCAAAAAAGAAAATCGACATTATTCCTTTATCGATAAACTTCGCCCATGACCAACTTCCCATGCCTGACTTTGCTTCGAGAAAATTTCCGAACTGGTCGGGCGCAAAATTGATAAGAAGCATACCCATGAATGCTCCTCCAAAAATGAGAAGCCCTACCTTCCTCTGAATAGAAGGCCTAAATTCGTGGGAAGATTCGTACAGTTTCGGGAAAAGCATGTTGAAAGGTTAGTTGATGTTTTAATGGGATTTGGGGTCTCTATTAATTTCGAAATTCCAATGGATCGCTTATATCGCTAAGTTCCCAGCAGTGCTATTTTTTCTTTTTAGATGTGAATTCGTCATTGAGTCCGATTCCATCGAGAATACGATCAACATAGTTTTCTATTCGTGACTCTCGAGTTTTTGATTGTTTGGGAGCAGAGAAATACAGGAGGTATCCCCTTTGCCTTCCTGGAGTAAGCGATTCGAAAGCAGATCTCAATCGAGGCATCTCATCAAACTTATACTGAAGCTCATCAGGAATCACGAAATCTGAAGTTGTTTTCATCTCGGCTTTTAAGCCAGCTTTTTCAACTTTAATGGCTTCTTTAATGTAAGACTTTATGATGGCTTCCATCTCGTCTATTTCCTTCACGCTGGTAAACCTAATCTGTCGCCTTACTTGAACATTTTCCGTTTGTTGGATCAAGATATTCCTAGGGTCTTTCATCAGAGCACCATTAAAAAACAAAAGCGCACAATAATCCTTAAACCCATGTATCAGGACTACATTATTTTTATCGAGCACATAACACGGATGTTTCCACTTAAAGTCTTCGCTCAGTTCACAACTAAGAACGACCTGTCTCAGTTTCTTGAACTCTTTCTGCCACCTATCAGTGCCGTCTATGAACTCGTCAACCTTGGGATTAGATGGATATTTTGTCATTGTTATCGATTCTATAAGACTTTGAAGTCCAATTCTCCACTCGTCAACGTGATGCGCGCGACAGATCGCTGAGTGTGCGTTCCGTCTACACACGGCGATTGATATACTCAAGATTATGCGTACCGTGTAAACAAGGAGACTTTATGAGTACTGTTCAGCTTTCTGTCGATTATCCAACTCAGCCGTTGAATCGCTTGTCGACATTCTTTAGAATCTTTACCGCTATCCCCATTTGTTTCCTCTTAATAACAGTTTCAGGGTCTAGCTATATGGTCGGCAGCGATGAAGCACAAACAGCAATCACTATGGCAGGAGGAACTTTAATTCTGGGACCTTTACTAATGATTCTCTTCCGGAGAAAATATCCGCAATGGTGGTTTGACTGGAATCTTGAATTAACACGATTCTCAACACGCGTTGGAACGTACATCATGCTGATGACTGATCAATACCCATCGACGGATAATGATCAAAATGTACATCTAGAGATTGAGCAACCCGATGCTTCGCAACTGAGTCGTTGGTTACCTCTCGTGAAATGGTTCCTTGCAATTCCCCATTATTTAGCTCTCTTTATCCTATCTATCGGTGCTATTTTTTCCGTCATCATCTCCTGGTTTGCAATCTTGTTCACCGGCACGTATCCAGAAAGCTTGTTCCGATACAACGTAGGAGTAATCCGTTGGCATATTCGCGTATCTGCCTACATGGCACTACTTGTAACGGATGAATACCCCCCGTTTTCTCTTTCATAGATAAAAGTAACTAGGAGCTTCCATGGCAAATATTGAAATACACAAAACCAAACAAGGCGGCAACGCCGTATATTTTTTTGGATTCATCGGTGCGTTCATTTACTACATCAAGCAGGCTGATACCTTCGTTCAGTTTCTTGGCGCTGTGTTCAAAGCATTCATATGGCCAGCATTCGTTGTTTACGATGTTCTCCAATATATTCATTATTAAGAATTCATGAACCACGTTCGGAGAGAGTTATCCGGCTCCTTCGCGATCCGTTAAATTAATCTTATGTAGTAGTAACATTTCCCCGTGAGAACGAACATTGTTGCATTATTAGCTATAACAGCTACTGTATTAAATCTTGTGAGATATCTTCCGCAAGCCTATAAATCAATACGCGAAGGATTCGATGGACTCTCGCTTCACTCATGGGTTTTAGGGCTTCTTGAAATTACTGCTTGGGCGCTTTGGGCAATCTTCGCCCAACAATGGCTCGCAGGGGTTTCGTATTTTCTTCTCACCCCGTTAACAGCATGGTTTGTAGCCATGATTTGGTTAACTCAACGAAAAGGAAATGGTAGTTCGCATACAACCGGACTGGAAGACGACATCCCCATTCCTTAGTTACGGAAGATAGTGGAAGAAACCTGACAGTGGTTTCGCAACGTCTACTTAATCCGCTTCAACACGCCTTTTCGTTTGACAATGTTTTTGTAATCCCACTGAATATCTCGTGATTTTGTAAGCCATCGCCCCAGCTCACGTTTTTTGACTTCATCGACAGTGGTATAACGCTTCTCTGCTGCCTTAAAGCTTCCTTCGACTTCTAGAGAATTTTCGTCGAAAGATTGGCCACTCCAAAATAACAAACGAACAGAATCTTTAAGTTTGCTGTAGCCCACAATAGGGTTGCCGTCTAAAAACCAGACCGGGTGAGCATGCCATATTTTGTTTTCGGCATCAGGAAGTTTGCGATCGATTTCGGTTGCGAGCAATACACAAATTTCACGATCCTGTTTAGATAGATTTCTGTTGTAATTTCTGATTTCTTCGTTCATGTGATGTCCATAAAGTTGTCAATCTTCGGGAAGAGCAGCGAAATTCTTCTTTGTTTGCAAAATGTCTTCTCATTTTAACCAACATCAAGACAGTGATACTGTATCTCCTGACACCTAGCGCCTACGTGGATTAACACATCCTGAAGGGAAAGAAAATGCCGAAGTCAAAGCCAAAAGATGTTGATGATTACATCTCCAATGCACCTGAAGAAGCACGCTCCCACCTGGAAGAACTGCGGGAAATAATGAAGTCCACTATTCCTAACGTACAAGAAGGAATAAGTTGGAACGTGCCTTTCTATAAGTACGAAGGTCAGGTCGGCGGATTTGATGCATTCAAGAATCATGCAAGTTTTGGCCCTTGGTGCGATGAGATCGATCCCGAAATTCGTAAAACTCTTGAGAAAAAAGGCTACACCGTTTTAAAACGGACCATACAAATTAAGTACGACCAAAAAGTACCGACCGCTGAAATAAAAAAGATTCTCAGAGAAATAGTAAAAACCAACGAGGCCAAGAAAGCAGCTAAATGATCGTACGACTGCGAGAGTTGACGATCTACTGGATAGACCAGGAACTACGAACCATTCTTATATTGCAATAAGCGTTCATGCATATATTCAGTAAAGAATCCGTGAAGGATGAACCTGCGAGTAAGGTCAGTTGGTCCTACCAAATATAGAGGATTCTTGTTATACGCGTATTCAACGAGTGAGTCATCTCCGATGAGCGCACCGATACGTATGGCTATCGACTGATCAAGATTGAAGCCATTGATTGCTCCGCGATATTCATCTGCAGTTAAGAAAAAACAAAAGATACACATAAATAGAACATGAGCAGTTTCAAAGTCGATGCGTTGAGTGAACTTTCGTTTCAATACTTCAC
Organism: uncultured Burkholderiales bacterium; assembly: GCA_964391505.1. Lineage (GTDB taxonomy): Bacteria > Actinomycetota > Acidimicrobiia > IMCC26256 > JAGPDB01 > JAGPDB01. The sequence goes on along the minus strand of CAYMMG010000005.1, from coordinate 78,853 downwards.
CATCAAGTTGAATCTCTTTCCAATGCTCCCAGTTAATGTCACCTTCTTTAATGAGCGCCTGAGGTTGCGGTGGCGAATCATTAAAGTATCGAAACAACTCTTGATCGTGATCTACAAAGGTAGCGGCCATCATTTCACGAATTTTTGCCGGATAAAGTTGGACAGGTTTAATGTTGGCATCTTTCTCATCGTTATCAATAAGAAAGTTCAAGATATTTGATTCGGTCCAGAAATGTCTCAGTATCAAATAGTTCGCTTCAGGAGTTACGAAATAGGTGCAGAACCAACATATGAGACGCTGCAAGTTTTTGTGAGAATTAAATTGGATCGGTGACAACCGCTTAACAAACCATGTGAGATAAAGAGTAGCCCCAAAAATAAGACGCAGTACCGGCATGACAGCCCAACGCAATCCGCCTTTTAGATCATTGATCCACATATCAACCGCGACGTCAGCAATAGGAAGTGATCGGTCTCTTCGAATTGCGGTAATGAACGGGGTATCAAATTTACGAAACGATATTCCCATTTGCCTTAACCTCCTTCTCGTAACGCCAACAACGTAGCACCTCGGAAACATATGGAAAAACACACACTAAAGAGATGAATATTCCATAAATGACATAGTAACGAGCACCACCAATGGGCGTGTCACGGAATCGGAAAGCAAAAGAATCACTCCACGCTAAGGACAAAGTTTTTGTAACAACCTCCCATCCCAAAACGCTGATGAGCGCGAAAAGATACAAAGGGATCGTGCCTAAGTAGTTGTGCGCATGCATTTCCCAAATTGTAATATTGCGTTTCGGTTGAGAATATCTCACGTCCCAATGCGCTACAACTTCATGCATAACTAAACATATAAACATAATTAAATAAGTTAAAACAGTAAGTTCGAAAAAGATTCCCAAAATAAAAGCGATCCCGATTTGGGCACCCATCAAAGCATGAATTAATGATTCCTTCAATCCTGAAGTCTTTTCAATGTCGGATTTTTTGTGGCACCACCAGTCAAATAAACCTGATAGCCCCCACAAGGGAAGGATAACGAACAGAATAAAATTGAGAATGAGAACTTCGGTATCGTTATCCATCAGTAATTTCCTATTTCACGCAACTGCAACTCGTATAGCAATGCAGTAATTTTTGCAGTTTTAACTATTTTCTCTCCCATACCTTCAATTTCCAAAATCCCGGAATTCAAAGCCGTATCGAACTCTTCCATATGCTGTGGGTCATTCTCTCCGTGGTACACATAGAACTCTACAGCGGCATCACTCAGTTTGAGCTGTTCCTTTATTTCAATGCCCCACGATTTAGCTTTTCTCTGACCCAAGCCTTCAATAATGAACATCGAACCAAGTAGTTGAAACGGATTTTCCATACTGGATTGCTGAAACATGTACGAATGAAAGATTTCCGTGCCAATATTTTTGGGAGCTTGCCGTATTTCGTCGAGCGAACCACCGATCTCAACATATTGCCACTCCAGCATTTCATAGTCACGATGTTCAGTAATGCTGTGTGAGAGAAAAGTCGAGCGCAGCTCTAAGTAATCTGAGGTGATGCTCGATGCTGCACGAGATATCCACCGGGATCCTTCAACAACTTGTTGACGGTGGTTGATCAAGAGAAGTTTGTAGTCCTCTAGAGTAAAGCGGCCATTCGACAGTTTTTTCAATAGAGGAACTGTGTTCAAACGGCTTTCAAAATCCGTCCAAACGATGAGGAGATTGCGCATAACCATTTCGCTGGGTTGACTCATACGACCTCCAGAAGCATGAACGAATTAAAAGCTTGTCCACTTTCAGGAACATGGCATAAAACTTTTTGACCTTCCACCAGCTTTCCGGAGTAAAAAAGCTCATGCAACAATATAAAAATGGACGCCGAACCTGTATTTCCTTTATACGAAAGATTGCTAAACCATTTATCTTCATCGATCATAGAGCCAGATTTTTCCAGGAGCTTAACGACTTCTGTTTTAAGGCTCTCGGAAGAATAATGACTGACTACATGATCAATTTCATCTGGAACGATCGCGCCTTCTTCAACAAGCGACAAGTAATGTCCGACCCATACCGGTATCATCTCGTAGACAAGCTTCAGGTCTTGGGAGAGAACGAAACACCCCTTTTCTATTGCCGACTCTAGCGAATCTTGGTTTCCCCAGGAGATGACGCGACCGTTTTCTTTTACTGCACCACCAATCATGCAGGCAGGAAAACGGTTTGCAAACGATTGCGCCCTAATCCATTCAACTTTAAGCGAGACCGATTGTGAATTTGGACGCGATTCGCAAAGCACTGCTCCAGCACCATCTGAAAGTGTATAGCGGAGAAATTCTTGTTCGAGCGGAAGCGCTTTATTTTCTTTGAAATATTCGGTTCCTTCATAGAAGGTCGGGCGAAAATGGCGGCTTGCAATTTCCGAACCAGAAACGGCTGCCAACTGCACTTCACCAACACGAACGGAATTCACCGCACCTCTCAGCGCCATGATTGAACTTCCACATACGCTCTGATAGCTTGCGATATCAATCGCATCGATATCTAACTTCGAGTGAACCAGGGAGGCCAAGCCCGGAAGCATTGCATCGTGGATTGAACAACTTGTTGCTAGAAAATCTATATCGTCGATTTGGGCTTCTGAGTTTTTTATCGTATTCAGGATAGCTTTGGCAGCTATTTCGGCCACGGTATATTCGAAACTACCGTCTTGGTTAGAAGCATAATAGCGAGTGTGAATTTTGTTCTGCCGGAGGACCATCTTCTTGTACTTCGAAATTTTCTCACCGATAATGCCGATGTAATCTTCAATGTTCTCATTGGAGACTGGTTCGCCGGGCAGAAATTCACCAAAAGCAGTGAGGTAGGCATCAGGCATCCAAACACTCTACATTAAGCACGATTTGTAAATGACTCAGTTCTCTACTTATTCCTCATCAACAAAGCGTCGCAGGGCATCGAGTCGCTGGTCCCACTGAAGTTCGAGTTTCTCGATAAAAGCTCTGCCTTGGTCGAGAGTATTGCGCAGGAGTAGAACATCGGTATCTCGTCCTTTGGGAACGAGCTTGATTATCTTTGCATCAACCAATATCTGAAGATGTTTTCGCGCGCCTTGACGACTAATTTCCAACCCACTTGAAATAGACGAAATCGTGTGCGGAGTGCCTTTCGAAAGCCTCCGTACCATTTCGAGTCGAGTTGGATCTCCGAGAGCTCGAAATAACTCAGCAACGGCCATCAGTGTTAATTCATTACCTTCTCGAGACGGCCCATCATATATTCCCAACCTCCAGAATTTTGCTCCAAACTCTCTTGTGCTACTTCAGCAGGCAAGGACGAAAATCCAGACTCTTTCAATGTGACCTTTGTTCCTTGTTCAGTTTCTTCAATAAAGAATTCAACGAGCGTATTAGGTACAGTCAAAACATCGCCAACGATACCAGCGCCTCCTGGAACCCATCGATATGCGAAGTATTCAAAAGGATTGGCTGCTTCAATATATGCAGAAGTCTTATGTTCCTGTTCCGTAAACATGAAAATAGGGCGTTCGCCAACTTCCAGGCTTCCCTCAACGACATCAGGAAACCACGTGACAATCTGTTCAGGATCAGAAATGGCTTTATACACTCTTTCTTTATCTGCCGTAACGATGATTTCTCTTATAATCGCATCTTGCATAACTCTTTCCTTTTCAATTATTACGTGTACCTACACGTTTTAATATACAGTAGTTTTTCAATTAATGCAACCTTTTGGTTGCCTGTTTAGCGTTACGGTAAAAAAAGTCTGCGAAAGACGAGCATTTAGGATTAACTCCCAGCTCTTAGCTTGAGTGCCAAAATGACTTTAGAACTTGATCTGTCACAAGTTGGTCATCGACCCAAATTCTGTATCTACGTCGATAGGGAATCGTAAATTTATTGATTGTCACTTTCACAAGAATCTTATGATCACGCCATTCGCCTTCATATACCAACAACCCAAACGAGCCGGTAAGCATATGACCCAAATTGAAACCCTTTTGCAATACTACAGTTCCACTTTGGTTACGAAGTTCAACATGAGTATGCCACCCATTTTCATAGAACTCAACTACCTCACCGTTGACGTAAAAACTTAGTTGCATAGAGGAAGCTTAGCCAGAAGAAATATCGACCTCAGTGAATCTGCATCCGCCCTACTCCAAACGAATGAAGATTTGGATTTGCAACAAACCGAATGCTCGCGCGTAATAGAGAATTCACTACCAAAAAGTAAAGCCGAGCGTAACCACTCGGCATACTTATTTAATATAAATAAATGGATAGAAAGCTACCCAAATAAAATTATTTAGCCGACAAGGCGCACGTTTTGTGCTTCGTCACCTTTTTGGCCGGGAGCTACGTCGAATTCGACCTTCGCACCATCGTCCAAAGACTTGTGTCCTTCTCCTGCAATGTTCGAGAAGTGTACGAATACATCTTTCCCACCATCATCAAGAGTTATAAAGCCGAAGCCCTTCTCTGCGTTAAAAAATTTAACTGTACCTGTAGCCAAAACATACTCAATTCACTTAGTGAGAATACTTTTTATTCTCGGCACATAGTATAGACGCATTCTGCTCTCTTTGTGCGACTGATGCGACTACAAGCCTGATAAACCGCTACAGATTAAACATTATGCAGAGCGGTACAGCTGTAATTTTCTACCTTCTACTTCCACAGTTTCCACATAGCTAAAGCCTGCCTTCTCTGCCACTGACTGTGATGCTTTATTGCTTATATCGATACGCAAAACCGGGTTTTTACTATCCTCAATCCAAGCTTGACGCACTTGATCTAGTGCACGCGATGCAATCCCTGCTCCCCGATAAAGAGAGAACACCATGTAAGCGATATTCACATCACCGAGTTCCGCCCCAGGAAAGTTTGATGAATTTGCTCCTCGTACAAGATCTCCAGTTATAAGGCCTACAGGAAGGTGTTCCCTGCCCTCGTTGCTTTGCATAAGGATAACTGACCTGTCGGCGATAGTCTGCTGCTTGCGGGTTCCAAGGGCCCATTCTTCAAGTTCAGCATGTGTTGTGGGCCACGATCGAGGAATCTCTGCGATATGTCCTTCAATAAGCGGCCAGAGCAGAGGAACCCAGTGCTGGGTAAGGGGCATGAAAGACAGCACTTCAGTCTTATCTACTTGGAGAGGCATTTATACATCCTAATGAATAATAGGACATTGAGCAAGTTTGGTCTACCGATAGTGCATTTACGAAGTGAGTTCAACTGCAAAAGATTCAAAAACATCAACGTTGACGTCACAATCTTCATCTGTGTGTTGGACGCTCACAAGCCACTGTTCGTCGAGCCCAGGAGGCAATAAGATCCCGCGGTTAATTCCCCACAGCCATTGTGCATAGGCAATGTCTAAATCAGTGGATTTATAGTCTCGATAATTTCGCACGGGAGTCTTCGACCATGTGATGCATCCCTTAGCTCCTAGTTGAACTGTATGGGCAGGAAGTTTGTAATTGGCAATAATGTCATCCATTTTGTCGAGCATCGATCGGTTTCGTGCAATCGCGACATCGAGAGCGTCTTTCGTACAGATATCACGCAACACCGCGCGTGACGCTGCCATAACGAGAGGGTTACCGTTATACGTTCCTAGGTGAAGGACATCACCATTGGTAATCGTTTCCATCAGTTCACGCGTACCCCCGAATGCACCCAGAGGCAATCCTCCGCCAATGGACTTCGCAAGACAAATCAAATCAGGTTGAACACCAAAATGACCTGTCGCTCCTCCCCATCCCGAAGTGATGCCCGTCTTGACTTCATCGAAGATCAGCACCGTACCTGTTTTTCGAGTAATTTCTCGCACACGTTCAAGATATCCATCTTGAGGTAAACAAATGCCAATATTTTCCATCGCAGGTTCGACAATAAAAGCTGCATATTCTCCCGTAGAAAGAACTTCGTCGAGTGCATCTGCATCGTTGTAGGGAACAACCGTAGTGATATCAGCGATATGTGGATCCAACCCCATACTTGCTGGAACAGAAATGGGATGATCAGCCGGACCAGCAACATCAAGAGAAGGTTTCATTGAAACCAGAACATCATCATGATGGCCGTGATACCCACCTTCGACTTTGACGATCTTATGGCGTCCCGTGAACCCGCGCGCTACACGAATCGCATCATGCGTCGATTCGGTACCGGAGTTCGTGAAACGAAACATGTCCATACCGAAGCGCTCGCACAACATTTCAGCTACTTCAGCGTTTGTGTCGCAGGGGGTTACGAACAGTGTTCCCAGTTCAAGCTGCTCGATGATTGCCTTTTTCAAAAGAGGATGACAGTGTCCTGCAAGCAGAGCACCATAACCCATATTGAAATCGACATAGTGATTTCCATCGACATCTTCGAGCCATGAACCTTGCGCTTGCGTCGCTACTACGGGATGTGGATCGTAAAACTGAAAAGAGCTCGGAACGCCCATGGGGAGCACCTTGGCAGCACGAGCAGTGTGTTCGCTCGACTTTTGTGTGCGCTGCGCATAAAGCGCCGACTCAGACTCTGTTATTTCGAGCGCTTTCGCTTTCAGATCACCAGACATATCTCCTCCACTCATCCCTACGATTGTAGGCACTTCTTCGTGTTATCGGAATGATGGGTGCAATTCTTCAGTATTGTCGGTACACCTCTAAACTGTGGTACTCATGCGAGCGTGGCGGAATTGGCAGACGCGCTAGGTTTAGGTCCTAGTGTCCATTGGACGTGAGGGTTCAAGTCCCTCCGCTCGTACCAACTTCTTTGTAATGGAAATTATGCACAGTTTCTATGGCCAAACTAGTGTTTCCTTATGCTTATTCAAATATCTGAAATTCAAGAAACTATGCGCAAGATACTCTCGCAACAAGGATATTCCTTAGTCGATTCTGAATTGATCATTGATGTGTATCTCGGTGGAGAACTTCGTGGCCAGCCAACACACGGTTTAGCTCCGTTTCCAGAATATGCAAAACACGACTTTTCTCGCTGCGCTGAACCTGAGGTTATCCTTCACTCTCATTCTGTTTTCTATATCGACGCTAAAGGAAATTCAGGCATCGCTATTGCGCGAAGAGCTGCAGATGAGGCCATAGAAATCGCACAGACCGAAGGCATTGGCACTGCGATCATAAAAAACATGAAGGACTGGTCACGCCCTGGCGCCATTGCCCATTACGTAGCTAAAAAGAAATGCATCGGCGTTGTTACAAATATTGGCAGCGGATTAGCACTTGCTCCTCCAGGCGGATATGACCCGACACTAGGCACCAACCCTATAGCCTTTGCCTTCCCGACACTAGACACACCACTTGAAATAGAAATGGCAACTTCTAAACGAGCATGGGGAAACATCCGCATTGCAAATAAATATGGAACCGACTTGCCCGTTGACACGTTTTTAACTGACACTGGTGCTTCAGCCACAAAACCGAGCGAAGCACATTCGGTAGAAGCATTTGGCGGCCACAAAGGATTTGCTATTTCGATGCTGATTGCAATGCTCAACGGACCCATGTTGGGAAACGCGATGCTAAATGAAGCAGATGCAACAGATTTTTCGAAACCCTGGCCTCCCAACTCAGGAACAATTACTGTGTACGATCCAGAATTATTTGGCGGTTATGAAGCATTCGTGAAAGAAACTTCCAAGGGAATAGAAGAAATTAAATCAACTCATCCCCTCCCTGGAGAAGTAATTCGAATTCCTGGTGAAGGCGCAAAAAATCGATCAGAAGCTGCAATGAGTGCGGGCTCAATTGAGGTACCCGAGGTATTGTGGAAAGAAATTACATCCCTTCTTAGATAGCTGACCACATCTACGCAAAGGGCTTCGCAGTTAGCTCAATCTTTCAAAATCAAAGCCCATAAACAACCCCGTATCGACTACACCTTCTATTTCTGAAATGCTTTCCGCGACTTCGTTTGTAAAACCGTCACGAAAGATAACATCAGCAATGATGTTTCCTGATTCTGTAATTACCGGGCCATCTTTGCCCTCGCCTGTACGCAAAGAAACGGAATCAAAACCCATTGAGCCCACGGCAGCCATTGCATCGATAGCATATATAGGTTCGATCTCCACAGGGGCGGGAAACTTTTCTCCAAGAACCGCTACATCTTTAGAAGGATCAGCGACAACAACACGCTGGGCAGCAGCGGCAAAAACGAGTCGTTCGCGGTGCATTGCACCCCCTCGCCCTTTGAGGAGATTTCCCTGTGTATCAACTTCGTCAGCTCCATCAAAACACCAATCAATTGATGTTTCACCAATTTCTAAAACATCAATGCCGAGTTTCACACAGAGCCACTCAAGTTCAAGTGAAGTCACAACAGCAGAAATCTGTAAACCTGAAGCGGCAGCCTTACCAAACTCAATCGCGCACACCATTGAAGTTGTGCCACTCCCAAACCCTATTGTCTGACCATCGCTTGCACGTCCAACAATTTCTTGTGCAATGGATTCTTTGGCTTCACGATTAGAGACGTTGGCCCAAAGAGCATCGGTATCTATAGAAAAATTTTGAGAGGTCATTTCTTTTTCCTTTTTTTCTTACGGCGGCCTTTTTTATTCGATTCATCTAAAGCACGGAACTCAGCCAACAGTTCAGGAGTAATGGCATTAACAATATCTTCTGCTTCATCGAGAATATTGGCCGCATGGTCGGGATTCGCCCCTGCTACTTTTTCCACAGGTGTCACTATGGGTTGCGCAAGACTCCCGTAGTCCCATCCAACGTCGACCAATCGTTTCTCAAATGCCAAACAATCTTGTGGGCATTCCCATGGGGCATTCGGAGCTAAATCCATTCGACATCTGCGCACCACTTCACCCGTTGCATATGTGCGAGACTCAAAGTTCTTGCAGTCATAACGCATTGCCATAGGACTACTTTAGGATTATTTTGCGGGTGAGCCAGTATCGCCGATGCCTTCTTGCTCAATGCTTCAAGCTCATCGTTAATTTTCTCTATTGCCATCCTGCATTCTTGATTCCCATGGCCAAAGCACGGAATGCTCGAGCACGATGAGAAATCATGTTCTTGACGTTAATGCCCATTTCGGCAAAGGTTTCCCCGTCTTCATCATCCGAAGGAATAAAAATAGGATCATACCCAAAACCATCAAGGCCACGATCTTCCTTAACAATCAACCCTTCAACACTTCCTGTAGAAACGATAGAAGGAGAATCTGACCTCACTGCGGTTGCACACGTAGAAAAACGCGCACGACGATTGGTCGATTCGCCTAGTTCTCGCAGCACCTTGTTGCAGTTATCAGCATACGTGGCGTTTTCCCCTGCATAACGTGCCGCATATATACCAGGTGCACCATCGAGCGCTTCAACAAAAAAACCCGTATCATCGCTGAGAACCACGCAATCAGGATTCACTTCTAACCACGCAGTCGCTTTAATCATGGAATTTTCTTCGATGGTATCGCCATCTTCTTCTACGTCACCAGGATCAATACCGACAACAAATTCAATGTCGTCACCCAATGCATCTCGAAAGATCGATTCGATTTCTTTAACTTTGTCCGGGTTATGTGTTGCAAGAAGAAAGCGAGACATGTAATTAGTCCTGGGAGCGAAGATTTATTTCTCGTGGTGAGGGAGGGACGGAAAGAACTTCTGTTTGTAATGCCATAATCTCTGCAATACCGTTACTCGCAAGTTCAATAAGTTGATCTAGTTCATTTTTTGTAAATGCCATACCTTCTGCAGTGCCTTGGACTTCAATAAGCCGGTCCCCCGCCATCACAACATTCATATCAACTTCAGCATTGGAATCTTCTGGATAGTCAAGATCAGTTACAGGAACAGCCTCGACAATTCCCACCGAAAGCGCAGCACACTGAGCGGTTAGCGGATTCGTTCCAATCACTTGCGCTTGAACGAGACGAGTAAATGCATCGTGAAGTGCGACATAACTTCCGCAAATGGATGCGGTGCGTGTTCCGCCATCGGCTTGAAGAACATCGCAGTCCAGCACGATTGAAATGTCGGGCATCAACGTAAGGTCTGTCACCCCTCGCAATGCGCGTCCGATCAATCGTTGAATTTCCTGGGTGCGCCCCGACTGCTTTCCTTTTGCGGCTTCACGAGTCACTCGTTGAGGTGAAGAACCAGGGAGCATCGAATATTCTGCGGTCACCCAGCCTCTGCCAGAATTTTTCATCCAACGAGGTACGTCTTGCTCCATCGATGCCGTACATAAGACACGGGTATTACCAAAGCTCACCAGCACTGAACCCAGTGCATACTTTGTATAGTCACGTTCGAAACTTATCGTACGAAGTTGTTCGGGTGTTCGGTTATCGTGGCGCGTAAAAGTCATGATGCAATATTAGGTGCAAGGAGGTCTGACCTTGGAAAAGAGACTTGCAGTTAGGGTTGTTCCTGGTGCGAAGCAGCAGGTGCGGCCCTCCCCATACCAAACCAAACTACAACAGTTCGTTCAGTTGTATCGAAGCTAGAGATCACCAACAAGCTGTTCAAAGTGCTCTGCGAGTTTGGCGTAATTCTCGTAGCGATGGAAACTCGGTGCTCCAGGAGCGAGAAGGACAACATCGCCAGGCTTAGCCACGCTGGCTACATAGGGAACAGCATTGCTCAGTTCATCACAGTGGTGGGCATTCTCAATTTTGCCTTCCATCATGTGTCCCGTTTCAGGAAGCGTTATCGTTACGACTCGATCTTTTCGTACATTTAACCCTTCAATGAGTGGATCCAGATGCACATCACGATCTGCTCCCCCGCACAAAAGATAGACCGTGGCATTGGGATAGCGCAGAGAAAAATCATCAACTGCCATCAACACCGCTAAGGGAGCAGTACTGAGAACATCAGAAATATAAACCACACCATTCTTGGTTGCGATAACTTCTTGTCGATGCTTCAGGGGTGCAAATGTTGCCAGTTTCTCAGTGATTTCCCACTCGGACATATGCGGTGCAACAAGTTCAGCAATAGCGCGAACCATATCATGGTTACGTTCGAGTAGAGACCTTTCACTACTCGGAATAAAAGTAATGACATCGACGTGATCAACAAGCGCTTGTTCTTTTCTTATATCGATCAGCATGGGGGCAAAATCGTCAATAGTGTCTGATACAACAATTTCGTTAGGTCCTTGCAGCGCAAGATTCAACTTATCTTTACGGTAATTTTCTGGAGTGCGATGCCAATCGATATGACAGTCAAACAAAGATGTAACGGCAACTACATCCGGTGAAGTCGTAACATAGCTTGCTTGATAACTTGACACTTCGAGCACGATGTAATCGGCTGTTAATAATTCTTCAACGCGGACCTCTCCGACGGCGTGACCAAGATTGCCCGCGACAACAGAGCGATCGAGCACGTGACCCAACATTGATGCAGTTGTACTCTTGCCCTTGGTTCCCGTCACTCCGATATAACACTTGGAAGGAAAATGCTCTTTGTTATACGAGAGCCACCATGCAAGCGGAGTCGTTGCTCGCCCTCCTAATGTCTGTACTTCCGAAGAATATCGAGAGATTCCCGGACTCACGAAAACGATATCTGCATTCAGGTTTGCAATGTCGCGAGTTAGGATCAGCTCGATCGAAATATTTTCAAGTCCCACTTTTTCTCGTTGCGCTCGAAAATCCTCTTCTGTTAATCCTTCGCTCGAAGGTTGAAATACCTGAATCGGTTGAGTGCAACCACAAGAGTCAAGAAATCGAATGATGGCGGAAGTATCACGACCGAGTCCCATTACACCAATTTTCTGACCGGATAGATGACCTTTCAAATGCTTCTTATACTGCTCCACTTGAATTGATTCGATATTTTTTCGCAGATCTTCTGGAATGAAATCTTCATGAGAAGAAACTGGAGTTTTTTCATCTAGAACATTCATGCCACCCAACGCCTCTGCAAGCGTCTTGCCTACAATCGAACCTGCAGCCGCGTCCCACTTCAATGCGTTGCGTGCCAGCATTCGTGACTCTCGAACAGTACCGACGCACTCGAACGGTTTGTTATCACCAATACCGAGGAGATCAAGAAAGCCTTGTTTTTGGGATTCATCATCAAACATATTCACGCTAAAGATTTGGGATGCGTAAAGAGCGCCTCGGAATGCACTCAAACCGAGGAACACGAAACGACACTTATCGCAATCGGCACACCATGTCGATGCGCGCTGGGCCTCATCAATGCGAAACGTACGATTGCAGCTCGTGAACACTGTATGGAATTCATCGCACTGAGAAAAAATTGAGAAAATTTCATATTCAGATGATGAACGCAACAAAGAAAAATATTCAATATCGCAACCTGAACTATCCAAGGCCAAACGAAGAAGGTTTTCTGCTTCACAAGACTTTGACCACTGATGATTGACTTCAATATCCCCCACAACACGCGTCGGTTCATCAGCGGAACGCTCGTTGCTCATCACAACTGCGTCGGCACCAATTCCAAGAGCTGCAATACACGCAAGGGTTGACGTTATCGCCGTCACAGGTACATGGCCGTTGGGGGCACCTTGCGCATTGAGATCAAAAAGTAACGGGTCAATTATTCGAGCAACACGGACCACCTCAATACCAGCCACACGTGCAGTTTCATTAATTGAATTAAAATCGCCAATCGAAAACCCAACAACATCCGCACCACTGCGAGACAAGATGTGCAAAGTCGTTGCAGAATCTTTTCCTCCACCAATAGGAACCAGATACTTTATTTTGTCTTTCGCATTCCTCGATGATTTCGGCTTCTTTCCACTTGTGTCATTAATACTTGGAGCAGAAAAGTCAATTTCCTTTGTGAGATCAAATCCATTACGGAACCAGAATTCGCGTAAGCCTTGATCGAAAAGCGCTCGCAACCACTCTTTTGTTTCTGTGCTCATAGGAAAATCAAGGGCAACTACTGGTAAAACAGTCGCTTTGTAATAACTCGGCGCTGCAGCTATAGCAACATGACGCGCGGTGGCGTTGATTTGATCTGAATCTATCTCATCTAAGTGAATTGACTCAGGAAATGTGAACTTAAATGTTTCGGTAAAGACATGCGTGTCGCCGTCAGTTTGTTGGGATTCATAGGTACACGTCAGCGTGAGCGAATGTTCATTTTTTTCATATGTCGGCTGATGGATAACGAAGATTCCTTCGCGCTGCGATGCATCAGCCATTGCTTGATTCCGTTAAAGAATGCGACGCTTTGCTTAAGCGATCATTGATCGCCACACCGATTCCTTCGTTCTCAGGGGCCACAGCGAAAATAGCTTCGCACCCATTCACTTCAGCTTGACGAAAGAAGTCGTAGAGCTGGCGAGCATAATCATCGTAGGAATGCACAACCAAGGACAACAAGAAAGTTTGAGAGGGCTGACCAAAAGACAAAAATGCAGAATTTTCTGGGCTCAGTCCTTCCGTGAACTCAATCGCTTGCTCGTCAGCTACAACGTAAACAGGAATGCGAGGAGCATAATGGTTTTCTAATGTCCCGGGTGCAGCTACATTGTCATCGCTTGAGTTAGCTAGATCAGATGAGACGTCGTGGCCTGTTACACGTAATATGTCTTGTGTAGTGATTGCACCAGCGCGGATAACGTGTGGGTGTGAACCAGTACACGAGATGATCGTCGATTCGACACCGCATTGTGAGGGCTCGCCATCGAGAATAAGAATGTCATCTCCAAATTCAGATCGCACGTGCTCTGTTGTCGTAGGAGATACGCGACCGAATTTATTTGCGGAAGGCGCAGACACAAAGAAACCACAAGGGGCCAGCAGCTCACGTGCAATTTCATGAGAAGGGACACGAATAGCGACGGTATCATGTCCTCCTACCGCTTCATCGCAGATTGCGTCACTCCCTGCACGACGAAAAATTAACGTCATCGGTCCTGGCCAAAATTCTGCTGCGAGAGCACGTGCATAATCCGGAACATCAGGAGAAAGAGCTAGAGCCACATCGACATCCGAACAATGAGCGATAAGCGGATGGTCAGCGGGGCGACCTTTGATGTCATATATCTTTCGTATTGCTTCAGGTGAATCCGAACGTGCTCCCAAGCCGAACACGGTTTCCGTAGGAAACGCGACAACTTCTCCACGGGTTAACGCATCAACGCAGAGTTGGATATCTTGAGTAATCATGCTTTACCAAAAGTTAATAGTTTCGGATGTGCTTACTACATCATCGAGGTTATCGGTCCACACACCCGCAGATAAATACTTCCATCCCGAATCAGGTGAAACAACAACAATCGTTCCCGATTCAATTTGCTGGGCTTGTTTGACCGCACCTGCGACAACAGCTCCTGTTGACACGCCGACAAAGATCCCGCACGTATTTAAAAGCTCTCGGGTCATTTCAAGAGATTCTTGTGAGCGAATCATGATTTTGCGATCAATCAAATCTGCGTCAAATATTTCTGGAATAAATCCGTCTTCGAGCGAACGCAACCCCGTCACAGATTCTCCTGTTGGAGGTTCGACTGCAATAATTTTTACGTCAGGCTTTGCTTTACGAAAATAGCGAGACACACCCATAAGCGTCCCCGATGTTCCAAGACCCGCAACGAAAAAATCAATCTCCGGGCAATCCTCTAATATTTCCGGACCCGTTGTTTCTTCATGTGCGAGTGAATTTGCTTCATTTCCATATTGATAGAGCAATACCCAATCGGGATTGTTTGCGCTTAATTCTTTTGCGCGAACTATTGCTCCGTTGCTCCCCAGTGTGCCGGGTGAAAAAATGATTTCCGCTCCAAATGATTTCAACAAATCAATGCGTTCTTTCGTTACGTTATCCGCAACAACCACAACTAAACGGTATCCGCGCAACCGACATACCATTGCCAAACCGATTCCAGTGTTTCCGCTCGAGGATTCAAGAACCGTGCCGCCCGGTTTGAGAACACCGCGCTTCTCTGCATCGACAATTAATGCGAGCGCAATTCGATCCTTCATCGAACCCGCAGGGTTTTGTCCTTCAAGTTTGAGATAAATTTTTACATTCGGGTTAGGGCTCAGTTCATGGATTCCCACCATGGGAGTTGATCCAATGAGATCAAGAACAGATTCAACGCGCATTACGCGGAGCCACCAGCAACTGCGGGGAGAATTGTCAGCTCTTTTGCTTCACCGATTTTTGCGTCAAGTCCGCCAACATAACGAATATCATCAGCATCTAAGTAGATATTGACATATTTATGAAGAGTTTTCGTATCCCCAAAAAGCACGTCTCCAATCCCAGGAAACTGAGCAATAAGGTCTTCCAACACTGTTCCTACGGTATCACCTGCGCATTGAGCAGTCGCCTGACCAGCGGTATTGGATCGCATAACAGAAGGAATTCGAACTTCAATAGACATAATCCCAGCTTAGATCAGATAGTTCGGCATTTTCGCTCCGCACAGAGAAGCCTTATTCGTAAAATTCGCGAAATACATCTTTAGTTTTAGGACAGATAGGTCGAAAATATCTCTAATGGAAAATGAGACGAAAGCTACCCAGGATGGGGAATCAGTTTGGGGACCACGAGTACCCATCAGCATTGACTCTTCGGTTGGGATTATGACATCAGGTGATGCTGTACGCCCTATTGACGTACAGGGTGACATTACCATCGCGTTATCAAGCTATCTTTCAATGGTTTACGAACTGCGGAATATGTCAACAGGGGTCATTCCTCTCCGCGAAGAGGACCTTCTTGTCCTTGCTGATGCATTCGAGATGGATGAAACCGATGTGGCGACACGACTTGCTCGTTTGATGCATTGCGATGATTTGCAAACACACCGCTTGATTCAGATGTTGAAAAAGGGCAGAGTTCTCGTTCCAATTTCGATGGTTGCCGCAGGGGCTGTTTTAGCAGGATCCCTTGTTTTCACAAAGCCTCCACAACCTGATTTAACATCAACTCCTACTCAATCGCATGCAACAGTAGATGAGGCTGATAGCCCAGCCCCACCTGTTGCAGCACAAGTCTCGGTTGACATTGGCGAAGCCGCGCAAGTGGAACGCGCCATTGTCACCGAAGAGGTCGCCGATTCGGGCCCTCCTTCATCTACTGATATTCAGTATCCGCCCGTTGAAGCAACACCCGAGAATGAAATCGTCGCTGCGAGCAATCCCATTACAGATCTTGGTCCTGGCGAAGTAGTGATTGGTGAGGCCATCTCGGTTTCACGTGACGACCCTGCGCAATAATCAGTTCAGTCGTTTCGAGAATTCTACCCATTGTCATTCCGAGAGAGCCGACCGTAGGGAGTCCTGAGCCTGCGAAGGATTGCGAGGAATCTCCGCGCAGCGGAAAATCAGATCCGCTCACATTCGAGCTCTGTCACTTCATCATTTTCAATAGAAAAAAAGTGAACCTCAATATCTTCTGTCGCGAGTGATGCAATTGCATAACACCAATTCGAATCCACCACTTGTTCAATATCTGTAGGGGAAGGATACGCCGGCGAATGCGTATGTGAGTGGTAAACGCCCACAATATCAATGTCGTTAACTTGCGCAAAACGACTCGCTTCAAACATATCTTTGGAGTCAACACTGTAAATGCGTGCTGACTTTTCACTATTGTGAGCCGGCCAAAGATGAGTTATCTCGCCTGTGGGCTTGCCCTCTCCGTCAAGTGGACCTAAGAAGAGCCCACAGGCTTCAAGAGGAAATCCGTCTACGCAATGCTCTCTCATTTGGTTTTCAAGTTCACTCGGTATAGTCCACATCACAAAAGTCACTATATCAGCGCGCATTACACCACCCTGCAAACGATAAACTCTTGAAACTATGTCATCTCAACCCGATTCCGCTGAACGCCGAGGCGATGGTCCTATTGCGACCAATCGCAAAGCTCGTCGCGACTTTGAGATTCTTGAAACCTATCAATGTGGAATCAGCCTGATGGGTCCAGAGGTGAAATCCCTGAGAGAAAAGCATGTCTCCATTGATGAAGCTTTCGCTCGTACGGATGGCGGCGAATTAACTATTTATGGCATGCACATTAATCCGTACAAGTTTTCACGCGGGGAAATCGATCCTGATCGACCCCGCATATTGTTAGCGCATAAAAAAGAAATCGCTGAAATGGCGAAGGCTACGGAAGAACGTGGTGTTACCTTGATTCCTTTGCGCCTCGACTTTGTGCGCGGTATGGCCAAACTGACTTTGGGCGTCGGCAAAGGGAAACGCAATTACGACAAGCGTCAAGACTTAAAGAAACGCGACGCGGATCGCGATATCCAACGCGCCTTCAAAGAACGACACAAATAGTTATAGTTCGGGTGTCGGTGGAGGTTGAGTTGGCGGTTGGGGTAGCACTGATACGTCATCGGGTACAACGATTTCGATTTCGCCTTTAATTATTTCCAGTACTTCATCTACCACCATGTCAATTATCGAATACCTAAAGAATTCATTGCGATAAAGCCCTAAGGTAGAACAAAGCGCATCCACACGATCGAGCAGTGATACGGGAACACTGATTTCAATTTGCGTTAACCGTTGTAATTCCGTATCTAATCCTGCCTCAATAAGGATATCCTTCTGTCTTGCTCTGCACGGTTGTTCAGAGTGTGGGTTATCCCATTCATGATCAACAATCTCGCCGTAACGTGATCGCCTCTCGTAATATTCGCGAGCGTCTTCTTCGACGGTTGACAACTCAATAACAGTTGTCAAAATAGCTCTGAGGACTATATCGCTTCGAAGGCCGCCTTGAGCTAAGTGTATTTTGTCGAGACAGATAAGGACGGAGTCGGGAAGTTGAACGAGGGTTGACCGCACCTTGGGTGTATTCTGCGTCAACTCATCATCCTCGTCTTGCCATTGACACCGCGACCTGGCACCTTTCGCCCATGCAACACTAATGTCGATTTTAGAAGATTCTACAGTATTGCGCAGTTAACCTCATTTTTCGTGAACGAGATCTTACGCTGCAAAGTCTTTACAGCGACCCGCCCTGCCATTAAAGAATGTTCACGGCACGTGCTGCGACAAGTGTAACCGTCACCAGCGAGACAACCGATTGAGTACCCATCAAAGCTTTCGCCTTCCACGTAAGCGGCATCACGTCGGTGGGAGAAAATGCTGTCGCGTTGGTGGTCGCCAAATATAAATAGTCGAAGTAGTGAGGTTCCCAACCGGGGCGCACAATTGCTTTGGTTGCTTCACCCGAATAATCAATATCCATTTGAGGAAAATAGAAATCTGCGTGCTGCCAACCATTTACAATCCGAGCAAGTGGACCTCCGCGGTCGAATTCCCAGTAGAGCAGCGCAAAGGTCACCACGTTTGTAAACCACACCACTCCTCCGGCCATGAGTAAATGGATAGCTGTCAGTTCCGAATCTTGAATAATTTTGTCGATAAGAAATCCAGTGGACACTGCATTACCGAACGAGATCACAAGAGTAAAGCTGATGGTTATATGACGCAACCATAGATGATGCTGATCGAAAAGCTTTTGCCAGATAATAAAGATCAAACCGAGGGCGATCTCAATAGGCGGTAAAAAGAATCGTGATCCTGTAACTAAATGACTAGGAAGTATAAGTTGAACAAAGGCTGCGAGAAAGAGAAGTGACCCGGCGGCGATTCGACCTTGCCGATTGACCATATCAAGGTTTTTAATAACCCATTTGGAGTTCTTTTCAAGTTCATGTTGCATTTGCTTGGTGTAATGCAACAGATCGCGTTTTTGTTTCTCGGTCTCTTCGCTCTCTGTAGGCATGAATCAATAGTAGCTATTGCTTTATGTCAGATTAGGGATGAAAACCCCTTGACGGCCGTTGTACAATATAAGTCTCGGGGGTGCATGGTTTCGACTTTGTACTTGGCCGTAGGAGAAGCGAGCCGACGTTGCAGACTGTCGTTAAAGAGTCTGTGCAAAACAATAAATGCAAACGATGAGAGCGAAAGCTCAGTCTACGCACTAGCTGCTTAATTAATTTTAAGTAGTGCCTGAAGCGGTAGGTACCGTCGCCGCATCAGGTTCAATCACGGTACTTGCTCCGTAAGGCGTTAGCTACTTACGAGGACATATTTAGTTGACTAGAAACTTTGTCAGAGTTACTGGCGGCAAATGTTTCGAAACCTTACCGGTAACTGCGCTCGGAGAAGGCCTACGAATGGGTCTAAAGGACGGGGGTTTCGAAACCCCCCACCTCCAAGTGTTGATTGATTCGTCAGTCAGCAGTTGGAGGTGTGAACAGATCCCCATATCTATCAACTATATGTATCGCCCATTCATAAAGGTCTGCGACTCTCGCTCCATTTGGCTGGCCTCTTGCCCAGAGTTCTAGGTTTTCGGGACGATTGTCATCTCTGATGCTATTTTTATGGTGCACATTTTCGTTAGGTAATAAATATCTACCAATCATTTTTTCCATGACAATAATGTGCTCGAATACATATCCATCATTCTTTACACTCCGGGGATGCCAAAGCGCTTTGATCTGGATATATCCGCCACCATGGTTTCTTCTACCGCCTTTCCAGTTACCGTTCTTTTTCCCAGATTGTTCTTTCCCCCAACATACAGCACATTGTTTACTATCCTTCTGGCGCAACAGGCCGCACTTTTCGCAAGGCATTTTGGCAAGCTCTTCTCGACAAGATGGGCAGTGTAATTGCCCTGATGAAGGTCTGAACCGTTTTTTGCACGCAGTACAAACTCGTTCCATGTCATTAAGGTACCAGGGAGCTACGACAGAAAAACTGTCTAACTCAGAGATCGGCCTTAACAAAACCTACCAACGCGAAGAAATTATCTCGATCGCCCTGCGCTCCGTGACGGCTGGGGAAGAACTTCAATGCGAATTCGGCTTTGACCTTTTTCCACTGGTCGTTCAGGAACAGATGCATCCATGTAACCAATCCATGTATCAATTTCGGGAACAAATATTTTTGATGGGTCTTTTTTCTTAAATTCCAAAAAGAACGCCAGTGGACATTCATCAATATCTGGATGTTGATATCCATTCTGACCAAGACGATCAGCAAAACGCTCATTAAATTTATTTCGGGAAGAAGCATTTTCTTCTGGCGTAAAAGGAAAGGTCTGTCTACCAAAGGGAAACCGTGCAATACGCTTTACTTCAAAGCCATTTACTGCTGCGAGAACAAGAATCCTTTGAAGGTATTGAGCAAGGATATCGTCCTGACACCGCTGCGAATCCAATGTTGATACACCAATATCGTCCGGTTGAAATGCATGCCCTAAAAGATGTGAAAGCGAATCCAACATTTCTGTTGCATAAGGATTCATAATACTCATGAAGAGCATTCCGTTTGGTGTTGTAAGTCGACTCACCTCTGAGAAGAATGCATCCGGCGCGTCCATGTCGTGGAATGCCTGAAAAGATGTGACTGCACGAAAAAAACCATTCTCAGAAGGAATGTTGGGAGAATATGCATCGATCCATCCACCGAGTAGCCGAGAAGAGATCTGATAAGGCTTCTGCGTCGCCGTGCGAGAGGATGTTCCATTTACAGGAACATTCAGTTCATGAATAGTGCCGATTTGATGTCGGACAGTAGACATAATGCGCGTCAAGCATTCTGGATACTTTCTAAACATTTCTTCGATGGCATTACTGATAGCGCTCTTATCGCACCCATAAAAAACCGATCGCGGATTAGCATCGGCCAAAATGTGTGTCATCATGCCCGTTCCTGCTCCCACATCGAGAATGCGACCCGAAGGAATGCGTCCCCTGGTAAAAAGTAAGTTCAATGGTGACGTGACTTCCACCCAAGCACCTGTTTCTAGCCACTGCTTGACGAATCGTTCTCTTTCAATTATTTCAGCGAGTCCATCAGTTACTTCATTAATGAAGTTTTCATCACCCGAATGAAAAATGGAGTCGAGTCGACCGTTTTGAGCCACTACCGCATTGCCCCATCTAGAGCAATAGGTTTACGTGAAAGCGAAGGTAAATATTGGATACGGAGCGCGTCGCCAAGCCCCCGTTGCACAATCCGCTCTGGGGCATTCGTTCCATCGACGAAAGGTTGCCAAGCTTCGGGAGTGGGAACAAAAATTTTATCTGGTTCCTTACGTGTGAATTCAAAATAAAGTGTCTCTGGAGCTATTTCGGGAAGCTGTTGTTTGATTCCGCCCTCATTGATCCGTCCAGGAAATAGTGCTTCACACTTTTCCCAAGCTCGCATTTTTGAAGGCTCGCTATGTACATCGAACTCAGAAGGGGCATAGCCGTCATGTGCCAATCTGGTCATTTCAAATCCGTGAGAAGCAGCTATAACAAGGAATCTCTGGAGACATTCGGCAAAAAGATTTTTTTGTACTTTTCCCGATTGTAAAGTTGCCGCACCTACTTCCATTGACTTCATAGATGATGACATCATTGCCGTCATCATCCCCCATGGGCCCAAGTTAAAAGGGTTATATACATTCATGAGAATCTTTCCCCGACGAGTATCCAAAATTCTTTGGGCTTCTTGGAAGAAACCGATTGGGTCATCGAGATAGTCAAATACTCTCATAGCTATTAAACCCTCAAAGGAAGCATCGAGAACGGGAATATTAGGACATTGCGCATCGAGATAGTTTTCTAAGGGACGAGCTGGTCGAACAAAATTCGCTGAGACATTGGGAGATCTTTTCCCGCCAGATACTTTGGTTCCAATATCGAAGGCAATGTCTATGGCACAAATACGCCTCTGAGCTTCAGAGACCATTCGTTCACGAAGCTCAGGATCTTTTTGAAAAAGCTCGACACGTTCCTTACCTCCATTTCTTCTATCCGAATCGCAAGCAGTTATTACTGCACGCGGATTTGTTGCTGCATAAAGATGCGTCATGAAAGTAGTACCGGCCCCCAAATCCAGGACTTGACCTTTAGGAAGTTTGCCATCGACAAACTGTAAATCCCAACGACCCGAAACATCGATCCACGGCGTATTGCGTAACCAGAATTCCAATAGCGGCTGGGTTGCCTTGCTGACTTCGATTTGTGCAAGTGTACGTCTGGCAAGTTGTGCAGTATCGCGAACGATATCTCTTGCATTATGGCCTAAGGCTTGGCGTCTCAGTATTTCTTCAGCGACGTCTCTATCGCTAACTTTTCCGTTCCTTGACAACGCTTCACATCCTTGGAATACGATTTCTTAAACTTACGAATACAGCCCGTGAATTTTAGCGCTTAAAAAAATAATTCACAAAAGCGGTGACAAGACTAGGGTTGTTCCTTGGACAACCGCAAAGCGGTTATACAAGGTGCGGCCCTCCCCCAGATAAACGAATCTGCAGCAAGTCGTTCAGTTGTATCGGGATCTGCAGCCTTGCAGCTTGCGGCCCTCCCCAGAAACAGCGAAGTTGCAGCAGTCCGTTCACTTGTATCGAGTCCTACACTCTATTCAACGAACAATCGCTATATTAAAATTCGCATTCGGAGCACCATTTCCTGACAAGAAGACGGTAAGCCAGAAGGCCATGAGCATTTCGGGGCCCACTGCGTTTTCGATTCCACCCAGATCGATAATTGCATCGCTTTTCCATCCAAAGCTCTCTAAAAGTTCTCTTACAACCCTCTTGGCGGCCTGATCATCGCCATTGATGAAAACATTGTGATACCCAGGAACGAGCAAAGGATTGACCATGACATTCGTATTGACGGTATTAAGAGTTTTGACCACTCGAACATTGGGAAATGCATTCTGAATTTTAGTGCCCAACGAATTGTCCGCGCTTGCCAAGCTTCGCGGCCTGCCGTCGACGACCTCAAGTTCATTCGCGAGATCTATAAGAACTTTCCCTGCGAGATGAGTTGAAGAAACGCTCGCAAGCGCCTCGATAGATTTTTCACCGTTCGTACAGTTGAAAATGACTTCGGCACCATCACTGACATCGTCAAATGTACCCGATTGCCCACCCGTCTCAGCCGCCCAGCCGAGAGCCTTCTCATTGCTGGCACTGCGCGAGCCCATACCTACTTCATGACCCAGTTCTACTAATTTTCGGCCAATCGTCTGGCCCACAACACCCGTTCCCAATACTGCAATTCGCATATGCTATCTCCTTCTAATCAATCCGCTTCGCGGAGATTCCTCGTTTCACTCGGAATGACTAAGTAAAAACTCAGAATGACAGTTGATAATGACAGACTACTCTGTATCTGCAATACAATGGGTTCGTGACAACAACGGTTTCGGATACCAAGGCACTCATTCTTCGTGCCGCACTCAAACATTTTGCAGATCACGGATACGCAGCGGTGAGCCTTAACGACATTGCTGAAGAAGTAGGAATAAAAAAACCTTCAATCTTGCATCACTTTTCGTCCAAGGAAGCTCTGTATCGAGCAGTTATTCTCGACGAATTTTCTGACTGGGTTTTTCTCATGACCGATGCAATCGGAAATAATCTCACCGGCTGGGATCAAGTTGAAAAACTTTTACGTGCAGCATTTACTTTTTTTGAAAAACATCCGTACTTTGTTCGTATTGCTCGACGAGAAGCGCTCGACCCGGAATCGCTTTTTTCTACCGAACTCGGAACAGCCCTGAAACCACTTGTTGATCAAGGCGCACAATACTTGCAATCCGAAATGGATCTTGGTCGCCTCAAATATTATGAACCACGTCAGCTTCTCATCACGGGATATGGAGCATCACTTTCGTATTTGTCAGATGCATCATTAGTAAGCGCCGTGATCGACGGCGACCCTTTAAGTAAGGAAGCTTTGGAGACCCGACGTGAGCACGTCATTGCTGTACTGAAAGAAGCAATGGCAGTAGAACTTTAGGGTCGTTCCTTGGGAACGGAGCTACCTTCGCGGCGTGTAGCCCAAGGTGCGGCCCTCCCCCAAAGATAACGCAGTAACAGAAGTTCGTTCAGTTGTTACGGAGTTTGCTTTAAGCCGGGACTGGAACCTGCTGCGAAACACGCTGAGCAAAACGAAGTGCAGACCATGTCTCAGAAATTGAACAGATCTTGGTGTCAACAAGAGATTGCGCAAGCCCAGTTTCTTGCACGACATCAAAACTTAAATCCGTCACAATGCGAGATGTTTTTTTCGGCCATGCAATCCAAAGTGCACCTTTGTCACGCAACGAACGAGTCAATGTATTGATGCGTCGAGAGAGATCTGAGTTACGTGTTGCGAAGTACACGACCAAGTCAAATCCTCCGCGCAAAGATGTTGAAAACTCAAGATGAGGAAATTGGTGAGAAAAAAAATCAAGAACATCGGGTGTGGCACCGATCAAAGCGATACGTTGACCGTCCCGAAATCCCAGCTTGCGCTCAAGTCCGTCAGCAAATGTTTCCCCCACGGTCGAACAATCTGATCGATGTGGATACCTAAAGTCAAATGCGCGAAATATCCGACCACGGTGAGTACCTCTTTACAAGTCCCGTTTCGAGAACTACGCTTAGTTCTGCTTCGATCTTATTCGACTCAGCAAAAAGCTTTAAAGGAAAATATACAATGTCATTACAGATAGCCGACACCGCGCCGAATTTTACGGCCAGTACAACGCAAGGAGATATTTCATTTCACGATTATCTCGGAGATTCATGGGGAGTTTTGTTCTCTCACCCAAAGGACTTCACACCAGTGTGCACCACGGAATTGGGTGCAGTAGCAAGTCTCAGTGATGAATTTGCGAAGAGAAATACCAAGGTATTAGCCGTATCTGTTGACTCTCTGGGGTCCCACAAGAGCTGGGTCTCCGATATCGAGGAAGTGGGCAACGTAACCGTTGATTACCCTATCGTCGCAGATGAAGACCGGACAGTGGCGACCTTGTACGACATGATTCACCCCAACGCAAGTGACTCCATGACGGTGCGGAGTGTCTTTGTTATCAATCCGGACAAGAAGGTCGCATTGACACTTACCTACCCAGCTCCCGTAGGTCGTAATTTTGACGAAATACTCCGTGTTCTTGACGCCCTTCAACTGGGAGGAAAGTATAAAGTTGCTACACCCGCCAATTGGAAACAAGGTGAAGATGTCATCATTTCGAGTGCTGTAAGTGACGAAGACGCTAACGATCTCTTTCCTGATGGATGGGATGCGAAGAAGCCCTACCTTCGATATGTGAAGAACCCAGCGAACTAGAAATACGGCATTGGGTTAACAGGCGCTCCGTTAACGCGTACTTCAAAGTGAAGATGTGGCCCTGTAACATTTCCGGTGGCACCCACATAACCTATCGTTTTACCTTGACTCACCACTGCGCCAAGACTTACTGCAAATGAACTTTGGTGTGCGTAAAGAGTAGAGATTCCTCCACCGTGATCAATGATAATGACGTTTCCGTATCCGCTCATCTGGCTGGCATAAATAACTTTGCCGGCTTTCGCAGCTGCGATGGCGGTGCCATAACTCGCATTAAAGTCAACACCCGCGTGGAGACGTGAATCACCATAAATCGGGTGTACTCGATAACCATAAGGCGAATTGATTGCCGCACCCACTGGCCGTCGCATTTTTCCTGGAGCCACAACTACATTGCTATTTTGTTTTTTGCGGATCTGTGCCGCAAGCGCATTCGATTCAGCAGTTATCTGAGCAATCTGCCTGTTATAACCAGCCTTCTTCGATTTCAACGAATCAACGATTGCCTTTTCGGCTGTTTCATTTGCCTTCGCCTTCTTTTGTGCAGCAGCGTATTGTTCATGCAAAGGTCCTAGAGAAATTTCTTCGTCAGCCGCAATTTTTTCTGCTGCCTCAGCACGTATGCGCGCATCTTCATGTGCCATTCGCTCTTGTATTGCTTCACTTGCTTTTATATCCGCATCAGAGATGACAGCAGTTTGTTTGTCATTGAAATTTTCCATCAGTGACGTTTTACGAATGATGTCTTGACGTTCTTCGGGACCTGCACTCAACATAGATGGAATTGCATCAGGATCTGAAGATTCTTGATAGAGACGAACAATTGCTTTTGAGCGTCGATCATGGGCAGTCTCGGAGTCCTTAACCGCTAGATCATATCGTTCTTGCGCAGCTGCAAACTCCGCTCGCGCGCTTGCTGCTTGATCTTGAGCGGACTTCTGTCGCGCTTCAGCATCACGAATTTTTTTATTGATCGAAGCGAGATCTGCTTCCGCTTTCTGGCTCTCAGCCTTGAGCG
Source organism: uncultured Burkholderiales bacterium (assembly GCA_964391505.1). GTDB lineage: Bacteria > Actinomycetota > Acidimicrobiia > IMCC26256 > JAGPDB01 > JAGPDB01. The sequence continues at coordinate 52,725 of CAYMMG010000005.1, read as the reverse complement.
CTATATACTTCTGGACTTCCGCTGCTTCCTGTTTAGAAACGTATTCCAAATCACCTTTAAGTTTGTCGATGCGTGGGTCAGCCGTTGGACGCGAAAAATAATTCGTTACTGCAAATGCATGTGATATGGGCAGCATTAAAGAAAGACACAATGCGAGTCCCAATATCTTTGCAGGTGTTCTTGCCAACGCGATCGTTCCCTTTCCCCGAAGACTATTCTTCGTCATGAAACGACGAAAAGTAAAGAGCCGGAAGAAAGGACTATTACGCACACAGGCGCACAATGCGAAAAACCATCTCAATTTAGGGTCGTTCCTTGGACAACCGCAAAGCGGTTTTACAAGGTGCGGCCCTCCCCCAAGACCAACGAATCCGCAGCAGTTCGTACAGTTGTATCGGGATCTACAGCGAACAGGTCGGACCCTCCCCCAAAAAGAAAAGTAGTTGCAGCAGTCCGCTCAGTTGTTGCGGGGCTTGTGATTAGCCTCGTACATCCACAACGGAGATCCCTCGAGATCCTTCGCAAGCTCAGGACTCCCTTCGGTCGGCTCTCTCGCGATGACATATGAGAAATAAGGTCAGGCCTTATTAAACATCGAGATATCTCTTGAGACCCACATAGGAAGATATGAATCCGATTGCAATCCCAAGAAGAACAACCATGATGGCAGTGCCCCATAATTGAGTCGCCGAAACAGCAAACCCCTTAAATCCAGTCGAGAATTGTTTATCGAGAACAGCATTCTGAAATACGAACACGCTTACAGATGCAAAAACACCACCTACGAGTCCCTGCACTGCGCCTTCTGCCATAAAAGGAACTTGAACAAACCAGTTGCTTGCGCCAACCAGCTTCATGATTTCTATTTCTCGTCGACGAGCGTAAACCGCTAACCGCACCGTGTTAAAAACAAGCACACAGCTGGCGATCAAAAGCACAGCCGCAAACACCGCAAGAGTCCGATTAATAACTCGGGCACGTTGAATGTCATCTTCAAAGTTTGCAAACGTCACTTTGTCCACGCCAGGGGTTGAGCTATAGGTATCAATCAGATCCTGTACAAACTTTTTATCAGGCTTTTGTGGGGCTACCAAGAAACTAACGGGAAGATCATCTTTGGTAATCGACTTAATAAGATCTTTTTCATCTTTAAATGATTTTTTAAAGAAATCAAATGCTTCTTCTTTTGAATAAAACGTGATCTTGGAAACTTTTTCGTCTTTTTTATCTTGCTCTAATTCTTTTCTAACATCATCAATCTGTTCTTGCTGTGCATTGGGGAGCATGAAGACTTCAAAACGAACGGCTTTTTCAACAGTTGCTGTGCCTTGAGCGTTCCAGAAGAACACAAGCATTGCAACACCCACCAAAGAGAGGGTAACGAAAATTGTCAAAATAGCAGCAATAGTCATTGAGATATTTCGACGGAGCGAAATAAAAGTTTCACGGAGAAAGTAGAAAAAGCGAGAAAGCATTATGCTTGTTCCCCTTCTACCTGTTGTGCAGAACCATATACACCGCGTTGTTGGTCACGTACCAAGTTTCCATGTTCGAGTTCTATAACTCGTCGACGCATTTCGTTGACGATACGGACGTCATGCGTAGCCATGACAACTGTTGTTCCTGTCTTATTAATTCGATCGAGCAATCGCATAATACCCACTGTTGTTGCAGGGTCGAGGTTTCCTGTTGGCTCATCAGCAAGAAGAATAAGTGGACGATTCACAAAAGCACGAGCAATAGAAACACGTTGTTGCTCTCCACCGGAGAGTTCGTTAGGAAAACGGTTCTGCTTTTCTGCGAGTCCAACAAGTTCGAGAATTTGAGGAACTTGAGCACGGATGACGTCCCGGGGACGACCGATTACTTCTTGAGCAAAAGCTACATTTTCGTAAACCGTACGGTTGGGTAGCAGTTTAAAGTCCTGGAAAATACAGCCAATATTTCGTCGAAGCTGAGGTACTTTCCACTGAGAAAGTCGGCCAATATCTCGACCCGCAACAAGAACTCGACCTGTGCTCGCAACTTCTTCACGCAACAAGAGCCGCAAGAAGGACGATTTACCCGAACCTGAAGGTCCCACAAGAAAACAAAACTCGCCTTTTTGTATCTCGATATTGATTTCTCTAAGAGCAACGACATTTTGCCCGTAGTGTTTTGTAACGTTTTCGAAGCGAATCATGGAAATAACAGGTTACCAAAGTGCGAGGGTGAGAAGAGATTTCTTCGCATTTAGGGTTGTTCCTGCGCCAGGAGCGTAGCGACTAAGCGCAGGTGCGACCCTCCCCCAAAACAACGAAGTAGCAGCAGTTCGTTCAGTTGACTCACACCTAGTTTCTTTAGGATTCCGCCCTGAGAAGGGTGAGACACGTCCTTTTGAACTAAGAGAGCGCTTTCCCGCGGTCTCGATGCTTTGGCGATGAGGTCCGTCCTCTTGAAAGTAGTGATCGCTACGCCGCGGTCTCGATGCATTGGCGATGAGGTCCGTCCTCTTGAAAATAGTGTTCAACTAGACGATCGCATTTTTTAAGGACGGACCTCGCACTTAGTGAGGACGGACCTCGCACTTAATCTGGAACCTACGATTGTGATCTGCGCCATTGTAAGAAAGCTGAAAGAAAATTTTCGATATCACCGTCGAGAACATTAACGACATTCCCTGTTTCATAAATCGGTTTTTCGTGTCCGTCAATCATTTTTGTTCGTTCATCACGAACAAGCTGATAGGGAGCGAGGACATAGCTTCTTATTTGGCTCCCCCATCCCACTTCCATTTTGTTGCCTGAGATCTTGGCAAGTTCAGCTGCCCGATCAAGCCTTTGTTTCTCCGCCAAACGTGCGCTGAGGATCGCCATTGCTTGTGCTCGGTTCTGGAGTTGACTTCGCTCATTCTGACACTGAACAACAATTCCTGTGGGAAGGTGTGTCAATCGTATCGCTGAGTCTGTTTTGTTGACATGCTGACCCCCTGCACCTGAAGCACGATAGGTATCGACACGAAGTTCGGATTCATCTATTTCAGGAAGTTCTTCGACCTCAAGTGCAGGAACAACTTCAAAAGAAGCAAACGACGTATGACGACGCGATTGTGAATCGAAGGGTGAAATCCGCACAAGCCGATGCACTCCTTTCTCGCCTGTCAACAATCCATATGCATGACGACCCTTAACAGTAAACGATACCGATGATATTCCTACTTCTTCGCCCGGAGATAGATCCGTGACGACAAGCGTGAATTCGTTGCGTTCACACCAACGCGAATACATTCGAAAAAGCATCTCGGCCCAATCACATGCCTCGGTGCCGCCCGCCCCTGAGTTAATGGAACAGATCGCGTCACGTTCATCATATTCGCCGGTAAAAAGAGAACGGAGTTCAAGCTGATCGAGCTGTTTCGTAAGCGCTCCCGAAAGCTGATCGATCTCACTCTCAATTGATTCGTCACCTGCTTCACGCATCAATTCATATAAGGTCTGCATATCACTAAGACTTACTTGCAGCTGCTCTACCACGTCAATATCACTCTTGAGAGAAGAAAGCCGACTTGTTACACTTCGAGCACGATCCTGATCGTCCCACAAGGTCGGATCCGCCGCCTGAGTTTCAAGCTCGGCTACTTCTAATCGCGCATCATCAACTTGTAAATAAATGCTTGCTTCTTGAACCCGACGCGCGAGATCTTTCATCTGTACCGAGAAGTCACGCATGATAACTATCCTTTGCGCGCGTGAGAAAACACGCCCATGAACTTATTGACCGTGACAATGTTTATATTTTTTCCCACTGCCACAAAAACATAGTTCGTTTCGTCCTGGCATTTGTTCGACCTGAACCGGGGTTTGAGTAGCCGGCTCGCCCGAGTTGTGCACAAGTCCTTGACCCGCAGCAGCAATAGCGGGATCGCTCATTCCTTGAAAACTTGCAGAACCCTGAACTGGATTATCTGGTGCAAAATAACTGAGCTTCTCTGGTCGTCGTTGTGAAGGATCTTCACGAACTACTTCAAGTTTCATCACAAACTGAACGAAGTCATTTTCAATCGACTCCATCATGGCCTGGAACATATCAAAACCTTCACGTTGCCATTCCGTCACAGGATCCCTTTGACCCATGGCTCGCAAATTAATACCTTCACGCAAATAGTCCATTTCGTAAAGATGTTCTCGCCAATGTTGATCAATCACATCAAGCATGACACGGCGTTCGATATCACGAAGACGCTCAGACCCAAGATCGAGTTCTTTCTTCGCGTAGCTATCAAGTGCATCAGCTGACATCATCTCTTGAAGCGCTCCAACTGAGTCACAAGAAGAAATTTTTTCGGTCGATAACGAAATTGGATAATAATTTGAAGCATCTTTCATTAGCGATTCAATATTCCATGTTTCTGGATAGTCGCCATCGCAGTAGAGCGAAGTCAAGCGAAGTACAACGTCCTGAATAATGCGCAGTGCTTCTTCGTCGAGATTTTCTCCATCAAGAATTTGCTGACGACGACGATAGATAATTTTGCGTTGTTCACTCATAACCTCGTCGTATTTGAGAACATCTTTTCGGATTTCGAAGTTACGACCCTCAACAGTTTGCTGAGCACGCTCAATAGCTTTGCTGACCATTTTGGCTTCGAGAGGAACATCTTCGGGGAAAGCTCGACCCATCACCCAGTTCATTGCATTATTTGCAAATAATCGCATCAGATCATCTTCTAGAGATAAGTAGAAGCGGCTTTCGCCTGGATCCCCTTGACGACCAGCACGTCCGCGCAACTGATTATCGATTCGTCGAGATTCGTGGCGTTCTGTGCCCAACACGTAAAGCCCGCCCAGTGACACGACCTCTTGGCCTTCTCGTGCGCAAGCATCAGCAATTTTCGCTTGAAGTGCAGCGAACTCTTCAGGTGCCGACTCCGGGGTTTTACCCTCTGCAGCTAATTCTTGTGCAGCAAGACCCTCGGGGTTTCCACCCAACAGGATGTCCACACCACGACCTGCCATGTTAGTCGCAACAGTTACAGAGCCAACGCGGCCAGCCTGAGCAATTACAGGACCTTCCTTCGTGTGCTCCTTTGCGTTCAGGACATGATGTTTCACTCCAACTTTGGTCAACATACGAGATAGACGTTCCGATTTCTCGACCGAGACAGTACCCACAAGTACAGGTTGACCTTTTCGGTGACGTTCAATAAGATCATTAACTACAGCGTTGAATTTACCTGCTTCGGTCTTATATATAAAGTCTGCATTATCTATTCGCGCTGCAGGGCGATGGGTGGGAATCGAAACTACTTCGAGTCCGTAAGTGTGCATGAACTCACCGGCTTCGGTTAAACCTGTACCCGTCATTCCTGAAATCTTCTCGTACTGTTTGAAATAGTTTTGAAGCGTAACCGTTGCGAGTGTTTGATTTTCTTCTTGGATCGCTACGTTCTCTCGTGCTTCAACTGCTTGGTGAATTCCATCACTCCAACGTCGACCTTCGAGGATACGACCAGTAAATTCATCAACAATCTTTATTTCACCATCTTGAATGATGTAGTCCACACCTTTTTTGTACAGCTCTTTTGCTTTAATTGCGGTATTCAGCTGGTGAACAAAGTTTTGATGAACATGCTCATAAAGATTTTCGATACCGAGCGCCTGCTGTACGCGCTCGATTCCTTCTTCAGTGGGTGAAACCGTAAATTTCGCTTCATCAACTTCATAATCGCGTTCTGGAACAAGACCTTTGACGATGCGAGCAAATTGTTGGTAAAGATCGTTTGATTCGGTTGCGGGACCTGAAATGATCAGAGGAGTACGCGCTTCGTCAATAAGGATGGAGTCAACTTCGTCAACAATGGTAAAAAAATGTCCTCTTTGAGCTTGTTCGTTTTTACGAACCGCCATATTGTCTCGCAGGTAATCAAAACCGAATTCATTATTTGTTCCGTATGTAATGTCGCATGCGTATGCCTGCGCTTTGAGTTCAGGATCTTCGATGTCAGGGAGAACGATTCCGATTGTGAGCCCCAAAAATTCATGAACGCGACCCATCCAAAGTGCGTCACGTCGAGCCAAGTAATCGTTAACAGTAACGATGTGTACGCCTTTACCTGCAAGCGCATTGAGATATGCGGCAAGTGTCGAAACAAGCGTTTTACCTTCACCTGTCTTCATTTCTGCGACCCAGCCATAGTGAAGCGCTGCCCCACCCATAATCTGGACGTCATAATGACGTTGACCTAAGACTCGTGTGGCGGCTTCACGCACTGTCGCAAATGCTTCTGGGAGAAGATCATCCAGAGTCTCACCGGCTTCAAGCCTTTGGCGAAATTGTACGGTTTTACCTCGAAGTTGCTCATCCGATTTCTGCTTCATCGAGTCTTCGAAGGACGCGACGAGAGGAACAAGGGCTTGAAGTCGCTTAAGTTTTTTGCCTTCCCCAACACTGAGGACCTTTTTAAGAATTGCCACGGCCTATAACGTTACTAGATATTTAGGGTCGTTCCTGGTGCGAAGCAGCAGGTGCGGCCCTCCCCAAACAACCAACCAACAGCAGTTCATTCAGTTGTTCCGTAAGCAACAGTTTACGATGAAGGCGAAATCATCCCGAGATGTCCATCTTTCCGTCGATACATAACGGAAAATCGAGCATCATCGGCATTCTGAAAAACGAAAAAATCATGTCCCAGTAGATCCATCTGGAGAGCTGCTTCTTCAACAGCCATGGGTTTAACGTCAAGCTCTTTCACCCGAACGATCATTGCCTCTTGATCAGGTTCTTGTTCCGATAAGAGTGCCGCCAAATCTTCATCAGGAATCATTGCATGGGTTCGAGAATCGCGCTTGCGGGGATGAAATCGAGAAACTCGACGAGACTTGAGTTTTTGAGCTTGGTGCTCCACTTTGTCAATCGCGCCATCTAAAGCAATGGCAGCATCGACTCCCTCTGCATGAGCTTTGAGAAAGTTTCTCTTACACTGCACCGTAACTTCACAGACGAAACGCTGCTCGGGATTCTTGGAAGCCTGTTCAATAAAGTCCACTTCGACATGATGAGCGTCGTGAACAAAGCGAGTAATTTTGTCCAACTTTTCAACAGCAAGGTCTTTAATATTTTGCGGTACGTGAGTATGTTTTTCATGAACGGTGATGTCCACTCGTCCCCCTTAACTTCGATAGTGATGCCATCATAGTCCCGCTAGAGCGCACCTGACCAGGCCAAAATGCTTTCGGCGATTTCCTCTGGTTTATACATCGAACGGTGATCGCGGGCCAGTGCATAACGAACAGAGGAGATGGGATGATGATACATGACATCGTTATCCGCTTGGTCGAAGAGCTCCGCGACAAAAGCCTCAGCAGCGCTCATAGCAATCTCGACCTGAGGCCACTGACATTGTTCTGTATGTGAGGTTTTGAATTCCATACCAAGCTCTTTTTGTTAGATTCATTTCTAGATACGGAACATCGGAGCTCACTCTTTACCTCTTTTTTTTCGTAGTCGCGCTCCATCGGCTTCTTTGCGGATAGTGCGCCAAATGGAAGAAAAAAGTTTTATTTTTTATACCGATAAGCATATGTAACACCGATTATTTTTCGTGCGCCAACCTTTTTGAGTGCATGTGCAGCATTCGTAAGTGACGTTCGCGTGGTGGCAATATCATCCAGCAAAATTATTGTTTTATCAAGCATGCTGCCGCTACACACATAATGAGGATTGCGCCGCCTGTGCTGTATTCCTGCTCGCGCTTGTGCATGACTGTGCGTAGCCAGCAAGGCGCCCTCGTGTGGAATACCTAGAATTCGAGCCACCTGTTTGCTGAGAACTTGGGCATGGTCACGACCGCGTGCACGAACATGCGAGGAAATCGTGGGCACATAAGTCGCAAGAAATGTCGAATCAATGTCACACCAAGCAGAAATTGCTTGAGCCAGTAAATCTTTGTGATGCGCATAGTGGATAGATTCACCACCGTATTTCGCACGGCGTAAAAAATCGCGTGAATCTTCATAATCGTACATCCATATATGTGCCTGGAGCGCAGAATCCGAAAAGGAACGCACATGGAACTGCTGTATCGATCGAAGGGGGTCACATAACGTACACGTCACATCTCAAGAATAGAACCCACCTACGACACTTCCGGGAGGTCAGACCTCCGTTAATAACGATAGTGGTCTGGCTTGTAGGGTCCATCCACGTCAATACCGAGATAACTTGACTGCTCGTCTGTTAATTCAGTCAAGTGCACGCCCAGCTTTTCAAGATGCAAACGAGCGACGTCTTCATCTAACTTTTTCGAAAGCGTATGAACACCAATTTCATACGACTCAGTAAAAAGTTCTATTTGGGCTAAAACTTGGTTTGAGAAGCTTGTCGACATCACAAAGCTTGGGTGCCCCGTGGCGCACCCAAGATTTAAGAGTCGACCTTCGGCAAGCAGAATAATGTTTTTGCCATCCGCAAACGTAAATTGATCAACTTGAGGTTTGATGTTGGTTCGAACAACTGATTTATCAGAGTAAAGACCTGCCACATCAATTTCATTATCAAAGTGACCAATATTGCCCACAATGGCGTTATTTTTCATCTTCTTCATGTGCTCAAAAGTAATAATGTCCTTATTTCCCGTCGCCGTCACAAAAAGGTCGCCTTTTTGCACAACGTCGTCGAGACGAACAACTTCATAGCTTTCCATTGCAGCCTGTAGTGCGCAGATTGGATCAATTTCTGTAATGAGTACGCGTGCACCCTGTCCACGGAGAGATTGCGCGCATCCCTTACCAACATCACCATACCCACATACGACAACTGTTTTACCTGCAAGCATCACATCGGTTGCACGACAGATCCCGTCCACCAACGAATGTCTACATCCATAGAGATTGTCGAACTTAGATTTAGTCACCGAATCGTTCACATTGATTGCAGGAAATGCCAATATACCATCTTCAGCCATCCGATAAAGCCGGTGCACCCCCGTAGTTGTTTCTTCACTCACCCCTACGATCGATTTAAGACAACGGGAGTAAAAGGATTCATCGAGTGATAGCGAACCTTCAATAGTGGCGAGGATATATTTCATCTCTACAGGATCACTATTATCGTATTCGTCTATCTGACCTTGAGCTTCTGCTTGTGCTCCTTTATGAACGAGAAGCGTGGCATCTCCCCCGTCGTCCAGAATCATGGTCGGACCGTCGGTGCCTTCCCACGTCAACGCCTGTTGTGTACACCACCAATATTCTTCAAGAGATTCGTCTTTCCAAGCGAAAATGGGAACGCCTTGAGGATCCTCGACAGAACCAGCAGGTCCTACCGCGATTGCAGCTGCCGCATGATCTTGCGTAGAAAAAATATTGCAGCTTGCCCACCGTACATTTGCACCAAGTTCAACTAATGTTTCGATGAGCACAGCAGTTTGAATTGTCATATGAAGCGAACCTGTAATACGAGCACCCTTGAGTGGCTGCTGTTCCCGAAATTTTTCGCGTAACGCCATGAGGCCCGGCATCTCGACTTGAGCTAACTCGATCTCCTTGCGTCCAAACTCAGCAAGAGAAAGATCGGCTACTTTGAAATCTTTTTCAGTAAGTACTGATGTCACTGTAATTCCTAACTATTTATCGATCTCAGCGTGGTGAGCTTGCCAGTGGTACATAGCGATTCCTGCAGCAACCGAAGAATTAAGAGAACGCGTCGAACCTGACATACTGATCTCATATATATTTTCACAAAGTTGCTTTGCTTGCGCGGTAAGCCCAATTCCTTCATTTCCAAACAGCAGCATTGTGTTTGCAGGAAAAACAGTGCCCTCGATTGGTACAGATGTTTCGCAGTTATCGATCCCCATAAGACTGAGGTCATGAACCTGACAATAAGCATGAAGTTCGGAGACACTTTCGTGATGGTACACATGAACATACCTATACGTTGCCATTGCACCCCTACGGTTCCATTTTTTCTCGCCCACAATATGAAACCCTGAAACGTTAAATGCATTTGCGCTTCGCGTTATGGTTCCAAGATTGAGATCTTTCTCCCAATTCTCTACGGCCACATGAAGAGGTGCGCGGGTACGATCCAAATCCTCAACTATGGCTTGTTCGGTCCATGTTTTGTATTTGTCCACAACATTACGTGAATCCCCATCGCGCATGAGCACGGGGTCATATCGAGTATCAGGCTGATCAATCATTACTAAACCTCGCTTAATGATTCTGGAAAATCAAGCAAGTGCGTTCTTCAGTTCCCAAATCACATCGACAGGACCAGGATCGACATCAGCATTGAGTGCCATATATACACTCGCAAGTGATCCGATATAAGTAAGGTCACACAACTGGGCAAGAGCGGTGTCGCCTTGGGCTCGCACTTCAATAACATCATGAAGCGTTTCGCGAATGAGTTCGCGCGTGATGTCAAAGCGACGCTGAACCTGCTTGTGCTCATAGTCGTGACGAAGTTCAACCAAAGTAAACAATTGCCGAGTGACATCTCCATGCTGTCCATAACCCACAATCTCGTTGTGATTCAGTTCAGGATACACATGCCAGTATGCAGGCGACTTCGCATTTTCGTTTACATCACATTTAAAACGATAAGCAGCAGCAGCACCTATTGCACCACCGCCATAGATAACAGGAATCGTGGTCGATATTCGCGTAACAAGTTCTGATGCAATGTGATCACCCTGCGGGTCGATACATTCATCTCGACGCTTCGTTGCTTGTCGAATTGCAGATTCGCACTGCTTAATACCTTCAGGAAAAATGCCGAGCTTATCGAGTGCAACAAAAATAGGAGCAATAAGTGCCGCCATAGTAGCCCGAGGTTGCAGGCCCTGAGGAGCTTCGTATCGCACGCAGGGTGAAGAGGATTTTTCTACGATTTCTGCCAGGGTACCCCCTGAACATATCGCAATCATGGGCGCTCGCTTTTCTTGAGCAGTAGCAACTGCACTCAAAGTTTCTTCTGTCGTGCCTGAATAACTTGCTGCAATGACAAGCGTTTCTTCGTTGACAAAAGCAGGGAGTTCATAATTCTTGGACACGAATACGGGGATCGAACACGTCGGGCTCAAAGTCGCCGATACAATGTCGCCACTAACACCAGATCCACCCATACCTAAGACGATGATGTTCGTGATAACCGATCCGTCTATAGCGGAAACGTCAACATTTTGCGCCTTGTCTAGGGCTTCTCGAAATTGCTCGGGAAATGAATGCGTCATTCCTAGGAAATTAATTGAATCCATCTTATCTCTCTTTACTATTTAGATCTTTTCGTGCTTTGGGGAGGGTCGCACCTTGTATTGTACCTCGCCGTAATCATCTCGTTTCCAAGGTACAACCCTAAATTAGGTAGGAGGGCCGCACCTGCTGCTTAGTCGCTACTCCTAGCACCAGGAACAACCCTAACTACTACAATGATTACATGGCGTGTACATCGCGCGGTCCGGTGTAGCGCACGACAGAATTCATATATTTTTCATGTGTTGCATCATCAACGTCGGTCGACTCTTCAACGAGCATCACTGGGATACCTTGACGAATTTCAAAACTTTTTTTTAACCGAGGATTGTACAGAACATTTTCCGAGGAAATATACGCAAGTGTTTGATGGTCGAGAGGACATACAAGCAGATCTAGCAGCGTCACGCTTAGCTCTTGAGTCGAGCTTTCACCATCGATGTTACCGTGACTCATGCACTCTCTCCACGAATAACGCTGAGAAGTTCACGCGTTTTTTCGTCGCACAACTCCTGCGTGTCGGCTTCTACGTTGAGTCGTACAAGAGGTTCCGTGTTACTAGGACGCACATTGCACCACCAGGTAGCGTCTTCGATGGTCAAGCCATCAAGTTCATCCATCTTGTAATCGCTATATGTCTTTTTTACACGATCAACTGCTTGCGCAACATCACCGACTCGTGAATTCACTTCACCGCTCTGAGAGTATGTTTCAAATTGTTTTCGCAATACAGAAAGTTTCATACCTGAATTCGCGATCACTTCAAGAACCATTAACGCAGCAATCAATCCTGAGTCGGCTTTGAAATTATCTCGGAAGTAGTAGTGACCGGAATGTTCCCCTCCAAAGATTGCTCCTGAATCAGCCATTACTTGTTTGATAAAACTATGCCCAACGCGCGTTCGGATTGCTTTACCACCGCACGCATTGATGGTTTCAGGGACTGAATGAGAACAGATGAGATTGTAGACAATTGATTCACCCGGATATTTAACCAAGAGGGCTTGAGCTACGAGAGCAACCGTGATAAAACCGCCAAGCGTTTGTCCGAGGTCATCTACCAGAAATACGCGATCAGCGTCTCCATCGAAGGCCAGCCCAACATCGGCCCCCGTTTCAACAACTCTGCGTTGAAGATCCTTAAGGTTTTCCGGCTGAATTGGATCAGCTGGATGATTGGGAAAAGTTCCGTCGAGTTCACCGAAGAGTACATCGAGAGAACAATCGAGTGAATCAAAAATGTAAGGGACAACGAGCCCCCCCATCCCATTTGCAGTATCAGCAACCACGCTCAAACGCGAAATGGAATCCGGATCAATAAACGAAAGGCAATGGTTTCGGAAATCATCTAATAAATTTTTCTCCGTTACTTCTCCCATTTCTTCTGCTCGCTCAATCAACCCAGTAGCAACAGCCGCTTTAATTTGATTAAGTCCCGTATCTTCACCAATAGGTGCAGCAGATGCCCGGCACATCTTCAATCCGTTGTATTCAGCGGGATTATGTGATGCGGTGATCATGGCCCCAGCCATTTGCATTTGACCACTCGCGAAATAAAGCATGTCCGTCGACGCCAAGCCAATAGAGACAACGTCCGCTCCCGCGAGAGTCGCACCTTCAATAAAGGCATGAGCCAACGCAGGTGAGGATGTTCGCATATCATGGCCAACAACAATGGAATCGGCATTGAGGTAGCGGACAAAGGCATTGCCGATCAATCGTGCAAGGGAGGCATCCCAATCTCCGGGGTAGAGGCCACGAACATCATAAGCTTTGAAGACGGTATCGAGGTTTGCTGAAGTTGTTTCTGTCACAGAGATTAAGTCTAATGTTTTGGACCTAGTAAAGCCGATAGCTGCTTAAATCGCTGCTTTTGTGACATTTTCATGAGGATACATCCAATAATTCCAACAAGAAATGCAAGGTTGGCAATCCATTCCACGCCATCGCGCTTGATAGAAATAGTCACATCATTCTTTGTGGGAATAACCACCATAGAGTTCGGACTGGCTCGATAGATTGTCTCAGCTCCCGTGGCGGAAAATGTTGGATAGTACGAAACTTTGACGAGGACAGGTTCCCCTACTTTGTCCACATGAAAACTCACTGAGTCTTGTTTAATTTTTACTTTCGACACTTTTACATTCGCTTTTTCTTGCTGCTGAGCCGTCGAAAGTGGACGGGCGAGAGCACGAGAAGATGTTTCGTGTTTCCATGATTTGGGTCCATCGTTGGTGAATACAGGGTATTCTCCGACTGCAACGAACCAGTCGTACAGCCACTTGTTTCCGCTTTGAGCCCAATCTTTTGGTTCAGACTTATCTGTAATGACAACCGGATCATGAGCTAAAGGCTCCACAACAGAAGAACCCTCAATGCGATAGATATTCCAACCAAAAGGATCCAGATCGTCACGATCCTCCACCTGCGCGATTAACGTCAGATCACTTTGCGCATTTGCCGCGGTTTTTGCTTCTTCGGTGTTAGCCAAATAATAAGTGACACCCATCATTTTCATATGCTCAACACCTCGAGAGAAATCCGAGATCGTTCCGTAGTACGAATCAAAACATGTTGGCACTTTTTTTGTTCCGTCGCGCTTCGTTTCACACCTTGGCCAGCGCATGGGGTTTGATGGCGATTGCGAAACTTCAGCAACAGTTAAGAAGTGGTAAGCAGTTGACCCAGCTGCCTCGTAGTACAACCCTTCTTGAGACGCTATGCGATGATCTGTGTAATAAGGCAAGAGGGTGAGCGCCAAAGTAGTTCCATACGCTCCCTTACTTGTTTCCCATAATGCGCGGCCAGCAGGCAATTTTTTCATTTCATCCATCAGGCTTTTGAACTCGATCGAGGAATTATATACCGGAGCTTTTTTTGGCCGTATACCGCAATCTGCGGCTTGAGGTTTTCGCTCGTATCCTTCAAAGTTATACCTTGCCCAGGAATGTGCGTAGCCTCGTCGATCAGGATAATCGCGCGTGTCCACACTCAGACAACTGAGTGCATCTTTCGGAGTGCTGCCTACACCAACGAGAAGTACAAAGAAAATAACTACTGTTGCAATGGAGATACCCGTACGCAATATTTTTGTCGCAAGTAGGACGTTGCGATTTTTAAAAACGTAAGCACTACGTGAAATTAACATCCCTGGAAGTCGTATCATTTCCCCATAGCCAACCGCTGCAACAAGAAAAATGAAGAGATACCAGAACGGCAAAAAACGAAGGTTCCATGCGTGACCTTCTGGCCAATTCACAAAGACCACTGCCATTGCCACTGCTGTGACAATGAGAGGAATAATACTTTTTCGAAAAAAGGTGGCAGATAGAACGAAACCGATTGCTGCTGGAATAAAAACAGGCCAGAGAAAATAATTGGGCGCAATGTAAAGTTCGTACACTTCATTAACACCTTGCGTGGAAGGAAGATCAACGAGTTTTTCGTATCGCATGTTCGAGGTGTAACCAAAACGTGCGAGAAGAGGAAGAAGCCATATGCTTGATAGAAGAAATCCAATGAGAAGAGGGATGGTATCTCTGGCCACTCCTATCGTATGTATTCGGTCTTTAATAAAACCGTAGACGACGAGCGCCACAATAAGCAGTGTGGCAATCGCTACAAAAATCAGTGAAGTTTCGGTAGTGTGATCAAAGAAGTATCTGCCGATCGAACCAATACACAATGCAAATACGCACACCCAGAGAAGGAGTGCGTACCCCAACCAACGGACAATGCCTTTGCGCGCGATGTAGCTTGCACCCCAAAAAACGAGTGTAGCAATGCCCAAAAAAATTGCGACAACTAGGTGACTCATGACAGTTAACGCAAAGAGAATTGCCACCCAGCAGCGATATTTACCATCTCGCAACATCACGAAGAATGCAGAAAGGAAGAGAAGTGCAAAAACTAATGCAATCGAAAAAGAAAACTCTCCCGCCATTGAAGAAAGCAGAGGGCCGCCCATAATGTGATGATTAAAGTTTGCATTGTTGTAATCAGCAACTGTTGATGCGGTTGATGTCCCTCGTGGATCACCTGTAAAAAATAAGAAGAGTGTGGCCGCAAATGCCATCAACATAGGAATGGGTTTGGGGACTTTAATGCTTCGACCCAGAATGTATGCCGCAAGAGGTAGGGCAACGGAACCTATGACTGTAACAAGCTTAAATGCAATGTTATAGGGAAGAAAAATATCTAGGATAACGACCATAACCGCGGGAACAGGAAAATAGTATTGTCCGGCAGGAAACCCAGAATAGTTATCCATCGACCAACCAAAAAGGCGGCCGTTCGGCAACAAGAAGTCACGCATGAAAGCAGACCACCAAACATGAGCACCCATATCACCGCCCGTAGGGGTTGTGTTCGTAAAGATAAGGCTGGGTTGCAATGCGAGCCACACCAGAAGGATGCATCCAGCGACTCCCACAAATGTGGCTAAATTCCTTGTAGCGCCAAAAGGATCATGACGTATTTTTTCTGATGCTCGGTGCGCTGTGTTGGTTATCGTTTCAGTAAGTTTCTTGACAAATGAAGGTAACGGAACCAGCTTGTCTTTTACACCACGAATTGCCACTCATACATTGTTGCAGAACATGATCGACTTGAGCAGCCTTTACGGTTTTGACGCATTTTTCTGGTTCTTGATACACTAAGACGCATGACGAAATCACCTAATACATCGCTGCCAGCAGAAGTCAAAAGATTATTAAACCTTAAAGGGAGCGAAATCGATGAAGCATTCAAAATTATGCTCTCACGAACGCATCCCTTAGATAAACGTGCGGTAGAGGCAATGGTAAGTATTACGACCGCCGATACGATTCGGACAGTGATCAGCACGGTTATTCGCAAGGCAATTAGGAACACAAGTGGGCCACGCTTGAATAGCGATTTATTAGCTGGCCTCGCTACATGCAGCGATTCGGTTAAACGAGAAGCGGTGCTCAGTGCCATCAATCGATTCCGAGAAAACTCTCAGCGCGCAAGCGAAGGATGGAAAAATATACGCAATTGTTTACATGCGGCAGTCCAAGAAAGCGAAAACGATATTCTTTGTAGCGTTATAAAGTACGGCGATGTCGTAAAGCTCGACGAAGACACGGTACTGAGGTTTATGCGAGATTCGACGAAGAGCGAAGCATTTGCACTTATCGACAGTGAACGCAAATTGCCAGAAGGAGTTCAAATTCTTATCGCCCAAGATGAGAGACCAGTTGTTCGCGAACACTTCGCTCGGAGCGGTCGCATGATTTGTGACGCCGCACTAAGCATTCTTATGGATGATAGCCGACCTGACATCGCTCGTATTGCAGGCTCTCTCGAGGGAGCTGGACGCGCCGCGGGAATTGCGGCCGCCAATCTCGCGCGTATTTAGACTTGCAGATTCTTTGCGTAGGCGAGAACACTTGTGAGATCTATATCTTGCTCTTCGCTTTCCCATTTTTGAGTTTCGCAACGTCCACAGCGACGGAATGCAACATCATTGTCACCTAATGCCATGGTAATTTCTACGTATGTATCGCTTTTACAGTTAGGGCAGCGCATGAGAGTCTCCTTAGGATCATCAAAACTTGATACACGAATAATCGGCATTATTGACCAAATACTTGAATGAGCAACGTTCGCAGGTATATTCCCTGCTCATCGCGTTCAACAAGGACCTTAAAGACTTAGCGCGTAACCAATATAAAAAGCACCGTGGTCAAATTAAAACCGATATGTAAACATATCGAAGCATCGATCCGCCCCCGATACATTGCAAGCGCTGAAGCTGCGAGCCCGAAAATAAATAGCGTTGTCAAACCAAGAAAGGCGTTGGGATCGCCCAAATGAATGACAGCAAAAAGTGCACCCGTAATCAAAATCGCTATGGTGGGCGCAACTTTCTTAGCTAACCCGCGCATAAACAAACCGCGGAAACATACTTCTTCTGCAACGGGAACAACAAAAGCCACCATCACCATGAGGAGAAAGAATCCCCATCCCTGTGCTGATTTAACGCCTGTAACAATTTCTTGCTCGGCGGGGTTATCTTTCAAAAGAGCTAGAGGAATTCCGATAATCAAACCAACAAATTGGAGTGCTGCCCCGCCAGCAATAAAAAATAAACTACTGCGAGTAAATCGGAAACCAATATCACGAAAAGGATTTCTTGTCCCTCGGATCCAGCTTACTGCTGCGACGTAAAGAAAGAGACAAGTGCTTTGTACTACAAGTGCACCGACGAGAACGAAGGGGTTTTTAACTATATCCTTTAATGCCTGAGTGCTTTCCTCGTTGCTCAATGTTCCTTTCTCTGCTTGAAGAGATGCGATCTTAATGAAGCCGGCAATAATAATGAAAGGTATAGAACTTGTGAGATAAACAACAATTCCACCTATCCCCGCCAGGACAGAAAACTTCGGAACGCGCTCGGGCGGCGCAACAATATTTTCCACATGGGAAGTTTTGTCGAGTCGCTGGCGTTATTCAGATTTGTGCGCATACGTTTGTTTGCAGATCAGCGACTTATGTACATCCTTTCCACTACACATTTGCCCCTAACTCCGAGCCAGACACCCATTGCGCCTAACATGGTTAAACGTATAAAGGCAGTAAAGCGCCCAGTTCCAGAGACTATCTCGGAACAATCCAGAGACTACTTATTAAGGTAAAACATGACTGAACCTCAGCCAACACCCAAAACACCAAGTCCAAAATCTTCAGGTCAGAAAGTACCCAAGCCACCAACGTCGCGCCGACCCACCACCTGGGCATGGATCGCCATGGGAGCCATTGTATTGGTGTTGCTCATGAGCTCGAATCAGTTTCTCGACAGTAAAAAAGAGACCGCAATAAAATATTCAGGAACAGAAACTAGTTTTCTCACGCTCGTAGAAAAGGGTAACGTTAAAACTGCATCGTATGAGCCTCTGACAGGAAACATTCGCGGTACCTTTAAGAAAGAATTTAAGGGAAATATTGACTACAAAACAGACGGTCCGCTTGACGACCTTCCCGATCGAGTTCTGAAACTTCTTGAAGATAAGAATGTCAACTTTAGCTACAAGAAAGCAGAATCAAATTTTCTGATCAATCTCATTCCTTACGTTCTTCCGGTTCTCATACTCGTTGGTCTTTTCTTGTTTCTTTCACGACGGGCACAAGGCCAAATGGGTTCGGTTATGAATATTGGTCGCAGCAAAGCGAAAATTTATTCAACTGAAAACCCTAAAACGACATTTGAAGATGTTGCGGGTTATTCTGCCGTCAAGCAGGAAATATCTGAAGTTGTTGACTTCTTAAAAAATCCTGCGAAGTTTCGTGACATCGGAGCTCGCATTCCTCGTGGCGTTCTTCTCGTTGGTCCCCCAGGAACCGGCAAGACCTTGATTGCACGTGCAGTGGCAGGAGAAGCCGGTGTTCCTTTCATTTCGGTCACAGGTTCTGATTTCATGGAAATGTTTGTCGGTGTGGGTGCATCGCGTGTACGCGACCTCTTTGCAACAGCAAAAAAGAGTGCACCCGCAATCATCTTCGTAGATGAAATCGATTCCATTGGGCGTAAACGTGGCGCAGGGATGGGCGGCGGACATGACGAGCGTGAACAAACACTGAATCAAATGCTTTCTGAAATGGACGGTTTCGAACCAACTGAAGGCATCGTCATGATGGCAGCTACAAACCGACCTGACATTCTCGATACCGCTTTGCTTCGCCCCGGTCGTTTCGACCGACAAATCGTTGTTCCTCTTCCAACTCAGGAAGAACGAGCTCGTATCTTGGAGGTCCATTTTAAAGGGAAGAAAATAGGAGAAGATGTCCTAGTTGACACTCTGTCCCGCGCTACACCTGGAATGAGTGGTGCAGAACTTTCCAACCTTGTCAACGAAGCTGCTCTTCACGCTGTGCGTCGTGGAGAAACCAATATTCATGCTGCTGATTTCAATTCAGCAATCGATCGCGTGCTCATGGGTCTTCGTCGTCCAAGCATCATGATGAATGAACACGAAAAGAAACTCACTGCATACCACGAAGGAGGCCACGCTATCCTTGCCTATCTCTGTAAGAATGCAGACCCTGTTCACAAGGTCACCATTCTGCCTACAGGTATGGCATTAGGAATGACCCAACAACTTCCTTTGGAAGAGCGTCACTCCTACAATCGCAGTTACCTTGATGACCAGCTGATGGTATTGCTGGGTGGACGTGGAGCCGAACGTACCGTGTTTGGAAATGTTTCCACGGGAGCACACAACGACCTTGTACGCGCAACGGAAATTGCACATTCCATGGTGCGCGAATGGGGAATGTCCGACAAAGTAGGGCCTATGGCCTGGGGAGATTCCAACATGGTATTTCTTGGTGAAGACATGATGCAATCAAAGTCATACTCTGACGATACGGCACGAACAATTGACGTAGAAGCTCAGGCCATACTCATGAAAACAGAAGAGCGCGTCACTAATATTCTCACCGAGTATCGTAAGGGACTCGAGGCTGTAGGCGATGCATTGGTCGAACATGAAGAGATCTCGGGTGAACAAGTTTCTGAGCTTGTCGACGCCGCCATGGGCAGACCCTGTGCGAATACTGTTTCTGCCGCGGATGTGAAATAGCTAATATCATCCCGATTAATTAATCACGCAAAAAGTATCGATCTGTTTTTTGGCGGTCCTTTGCAAGCGTACGTGGTTTATCTTTTTTCAAAAGATAAACCAATGCGCCGCTTTTGCAAATGGACCCCAAAAAAACGACGGGTTACAAGATTACATTTTTATTTCGCATGATTACTGCAAGCAACACTTCAACACCGCGAGCAGAAACGGATTCTGCCCAGAGATCTGTTAGCTAGTGTGATTTGCGCAACTTTCCACTTCGGTGCCGCGAGCAGAGGCGACTGCTGCCCAGAGGTCGGTAGCGGTTACTGGGCCCACAAAGGCCTTTTGGGTGACCCCGTTGGCATCACAAACGATAAGAGTAGGGACTGCTTCAATTTGATATTTCGAATGCAATTTTTTTCCTTGTGGATCTTCATATTCAACATTAACGACATCTACTGATGACGATCTCAGAACGCTGGCTTTTTTTGATACATTAAGGCAAGAATCACATACGCGAGAGGTAAAAAGAACGACAAGAGTATCAGCTTGGCAATCCGCAAAATCATTTCGTTCCACTTTGGAAGGTGGATCATATAGAGTGGGTGAAGTCTCGCTCACGCGACGCAGTCGGGCGAAGTAAAGCGCGGCAAAGGTTGCAACAATAATTGCACCGTAGGCAATCCAGATCATGGCTGAATTTCGATCCCCGATGCATACCGGGTAAACGTTCCGTCGGCTGCTCCCAGCCCAATTGGGTGAGACGAAACAACATCAATTACAGAATTCTTGTCAATATCGAAACGTTCAAGATTAACGGCAATATAGGTACCGGAAGCCAAGGTTACCTTCTGTTTTTCAGATGTGCCGTAAAGCGAAAGCGTAACAGTTACCGAAACTCGCTGTGGATTGTATAACGAGAGTTCATCTGCAGAAGTGACCGGAATAAAAGAACGTTCTGTCATACGCGTACTACTTGGTCCTGAAGAAACTGCTGACTTCGTTCCATGAAGCCAGGAAATGTATATATTCGCTGCCGGATGTCTACCCTTCTGAAGTGTTACGGTCTGCATACGTGTAGATAATTCTGTACCTGCATCGTCGAGAACCGCACCCGCACCTGGAGCGATACTTTGTAATTCCCCCGAAAGAGAGCGCTTGTCAAAACCCAAGGAATCGAGCTGAAGAGAATGCGTGTGATTGGAAGTGTTATACGCAACGATACGTGTAGGAGAAACTCCCGTCCAATACACCCCAGAAGTGCTCGTTGTTTCATCGGTCGCTGCCATCACAGTTTGTCCTTGAATGGAATCAGCGCCAGAAAAAGTTACCAGCGCCTCGGCGACAAAAGCTCCACTGCGTGATGATATCTGCGTACTCACAACATTGTACCGACCGAACTCTGCTTGCAAATCTACATTGACATGTCCATGTGCAGGAATGATGACACCCCTTATCTCATCGAGAACAACTCGCGGCGGATCTATAGTCGTATCGTGAAGATTCCCTGTAATGTCGACCACAATTGATTCGTCAAAGGGATTAGCGAGAACTAAAACGGAATTCGAGTTACGAGTTGTTTGCAAATTAGGAAAAACTGCTCGCGAATAAAAACGGGAGATACAAGGAACATGCTCCGTTCCATCTGCGAGTGTCATGTTTCGAAATACAACGATCGAACTAGCAATACTTTCTACAGTGATTGACGTAGCCGATGTTCCCTTCACTGCGCTCAGAGGCATTTCGACACTTGATGACTGGGGTACATTGCGAGTCGTTTTACCCACAAGCGTGCCTGCAGCGTCATACGAAGTAATTTCAACCTGAGCATTGCGGGTACGATCGGGATTTGCAAGCAAAAGAGTGTCAGAATTTTGACCCGCTGAAAGAGGACAGGTCCAGAATGTCGAAAGGGCGCTTGCAGTAATTGCGTTAATTGGTTTCGTTGTTGGTACAGCGGCCACCCGCTTGGTGAATTGTTGTGTAGCGAAAGCGCCAGCGATAACAATAAATACGCAAACGAGAACGATGACATAACCCAACTTAGAAGACTGTTGTGCAACATCGTCAAGTATTTTTTTTCGTTCACTCCGAGATTGGCGTCGCTTGTGATGTTGTTCGTCGATCTTGCTCATTTGACAGCCTTCGATAATGGATCTGTATGTGCCTGTGGAGAAAGCTCGCTCGTCGGATGCGTTTCACGATGATCTAAATGTTCCTGTTCTAAGTCAACAACCGGTAGAGGGGCCAAGGTTTCATCCTGGTTCTGCTCGCTATCCGTATGACTTCGCGACACTGCCCTCGTGAGTAAAAGTGAACGATTAGAGATCAGTTTGTGACGTCTGGGCCAAAGAACACTCAGAACAAGAACCAAAAGTGATAGAGCAATGGATGCCAATGTAAGCGGATTTATGGGTTGGTCGCGGCGTTCTGAGATAAGCGCGGATTGTTGGTTACGCAGTTCGAAGACTCGGGTTGGAGAGAGACTGCCGACAGAAGCTGCAAGAGGGTATCCTTCAGCAAAGGAAGCATTCCTATAAACAACGAGCCCATTACGATCTCTCAATCGAATGAGATCGCTCTGTCGATCGAGCGCATTAAGTAATCTTGTATCTGTAACAAGTTGCGTACTCTCAGGAGAACGCGAACTAGGCACCGCTACACTCCCGACACTCAGTCGAGCGAGGAGAAATCCTCCATGGGTTGTTTGCTCAGACAATATCGCTGAATAAACATCTCGAATATCTCCGTCGAGCGAAGATGCAGGTCCCGTGAAGGAAGACAAAAGAGTAGCCCCAGATTCACTTGTTAACGAAAAACTTCTATTCCCGGGAACGAGAACGCTGCGACCTGGGAGAACCGCGGCATCTCCTAGGTAAAGCACTCGAGCATTCTGGCTAATTTCTATCTGATTGGACCAACTTCGTTCCGGTAAAGAGAAAGTTCCTACTCTTAATACAGGAATACTCATCACGAGACTCACCACCACAGCGACAATTGAGAACGTTGTAGCAAAATGAAAGATACCAAATGAACGTAACTTCATTTCATCTGTATAGGAGTGGGCGCATACACCAACGGAAACTGCCGCCATTAATTGGATGACACTATACAATGCACTCGCCTGAAAAATTGGTTGTGCAAAATAAATCGCCGAATAAGCCATAACTCCAAGAACGACAGCTGCCACTGCAAGGATTCGAAGCTCACCTGTACGCTCATTACGACCAACAATAAGCGCACACGTACAAATTGCAATCGCAACATAGAATGCAATCATGACACTATTCTGCGAGAACAAGTAGTCACGAAATACCCGTGGCGTTTCCGACAAGCCGACTGTATTGCGATCGATTGCACGGATCGAATCGACGATTAATCCGCAATTGACAACAAGGCCAATTACGCCTGCAAAGAATACGATTCGACTTCTCTGTAGAAAATCATGTGTCTTTGATTCCGTAAGAGCATCTGTTTCAGATTTATCTCCCATGAAAACAAATGCTGCACCAATGACCAAACACACAACGATCGCTGCAGGATAAAACGCAATCATTACTGCTGCTACGACCCCAACCTGGCGCACATTGCGATTGCTGAGTGCACGCAGAAAATAAGGTAGCCCTGCAAGCAAAACAAGGGAACCTAGGTCACCTTGTGAAAATGCATGCATGCCTAGCGCAAAAGTTCCGTACGTAATCGCCGCAAAAGCAATAGATCGCGGTCCCATAGCTCGCTCTTTCAGCAATAGCCGGACTCCGTAACCTCCGAGAGGAATGAGAGAAAGCACAAAGACGGTTTGCGCTAAACCTTGATTATTTCCACACAAAAAAGTAAGACACAAGGCGATGAGGCGACCAAATGTTGAAGACAACATTGGTTCATGCGATACCGGAAGACCACCATGAAGCAAAGCCTCGACTTGTCTGGAAAACGATGGCCAACGAGAGAACTCACCCACGCCACTGATCCCATTAATTATTAATGAACGCACGGCAATGAAATACACTGCCATAGCAGCTAGATAAATAGGTGTCTCACGTGTTCGACGAGAATACCGTTCAGTCGCAAATACTCGGGAAGCATTCGTAAATTTTTTCAGTTGTCGATTTTCTATCAGCGAGGTAAAGAATCGACGAATCCGAGCAGAACCACCAATTTGGTGAGTTGAAATTACTCTGTCCGAAACTTCGCGGGTCTTTTGAATTTTTGCGCGCTCACTGCGTGTATCTCCGAGATGACGAATGTTCCATATCCACCCAGAAAATAAAAGCCATGCACGTCGAGGATCCGCCCGCAACAACCAAACAATTCCTTCGACAGAGTGAAGGATAAAAGCAAGTGGCAAAATCCACGCTAACGAAACTGCAGAGGCATTTTTCAACACTGCGCGCATTCGATGGCGCGCAACAATTGCTGTCGCCGATGTACGTGCTTTTCTTTGACGGTCGCTTGTTTTGTGGTGACGCACTACGGCCTCAGGCTGTACGAGGACACGAGCACTCACAAGATGGGCACGCCATGCGAGGTCGATGTCTTCTGCGCCAGGAAAACAATGAACGTCGAATCCACCTAGCGCCCGAAAAAGATCTGCACGTACAAGCATGGCCGCACTCGAAACAAAGAAAACATCGCGCACGCCATCGTGTTGACCTTGATCGACTTCACCAAACTCGATGCCGCTGAAAGGAACTCCAAAGCGGTCGATCATACCTCCAACTTCAAGAAGCTGATCGGGAACAGCGGCATCAATCATCTTGGGGCCAACAATAGAAGCATTGGAGCGGAATGCCTCTTCGACCATTTCTGCAATTGCTCCAGATTCGAGGATTACATCGTCATGGCAAATCAATACATATGTTGCACCTTCAATAGAATCAACAGCCGTGTTAATAGCTTGGGCAAAATTGATATCTTCTTCGCTACGGCGAACAAATGCTGTGGGCATTGCCTGCGCAACACGTTGCGTCACGTCTGTATCGGAACAGACATCCACAACCAAAGTGGTCAAATCGGGATATTCCTGGTTTGCGATTGAGCTCAAACACTGTTCAAGCCAATCTCCAGGATTATGGGTAACAACCACTGCGACAACTGTCGGCCAAGCAAATGAGGGACTCTCTTCATCGTGTCCGTACTTCTGGGGTTTCATCTCCGAATCATCATCCCCATCGGCTGTGGCGGTTTTTTCGATCGTCATAAGGTGAACATTCTACTCCAAACGATCTGCTTGCATCTGCAAGCAGCGTTGTGTAGACTGGAGATATGACTGATATCAAAACAAATCTTCGTGACGGTGCCTATGTTGCTTTGGGCGCAGCGGCACTGGGAGTTCAACATCTTTCAAAGAAACGAGATTCCGTACGCGCTCACATTGATCAGGTATCCGCTCGCTTTGAACCTGTCATCCGCGACGTAAGTCCGCGCATTAAAGACGCAGGCGATCGAGTAGGTCAATCGCTCGCTCCTCTCGCCAATCTGTCCGGGCGAATCTCACCTGTTGCAGAAAATGTTTACGGTACTGTTTCTTCACACTTTATCCCTGCTGCAAACAATGTTGCCGAGCGAGTCTCAACAAATCTCGGACCAGTTGCATCAAGTGTGGCGCGTCAAGTGAAGGTTTGTTCAGAACAAGCGATTACCTCTACTAAAAAAATCGCTGACGAAGCAAAACGTCGCGTTTCATAAATAATCATTATCCAATATGAACGTCGTCGTTCTCTGCGGTGGTGTCGGTGCAGCTCGATTTCTCTTAGGAATCAATGCACTTATTGAACGCGGAGACGGTCTCAATGTCACTGCAATAGTCAATACGGGCGATGATGACGATTTCTATGGGCAGTTTGTCTGTCCTGATATCGATTCGATTCTTTACCATCTAGCCGGCATCAATGATGAAACGCGTGGCTGGGGACGTGCTAACGAAACCTTCACTTTCGTTGAAACACTACGGACCCTTGGAGTAAACGCCTGGTTCAACCTTGGAGATCAAGACCTCGCACTCAATTCCTTGCGCACCACCGCCTTACAAAATGGCTCTTCTCTGCGCGACGTGACACGCGATTTGGCTATTCGTTTGGGAATTACCAATATAGATATCGTTCCCATGTGTGATGAAAAAGTGACCACTACAATTACCACAAAGGAAAACGAGACTCTACGAATGCAGGAGTATTTTGTACGCGAAAAATGTCAGCCTTCCATCAAGGACATTTCATACGAAGGTGCTCCTACACACTGTCATGCCGATGCTCGAGTAGCACTAGAAAATGCTGACAGAATTATTATTGCTCCGTCTAATCCGTACCTCTCCATTTTTCCTCTCTTTGCGATCGATGAAGTCGATTCATTTGTAAGGAAAAACAAACAAAACGTGGTAGCAATTTCACCCATTATTGGTGGATACGCCGTCAAAGGTCCGCTAGCAAAAATTATGGATGACCAAAACAGAGAAGTTTCATCTCTTGGTATCGCCGAGTTATATTCAGAGTATATTTCTCAATTAATTATCGACGTACAAGACGAGCAGCATTGCGCAGCTATCTCTAAACTTGAGATCATTACCACCACAGCAAATACAATCATGAACTCGATACAAGCACAAACGAACCTTGCACAATGTGCAATACAGTCAGGTCGTAGTGCGTGATTTCCATCATTCCGCTTACTGGTGTTGGGAATGTTCACCCAGGTGACGATCTCTCGGAAATGATTACAGGACAGCTCGTCGACCACTTTCCTCTTCTTCCTTCAGATTGCCTGGTGGTTGCATCCAAAGTAGTGGCTAAGGCGCGAGGACGGATTGAAACTCTCACACCCGAAAATACAAAACAAGATATTGTTGAACGAGAATCGAGGAAAATTATTCGACGACGAGGACCTCTTGTCATTTCAGAAACTCATCACGGATTTATCTGCGCGAATGCAGGAGTTGACGAATCCAATACTGAAGAAAACACTGTTGTGATTCTTCCAAAAGACGTCGACAGCGCAGCACAGGGTTTGCGCTACTCGATACAAGCCAAATCCGGCTTTGATATTGCTGTCATCGTGAGCGATACATTTGGTCGACCTTTCCGTATGGGAGAAACCAACGTCGCGTTAGGGTACTCAGGATTAAACTCTTTCGCCGATCTTCGAGGCAAGAAAGATTTCTATGGGCACGAGCTGACAGCCACAATGATTGCCGTCGCAGATGAAATTGCGGGTGCTGCTGAACTAGTCATGCATAAAGATTCCGGCACATGTGCAGCGCTGATACGCGGATTGCCTGCTTCATATCGTGGCGATGGTCAAGGATCTGATCTTGTGCGCAATCCTCAAGACGATCTTTTTCGCTAGTTGCAGGGCCCGGCCTTGCAACCAATGGGTAGCAAAACGAAACAAGAAAGTATTAATCGATTTTTCCCAAGTGTTGTTTGCAAGGCCGGGCCCTGCAACTAGCGCGCTTGTGCTCGGTACCATTCGATAGTCCGACCAATACCATCTTCGATGGATGTAAACGGAGAAAAAGCCAAATGGAGTTCTGCGCGTTTGTAATCGAGCACAGAATCAGTTATTTCTCCTTCGCGTCGAGGTGCATAGCGAGCGGGATCTTTATAGGAAGTTTTCGTTGCAATAAGGTCAAAGAGTTTTTGTACAGATGTGGAAATGCCTGTGCCAATGTTCATAGCAAGACCTGATCCTCGATCGATACTTCTCACAAATGCATCAACAACATCATCCACAAAAATAAAATCTCTCGTCTGTGTCCCATCACCAAAAATAGTTGGACGTTCTCGACTTATCATCTGCGTCGCAAAACGAGCGACTGCTCCACCTTCTTGCTGGGCATTTTGACGCGGACCGTATACATTGCCTAAAACAAGAGCAACATATTCCACTCCATGTGTGGCTCGATACGCGTAGAGATAATCAAGGACTGCTTTTTTTGAAACCGTGTAAGGAGAAAGCGGCACTAGTGGATGGCCTTCGCGAAGAGGTAACGACTGGGGTTCGCCGTAAATTCCTGCAGTGCACGCAAAAATGACTTTCCCCACCTTTGCTCGAGCACACCCTTCGAGGACGTTGATTGATCCACCAATATTGATATCTGCAT
This sequence comes from uncultured Burkholderiales bacterium, assembly GCA_964391505.1. GTDB lineage: Bacteria > Actinomycetota > Acidimicrobiia > IMCC26256 > JAGPDB01 > JAGPDB01. The sequence goes on along the minus strand of CAYMMG010000005.1, from coordinate 24,808 downwards.
CAATTGCAGGTTTTGCAATGCTTGCGGCAACATCAGTTTGTGCACCGAGATGCATCACAACATCGGGACGAGATTTAGCAATCGTATCTGAAACAGCAGATGAGCGGATATCGAGTCGATGAAACGAAAACTTACGCTGGTTATTTCTTCGCGCGTCAGTTAGGTTCACCAAGGATCCTGTAGAAAGATCATCGATCACATCGACATCATGACCTTCAGCAAGAAGACGATCTACGAGGTGCGAGCCAATAAATCCAGCTCCGCCTGTTACTAATATGCGCATAAGGCCGATATTCTATACAACAGAACCTATACGTTCGCCTCGCAGCTGCGTTGAAGGAGCTATTTTTTCATGCGCGCCTATCAATGTATGGTCATAAAATTCGACGTCGCTTCCGATATCGCTCGCTTCACCAACAATGCTCGACGTAAGCTGAGATTGACGTCCGACCTTAACGCCTGCCATCAAGACGGAATCACTCAAAATCACATTATTTTCAAGGACACAACGCTGACCCAGCGTTGCCGCAGAAAGGACACAGTCGTCGCCAATAACTGAACCGTCCCCTGCAATCGAGAGAGATTCAATCCGAACGTTGGCCCCTAATGAAACTTCTCCATCCGACAAAAGGCCGGGAATAACTTCGTGGAACTTATCGTCGCGACCAAAACGCATGGGATCTTTCAGATAATCGCTATGCGCCAGAAGATATTGTTGCGGTGTACCAATATCGAGCCAGTAGGCATCCGATTCCAATGCATACATTGATCCTTGTCGAAGCACCAAAGGAAATGTTTCACGCTCAATTGACACATTCATATCGTCAGGAATGAGCTCTAAGAAATCTGCGGATAATACATATATACCTGCGTTAATCCAATGACTAGGCGCGCTTTCACGTGGCGGTTTTTCGACAAAGGCGATAACTTCACCATCTTCTCGAGTGGGCACGACGCCAAAAGCTGAGGGGTCATCTACATACGTTAACGCAAGTGTTGCCATTGAAGAACGCGAATCATGAAACGTTACGAGTTCGGATATGTTGAGATCAGTTAACACATCGCCGTTACACACGACAAAATCCTCCGTGCACTCCTTGGCAGCATACTTAACAGCGCCTGCAGTTCCGAGAGGTTTTGATTCAACGGCATAGTCAATACGAACACCCTCGATCGGGTTCTCGTGAAAATATTCTTCAAATGCATCGGGTAAGTACCCTAAAGAGAGAATAACATCATCAATTCCATGACGTGCAAGCCACTTGATCTGCCGTTCGATAAACGGAATGTTAGCGATGGGAAGCAAAGGTTTAGGGGTGTGAAGCGTCAGTGGACGCATCCGTGTGCCCTCGCCACCGACGAGAATGATTGCCTTCATATTCGGTTCTAGTTTATTCTAAGAAAATGGGCCACAAGGGCTATTGGTAGCCTTATCGCAATAAATATAAGAGTCAGGGCCTTCATTAAGGGATTATTGTCGAATTTTTTGGACGCATATGTGTACAAGCTCCGATGGTGATGAAGTAAAAGCACGATTGGTGTTCGAGATGTCGATACCCCTCCCACATGTACGACGCGTGAGTTCGGCACATATACATTTCTCCATCTATTAAGTCTCATCTTCCGGCCGAGATCAATATCTTCGCAATACATGAAATAGTCTTCATCCCAACCTCCAACGTCATCAAGTGCATCACGTCGGATAAAAAGCGCTGCTCCACTTAACCAGCCGACATCACGAGCATCGTCAGTACTTATACCGATATTTTTATATTTCTTTGTAAAACGATTGGAAGGGAAAAAGGTGCCCAGAAATGCGTGACCAATCGCATCAACAAGGGAAGGTTCCTCGCGAGCAGATGGATAAATGGCGCCATTTGGTTCTTGAATTTTTGGACCCACTGTTCCCACACCTTCATGATCACTCATGTACTCGCATGCAACTTGCGCCGCATAAGCATCCAGCTCGGTATCCGGATTAAGTGTAAGCACTATTGGTGAAGAAGTATTCGCGATTCCTAAATTCGCGGCGCGCGCATAACCGAGGTTCGAATGGGGATCAATAACCTGGACTTCAGGAAAATCGGCATAAAGCGTTGTTCGTTCTTTGTCCCCTATACCATTGAGAACAACAACGATCTTTTCTGGAGCATGCGTTTGGATACGCAGTGAATGAATACAACGAACAAGATGTTCTCCAGAAAAATATTCTACAAGGACAACTGAATATCGTGCGAGACTTTCATGCAAGGGCGATTTTTCCATAACTATCTTCTACGATGTTTTCGTTCTAGTGATTCTGCATACGTTTAATGTGTTCATCGAGCGAATCTCTCCATGGACGCATGATGATTCCCGTCGTTCTTGTCAACACGTCCGTCGATAAAGCCGAATAAGCAGGACGGCGAGCAGGACGTTTGAGAGATTCTGCAGGAATACCCGAAAGATCGTGAGGAACTGAGAGTCGATCGCAGATTTCTCGGCCCATTTCAAGTCGAGTGGTTTCCCCCTCATTTGCAACATGAATGAGGCCTGTTAGCCGATGAGTTGCACAATATTGCATCACGCGAGCAATATCAAAACTATAGGTAGGCGTGGAAATCTGGTCATCTATCAGTGAAGTAATCGATCCATCCTTGACGCCGTTGAGAACCCAAGAGAAAAAATCTCCTTCAACATTTCCATATACCCACGCAACGCGAAGAACGGTGGACCGCGAATAACTCAAAGCTTCATTGTCTCCCCCAAGCTTGCTTGTCCCATAAACAGATAGGGGGTTTGTTACATCAAATTCGCTATAGGGCCGTGTTGCATTTCCATCGAAGACAAAATCTGTTGAGAGATGGATGAGGTGAGCATCTATATTGCGGCAACCTTGAACAAGATTACGAACTGCCAATGCATTAATAGCGAATGCATCTGAAGTGAGATCTTCGCAAGCATCGACATTTGTCATTGCTGCTGTATTAATTACAAGATCAGGCGCTAGCTGAGAAAGCGCACCCATGACGTCGCTTCGCGAAGCGATATTAAGCTCGCTATGAGACAGGGCGACAACATCGTTGCGTTTATCGGAAGTGAACTGCTCTACCGCTGCTGATCCAACTTGGCCACTTGCGCCTGTAATCAAAACCTTCACGAGGATACGGCCTTGCTCCAGGAAAAGTTCACTCGATTAAGCCCAGGATTCTTCAACAATAGGAGCACGATCGACGAGAGGTTCCCACCATTGGCGATTATTGACATACCACTGGATCGTATCTCGCACACCGGCATCAAAGTCGACCTGGGGTTCCCATCCAAGCTTATTGCGCAATTTAGATGAGTCAAGGAGATATCGACGATCGTGACTAGGACGATCAGGAACGATTGTTTTGAGTGATTCTGGCTTATCTAATTCATCAAGAATGACATCGGCAATTTCAAGAATGCTTTTCTCTACTCCACTACCCACATTATAGGTATCACCGACTTGACCATTAGCTAGCACAAGATCGATGGCGCGACAGTGGTCATCGACATGCAGCCATTCGCGTTTATTCGCTGTCGTTTTATAAAGCGGAAGCTCAATATCATTGATCGCCCGAGTTGTAAAAAGTGGAATAACTTTTTCAGGGAATTGGTATGCCCCAAAATTATTTGAACAGTTCGTAATCGTGATGGGCAGTCCATAGGTTTCGTGGTAAGCACGTACTGCATGATCGCCACCAGCCTTCGAAGCATTATATGGAGTTTGTGGACGATAAGGAGAAGACTCGTTAAACGAACCCGGATCATTCAAATCGAGATCACCATACACTTCGCACGTAGAGACATGATGAAAGCGTTGAACACCAACACGTCGACAAGCTTCGAGCAAAGCTTGCGTACCCATAACATTTGTTTGAAAAAATAACGTTGGATTCACGATAGCAAGTGAGTTATGAGATTCAGCTGCAAAGTTCACCACAATATCGATGGAGTGCTCTTCAAGAAGCGCTTCCATTTTAGGACCATCACCGATGTCGCCCTGCACAAAAGTGATCTTGCTTCGAATATCGTCCAACGAAGGCTCGTTGCCGGCATAGGTCAACAGGTCAAGTGCCACTACCGAGTCATCTGGATGTTCATTTACCCAATAGCGCGTGAAATTACTCCCGATAAATCCGGCAGCACCAGTCACAAGAAGATTCATTTATGCTCCTTAGCATTCATTTATAGGGAATGAACCAGTATAGAAGAGTACGTCATCCTGAGTGAAACGAGGGATGACATAAACTAAGCAGGACATTCCGTTTCGGTTGTAGCATTAACTGCCGTTTTTGATGTGGGTTTTGTGGTTTGAGTTGCTTTCGTTGTGGTTACGGGCACAATCGACGCCTTACCCTTTGTGTTCACGGACGTGAAATCCGTACCCAACATCACAACGACATCGGCATCCGCGATAGCGCTGTCTTGAACCAACTTTCCGCCGACGTATTTTGCGACAAGCATCGCTTTGGCTTTATCGTTACCAGAATAGTGAACTTCTGTTGATGTTCGAGAAGACCCGTTCCCTGTGCCAGCAGGAGCAAAACCAATTTCTTGAAGAGCTGCCATTGATGTTGCTGCCGCACCCTTCACGCCAGACGAGTTGAGAACACGCACCTTAACGGTTTCTGGTCGAGGAAGCGTGGTGGTGGATTCACTAGAACTCGGCGTAGAAAAGTTTCGTAACTCGGCAAGAAGGGGTTCGGCCTCAGCTGTTTTCACACCTAGCCCATTAGAAATTGGTTTGGTCGGAAGTGTTTGAAATTGCACATGAGCGGGATCATTCGGATCGACGCCATTGAAAGCATTCATCAGTTTGAAAATATCATCTTTTTTTAGATCTTGATCCACAACCAACTTCTTTAACACTGCGTCAGCAACTTTGCGCCCTTTGATTGGGTCGGCAAGCGACTTACTCACAGCCAGACTCGCAACACGCTGCATAAAAGCCTGCTGACGTTCTATACGACCAAAGTCTGATGTTGGGTCAACCTGCCATTTACCGTCGATATAGCGTTCGTAATAGCGAGAACGCACATACGACAATGCCGAGTCACCATTTAGCGGCAAACACCCTGACTTCATTTGTGTGTCTAAACCTGATTTTTTGTCGCGCGCTGGTGCGGGAAAATATACATTGACCGTACCTAATGCATTAACGATTTGCCGAAAACTGTCAAAGTCCAGCTCTACATAGTGCTGGATCGGAACATCGAAATTCGATTGAATTGTTTCTATCACTTTGTCCGGACCACCACCGAGATCCACATTAAAACTGGCATTAATTTTTTGTGTTCCAATTCCGGGAATGTCCACGACTGTGTCACGCGGAATCGCCATAACGATTGTCTTTTGCGATTTCGGTTCAACATGGATAATCATCATCGAATCGGCTCTTTGTCCCGTCACACCCTGGGTATCCGTAAAGCTCTCTTTATCTTCTTCGGATGTAGCAAACGCTCGTGTATCGGATCCAATGAGAAGAAAATTGGCAGGCTCTGATGAACCCGTATCATTAGCAACATTGACATTTTTGCGTTGAAGGGCATCAAATCGAGCATTAATCATGTCATTAACAACGACAATACCCGCGGAAGACAAAACAGTAGTAAGAACGACAGCAATGGCCATGCGGGCAAAGAACTTCTTCGCAAAGGGGATGAGCATCAGCACAGAGAACATTCTATTGTCTCTTCGCGTCTATCTCTGAATGCAAAGTATTCTAGATATGTGGATATCGCATTCCTTCGTACAATATGCAACATTCGCGATTTTTCTCAACAGATATGCATTGTTCGCCGTGGCAACGATGTGCTTTTATGCACAGAACAGAAATCGGTTTATACCGATGTATCGTTGATACCTCCTCATACCTTTGTCACGGGATGGCAAAATGCATCCGGAGAATCTGGCCTGTGGCACGAATGGAAGAACATCCAACGTATTTCCAATGGAGTTCCGCATTTCTCCCCTGTCATCGACAACAATCACAACCGCGATCTTTCCGTCCACGTATCCGAGGTATGGTCAAGTTCTTTAAATGAGAAGTCATTTGTAGAATCGGTTGAATCAATGAAGAACGAGATGGCAAGAGGTGAATACTTCTTGGCGAACCTAACTCGAACAATTGAATTTAATAAACTACTTGATCCCATCTATGTAGCAGTAATGAGTTGCATCATTCACGACACGCCATTTCGCTTTTTTTACCACGAAAGCGAATATACACTTCTTGGTCTTTCCCCTGAACGGTTCTTAAAAATCGAAAATGGAACCATTACGTGTGAACCGATGAAAGGAACCGCAGTTGACGGAAGCGATTTGATCAACAACATTAAAGAGCATGAAGAAAACACAATGATGATTGATCTTGTCCGTTCTGATTTGTCTCGCATCTGCGAATCAGCGTCCATTCGAGTTGTGAATCGAAACCGCATTTCGCTTCATCCAGGATTAGCGCAAATGTCCAGCTCTATCGAAGGGTCGCTTCAAAAGAACGTCACGATTCCTGATGCCATCAAACGCATGATGCCCATTGCGTCGGTTACAGGAACACCTAAACCATACGTAGTAAAAAAAATCGCTCAATACGAACCATGTGATCGTGAAATATATTGCGGAACATACGGCTGGGTGGACACCACCACTGAAACATGCGATTTAGCGGTAGGAATTCGCACTATTGAAATGAATACTTCACATGCAAGCATTGGCAGTGGAGCAGGAATCACGCTCGGTTCAAATGCTGAAAGCGAATGGAGGGAAACAGAGCTCAAAGCATCGCGACTCACGCACTTAGTAGAGCGATCACACATCTCCCCATCTTCAAAGGTCTTCACGTCGCTCCGCGTGAACGAAAGCGGTCTCACATTTCTACTCAAAGAACATTGCGACCGATTGAGTCGTCATGCTCGAAGTAATGGAATGAATATTGAGTCATCCGATATCGAAAATTCAACGAAGAGCTATCTTGCTTCCTGCAACATCACGCAAACTACACGTCTGCGAATACTTGTCGAGGAAAATGGTATTTCTCATGACCTCTATCCGTTTAGCGGTCTTGACTCTCCCCTTGTAGTGGGCATTGCACCCGTACCAGTATTTACAGACTCTGTCGAAATACCTAAATATATTGACCGAGACATATATGACCGTGCGTTGGCTGATGGACAATCGTTGGCTTCTCCGAATGTGAGCGATGAAATAGATAATGTTCTTTTGTTGTGCCAAGGACACATTACCGAAACAAACCGAGCAAATATTTTTGTCCGAATCGGAAACGACATTTTTACACCGCCCAAACAGGGAATCCTCGAAGGCGTTCTGCGCGAGCATCTCCTCCGTTTCTTTGAGAACCTTGAGATACCTATTCAACAAATTTCACTGAGTCTCGAGCACCTCATGCAAGCCGATGAAATAGTCACGACTAATTCTGTTCGTGGCGCAGTTCCTATCGAAAGAATTTCTAGCGTCCTTCTGGATGAAGATTTGGTCTTCAATGCAGACCAAAGTTCCTTATTAAAAATCGCTCAGGATGCCTACACAAAAGGGTTCTCTTGATCTTCGATGCCCCGCAAGTGAACGACGTCACCTTCGCTGATCTTCACAACTTCACCCGTAGTTTTTTCTATAACCAAGGATCCATCGAAGGCAACATCTTGAGCGAAACCCTCAAAAATCTCCATTAGTGTTTCTACGCGCACTTGTTGACCAAGCGTAGATGAAAACGATTTGTATTCCCTCCAAATTTCAGAATCTGAAAAGCTGTCTATTCTGCGGTGAGCATAGTTTTCGACAATCTGATCAAGTAACGCGCCCGCCGTGATTGAGTATCCCCATTCTTCAAGAGAGGTTGCTTGGGTGATGTCAACAGGGTAAGCATCCTTCGTGATATTAATTCCTACACCGACCATGAGATAGTTGTTCACCAATTCGGTAAGACAACCACCTACTTTTTTAGTTTCACCCTTCTCTGTTTCAATAACGAGATCGTTCGGCCATTTAATTCGGATACTATGCATTTGCGACTCATCCGCTTTATCCCTTTTGGAAGGTCTGACCTCCCGAAGTACATCGCACACCGTGACCATTAGGTGCGCGACATCTGTCATGGGATACATTTCACGCTTTCCGATAATGAAGGTGACGAGCAAGCTCGATCCGCGTAAACTTTCCCATCTACGCTCTCTACGTCCACGCCCCGCTATTTGATTGTCAGCAACGATGGCGCCGTACAGGGAGCCTGGGCGCACCTCATTGGCATCTAAAGGCATATCCGAACGAAGATTTTCGATCACATCACGGGCTATATGGTGAGTACTAGCCACTTGTCCGAATTCCAGAATGGGAATATCTGCAACCGTACGCTTATGCAGAGCTTCTTCCATTCTTTTAAGATACAACCTTTAACCTTTCGCGCAAGAAACGAGAATGGTGTCACTGAATTAAGGTAAGGCCTACGTGATCGAAAAGATATTAATTGCTAATCGCGGCGAGATCGCGGTCCGAGTGATGCGAACTGCACGAGAAATGGGCATCACGACTATCGCTGTTTATTCTGACCAGGATCGCGATGCATACCACGTTCGTTTTGCAGACGAAGCCTATTGTCTCGGCGGGATGACGAGTGCTGAAAGCTACCTTAATACTGACGCCATCCTCGACGTCATTGACCGCAGCGGAGCACAAGCCGTGCATCCGGGGTACGGTTTCTATTCAGAGAATGCCGATTTTGCGCGAGCGCTAATCGACAAAGGAATTATCTGGATTGGACCTCCTCCAGAAGCAATTGAAGCAATGGGCGACAAAATTTCTGCGCGTGAAGTTGCTCAGATAGCAAATGTTTCTATGGTGCCAGGAACAAAGGACCCAATAAAAAATGTGGATGAGATCATCGCGTTTGGTTCGACGCACGGCTACCCCATTGCCATTAAAGCAGCGTATGGTGGAGGCGGACGAGGTATGCGTGTTGTCTTTGCCGCCGACGAAGCTCAAGAAGCATTCGATGCTGCGACACGTGAAGCAATCGCATATTTCGGTCGACCTGAAGCGTACTTGGAAAAATATCTCATTAAACCGCGCCATGTTGAAGTACAAGTTTTTGGTGATAGTCATGGAAATTATGTGCACCTTGGCACACGTGACTGTTCTGTTCAGCGTCGCCACCAGAAACTAATCGAAGAGGCGCCCGCTCCTTTTCTTACTGAAGAAACGCGTCAAGAAATGGGGCTTCAAGCGATTGCCGTTGCACGTGCGTGCAATTACACGAATGCTGGAACCATCGAAATGCTCTATGTACCACCTCTTGATGGGCAGGAAAGCATGTTTTACTTTCTGGAAATGAATACTCGCCTTCAAGTTGAACACTGCGTAAGTGAAGAAATCACACGACGAGATTTTGTTGCTGAACAAATTCGTGTTGCTTGTGGAAGCCCCTTAAGTTTTTCTCAAGAAGACGTCTCTATTGCCGGGCATTCCATAGAGTGTCGCGTTAATGCAGAAAATACCCACACAGGGTTCACTCCTTCGCCAGGAAAAATATCTCGGATGGAAATCGCTCAAGGTATCGGTATTCGTTTTGACGGAGGGTATGAATCCGGCGATGAGATTTCTCAGTATTACGACAACTTGATTGGGAAGTTAATTGTTTGGGCCCCTACGCGCGATGAAGCCATCTCTCGCTTGGAGCGAGCAATAGGCGAAACAAGCATTGAAGGAGTTCACCACACACTCGATGCCCAGCTCGCAATGATTCAACAAGATGATTTTGCGCAAGGAACCCACCACACACGCTGGGTTGAAGACGACCTCGATGCGAACTTATGGGAATCACCTGCGGGAGATTTACTGACGTCTCCCCATGAGAGTGGAACCGAAGAAGTTGAAGTGCCTGTTGAAGTTAACGGCAAGCGTTTTAATGTCAAAATGTTCCTTCCTGAATCCCGACCATCACAGCCCCAAAAAAAAGCACGCAACAAAAAGCCCCTGGGAACATCAAGTTCAGGTACAACTTCTGGTGCAGTGACAGCTCCGATGCAGGGAACCATCATTACTGTCAGTGCAGCAATCGGTGACACTGTTACAAAGGGAAGCACGTTATGTGTTCTTGAAGCTATGAAGATGGAAAACCAAATCAAGGCACCCGCTGACGGAACAATTAAAGATATTTTGGTGACTGCGGGCGATCTCGTTGGCGCTGGTGACACCCTCGTCATCTTTGAATAAACAGAGAAATAGGAATATGACCTCGCTGAGCATTGAAATTGGTGCCCCTATTGAACTCGTCTGGGACTACATCAGCAACATTGAATCTCATACTTCCTGGATGGCCGATGCCCGTTCCATTATTTCGACGAGCGATAAGAGAAATGATGTTGACGCAACATATTTATGCGATACAAAGCTAGGTCCATTATCCACACAAGACAGAATGCGTGTCCTTCGATATGATCCCCCCTTCGTTTTGGAAATCGAACACGTTGGCTCTGTAACGGGTTCCGGTGAATTTCGACTAGAACGTATCGGCAACCAACAGACAAAATTCGTATGGGAAGAACGCCTCAGCTTCCCTTGGTATATGGGCGCCGGAATCGGTAAATTTGTTGGCATGCTGCTTTTGCACCGCATCTGGAAACGTAACCTCATTGCGCTAAAAGCCCAGATCGAATCAATGAAATGAGAGAAATAAAAAAGGAGCCCGAAGGCTCCTTTTTATAAGGTTCTGACTTTTAATTAATAACCGTAAAGTACTTCCTCTACTTCACACGTCACTTCCGTAGTATCGTCGCTAAATGAAGAGTACGTACTAAATTCCTTTTTATCTCCTGGAGAAACGCTATATGCATACCCTTTTTGAGTATCAATGTCGCCTTGATCTCCTTCACACTTCACTTCGATAGTAAATCCAGTTTCAAAATCAGCAGTATTTTCTATGAAAGCTGTGTACGTCGTGTACCCGAACTGACTCACCTTCACTTCTTCCTCGCTTATCTCATAGTCACCAGATTTGGCTTCTGTTCCATTGCGTGAAAGCTGTTCATTGGCACGGTCAATGCTTTTGTCAACTTTATCGATTGTTGTATCTGCAGCAGCAATTGAAATTATGAAAACAATGATTCCAATGATTGACAAGATCGTACCGATGATTCCTAGGACAAGTCCAGCAGTCGCCTGACCTCGCCCTTCGCCACCAAGCTGTTCAGCTTTTTTCTTTCCGGCAATACCAAGAAAGATGGCTGGGATACCCGCGAAAATTCCAAAGCAAACCAAACTTAAAATACCGCACACAAGTGACGCTGTTGCAGTTCCATTTGTTCGAGAAGAGGGACCGCCCATTGGTGGAGGTGGTGGCGTCATCCCTGGACCCGGAGGAGTAGGTGGTGTTGGAGGAGTAGGCGGTGGAGGCGGCGGTGTGCTGCCAGGGGGCGGAGGAACAGTCATGAGAGACTCCTTATATGAGGGAAATAACTTCAGAATTGTAGAACAGAAATGCCTTCAAGGAAAGTATTGTGCGACAAACAGCAAAAATAAGGGCAGGCCTTATAGAAAAGCAGCTGATTTAGACCGCAGCGTGTGCCTCTTCGGGGCTCATTTCACCATCATTGACCACTGCGGTAATTCCGGGGACTCGGTCCATAACAATACGCTCGACACCAGCCTTGAGCGTCATGGTCGATACGGAACAATCTCCACATGCGCCAGTGAGGTGAACGTGAACTACAGAGTCTTCATCAATTCCTACAAATGTAATGTCACCACCATCGCTCTGGAGCGCAGGGCGGATTACCTCTAATGCTGCCAAAACTCCTGATTTTCGAGGATCAATTCCTGTTGTTTCTTCTTGTGCTTCACTCATAACATTCCTCTTTCGGTTCTTCCAGTATACAACGTTTGCACAATAAATCACAGGGAGCGAGGGACGAGCGCCCGCGAGTTGTGTCCGGCTCGGCCGGCGCAACGACAAAAAGCTCAGTCGCTTTCCCACGTAACATCTGCGCCAAGCTTGGACAAACTCTGCGCTAGATCATGATATCCACGCCACACATGAACCGTATCATGCACAACAGTTTCACCTT
>CAYMMG010000005.1:0-12625 GCA_964391505.1 uncultured Burkholderiales bacterium | reverse complement strand
AGATCATGATATCCACGCCACACATGAACCGTATCATGCACAACAGTTTCACCTTTTGCAACAAGTCCTGCAAGACACAGCGACGCTCCAGCACGCACGTCATTGGCGCGAACTTGTGTACCGCTGAGTTCACGCACTCCACGAATAACGCAATGTCGACCTTCTGTCCTAATGTCAGCGCCCATACGAACAAGTTCTTCGGTAAATCCAAAGCGGTTATCATAAATATTTTCAGTCACGATACTTGTACCGTCGCACGCAGCCAAGAGCGCAACAGCCATAGGCATGTAGTCCGTTGCAAAACCAGGGAAAGGAAGAGTAGAAATATCAACCGAACGCAAAGGAGTTGTAGCCATTGCCCAAATCCCATCGCGCGTCGGAGAAACTTTCATTCCCATATCCCCCAGTTTTAAAACCACCATCTCAAGGTCCGAGATCGTAACTCCTTCTAACGTAATCTCACCGCCCACAATTCCGCATGCCATCAACATCGTTCCCGCTTCAATTCGATCTCCTACGATTGAATGAGACGTAGGCGTTAATTCTTTTACGCCGTCTATTGTGATCGTCGATGTTCCCGCACCTTCAATGTTTGCTCCCATCTTTGTCAAAAATGTACAGAGGTCACGCACTTCAGGTTCTCGCGCTGCATTATCGATCACAGTTTGCCCAACAGCTAGAACTGCTGCGGTCAATATATTTTCTGTTGCGCCGACACTGGGAAATTCCAACACAATGCGCGCGCCCACAAGTTTGTCTGCACGCGCCTCAATGTAGCCATGCTCCAGGTCAAAGCTTGCACCCATTTTTTCAAGCGCTTTAAAGTGCATATCAAGTTTTCGTAAACCTATATTGTCACCACCCGGAAGCGAAACTCTTGCATATCCTGTACGAGCCAACAAAGGAGATAACACATTGATCGAAGCACGCATCCGTGAGACAAGCTCATAGGGTGCTTCGGGTGAGAGTTCTCCGCTGGCATCAATCAAAAATGTTGTATCGTCTGTTTTCGTCACAACGACACCGATCGATTCCAAAAGCTCACACATCGTTGCAAGATCCGCAACCGCAGTCATATTAGATAAAGTCGTCGTTCCAGGACACAGTAACGATGCCGCCATTTGTTTCAGGCCCGCATTTTTTGTCATTCCTGATACGCGCACTGTGCCTGAAAGAGGTCGTTCACAGGGGTGAACAATGAGTCGATCCATCGAAATATTCTACTATCACAGCTTGAAAATGCGCCTTCGGGGAACATCAGTGCCCTTGAGTAAACGAGTATTGTTAGTCGGATGAGCGCGAAGACCCAACTCCCAACCCGAAATATAGCACTCGAACTTGTTCGTGTTACAGAAGCAGCCGCATTGGCATCTGGCCGCTGGCTCGGACGCGGTGACAAAAAGGCTGCGGATGGCGCTGCCGTCGACGCCATGCGCCTTGTTCTCAATCAACTCGACATCAGCGGTGTCGTGGTTATTGGCGAGGGCGAAAAAGACGAAGCCCCGATGCTTTTTAACGGAGAGGAACTCGGCAAAGGAGGTCCGGAATTTGATATTGCAGTCGACCCTATCGATGGAACGACATTGACCGCATACGGTCTCGACAACGCCATCGCTGTCATCGCTCTTTCGGAAAGAGGAACGATGTTTGACCCAGGTCCAATTATGTATATGGATAAAATTGCGGTGGGTCCCGATTGTGTCGGTGTGGTTGATCTCGATGCACCTGTTGCAGTAAATCTTGCAGCCGTGGCCAAAGCAAAGAAATGTCACATCAACGACCTCACCGTCGTTATTTTGGACCGCCCTCGTCACGATAAGCTCATTATGGAGATTCGTGATGCAGGTGCACGCATTAAGCTCATCCGTGATGGTGATGTCGCAGGAGCGATTGCTGCATCATGGGAAGACTCGGGATCCGACATTTTGATGGGCACCGGCGGCACTCCCGAGGCCGTCATCGCAGCAGCAGCTCTGAAATGTTTGGGAGGCGAAATTATTGGACGTCTTCATCCACGCGACGATGATGAAAAACAAAAAGCTCTCTCTGCGGGATACGACGTAAACAGTATTCTGTCTCTCAACGATCTCGTTTCTGGCGACAACGTTTTTTTTGCAGCAACAGCAATCACTAATGGGGATTTTCTCGACGGGGTTCGCTATCACGGAAGCGGAGCTCACACTCAATCACTTTCAATGCGCTCAAAATCAGGCACAGTTCGAACAATCGGAGCCCACCACAATCTCAGCAAACTAGGTGAATACGCCGCCATAACTTACTAATGTAGGGTCTGATCTTGGAAAGCAAGAAAGGGTGACCTACAAAGGTCACAATCCTTTCCGAGGTCGGACCCTCCCCTAAAGCAACCGAGTTGCAGCAGTCCGTTCAGTAGTCGCGAAGCTAATAATCGAGCCCAAGGTGCGGCCCTCCCCCACAGCAGACTGATTAAGCATAAGTTAGCGACACTCCACCACTTCGGGTGCAATGGGTAATAATGTGTATAAATGCTTCCTCGCTGGCTCGACATCGCGTCACTCAAAATCTCCATGTGGGCCATCATCATTGTTGGCGTTATTGTCGCCATCCAGTCAATCCGCCACGTCGAAAAAGCAATGCTGCGTGTTTTCATTACAGGTTTTATCACCGTCTTATGCTTGACCTGTTACTTCTATCAGAAGTCGCTAAGCGAATGTAAAACATCAGGCAAGCAATGCTCGTTCATCGGTTACAAAGTTCCCGCTACAGGAAGCATTTTTTCCAAGTAGCTCAGCACCTCTAGCTGGACTTTGTTCTTTTTTGTATCGTGGTCTTCTTTATAACTCGTGACTTTTAGCGCATATTGTGCGACTATAGAGACCTCGAGCCCCTATGGATATGAAGAAGTATAAGGAAGTACTGTGCATCCAAGCCCTTCACAAAGCAACGAATTTTGTGGCACAAACGTATTCTCCCAAGAGGAATGGGTCAGTGCTGATAAAAATAACGATTCAGCCGAAAATACACTCGATGTATCCCCCTACGCAGCTACAACGATACCCGAAGGATCATCACACGGAATACGAACAACTCGCTTCACTCCCTCCCCTCATTCATCTCACTATGTTCCTTCAGAAAATCTGACCAATTCACAAAACAATCCTTTTGTACAGGCTGCATATAGTGGGCATACTCAATCGCCCCAGAATGCTCGGTATAACGATATGCCATCGTCGGAACGTAAATCTCGAACACCGCCTTCGACACCATCGGCAGATATTGATGCGATCAAGCCGCAGCTTCAATCCGAGTACTTCGACTTAGCCCAGGAAGAAAGAAAAATTGCGGGACAGTCCCTACCCGAATCGATTCCACAACATCCACACTATGCACCGCCTGCGTTGTTTGCACCCGGAATTTCCTCATCAACCGATGATTATTTATCGGAAAACTCGTACTCAGTGAAACAAAATTATCAAAGTCACCAAGATCGTTTGCATCAAGTTCTTGATGCATCCTTGAAAGCTACTCAGCGAACATGGACTGTCATGTCACCTTATCTGAAAAAGTTTTCAAAAAATAAAATCGCATTGGGGGCAGCGGCCATCTTGCTTGTGGGCACACTGTTTCTCATCATGAGACCTAGTACAGAAACCCCAAAAATTAATCCTGTAAATTCCAACCCTCCGGCAAAAACAACAATCAAAACTACTACCGAACCTTCGCAAAGCGATATCGGTACATCAACTCAATTTGACGAAAACGGTAACGAGATTAATTCGAGAACACCCAATAGCAATTTTGACGGTAAATAGATGATCTTTAATACAGAGCTGCGACAAGATCATTACTTGGAAAAGCTTGTTCAAACGTAGGACCAAGACCTTTAATAATTTCTCCGTTGAACACACGGTTTCGAGCAATTGCTTCACCAAACACTTTAACAATCGTTTCTTTTGGCAGTTCTCTTTGGGGAGGATTTTTTGTTGACAACAATACGGGATCATCTGATAATAAATCGGCGAGACGGTCCACAAATTCTTCGGCAAGCCTTTGTCGTTGCTCAATAGTCAGACCATCGTGTTCTTCACTCACAGGATCAAATAAATACTGAAATGTTGGCTTGGCCGAGATCATAGCTCTCGCTGCATGAAGGTAAGCCAAGAGCTCAATTTTTGGAGGAGTTGCGAATGCAAAAATATTTGTCAGCTCTTGTTGCGAGAAAAAACGATTGAATACTGCCTCATCGTCGGAACGTAAATTCGCAATGAACATTCGAGAATGGAGGGCAAGAAAACCTCTTTTACCTCCCGAGAGTGACGTATGATCTCCATACTCAAGCACCTTTTCAGCCGCTCTCATAAAATTGCGCACAACTTCGTTACTCATATCAGCCGGGAGTTCGTCGATCTTTTGAGTAATGAGCTGAAGAAAGTCTCTCGTAATTTCTTGGCTTTCAGACATAAAATCAAAAATTTCTAAAATGGCATCTTGTGCCACGCCAGCCTGCGCGCGTGACATCTCTGGTCGACAATCTATGGTGAGAAATTCTTCGATGCCCATAAATATTTCGACTTTAGTAACTAATCTGTTATCAATAAGAATGCGCTGTTCAAGTAAATCACGTATCTGACGAGGGGAAATCTCGGAGCGTAGTAACGCACGAACAATATTTATCCCTGAGAACTGATCTGATGAAAAGACAAAGCCTTTATCGTCACTTTTAAGAATCACTTCTGCGGCAGCAAGCGCTCTTTCAAAGGGGGTAGGTGTTTTTCCGTTAGACGTCATTGGGATTCCATTCCTTCGCCGGACATAAGGCAAGCCTAGTTGTTATAGCGGCTACCCTTCAAGAATACTCATGAGGATAGTCCTATTTTGGCGAGGCATCATCAGAGATAACTCGGACATGGGTTCCATCAACTTCTACAAAACCTCGCGTACATTCAAAAGCAAACTCTTCGGTGCCGCTGATGACTCGAACCTCTCCGGGGGCAAGCATTCCCAAAAAGGGCTCGTGTCCCTCCAGGAAAGCGGCATCTCCATTGGTCGTGCGGCACACGACCATATCTGCCTCGCCAGCAAAGAGCACGCGCTCAGGTGATACGACTTCTGCTTGCATGTCTGGCGCTTAGCTTTCTGCCAAAGTCTTGGCTTTTGCCAGAACACTCTCGGCGCCACCCACATTAAAGAAGGCTTGCTCGGGACAGTGATCAAGATCACCATTACAGATAGCTTCAAAGCTCTCAACAGTTTCTTCTGTCGTGCAGTAGATACCTTTGAGACCAGTGAAGACTTCTCCGACAAAGAAAGGCTGGGAAAGGAATCGTTGAATCTTTCGAGCACGCGACACTGTGACTTTGTCTTCTTCTGACAATTCGTCCAAACCAAGGATAGCAATGATGTCTTGAAGTTCTTTGTAGCGTTGCAAAATTTCTTGCACACGACGAGCGACTGCATAGTGACGATCGCCCACAACTTCAGGAGACAAAATAGATGACGTTGATGCAAGAGGGTCAACAGCAGGGTAAATACCCAGTGATGCGATCTGACGAGAAAGCTCCGTGGTTGCATCCAAGTGCGTAAAGGTTGTGAACGGTGCAGGGTCGGTGTAGTCGTCAGCAGGAACATAAACAGCCTGCAACGATGTAATCGAACGACCACGCGTTGATGTAATACGCTCTTGGAGGTTACCCATCTCGTCTGCCAACGTTGGCTGGTATCCCACAGCGGAAGGCATACGGCCAAGAAGTGTCGAAACTTCGGAACCGGCTTGTACGAAACGGAAAATGTTATCGACAAACAAAAGAACGTCTTGGTTTTTTACATCCCGGAAGTATTCCGCCATTGTTAAAGCCGACAGCGCAACACGAAGACGCACACCTGGTGGCTCATCCATTTGGCCGTACACCAAGGCGGCTTTTTCAATAACACCAGACTCTTGCATTTCGAGCCAGAGGTCGGTTCCTTCACGTGTGCGCTCTCCCACTCCAGCAAACACAGACACACCACCGTGTTGTGTTGCCACGCGGTTGATCATCTCAAGGATAAGAACAGTTTTACCCACACCGGCACCACCAAAAAGGCCGATCTTTCCACCTTTAACGTAAGGTTCAAGCAAGTCAATAACTTTGATTCCTGTTTCAAACATTTCTGCTTTGGGTTCAAGATCAGCAAAGTCTGGAGCTGGACGGTGAATATCCCAACGGTCGTCAATATCGGTCAGCGCATCTTCAGTTGTGTCAAGAGGCTTTCCGAGAACATTGAACACATGACCCAGAACTCCATCACCAACAGGAACGCTGATACCTCGACCTGTATTAGTCACTATTGCGCCTCGCTTGAGACCATCGGTTGGTTGCATGCAAATTGCGCGGACACGTCCATCACCAATCTGTTGTGCGACTTCGGCAGTCACAATGGTGTCTTTGCCATCGAGCGTGATTGTCATCTCAATAGCTTTGTTGATCTCAGGAAGAGCATCGGGAGGAAACTCCACGTCTACGACGGGTCCTGCAATCGCGACAACGCGACCGTCTTTCAGTGCATGTGGTTCGAGAGTTTGTGTCATTTCATTTCCTTTTTAATCGTAGGGTCTGATCTTGGAAAAGTAAAAAGCGCCACAAGGCGAAAATTCTTTTCCAAGGTCGGACCCTCCCCAGAAGCAACTAAGTTGCAGCAGTTCGTTCAGTTGTATCGTGTCATAATTAATCATGCTTGTTCCGACCCGACTAGTGTTTCGCCGCTATCGATCAGAATCATTTCCGGTGCAGTTTTGTGTCCTCCGCGAAGAGCTTCTGCTCCACCGACAACTTCCATGATTTCGGTAGTAATTGAATCTTGTCGCAAACGGTTTGCAATTCTACTGAGACTCGTAATGAGTTCTTCAGCATTATCTGTGGCAGATTTCATTGCACGTTGACGGGCAGCAAGTTCACTGGCTGAAGCATTGAGTAATGCTGCGTATACACGCGCTTCGACGTAACGAGGAAGAAGTGCGTCGAGAAGTGTAGATGGATCAGGCTCAAAACTATATGCTGCTGGAACTTTATTATCGTCCTTTTTCTCGGGACGAGCATCTCCGCCAACAACAAAATCAGAACCGAGAGGAAGGAGGGGGCGCACCACAACTTCTTGTGAACCCGAAGTTATAAAACGTGTGTAAACAATTTGCGCTTCATCAATTGTGCCATCTAAATAGGCTTGCGTTACTGCTTGCGCGACTCGAACGGCATCTGCATATGCTGGTTGTTCAGAAAATCCAGTAAAGCTTTCTGCAATTTTATAATCACGATACCGAAAATAACCTTCGACTTTTCTTCCAACGCTATAGATGAGGTAATCACGTCCGCGCTCTTTCTCTGCCTTTACTTCACCTTCGCCAGCACGCGTAACGCCATAGTTATAGCCACCGCACAAGCCGCGGTCAGCTCCTACAATAATTTGAGCAACACAATTAATTTCATCGCGAGGTTTCAGTAACGGAGAGATACTGGATCCACCGGCAGCAACGAGATCTTTCACGGCTTCTGTTAAAGAATTCGCGTACGGCGTTGCAGCACGCACTCGATCTTCAGCTTTTTTAATACGGCTGGCCGCTATCAATTCCATGGCACGCGTAATCTTCTTGGTCGATTGAATCGATTTGATTCTTCGCTTTAAGATGCGTTCTTGTCCGCCAGCCACGTCGTTATTCCGTTCTTACCTTATTTACTCAGTTGCCAGTGTCTTATCAGACTTTGCTTCGCCAAGTTCATCCGCATCAGTATCGGTTACATCAGCAAGACCGGCTGCGTGAACATCTGATCCATTCGCTGCAATGTATTCCGCTTTAACTGCAATCACTGCTTCCTTGAGTGCATCTTCATCTTCGACCTTGCCGGAGGTTTTGATACCTTCAAGTATCGATGAGTAGCGGGTACGGAATGCTTCAAGCAATGCATTTTCGAATGATCGAATATGATTAACTGCAATATCGTCGAGGTAACCATTTGTTCCAGCGTAAATAGATACAACCTGTTCTTCAACAGGCATGGGTGAGTTCAACCCTTGCTTGAGTAATTCTACAAGACGGTATCCACGGTCCAGCTGCTGTTTGGAAACAGCATCGAGTTCAGAACCGAAAGTCGCAAAAGCTTCCAAGTCACGGAACTGCGCAAGGTCAAGTTTGAGAGTACCCGCAACAGACTTCATTGCTTTGGTTTGAGCAGCACCACCCACGCGCGATACAGAGATACCTACATCAACTGCAGGACGAATACCTGATTTGAACAAGTCGTCAATTAAGTAAATCTGACCATCGGTGATTGATATCACATTGGTCGGAATATATGCCGAAACGTCTCCACCTTTGGTTTCAATAATAGGGAGAGCCGTAAGTGAACCTGCACCAAGATCATCGCTGAGTTTGGCTGCGCGTTCGAGTAAACGAGAGTGAAGATAGAAAACGTCACCAGGGTACGCTTCGCGGCCTGGAGGTCGACGAAGAAGCAATGCCATTTGGCGGTACGCTTCAGCTTGTTTAGAAAGGTCATCGTACACAACAAGCGCATGAGAACTGTTTTCCATCCAGTGTTGACCCAGTGCAGCACCAGCGTAAGGGGCCAAGTACTTAAATACAGCTTGATCAGATGCAGGAGCAGAAACAACAACGGTGTATTCCATTGCGCCGTGAGCTTCCAACGTAGCAACAGTTTGTGCAACGGTAGAACCCTTTTGACCAATAGCAACATAGATGCACTTCACACCTGTTCCCTTTTGGTTCAGGATGGTGTCAATCGCAACAGTCGTTTTACCTGTTTTACGGTCACCAATAATGAGCTGACGTTGTCCACGACCGACAGGGGTCATAGCATCAATAGCTTTGATACCTGTTTGGAGTGGTTCGTGAACAGGTTTACGACCAACAATTCCCGGAGCTTGAACTTCGAGACGACGATCAGTTGTATCAACGAGCGGACCTTTGCCGTCGATTGGATCTCCGAGTGCGTTGATCACGCGACCAAGAAGGCTGTCGCCAACGGGAATAGAAAGAATGCGACCTGTTGCTTTAACGCTGTGTCCTTCTTCAATGGAGCTTGCTTCACCAAGAACAACAGCACCAATAGATTCTTCATCCAAGTTCAATGCGAGTCCTAGAACACCTGATTGAAACTCGAGAATTTCATTCACCGAGCTATGAGGCAACCCTGCAATACGAGCAATGCCGTCTCCCACTTCCAAGACACGACCAACGCGTGCCTGAGAAATTTGAGGATCGAAAGTTTTAACCTTGTCAGCAATCGCCTTAGCGATGTCCGTGGGGTTGATGGTCAATTCAGCCATCAATTGTCTCCTTTAACTTGGAAAGACGCGAGCGTACAGTTCCGTCGATTACTTCGTCACCAATTTTTGCAACGATTCCACCAATAACGCTTTCATCAAGAATGACTTTCACGTCGAGCGATTTACCTGTTGCTTTACTCAGCGCTTTGACTAACTTGTCGAGTGTCTCATCATCAAGTTCTACGGCAGTGCGAATTTCTGCTGTCTCTTTTTCACGAATGTGTGCAGAGCGAGCAATAAATGCGTCAACTATTTCGCTCAGATCTCCTGCATGTTCTGCCATGACGATCAATGCAACGATCGCTTTAGTCGTACTGAGCGCTTTACCTTCGAGAAGTTGATCGGTTACACCGACACGTTCCTCTGCAGCAATGTTGGGGTCTGTAAGAACCATACGAAGATCATCATTTCCCTGCACGGCCTGTGCGAAACGAAAAAGTTCATCTTCGATATCAGCAAGTCGATTTTCGACACGCGCGATATCAACAAGAGACTGCGCATATACTTGCGTTCGTTCACTCATGATTATTAATCCTTGCCTTAATTCTTTGAAGACTTCGGAAGATCAGCAATGAATGAATTAACGAGAGCAAGCTGAGATTTTTTATCCATGTTGGACTTCACAACTTTTTCTGCCAAATCAACAGAGAGTTCTGCTACCTGATCTTGGATGTCACTCAGTGCACGAGATGCGATTGACTCGGCATCAGCCAAAGCTTTTGCACGAATAGACGAAGCTTCTTCTTCAGCCTTAGCCACAAGACCAGCCTTGACT
Source organism: uncultured Burkholderiales bacterium (assembly GCA_964391505.1). Lineage (GTDB taxonomy): Bacteria > Actinomycetota > Acidimicrobiia > IMCC26256 > JAGPDB01 > JAGPDB01. Next base: position 2,550 of record CAYMMG010000005.1, on the reverse strand, counting down.
TCAACAGCCTGACCTTTAGCTTCTTCAATAATGCGTGTCGCTTCTGCACGAGCATCTTTGAGTTTCGCGTCATACTCTGCTGCTTTGGATGCTGCATCTTGCTTAGCATTTTCCGCGGAAGAGAGATCTTCGCGAATTTTATCCTCCCGTGCACTGAGTCCCTTCTTGACGGCAGGGAAACCAAACTTGATGAGTCCCGCTGCAACGATAGCGAATGCAAGACCGCCCCAGAGCACCTCATTCCATGCAGGAACTACCGGACTGGGAGCAGAAAAACAATCAATGGATTCTTTTTCCATCTCTGCATGTGTGATTTCATGTGCAGCAACTTTTTCTACCAGTTCTGCAGCACACTTTTCTGCCTCGCCTCCACCAGATGCATATGCAGCAGTGGGAACGAGCATGAATCCAGATGTTAGGACTAGTGCCACGAGGCTTAAGCGTATGTAACGCATCAGTTCTCCTTGAACTTTATGCGCGAGTTTTTAGTACTCGCGCGGATTGACTAAATGAAGTACAGAGCGAAACCGAAAAGCGCGAGCGCTTCAGCAAATGCGATACCGAGGAACATTGTTGTTCGCACGTTACCTGCCATTTCAGGTTGACGCGCCATAGCTTGAACAGCGTTTCCGACGAGGATACCAATACCGGCTCCTGGTCCGATTGCAGCAAGACCGAATCCGATGGCCTTGAGACCATCTTTGAGCTCGCCTGCTTCTTGTACTGCGAGAACAAGGTTTCGCATGTTTTTCCTTTCAATCAGCCCCCGTCTTATCAGGGAGGGTCGCACCTTGCACTTCGTCCAAGGAACAACCCTATAGTTGTTACTTATTATTAAGAATTAGTGTTCCTCCGAGGAGGATTCTGCGATGTACACCGCAGTAAGAGTGGTGAAAATGTATGCCTGAAGGAAGGCGACAAGCAACTCGAATGCTGTCATGAAGATCAGGCCCAAGAAAGGCAGAATCGCAATAGGCGCTTGATACCAACCACTATTCATTTCGACAAGGGCTGCGACCATGAGAGCAAAAAGAGTGAGCAGAATATGGCCAGCAAACATGTTGGCAAAGAGTCGAACGGCCAACGAGATAGGGCGTACAACGAATTTAGAAATAAATTCGATAGGTGTTACCAAAATATAGAGAGCCTTAGGAACGCCCGGAGGAAAAATTGCCTTAAAAATATAGAAAGGGCCTTGCTTGACAAAACCAACAATGACGAAAGCAAAATATGACACCAAGCAGAGGATGAGAGGAATAGCGATTCTGCTCGATGCTGGATATTGAATAAAAGGAATGGTGGACCAGATGTTGATAAAGAACAACCAAAAAAAGATTGTACCTAAGAAAGGGGTCCACTTGTGTCCATCATGTCCAATGACTTCTGAAGCTATCCCTTTATCAATAAATTCGTAACTGACCTCAGCCACGTTTTGAATCCCTGTAGGAACAAGAGCTTTTTTACGTCCACCGATAACAAAAAGCCCCAGACAAATGGCCGTCGAAATGAGGGTCATCATTGCTGTTTTATTTATTTCCCAGATGGTTCCATCAAAGGCCAGACCTTTCCAGTTGAAAAGTTCTGATATTCCGTGAGGAAAGAGGTTGGCGATAACCACGATGCTCCTTGGCGTTGTTACGTTTTTTACGTCAGGTGTGCGGACAAATTTCTACTCTTCGCTCGTGCTCGCATCGACGGGCGATGAGGGCTTCACACCAGGGTGTGAAAGCGAAAAGCTTATATAACGAGTCTCCCACGCCAGTAGGGCTATGTGTCCAATCGCAACCGATAAAAGCCACACTTTAAAGTCAATTGCACTGACATTTCTCGCTGCGAGTGCGGCAATAAAAACGATAATGAGACGAAGAACGAATCCCGATAGAGCTCCTGCCATGATTGCCCCTGGAGAAATGCGTGCACATACTCGTGAAATCTCTGCGGCAACAAAGAGGTTAACGATGATTAACACTCCTGCCAGTGCGACCCCAAGAGCCGCATCAGGTCCTCTCAGGAGACCCAATACGATCATTGCGGGAACAAATAGAATCCACGAGCGCTTGGCGATATCACGAGCAATGTTGACTTCAACATCCGGTATTGACTCAGTCATTCGAACCATACCCTTGGGGTACGACGAGCTCATCCTTATCTACTTCAATAAAGGGAGCAGGTATTCGCTCTTTATCGGTAGACCAGACCTTGTTTTCATCTAGCACCTGGGATGTTTTCATATACCGGTAATAAGCGCTGAGAAAACTCCCTGCGATACCAACGGTAGTAAAAATAAGGGTAAAGAGAGGCGAAGAGTCCAAGCGTGAATCAACAACACGTCCGATCAACACAAATAAAACGACTGTAATCACAAGTTCAAGCGAATGCATCGAATATTTGGGATCAGCATTACGTTTGTTGTTTTTCTCTACAAAGGAAGAAACATCTGGAATGATTTTCATGGGTCCACAATTTTACTGTGTTGGGGCGAAAAATTTTGAATAGTGAAAAATTTTTAGGCCCAACAATTTTAATAGCTAAGCCACAAAGGAATACAGG
>CAYMMG010000004.1:71335-92783 GCA_964391505.1 uncultured Burkholderiales bacterium | reverse complement strand
TCAGCGGCAATACCGAATTCGCTGGCCAAGCGCTCTTTAAGGCACTGACAACATTCAACGGCGCAACTGTATTTACAGGATCTGCCAACTTCCAAGGAGATGTAGAATTCAGCGGCAATGTGACTTTCAGTAGGGATAGCAGCGGAGTTGCAACCGTGGCGACAGGGCAGCACGAGATACAAATAGTCTTTAGTACTCCGCTCAAGAGTGTTCCTGTCATTACGGCAACACCTGAATCATTTATTGCTGGTCAATATATCGTCAGGGACATTTCCGCAAATGGTTTCACAATTGCGACATCGACAGACCAAACACAAGATGTGCGCTTTAACTGGATCGCAAGTCAACACAAGTAACGGTGACCTTGTTAGCATTGTTTCCATGAAAGCTATGGTGTTGTAATGACGAGTTTTAGTAAATCACGTCGTGGTCCTTCGATCCTGTTGATGCTTTTTTTTGGTGCGATTGTCGTGGCGTGCGTTGTTGCGTCCATAGTATTCTATTCCCGTTACCAAGACCTTAAAAACAATACGAATACGACGAAATCAACAAACAATGTAGAAGGAATCGTCAAAAAAATTGCGACAGTGTTAGATTTACCAACCGATGAACAACCTTCTCTTGTGGAAGTAACAGATAAGTCAAAAGTTCAAGACAACTTATTTTTTACAAAAGCATTGAATGGTGACCAAGTACTCATATACAAAACGACAGGTATAGCTGTTTTGTATCGACCTAGTACGGGAAAAGTTATTAACTATGCAGTATACGATCCGACCGCTGACTCGACGATTTCACAATGACAGTAAACTAACGGCATATTTTTTGATTTGTTGCCCATCCCAGGTATGGAGAAAAACCCCTAGTAATACGTTTCAGCACATAACGACACGTGTAATCTTTGCAATTAGGGTAATTCTGCCTTTTCCAAGTGCTAAAGTTCATTGGTTGACGTTTCGATGAGAAACAGAGCGTGAAGTGCAATTAATCAAATCTACAAAACTGTCTGGTAACAGCAGGTAACAATTGAGGCATGGTGAGATGGAAGATAATAGGGTCGACAGTGTAGAGGAGTTATCGAAAAAAGGAACGGGAAGGTTCCTCATTACGATATTCCTATGTTTGGTTATTATTATCATATTGGTTCTCTTGATCGCGTATGTCAAGGATGAAACGGATCTTGTAGTTGATCGTTTTGCTTTACACACGATATCTATTCCCGAGAAACTTATGTTGTTAAATCGGTGTTAGTCATAAGGACGACATGATGAAGGCAATAGATCAGGGAAAATCGGATGAAGACCAGATCGATGAGCTGAAAAAGTGCCCCCGAAGACGTTTTCGAATTACAGCTTTTCTTCTTATTTTTATCCTTCTTTCATTGCGCTGAATTCAACTTGCCAGTGCGTTTTGCTTGTATACATGGTTTGGTGTTTGCCAGTCTAGGGTTTTTCTGGGTCGTCTATTGATTTTGTCGATTATTTGGTCGAGTTGGGTTTGGCTGATTGTTGTGAAGTCGGTGTCTTTGGGGAAGTATTGTCGTAATAATCCGTTGGTGTTTTCTATTGGTCCTCGTTCGTAGGAACAATAGGAGTGGGCGAAGTAGTAGTTAACACCAAAATATTCTGATATGGTTTCGCGTACTGCGAATTCTCCTCCGTTATCCGAATCTATGGTCAGGATCTTGTTTCTGTGTGGTTCAAGAAGCGCAAGTATTGCTGGTGTGGTTTCGGCTTGTGTTTTTGTTTCCAACAAGCATGCTTTCGTAAAATGGCTTGTGCGTTCTCGTGGGACAAGCACGAGAACTTGCAATCACGGCATTGTGGCATCTCTCGGGAAGTGAGTTGCCAACAACACACACAACTTTTAGCAATGTGCCAACAAATGCTGCGTATGCGACGGCACTTGATTGGGCTGTTCAATATAAAGTTGTAGATTTCGGTAGCATGTTTCTTCCAAACGAACCTGTAAGCAGAGCCAATTTGTCCACAGCATTATATGGTTTGGCAATTGCCGAGATTGCCTGGCAATCGATCTACTCCAAACCCTCTTCTAGCCCCCTATCGCAGCGTTGGTAGGTTTAAAGGTTGACGTTCGTGAATTCGAACTGATTACCAGAATCTGTCAGATACCGAAGACGATAAGGAGAATACGTTTTAACTTCAACGCGATCCTGCGAAGGATAGAAAGTGACGATTCGCAAGTAACCGCCACCACCTTCAGCGTTCTTCTGATAGTTTGCCAGCATCTGGTAGACATTGTTGCCATTGTCGCCCTGACTGACTAGCCGACCAACTCCATCTCTCAGCACGTGGCCATTAAAGGTAAATTGCATATTGGCTGGTTTCTTGACGAATTTATTCCACATGCCCACACCATTATTACTCCCTGGTCGGATAGGCAGAGAGCCATGGTCTGATTTACTGCCGTGCAGGGTATCATCGGCAAAGAGATAAGTATGACTCAGCATGATTACTTTTCTATTTGGATAGCGGGCAGCGACTCCATTTGCCCAAGCGAGGGTATTGTCATTTGGGCCGAATTCCAAACCGATGATAAGCCAATCATTTCCTCCAGCACTATAGAGGTGAGCGCTGTTGTTCATCGTTCCCGATGGGTAGGATTCAACAATCCCACCTTGGTCATGTGAGAATTTACCGACAGGGAAAATCTGGTTGAAGACGTTGTAATCCCCAAGTCCGTTGGTCGACGAGTCGTGGTTTCCAGCAACGAGCACATAGGGAACCTTGCCGTCTAAGTAGCGCATACTGTTTCGAGCATTTGTCCATTCTTGGGCCGAGTTTCCATCGGTGATATCGCCTTCATGGAGCACAAAAGCTATATTTTGTTTAGCTCTGTTATCAGCTATCCACTGGGTTTGCGAGGTGAAAATCGCAGGGTAGTTCTTAGTGTAATACTGAGTATCGGGGATAACCACGACGCTATACGAATCCACAGACACATCGATTCTTACGTTGTCAAAATAGCTCGATTGATTTCCCCAACTGTAGAGGCCCACTTTTCCGGTAGGTAAAGAGCTGTCTTGCACCGAGAATACTTGCGAACCGTTAACAGAAATCTTTATCGTTGAACCGACCGCGCTGGCATTGAGGTTATACCACTGATTGGAGGTATAGCCGACTCTAGATTCCGCAAGAAGGGTGTATACGCCGTTTACTTTCTTGACTAAGCGTCGTAATCCGCGTTCTTGATCTATAGAAAATCGATAGTAGTTATTATCATCTTTGTAGCGAAACATCATTCCTATCGCATCGTTGTCGGTTGATAAAACTTTTACTTCGTATTCGTAGTCTCGCCAATCCCATTTTCCAATAATTGAGTAGGTTCCTTCTTTATCTAACGATGCTACGCCGCGGTCTCCACTCCAAATGTTCGATGATTGGACAAGTTTTCCCTCGCGTACTGCCCAATTAGAAGGTCCCGATTGGTTTCCGTTGTCTACCTTTTTCCAACCACTCATTTGACCATTGTTAAAATCGTCACTTATTGTCACTGCTTTGGGGATAGAAGTTGCACCTTCAGGAGTCGCAGCTGATGCTGTGGGTGTGGTGGAATCGAAACTCGTGGATATGGCTAAGAGAGCAATTGCCACACATGCAGCCAACAGGCCAATCCTATTAAGTTGGTTTGTATTTCGTAAATGAGATTGGTTCAGTAATCCATTATTGTTTATCACAAATTCCGTCCCCACGTAATCTTTACCAGTTAACCTATCAAGAGAGAACTTCTTCGAGCAAGAATTGCAACGAAGAGCCTACCTAACAGCTTGCGTCCCTGTTTCTGCGGGCCTTCTCTCCCGTAATAGAGTATATCGGCGCATAACACGAAAACTTTAGACAAAGTACATCATATAATGCGAAATACTACATATGCAATGGCGTAATGGGCAATAGTGAGTTTCTGTTCGTACATTAAACGCCGTGCGATCGTATTTGTACCCCCAACGGGATTTGAACCCGTGTTACCGCCGTGAAAGGGCGGCGTCCTAGGCCGCTAGACGATGGGGGCCCAGTTGTAGCGGAGTCCAGAGGCGAGCCGCTGGTCTCAATTACAAGGAATGTCAATCTAGCAGACGACCAGAGGGAGTTCTGAACGAAGTGAAGGATCTCAATCTTGAAGTGGTCATTAAAGCGACCGTTACGAGCTCTCCTTAAGTTTTTGGCTCCATCCGAGCTCTCGCACGTTCAAAATGAGTTCAACAAAAGGGAACGAAAGGTCGAGTATCTCAGGAACAAGAGACTTTGAGGAGCACTATGTCTAAATATACTGACGGGAATGGACGGTCGTCCGGTAATGGGACACAAACACGTTTTGACGGTATCGTCGCCGATCTAGATAAGTATGGCAAAGCGCATGAACTTTTTGGGCTTGAAGGTCGCAGTGTTCGTGGTCTTGATCCCGCAGGTTTATTAGCCGTACAAGAAACCAGGGAAAAGGTCGTTGTTCTCGCACACAAACTTGAAGCGCAGATGGATGAGGTAGAACGTTTTACCGATCGCTTGCACACAAACGGTCCCTGGCTAGACGTCGATGCCTTGAGCGAAGGCGAGCGTTCCGACGTGGGTATGTGGATTGTGTTGGGTGAAATTACGGTTCGTGGACGGGATAAAGAAACAGATATGACCCGAGACGAATTCTTTTTTGATCTTGATCGCATCCATCGCCTTCTCGATGAAGCAATTGCTGATCCTCAACTCTTTCTCGACCAAGCTAAGGAACTATTGACTTCCCGTAGCGAAGACCAGATTACGTATCATGAAGGGATTCCCTTTTCGATCTACGATGACGGCCCTCTTGCCGCAGCTATTTTGGGACATCATTGTTGCGTGACAACGACCGAAGATGGTTTGATGTTTGCATCAGCGAATAAGCTTGATTTTTCGAAGTTAGAAACTTTGGGATTGACCGCGGTCGACCGTGAGGATCGTGGACGGACAGCGACGTTTTACGTCGATGCCCAAGGCACGGAAATTGTTAAGAAATTATATGATGGTTTTGCAATTGTATTTCCTCAAAAGAATGATCTTGACGGGAATACACAGAAACTTCTTGCAACCGTTTTAGCTCGATCCGGAAGAGATATTGCACTGCAGGTTCCGGTTTTAGACGGCCGCTAGCAGTTGATGATTTAACACTTCCTGTGCATTGATTGGGTAGGCCGAGTGGGGATCGAACCCACGACCAACGGATTAAAAGTCCGGTGCTCTACCAACTGAGCTATCGGCCCAACCGTAATCGAATCCCGTTTTAAGTCAAACAAGGCTCGAAAATTGGTGTGAGTAATCGTAGCGGAATCCTGACTCCTAGCGCGTAGTGAGCCGGTCATACCGCAGAACGCGAATGATGCGCATGAGTCAATCTAATGCATGGTCAATCTGCACATCGCTAGTATTTTTGGAAATAACTGTTCACACCAAGAGTCAGTACGACCGATATATCTGATGAGGTATATATGGTCATTCTTGATTCAACTGAAATTACGCCAGGACTCGTTCGCTTTCCGCGAGGGATTCCTGGATTCGCATGGATTCGTGCAATGCAACTTGAACAGTTGCCACGCGGTCTGTGGCTCTTTCGATCCGCAGGACCGCACTTTGTGATGGTTCCTCCTCGCAATGTTCGACATGACCTTATCCTTGATGTCGACGACGCAGTTGCTTCGCGATTAGGAGTTCATTCTCCTGCGGATGCATTCGCACTCTCTGTTGTGAAACTGGATAACCACTTTGAAGATGCAAAAGCTCACCTTCATTCAGTTATTGTTGTGAATCGCCACACGCGAAGCGCGATGCAGGCAGTACTTCCGAATTCTCCCCATACGGGATGGGTCCCGCTTTATGCATAAAGTAACAGTAGAAGAAAAATGTGAACGCACAGTGACATGCTTTTGTGTTGGCCAGCGCCTATTATTAAGATCACTTGTTAACAAGGACGTCCGTATCTTGATTTGAAAGGATTATTAATGCTCGTACTTACACGTCGCGCGAATCAAAGCATCATAATTGGTGATGACGTCGTGGTCACTGTGCTTGAAGTTCGTGGAGATCAAGTTCGTATTGGTATTACAGCTCCCCGCGATGTCACTGTTCACCGTGAAGAAGTTTATCGAGCACTTCATGAAGCAAATATTGATGCTGCCTCGCATAGCGCTATTGATGTAGACATGGACTCGCAAGAAGAATTACCAACTTCAACCCGCACGTGAGTACCGAGCTTCCTCTTCATTCCCACACGCATTCACATTCACATTCTGATGTGGATGTTCCCATCTCAAAACGCCATCAGAAAATATTAGTTTCCAGCGTCATATGTGTTCTCGTGCTCATGGCTATAGGAATCGTATTGACCTGGCCCTCAGCATCGTCGGTGAAAAAAGCAGGGGCAGCACTTCGTCAATCGATCGATTTTGCAGAAGCGCAATATGGCGCAAAAGTTGATCACAATGAAATACGCGCATGTGACGGCCAGTATAACGAAGACAAAAAAGATCAATTGCAATGCCGTTATGTATTATTTGATGTCCAGAGTAAAACGATTCTCAGCTCGGAAGGCAAACCATGTGAAAAGAATCAACCTTTTCGTGAAGACCAAACAAAAAAATTGCGATATTGCGTAGAACAATCTTTCGATACAAAAAATACATACAATCCTGAACTCGAAGTCGGCGATAAGGTTGCTTTGTCGTATCGCAATAATGAGGGTATTGATTCTCGTTATAGGTATGCCTATGCAGATCAAGATCGTCGAGTGGTGTTGATAATGATTTTTGTCGTTTTTCTTGTAGCTGTAATTATCTTTGGCGCGTGGCGAGGCATACTCGCAGTTGCGGGATTATTGGTGAGTTTGGCGATCATTATCGCTTACATTTTACCTGCACTGGTAGTTGGTGAGAACGGAACTGTCGTTGCATTGGCGGGCGGTACAGCAGTAGCCGCCGCGGCACTTTATTTGGCTCATGGGATTAATCACTCCACGCATGTTGCATTTCTGTCTTCAATAGGTTCTGTATTAAGCATTGCACTTCTAGCTCAACTGTTTTTTGCTATTGGGCGTTTCACGGGCTTCGTTTCAGAAGAAGCGAGTTATCTCGCTGCCGCTGGCTCACAGGTGGATCTGAGAGGATTGTTAATAGCGGGAGTAATTTTGGCATCACTGGGTGCTCTGGATGATATGACAGTGACTCAAGTTTCTGCTGTATCAGAAATGCATAATGCGCGTCCTGATTATAAATTTAGACAACTTTGGACATCAGCATTACGTATCGGTCGAGATCACGTAGCATCAGTGGTGAATACCCTTGCACTTGCTTATGTTGGGACATCGCTTGCAGTGATGGTCCTTTTTGTTGTTTCGCGTCAACAGCTTCAATGGATAGCGAACTCTGAATCCGTTGCCGTGCAAATTTTAGGAGCATTGATAGGAAGTGTTGGCTTAATCGTTTCCGTTCCACTTGCAACAGCCCTTGCAGCATATATTGTTCACAGCTCGGGAGAGCACGACGACGAGCACTTAGGGTCTGATCTTGGAAAAGAAAAAGGAGAGCCTACAAAGGCTTAATCTTTTCCAAGGTCGGACCCTCCCCAGAAGTAACGAAGTCGCAGCAGTTTGTTCAGTTGTATCGAGTCTCTGTTTGTTATCGTTGTGCCGGCAAAGCCGGACACAACTCGCGGTAGTCGCTTCGCTCCTGGCTCCTCCTGTCGCTCCCTGTGATTTTTTTTATTGAGATCCCTCGCAAGCTAGGGATGACGTCGTAATTTCATGAGTGAACGTGGCTGTTGTTTTTTGAGCGCCCCGAACTCCTATGTATCAAGCTATATACAATTCCCACAAGAATAAATATCGCTATGTGGGTTAGGACGATGGTTCCTCCTGGTGCGATGTTGAGAACTCGTGATGTCCCCAAGCCAACAACAGAACCAAGTGCTCCCAGAAGCGAAGAATTAATCCATGCACTGCGGAAAGTTCGTGAAAATAGTCTCGATGTCATTACGGGAACAACCATAACTGCAGAAATGAGAAGAAGCCCTGTAATTGTCATAGAAACCGACACAATTAATGCGACTGCGCACATCAAAACAACATGTAAAACGTGAGTTGGAATTGTTGCAATCTTTGCAGAACTTTCGTCGATGGCAATAGTAAGCAGCAGACGCCAGAGTGCAATTATTATGATCGATACCACGGTACAGACACAACCGATAACGAGTACGTCATCCCATGTGGCTGTGAGTAAAGATCCGAAAAGAAATTGCTGAAGTTGTGATTGTCGTGAACTGCGGCCCGCGAAAGTGATAGATGCCGCAATGCCCGAATAAAAAATGACAGCGAGTGCCGTGTCAGCACTTTTTGATGCATGGAATATCCACTCAATGGCACATGCAGCGACAATGGTGGCAACAATTGCAACAGGCTGTGGAGCGATACCGAGCCACAATGCAATACCAACTCCTGCAGCAGCGACATGACCAAGACCATCGCCAACAAGTGAAAGCTTTCTCTGTACAACGAATGTTCCAATCAATGGCGCGCTTGTTCCCACAATAAGTGCAGCCACAAGTGCACGCGTCATGAAGTTTTGATCAAAGGGATAGGGAAGCAAAGTGGCGATCATTTGTCATTCCTCTCGTGTCCGGAAGTGTCTCCGGCAAGCCAGATGGGGAGGCTATGCGTTCCGAGAGAGATTCCTTGAGTGGAAAGTTCTTCCACGGTGTCGTTGAAGAGAACCTTATTTTTCAGGATGACTACTTGGTCGACGATATCAGCCACAGCAGCAAGTTCGTGACTGACGAGCAGAACTGTTGTTTCATGTTCAGAAATAATGTGTGTCAGTGCTTGTTGAAATAGTTTCTGTGATTCAATATCGACACCAGCGATGGGTTCATCAAGAATAAGAATATCGGGTTCACCTGCGAATGCTTTTGCAATTAAGACACGTTGCTGTTGTCCGCCGGATAGTTCGCTCATCGGGCAGTGTGCATGATCCTTTAAGCCAACTGACTCAATAGCATGTTCAATCGCTTTTTTATCTTCTGACGATTGACGAAACCAACTACCGCGTCCCGTTACACGTCCAGTGCCTACAACTTCGGAAACGCTTATGGGAAAATCATTTGTTACCAAATGCCGTTGCTCAACATATCCAAATCCCTGGTCGCCTGTCGTTTTATTCGAGTGGTGAACCGTGATTGATCCGCTTTGCGGTTTAAGCAGGCCAGTAATGCATTTAATGAGTGTTGATTTTCCGCTTCCGTTTGAACCAACAAGTGCGCAGAGAGATTGAGGAGCAATCGAAAAAGAAACATCATCGAGAACACGGTTATCTCCATAGGAAAAAGAAACATGATCAATTTCAATTGCGGATGTATTCATGAATGCAGCCTATCCTCAATTTGCAAAATAAGAATGATTCTCATTATAGTAGATGTAATCAGAATTGTCAGATTGGTCAGTGTATGTCGTTGAGTAAATTCACTCCCTTGCTTATATGTACTGTGGCGTTCAGTCTTGCTTTGACGGGATGTTCGAAGTCGCTGACCAATGCAGACAAAACAATCGTTACATCGTCCTATCCTCTTGAATTTATTGTGCATGAGATTGTGCGTGATGATTTTGTTGTGGAGAACCTCACGCCCGTTGGTGCAGAGGCACATGAGCTGGAGTTGTCTCCTGGGTCTACTGAGAAAGTTCTCAATGCCCAACTTGTTGTAGTTATGGGTAAGGGCTTCCAGCCAGCTGTTGAAAAAACGTCCCAATCTCGTGATGGCAAAACAGTAGATGTGTTGGACGAGATTCTTGATGGTGAGGAAAATGTCGACCCTCATTTTTGGCTCGATCCCATTCTCTATAAAAAAGCTGTGGGCACAGTTGCGGATTCACTTATTGCTCTTAATCCCTCTCAGAAGAAAGTATATGAATCGCGCCGAGATACGTTACTGAACAAACTCGATGACCTTGATCGCTCATTTGAAACAGGGCTCTCGCAATGCGATACGCGCACGTTCATTACAAGCCATGATGCATTTTCGCGTTTAGCTAAACGGTACGACCTGGTTCAAGAACCCATTGCAGGCATTTCTCCTGAAAACGAACCGTCTCCGGCGAGACTGAGTCAATTAGCAGAATTGGCGACACAGAAGAATGTCACCACTGTATTTACTGAAGAGTTGGTATCAAATAAAGTATCTCGAGCGCTTAGTTCGGAGGCGGGATTGAAAACTGAAGTCCTTTCACCTCTTGAAGGACTAACAGAAAAACAGGCTGATGCAGGATCAGATTACTTCAGCTTGATGCAAGAGAACTTGGTCAAACTTGCACGTTCTCTGCGTTGTGTTCCAGATCAGTAGATTCTCTTTTTTGTTTGATGTGAATGAGTCCAAGTGCGAAAATCGCAGCTGATAAGCAGCCAACGCACACTATTAATGTTCTCGTGAGGAGGGGAGACAGGGCTGTCGCTGGGTAGGGTTCAGTGAGTGTCCGATACTCAATAAGCGTTCCAGCCGCGATCCCAATGAACCCAGTGACGCATAGCAAGGGTGCGTGCGACTGAAGGTTTTGCGCCCAGCTTTTTCGACGTGACGCAGGTGTAAGGAATTTATATAGACAACTCAAAACGAGAAGGATGAAAATAATTCCATACAGGCTAGAGGCGATTTCTGATGAGACGGATTGTTGGGCAAAACTCATATAACCCAATATATGCGTTAGTTCAGATACTCCGATTATCGCTAGTAGTGAACATGTGACATACCTGTTCATGAATGTAATAAATTTTGCACGTGCAAATATTGCCATCAGGGCGATTGAACAAAAGACGAGACCCAAGAGAATAAATAACGTACCGCTGTAGGGCGTTGATACTGATCGAAATGCGACTGTGATGGCATGGTCGACTTGTCCGACGCGAACAACAAGTTCGTTTGATCCTAAGTTAGTCACCCCATTGGGAACACTACCCATATAGTGCGTGCGATGGTCATGCCATGTGTAGTTGCGAGAAGTGGAAATCTTTTTCCATTCGGGAACAGTAAGGGGATTTCCCGAAGTTTTGGCATATTCCTCCTTCAATTCATCGGACATGTGATGATCTGACTTTGATCCATTGATCAAGCGTGTTGCACTCTTTTGATTGAGATACGTACCGTCGACTGCAATCCGGATGTATGGTTCGTTGTCGACACCCTTAACGATAAGGTCACGAGCCGATTTCTGTGTCAGTCGAATTCGTTCACCATTTTCGAGAGATTCAATAGTGAAATCTTTCGAAGCTGGCTTGATAGAAGTAATTTTGGCCGTTGTCTCGCTGGGTTCTAATCCGCCGAGACCGTGTGCGTCTGCGCGCGCAGGAACAGCCGTAGCAACAAGAATTGCGATCGCAATAAGCGCGGGGGCCAGTGTCCGAAGCTGAAATCGCATTTATGTAACCTAATGGTGAACGAAATCAATAAACAAACTGCGCTAGTTTGTAGGTATGCCTTTTCCTGTACTTGCTGCTTTATTTACTGATGGTGCCACTCAGCCAGGAGATACGACTGCCCGACTCGCTATCAATATTGCAACATTTTTAACAATATTGTGTTGGATCTTTCTCGCTGGCTTTCTCCTTTCGCGATTAACACCTGAACTCCGTATGCGCTTTTCGGACTTTTTTGGAATGAGAATTTTTTTCCTCTTATGGCTTATCCCCATAACAGCGATGTCTTTTTCGCTTTTCTTTTCGGAATATTTCGGTTGGAGACCGTGTCGATTGTGTTGGTATCAAAGAGGGTTCATTTACTCTCTTGCAGTTTTGATGTTGATTTATTATTTCAAGCGCAGCCACGTCATTCGACGGATTGGTTATGTGCTGGCAGGATTGTGTCCCATTGTCTCGATTTACCATGTAGCAATTGAGATCAATCCCAGTATTGAAGGACCAACATGCGATCCTAACAATCCGTGTGCAAGCCCATGGTTTACGTCGATCGGATTTCTGACTACGGCGGGAATGGCGCTTACTGCATCGATCACGATACTTGTCCTGCTCTATATGAGTCGTGATATAGACTGAGAACATGGCTCAAACAGTAAAAAGAACATCCCCTAACGGTTCAAAAACATTTCCGATTGTTATAAGTATTGTGGTACTTGCAATGGTGGGACTTGTTGTCTTGACAATTACGAACAAAAAAGATGAAGTTCGTTCTCAAAGTAAACTTGAAGTTTCTGAGACAGTACAAGTATCAGCCGTCTCTCTGAACGGGAATCTTGGTGAATCTTCGCTTCCTAGTGCCGAGGCAAAGAATGAAGATGGCTCCGATGCTGCATCGGGAATGCTTGTTCCCCAAATTACAGCACAAGACTTTTCGGGTAAAACAAACACCGTAATTCCAGAGGGAAAACCTTACGTTATTACTTTTCTCGCACATTGGTGCCCACATTGCAGAAAAGAAGTTCCAGCGATTGTCAAACTGCACGACGAAAATAAATTGCCAGAGAATGTCGATTTCATCGCAGTAGCCACAGGTACAAGTGAACAGCAGGTGAATTATCCTCCGTCACAATGGCTGTTGGAAGAAAACTGGCCATGGAAAAAATTAGCCGATGATCAAAACGGAAGTATCGCCAAGGCGTTTGGTCTTACGGGATATCCATACTTGATCTTCGTTAACGCTGACGGTACCGTTTCATCTCGCTTAAGTGGCGAACAAGATGATGCCGTTTATGTCGCAGCCGCGAATGCAATTGCTCGCACGGAAACCACCAGCAAATAATCCGAATAATCGAATAATCACAGCGAACAACAGCGTAAACATACGCCTGTAAAGTCAAGATGATGTTCTACATCGGAAAATTTATGGCTTTTCGCAATTTTTCTTGCGGAGTGCTCTAAGAGTTTCTCTGTATCCCGAGATAACTCAATATCGATGACGTTGCCGCATATTGTGCAGCGCAAATGATGATGGTGTCCTAGAACGTGCTCGTCAAGTTCAAAAAAAGCAAACTCATGTTCATTAACAATCCGCGTAACAAGGTGAGCCTTTTCTAAGACAGTCAAATTTCGATACAACGATGATTGAACTAACGTGTCAGCCTGCGCGGCAATATCAGTAACTGTCATGGGTTTGCCGGCTGATTCAAGAATTCCCAAAATTGTACGCCTGGAAGACGTGAGACGTGATTCGATCTGATCAAGACGAGTGAAGGCGAGGTGCTCGAGCGTAGAAGAGATGCTGGACATAGAGCTTAGGTTAGCGGACGCGTTCTTGGTAGCGTATATGGTTATGGACGAAGAACCCATTACACATCAAGAATCGCTCGTGAGCGATTCATTTTCAACACTCGAGCGTTTGGAATCCGAAATGGCTACCATCACTCGCGAGTTTGAATCATTAGATTCCGGCACCGCGACAGAGGTTCGGTCACTCCCTCTCTCCCACGCAGGCGACGTACGTTCGGAAGCAACCGAACCTCTGTCGCTCGACTCTGAAAAATCAACTTCACCGGTAGCGCAAGAGAACCAAGCCATTTCGGATTCCACTTCTTCAGGCGACGAGTAAGAATCACTTACAGGTGAGTTTCGATGTCTGATTTTAATGTTGGAGCGATGGGGGTGGAGACTGGGTCGTCGGTGACTACTCTTGACTCTGAGGCCGGTATTGCATATGCGCTGGCGACAAATGATCCCACACCACTTCATCTAGATGGTACTTTTATTCCTCCGATTTATGCAGTGGTACCTGTGTGGGAAAAAGTTTTTGAAGTTGTCTCGGGAGTGGTTCCTGAAGAACATTTCTTTTCCGTGGTGCATGGTGAACAAGACATGATTTTCCATCAACCTCTTCGTACAGGTTTGGCCTTGCGTTCACATGCAATAGGTGAAAGCATTTCGGTCAAAGATTCAGGAACAACCTTGATTGTGAAATCGGAATCTGTTGATGATGTAACGGGTCAACCCGTTATTGAGCAGTACTTTACGATGTTTTATCGTAAAGTTGATGGAGGAGTTACTTTTGGTGAACCCCACGACAACGGTCTCGATACGGATCAGTATGGGGAGGCCATTTCCCAAGGAGACAAGAGCGAAGCTTTCATTAAGGTAGTTGAAGCCCATATGGATGATGATCAAACATTTCGCTATGCGCAAGCATCTGGGGATTTCATGCCTATCCATATTGATGACGAATTTGCTAGATCCGTAGGTTTGGGTGGAATCATTATCCATGGCCTTTGCACAATGGCGCAGGCGTCATGGGCTGCAATTAGTGCACTGGGTGATTCGGATCCGACTCGCCTTAAGCGCATGGCCGTCCGTTTTTCACACCCCTTGCGTCCAGGAGATGATCTGACGACAACATTCTTCATAGGTTCAGGCAAGGGAAGCGATTCCGAGATTGAGACCTATTACCTCGTGTCGAAAAGATCCTCAGACGACGAGATCATTCTTACAAATTCATACGTTGAGCTGGGCAAATAGTCTTTTATTCCATCTCGGTTGCGTACTGCTGCTAGCATTGACTTCCGTTATGTCCTATCAGGCGCACGATCGTTTTGCCCTCCGTTTTACTTCCTCTCAACGTCACGTGTTGTGTCGTTTCGCAGCTCTTATTTTGGCGACCTCTGTTGGACTGGTCTCTTTCATGGCTGTTCCAGCTTTTGCAAGCTCGCGACTTACTAAAAAGGATCCTATTGCAGAAGCGAAAGCTACGGTTGCACAGGCGAAAAAAGAAGCTGGGATAGCAGCCAGCCAGTATTCCAACGCCTTTAGTGCACTGACACGAATTAATGATGAGCTCACCGATGCTCAGACACAGCTCGCGTCTGCCGAAGGCGGCATTTCCACTCTTCAGGTTAAGGCTTCAACTCAAGCCAAAGATGCCTATATTCGATCAAGTGATGAATCAAGCCTTGAAAGCTATGCAGATGTTGTTGACGAAACTAGACGCGAACAATTCCTTGCCACTGTGGCCGAATTTGACGATGCACAATTAACCACCCTTGTGAGCATGCAAGAAGATCTCAAAATTACTCGAGATCAACTCGCTGAGTTACAGAAAGATCGCAAAGCAACACTCGAAGATCTATCAGAACAGAAGAAAACTTTGGATGCAAAGCTTGCAGATGCAACAAAAGCGCAAGCTACTCTCGAAGCGAAGATTGCACGAGATGCAAAAGCCGCTGCTGCTGCACGAGCAGCGTCGGCGAAGAGATCTAGTTCTACTACTGCTTCTTCTACTGCAGTTGGTACGATCATCAACCCGGGCGGTGGAGCTATGGCCTGCCCAATCCAAGCATCCGTTGCATTTACTAATGATTGGGGCCAACCAAGAAGTGGTGGACGTACCCATAAAGGAAATGATATCTTTGCTGCCAGAGGTACCCCAAATGTTGCGGTGGTGAGCGGTAGAGTGAGTTTTGCGAATGAAGGAACCGGCGGTATCAGCGCCTATCTCTCTGGAAGCAATGGCATAACGTACTACTACACTCACTTGAATAGTACCGTCGGCGGTGCCCGTAACGTCAGTCGCGGCGAAGTCATTGGCCATACGGGAAGCACAGGTAACGCCAGCGGAGGCGCGACACATACCCACTTTGAAATGCGCATGGGTGGAGCCAACGGAACAAGAGTGAATCCGTATACGACGCTACGCAGCATCTGTTAAAAAATCTCACACAAAAGGTTGCCACTTCAGGCTTGCCGCCCATTACTCGTCAATAATTTCAGATTTGTCTGCCTATTCGGTCGTTGAACCAGCACCTGCTGCACCTTGGCGACGCTTCTTTGCTGTACGAGCTCGCTCTGCGGGGTCAAGAACAACTTTGCGCATGCGGATTGATTTAGGCGTTACTTCTACGCACTCATCATCCGCAATAAATTCTAACGCGCCTTCGAGTGAAAATAATTTCGGTGGCGTGACTTTGACGGTATGGTCTGAGCCCGATGCGCGCATGTTAGTGAGTTGTTTTTCTCGAACGATGTTTACGTCCATGTCTTCGTTGCGTGAATTCTCTCCAACGATCATTCCGAGATATGCAACCTCGCCGGGAGCGACGAAAAGGGTTGCGCGTTCTTGGACAAGTGTGATGGCGTGACCTGTTGTTTGACCCAAACGATCGGCGACAATAGATCCGCGTTCACGGGCACGAATTTCTCCAGCCCATTCTTCCCAACCTTCAGCCGTGTGGTGGATAACACCTGAACCGCGAGTTTCGGTCATGAAATCAGTTTTAAAACCAATCAAACCACGGGAAGGAACAATGTAATCAAGACGCGCCCAACCCGTTCCGTGCGAAACAAGATTTTCCATACGTCCTTTGCGTGAGGCGAGCAGCTGTGTGATCGCACCCACAAATTCTTCCGGCGTATCAATGGTGACGCGTTCTGTTGGTTCGCATACTTTGCCGTCGATTTCACGCGTGAGAACAATAGGTTTTCCGACGGTAAGTTCGAAACCTTCACGACGCATTTGCTCGACCAGAACAGCAAGTTGTAATTCGCCGCGGGCGTGTACTTCCCATGCATCGGGGCGATTGGTGTCGAACATGCGCAGTGCAACATTTCCAACGAGTTCTTGTTCCAGACGATTCTTGACTTGGCTGGCGGTGAGTTTGTCGCCCTCTTTGCCTGCCAAGGGAGAGGTGTTGATTCCGATTGTCATTGCCAATGCGGGTTCGTCAACAGTGATGACAGGCATTGCAACAGGGTTCTCAGGGTCGGCAAGAGTTTCGCCGATAGTTACTTCGGATAAGCCAGCGACAGCAACGAGTTCGCCTGCGCTTGCTTCGGTGACTTCTGCGCGCTCATTACTTTCCGTAATGTAGAGGTTTGAAACTTTTGCGCGTGCAACAGTTCCATCGGTCTTCATCCACGCAACCTGTTGACCCTTGCGGATGGTTCCATTAATCATGCGACAAATCGCGAGACGACCCACAAATGCTGATGCACCCAAGTTGGTGACGTGTGCTTGAAGTGGGTGGCCAGGAATGTGTTTTGGAGCGGGCATGTAATCCACCAACAGATCAAGCAGCTCGTTCACGTTGTCAGGGCGGCCGTGGTGAGAAGAAACTTTTGGGTCCTCTTTATGGATGTGAGGATTTTCTAAACCTTCGGGAGCTTCTAGTGTGGCCCAGCCATCTTTTGCAGCTGCATAGACAATAGGGAAATCAATATGGTGTTCATCAGCATCAATATCAAAAAGCATTTCATAAACTTCGTCGATGACTTCTGCAATACGAGCGTCGGGTCGGTCGACCTTATTAATGATAACAACGAGAGGAAGATTGAGTGCGAGCGCTTTTCGTAAAACGAATCGAGTTTGCGGCAGGGGTCCTTCTGCGGCATCGACAAGAAGAACGGCGGAGTCGACCATTTGAAGTGCGCGTTCTACTTCTCCACCGAAGTCGGCGTGACCGGGAGTATCGACGATGTTGATTTTTGTGTTGCGCCATCGAACAGCAGTATTTTTTGCGAGAATAGTAATTCCCTTTTCGCGCTCAAGGTCGCCCGAGTCCATAATGCGGGTATCTTGTTCATTGGCGTGGGTAAGCGAGCCGGTTTGACGGAGCATGGCATCGACCAAGGTCGTCTTTCCATGGTCCACGTGTGCAATGATCGCGATGTTACGAATGCCCTCTACGGGAACAAGTTCAGATTCATTAGTCGATTCAGTAGTCATATTTCCATATTCTTGGGTTTGGATCGTTACATTGTCATCCTGAACGAAGTGAAGGATCTCTGGATTGCCGGAAAGAGATACATTCTCTCATAATTGACATCGGAATGCCGTAAAAGAGCACAAATGTATTTGTCGGAGGGGGTAAATCTCTTCTATTCTGGTTGTTCGTCTCTTTTGCAAGGTTGGACCCTGCAAACAGTGAAACCTAGTGGGAGTAATCATGGCAAACGAAGAAATGGCAGCTGAGCAGCGTTCTCGCGCCTTGATCGATGCTTTGCCCTATATCAAAGAATTCAATGACTGCGTCGTCGTGGTGAAGTATGGGGGAAGTTCTCATGCTGTCGGTCCCGAGCTGGATTCATTCGCCGATGATATTGTTTTCCTCCGGTCGATTGGAATCAATGTTGTCGTTGTCCATGGCGGAGGGCCACAAGTCGACGAAGCAATGAAGATCTATGGGATGGAACCCGAATTCGTTGATGGATTGCGTGTTACGGATAAAGAAACACTCATGGTCGCACGCATGGTTTTGGTCGGTCAGGTGGGTCGCGAAATCGTCACTGCAATCAATCGTCATGGCGGAATTGCTGTCGGAACAACGGGCGAAGATGGCCGTCTTATCTCTGCACATCAACGTGACGAACGCCTCGGCTTTGTCGGAGAAGTCGATGGCATCAATGCATCGATTCTGGAAAGTCTGTATTTCGAGGATTTGGTTCCTGTCATTGCTCCTATTGGTGTCGATGAGGAAGGTCAGTCGTTGAACATCAATGCAGATGAAGCTGCGTCTGCCATCGCGATTGGATTAGGCGCGAAGAAGCTTATTGTGATGTCGAACATTCCGGGCTTACTGAAAGACGTTAACGATCCTGAATCTGTTATTTCTGAGATATCGTCGATAGAAGCACGTCAGCTAATCGATTCTGATTCCATTTCTGCGGGGATGATTCCCAAGATTCGATCATGTGTTGATGCTGTCGATGGTGGTGTGGAGAAGGCACACATCATTGATGGTCGGGTACCCCACTCAGTGCTCGTCGAACTTTTTTCTGATGCTGGCATAGGCACAATGTTCACCTCTGAATGATGCATCGTACCCCCTCTTCCTTCGCGTTGGAGGGATTTACCGCGGGTATACCGCGGTAAATCCCTCCAACGCAGTAAATAACAAGGCACAACATGACTGAATCGACTGAATTGACCACATCAAGCGACTCCTATCTTCTTAATACCTACCCGCCCTCGAAGGCGACATTCGTTCGCGGTAAGGGTGCATTTCTTTTTGATGATGCAGGGAAAGAGTATTTAGATTTTCTCGGCGGTATTGCAACGGTCAGTCTTGGTCACGCGAATGACGAAATTACTCAGGCTGCATCGCAACAGCTCGCTACCTTGACACACGTCTCGAACTTTTTCCAGAATGAGTACACGCAAAAAGTTGCTCGGACGATTGATGAGAAAATTTCTGAAGGCACTGGCGAACCTCATGGCCGAGTGTTCTTTAGCAATTCAGGGGCCGAAGCCAATGAGTGTGCAATCAAAATCGCTAAACGCTATGGCGGAGGAAAAAAACACAAGATACTCACCGCTTTCGGTTCTTTCCATGGTCGAACGCTGGCAACTCTGGCTGCGACTGGGCAAGTGGAAAAGCATAAGAACTTTGAACCGCTTCCACCTTTCTTTAAACACTTTGAATACAACAATATCGACTCTCTTGTCAGTCAGATCGACGATGAATGCATTGCTGTCATGATCGAAGTGATTCAAGGGGAAAACGGAGTGCGCGTTGGATCTGAGGAATTTCTTAACTCGCTAAATTCTGTATGCACAGAACATGGTTTACTTCTCATTATTGATGAAGTGCAGACAGGCATGTGTCGCACCGGGTCTTGGTTCGGCTTTCAGAATTATGGAATTAAGCCGGATATCGTGACAATGGCAAAAGCGCTAGGAAATGGTTTTCCTGTTGGTGCCTGTTGGGCTGCGCCTGACATTGCTGAGGTTATGTCCCCAGGAGACCACGGTTCCACATTTGGTGGCCAACCGCTTGCGCTCAGCGTTGTGGATAGCGTTTTTTCCATTATGGAGCGTGATGGAATCGCACAACGTACACAAAAATTAGGGGAAATTCTCAAACAGAAACTCGTTGATACAGGACTCTTTAGCGAAGTTCGCGGGGCAGGGCTCTTGGTCGGGTGCGACCTCGACCCGAGCTTAGGCCTTTCCGCTCATGAATTGGTTACGCGATCCCTTGAGGCGGGTCTTGTGATCAATGCGACAAGTGAAAATACAATTCGACTGGCGCCCCCGCTTATTATTGAAGAAAGTCATATTGACCAAGCAGTAGATATCATTAACCGCGTGGCCAAAGAATAGGGTGAAAATGTCTAAATCACAGGGAGCGAAGGATGAGCGACTGCGAGTTGCGCCGGGCTCTGCCCGCGCAACGACTAATGGATCACGAGTCTATTCCGTCAATATCGTGGGAGCTTCCGGGTACGTTGGGGCAGAACTTGTGCGATTGACGTTGGCTCATCCGAACTTCACCTTAAAGAATCTTTTTGCGTTCTCGAAAGCCGGCCAGTTCATCGGGGATCTCTTTCCTAGTTTTCAATTCGAATTGGAAGACAAGAAACTCCTTGCGATGGACGAAGCACCTGTTGACGATTGCGACATCGTCTTTCTTGCTCTTCCTCACACGCAAAGCCAACAAGTTGTTCTCGAACTGACAAACGCAAACGTCACAGTTGTGGATTTGTCAGCCGATTTTCGTTTTGAAGATCCCAAGACTTTTGAAAGTTGGTATCTCACCCCTCATCTCAATCCAGAAAAACAAGCAGATTTTGTTTATGGATTGCCTGAGCTTCATCGAGACCGATTGCGCACCACAAAATATATTGCATCGCCGGGTTGTTATCCCACGGCTTCGATTCTCGCGACGAAACCTTTTCTCGATGAAGGATTACTGAGCGGCAACAGTGTCATCGTCGATGCAGCGTCGGGAGTCTCTGGCGCTGGTTCGAATGCAACGGATGCCACCATATTTGGAAGCATCGATTCAAACTTTAAAGCTTATGGTTTGATTGACCATCGTCACACTCCTGAAATATCAAAAGAGCTTGGTGTCGACGTTTTGTTCACTCCTCATCTAGTGCCGATGCCTCGAGGGATTTTGGCAACGTGTTACATTCCATGCACTACACAGCTCACCCACGATGACCTAACTGGAATTTACTCGAAGAAATATGCCGACGAACCTTTCGTTCAAGTCAGCAGTACGCCTCCTCAAACAAAACAAGTGACGGGAACCAATCACTGCATTGTTAGTGCGTTTTACGACGAACGTACCCAACATATTATTGCGTTGGGTGCTATTGATAATCTCGTGAAAGGTGCCGCGGGTCAGGCAATTCAAGCGGCCAATATCTCTTTGGGCATCGATGAGACGGCTGGGCTTACCGCCGTTGCACTGTATCCTTAATCGTCTTCGCAATCTTTGGAAGGTTCTCTATGACTGTTACTCGTGTTCCCGGTTTTATTGCTCACGGCATGTCCGCCGGAATTAAAAAAGACAACCAGCTTGATCTTGCATATATTGGAACAGAAAATTCGTTACCCGCTCTTGCAGCTGGGGTGTTTACGTCGAACAAACTCTGCGCAGCACCAGTAACGCTTACCAAGAACAATCTCGCTTCGAACGGTTCTCGACTTGTGGGAGTTGTAGTCAATAGCGGTAATGCCAACGCTGCTACGGGAGATACGGGATACAAAAACGC
>CAYMMG010000004.1:0-71235 GCA_964391505.1 uncultured Burkholderiales bacterium | reverse complement strand
GAGAAGACAGATGAAGTGCAGAGTGATTCCTTTGCGCGCGCGCTGCTGGAAGCTTGTCAAAGTCTGGCCAAGCAAATGTGTGATGATGCGGAAGGTTCGACAAAAACTGTGCGCATCAATGTGAAAGGTGCTGCGAACACGCAAGAAGGTGAACGTGGAGCTCGTCGAGTTGCGAATTGTCAACTTGTTAAATGTTCGTGGTTTGGGAAAGATCCTTACTGGGGGCGGGTCGCCTCTGAACTGGGTGCCAGTGGAATTGAATACGATTTTGCAACTTTGTCGATCGCATACGGAGAGCACCTTGTATTACACAACGGCGTTTCGCTGATTGATAATTACACCGATTCACAACGCGCTGCGATTAATAACTATATGGAGAATCGCGAGATCGATTTAAACATCGATCTTGGTCAGGGCGACGGTCAAGGGTGGATCTGGACTAATGACCTTACCTTTGGTTACGTCGAAGAAAACATGGGAACGTCCTAGTTTTCCCCTATTACAGGGTGGAACCCTGATTATGTGGATAACCTTCCCGAAGAATTGATTGCGTTGGAGCGTTTGAGAATCATGTTGTGAGCGTCAAACGCCCCAACGGAAAATGGTGGCGAGTGTTTGGTTGGATGAGACTCACCTGGTGAGTCTTTGGCGCTCCAACGCGCTTAAATGGGCGGAAGGCGTTTTGCCAGAGCGGCGGCCCCACCTTGTTTTTCAATGAAACTGCTGACATCGTCGCCATCGGCGCTCTTGTTGGAGTACTCGTGACCGCACGAAAGACATCGGTAGAAGATTTTGTAACTTGTACCATGAGGTGCGATCGAGATCGGTTCCATTTCTCCGCCGCATGTTTCGAGCGCTGCACGATCTCCCGGCGTTACGTCGACATGGCGCGAAAATAAACATACTGGGCAGTGGTCTGTAAAACCATTTCCCGTGATTTCATTTCCGCAGTGTGAACAAACAAAATCTTCTACAGTTTTCCTAAAGTTTACTGACACGAAAATCAACCTAGGAGAACGGACAACAGCCCACGCATCGAATGCAAGCGGTTTTCTGCCTGTTGCCATATTCGTGATTGCGGACCATCAAGCACTGAATTTGTTGCTTCTTCTCCCCGGTGCGCAGGTAAGCAGTGCATAAATATTGCATGTTCAGGGGCTAATTTCATCAAATCGTCGTTCACTTGATAATCGATAAAATCGATACGACGTTGTTCGGCTTCATCTTCTTGACCCATTGCATACCAAGAATCTGTATAAATAACATCAGCGTTACTTACGGCCATTTCGCATTTTGTTGTGGATTCAATTTGGATATTTCTCGAGGCAAATTTCAAATTATCATTAACATCGAATCCGTACTTTTCTGGATGTGCGACTACAAAATTTGCACCGACCATAGTTGCCCCAATTGCGAGAGAAAATGCAACATTGCAAGCATCTCCGACGAACGCAATCTTCTTGCCCTTAAGGCTTCCGAATTCTTGTCGGATTGTAAGAAGATCTGCAAGAGTTTGTACAGGATGGGATTCATTGCTCAATAGGTTGATTACAGGTACTTTCGAAACAGAAGCCATCCTTTCTAAGATGGTATGTTCAAATACTCGCGCTGCAATTGCTGAATGATAGGCAGAAAGTGTTCTCGAAATATCCTCTGCAGTTTCGCGAACATCGATTCCAACTTCTTCAGGACGCGTGTAAACGCTATTGCCGCCGAGTTGTGTAACAGCGGCTTCTATTGAATGTCGTGTTCGTGTCGAAGGCTTTTCAAAAAGTAAAGCCACCGATTGTCGGGTTAAATATGGGGGTGGGTTACCGATCTCTGATCGATTCAAAACGTCGATAAGTTCTTCAGGGGAAAGATCATCGATTTCAAGAAAATGGCGAGTGATTGTCATTCATAAAGGTTACCAACCAAAAATCACAGGGAGCGATCGGAGGAGTGACCGCGAGCAATGTCTGGCTTTGCCAGCATTGCGACTAAAAAATCACAGGGAGCGATCGGAGGAGTGACCGCGAGCAATGTCTGGCTTTGCCAGCATTGCGACTAAAAAATCACAGGGAGCGATCGGAGGAGTGACCGCGAGCAATGTCTGGCTTTGCCGGTGCTTCGACTAATAAAGCTGTGCGCCCGGAGGGATTCGAACCCCCGACCCTCTGATCCGAAGTCAGATGCTCTAATCCGCTGAGCTACGAGCGCGTGGCCGATATCTTAATAGAGCTGTTTAACATTCGCGTAATTGCTATCGCGGCGGTGAAAATGCTGTGCGCCCTGCGGGATTCACTGTGTTTATTGTTCGAAACTCTCCCGCACAGCTGTGCTGTGCTCCGAGTTCGAACTCCCGACCCTCTGATCCGAAGTCAGATGCTCTGTCACAGAGAGCGAAGGATGAGCGACCGCGAGAAGTATCCGGCTCTGCCGGTGCTTCGACAATAACCACAGGCGCTGAGCTACGAGCGCGTGGGAGATATCCTAATTGAAGTAATAAATATTCCGGTAATTGCCCTCACATCTGCTGAGCCTCCGTCTTACCTGCCGATTTCCGCTACGCTTGGGGTTGAACAAATAACTTAAATAAGAAAGTAGTGACGATCATGACCGATGAGTCGACTATCGACGAGCAAGAGACCGAAGAATCCGAAAAATACCGTCGCCGGATTGACACCATTCTCAGTGGGGAATACACAGAAGGCTTGGCCGAGAAATCAGAAGCTGAAGTCCGTGAACTCCGTGATACTGCCCGTGAAGTGGAAACAGAAATTAGTTTTTTACGTCGTCTAGCCCAAAGTCGTCTCGATATTTTTAAAGCTGAGATCGATCGCCGTGCTCGTGGCGGTTCACTATCAGATCTCATTGCTGCTCTTCCTGGAATCCTTGCCAGTGGAGAAACGCGTTCGAGTGCACCGAATTCACGTTTGAGCTCAATCCTTGCTCCTTCGCCTAACATTGAATTTAAACGAGGAATGGAAAAGCTTGTTACGGATGATTCTCTTGCGAACCTCGACCAACTCACAGATCAAGAATTACAGGAATCTATTACTGCGCTAGAAAACTTTGAGGAAGAAATTTCAGGAACGCGCAAGGATCTTCATGTTGTTATTGATCAGTTGGAAAGTGAAATTGCGCAACGGACTGCGAATTAATAGGCTTACATGACGACCGCAAAAATATTATCAATGGAATCGATAGATGAGCCAGGAGCGAAGCGACTACCGCGAGGAGTATCCGGCTTTGCCGGTGCTTCGATGAAAACACAGGGGGAACGACATGGCTGATGAAGTTTATGGTGATGATCATGCTGATGCAGAGCAAAACTCTTTGCGTGACCAAGTTCCCGCGGAAGTTCAGCAGCGCCTGAAAGACCTCGGCAACTTTATTCGAGATCAACGCAATACAGCACAACTCAGTCTTCGTCGACTTTCCTCTTTGGCAGGAATTTCTAATCCTTATCTCTCTCAGATCGAACGAGGACTTCGTAAGCCATCTGCAGAAATTCTTCAAGGGATTGCAAAGGGTTTGCGCATTTCATCCGAAACACTCTATGTCCGTGCAGGAATTTTGCATCCTCAAGAGCGACAGAACGTTATGGATTCAATCCGGAATGAAGAAGCGCTTGATGAAGACCAGCGTGATCTTCTTCTCGAGATGTATGCAAAACTTAAGACCGGTAAAGTATCGGCAGAAGAAATGCGTAAGGCTCTCGGCCAAGAATAACCCCAGGTCATCCCCTTTTCCTTGTATTATATTGCATAAACATGCAATATGCGATAGTGTTCCTGCAACACACATCGTGCTGGTGTGATGTACAACGAACAAACCTGTTGTTGCAAGGGTCGGGGAAGCCCTTTCGAGGACAGGTTTTTCGTTTGCCCGATTGACTAGGTTGAATCTATGAAAATTTTAGTTGTGGGTGGCGGTGCGATGGGCCAGGCATTTGCCCGGGGAATTAGTTCTTCTGACAATGGCCATGTCTGCGCGGTTGTAGAAAATGACATCATCAATGCCCAGAAGTGTACAAGTTTCGGCGTAACAGTTTTTGAGAGCATCAACGATGTTGTCAAAGACCCAATGTGGGTAGATCCGGACGTCTGTGTTGTTGCAGTGAAACCTAACGATGTAGCTGGGGTTGGAGAACAGTTGCAAGGAGTAATACCAACGACATGCGTTGCGGTCTCTATTGCTGCAGGAATTTCAATTTCTACATTGCAAGAGTCATTTGGAAATCTTCCCCTTGTTCGAGCAATGCCTAACATAGCTGCATCTGAATTGATGAGTGCAACTGCTATGTGTACTTCAGATTGGATTTCTGAAAAACATGAACAGGATTCTCGCGAGGTCCTGGAAGCACTCGGCACTGTTGTGCGCGTAGATGAAGAGTTAATGGATTTGGTTACCGCTGTATCGGGAAGTGGCCCAGCATATTTTTTCCTTCTTGCCGAATACATCGCGGCTGCTGCTGAAAAGCATGGTCTGGATATTGAAGTTGCCCATCAGCTCATTACACAAACATTTTTAGGAGCAGCAACCATGGCTAAAGAAGTTGGGTCTTTCGCAACACTGCGAGAAAGAGTGACTTCTCCTGGAGGAACCACGGCTGCTGCCATTGATGCTTTTAAAGCACACGATTTTGAAGCGGCTGTTTTTGCAGGCGTTCAGGCCGCCTTAGAGCGCGGACTCGAGCTTGACGAGAAGAACTCTGGCAAAGATTAAAAAAAAGCCTTATAATAGACATTCTTCACTTTATGGATAGTCATCGCTTCGTTCCCGGACCACCTCGTGTTCATGTAAGAAGAAAACATCAGCGCATTGTTCGTACCACGCGCGAAGTTGGATCCATTATTGATCGCCCTGATACCGAATCCATGACGCTGATTGAAGAACTCGTGTCAATGGGTATTGCGGGGAGAAAAACTGCAATCTCAACACAAGCTTTAAGAGACACTATTGGTCAACTTGCTCGCCGTAATCCAGAATTCACAATGGGTATTAACGGGAAGTATTTTCTCCATGCCCTTGATGCTGGTTCAATTGAACAAGGCGTGGAGGAAGTGTTTGGAGTGGACACCACACAAGCAACGGTAACAATTGATCCCGAAATGTGTGCAGTCGCACTAGACGAAGCCTTCGATCAAATTTCTGATGCCGCATATAAAGGTGCTCGAATGATTTTTGCTAGTTCACGACCCGCGTCAACATTACCTCTCCTCATTGAACTTGCGCGCCTCAGTTCAGGTGCTGGGGCACAGATTCTTGACTCGTATGACAACACTCGGCCATTCATCGCAGATGGGCGAAAAGGCCGCTGTTTTACTTGGATTAGTTCGGTGGGTGTGATGAGCGACAACGGTTCACTTCTTTCCACTAACGATGCGAAAGCTGCTGACGATCTTTTTTTCCACTTGCCGCGCCCGGATCTTGTTATTGCTGATCATATTTTTGCCGGAGCTTCTTTAACGAATGGGTTACCTACGATTGCATTAACCGGTCTCGATTCCCTTGCTGTGGCGATTGCAACGATTCCAGAAAAAAACTGTACGGCAATTCCTATGAGTTTGAATCAACCCTCAACGCATTATGGGGTTGTTGCGAATTACGCGAAATCCTATTTTTCAAAAAGCTAGATACGAGCATTAAGAACGGCACATGCCCGTCGATATAACCGGGATGCAAACAACTTGTCCGACGGAGTAGTGTGAACTTATGCCTAAATATGATGTGATCTCGTTTCTTTCTGATATGGGTACAGACGATGAATCTGTGGGTGTGTGTAAAGCAATCATGTTGCAGCAAGCCCCCCATGTCAACATTCTCGACATCACCCATAACATTCATCCCTTTGACGTTCGCGCTGGTGCGCTCGCACTTACACGCGCAATACAATTTTTACCAAGAGGTGTCATTGTTGCTGCTATTGATCCTGGTTCACCTCGCAATCAACGATTTATTGTTGTTGAAGTGGGCGAGGGGATTTTGATCGGGCCCGACAATGGAATTCTGGCACCCGCTGCGCAATTAATTGGAGAACCTAAACGTGTCTTCGAGATCTCTAATCCTGAGTTTCAGATTGAGGCGCCCGGAGCGGTTTTTGCAGCGCGGGATATTTTGTCACCCGCTGCTGGTGTCATCGCTGCAGGAACCGACATCAAAGAATTGGGACCACAAATTCCAATGGAGCAACTTGTGCCCGGCATGTTGCAACTCTCTCGACATGATCAAGGCGGTGCATACCTTGGTGAGGTGTGGTCGGTAGATCATTTTGGAAATGTGCAACTGAACATCACTCCTGATGAACTGGAATTAGCTCATGTCAACGTTGGTGATACCGTGACGCTTCGCGTAGGGAATAATGATTTCATGGTTAAATATGTCGAGCGTTACGCAGACCTTGCTATTTCGCAGATCGGTATCCTGGTTGACTCCACAGGGATGATCAGCGTCGTAAAAAATCTTGATTACGCTGCGCGTGAGCTCGATGCGAAGGAAGGTAAGGCAATCGCTATCCTTGCACAAGGGACAACGATTACTGGCCGAGATGTTATTGAAGAAGCCGAACCGCCAGAAGAGGATCCGCGAGCAGGAATTCCTCAAGGTTTAATGCCCGATGCACATGGAGGTCCTGGGGATCCCTTCGTTCAAGAGCCATCCAGTGCTCCGCCACAAGGTTATGTTCCTGGACAGGTTCCTCCGGCGTTCTCATCTCCTGATTCTGGTTATGGTTCTGTGCAAGCCCACGAAACTCCACCGGGAAGTGACCCTTTTTCGCGTGAGCCTGTCACTACATCTCAGCCTGAACAGGATTCTCCTGTGACGCACCCGTCATCTGTGTCAGATCCATCATTCGCACCACTTCCTGGTTCTTTTGGAAGTGATCCTTTCGCGACTGATATTCCTGTGCCTACTCCAGATCAAACAAACTATCTTGCTCCCACGGATACGCAAGACAGTCAACCGCCATCGCAAGGTGGATGGGGGGCAGCAGCTCCCTTAGTGGAATCTCCTGCGTCGTATTTCCCTCCGCCGGTTAATGACGAACCAACAGTTGTCACCCCTGACGTTGCTCCAACTTACGATAAGCAGGTTGAGTCATTACAAGCACAACCAGATCCTTCGAACGGAACAGCTCCTCAAAATGTATTCGATTTATTCAAAGCTCAATCATCTGAAGATGAGGATGATCCAGATTCTTCGCGTCCACCACAACAGTGATTTAGGCTAGATCTAAAGTAAGATCACCATATGCGTTCTTGGGTAACAATTTGTCTTGCGCTATGCATGGTTGCAATTTTTGTAGCAGGACTTCTTAAGTTCTATTTTCATCTTGGGCAATGATATGTCAATTAGTGTTCGAGGCTGCTGAGCTTTCTCACGGTTGCTGAAAGATCTGCAGAGGCTGTTTCGAGAGGCACAGCTTCAGGTGCAGGTGCAGGTTTTGTTGATGTCGCTACAGGCACTGCAGCAACGTTTTTGGTTGACGTACTCTTTTGTGAAGCATTCGTTTGCGAAGGCACTGTTGTGGATTGTGGATGTGAGGGCATGAATTCCATGAAGACTTCAGTGACATAGAGGACATCGCCCTTCTGAATAACACCGATACCCACTTCTGTAAACCCTGGGTCTATCAAGTTTTCATAGTGGCGGGGTGAAGCAACGAGGGCATCATGGATGAGACCTACTTGGGGTCCCATTCCAACATTTTCTCCGAGTCTGTGCCAATTTTGTGTTACTCCATTGGAGAGAGTGGAGTGAAAAATGGATCCAGACTGAGCCTGTGTTTCGCTCCAGCCTCTCGCCTTGGCAAGCAGCTCACTGTTGAGACGAAGTGAATCAAGACCAAGCGATGCTCGTAATGCGTTTGTTCGATTGAGAAAGTCTTGTTCTGCCGCAGAATCTACTACTCCTGTTTTATGTCCAACAACATTTGATGCGTGAACTGAGGACCCATGCGCGGTATTGGTTAAAGAAACGCTGAGAAGCAAAGTTGCCAAACATGTCAGGATAAAGAGGTGCTTGAAGGAGTGCGACGTCCGAGTCATAGAGAATTTGTCGACCTGTTTAAGCGGGAGCTTGAGGATATGTCCCTATTGCTCCTTGTGAGAACAGAGTAATTTCCAAGAGTTTCGAATTTTTCACGAATATTGCGCATGGGAAAATTTCTTACGCAAGGAGGGAGTTAACACATTGTACGAGTCAAACTATGCTGGGCATGCTCTATGAATCTGGTCAACCTACTTCTCAACACATCTCGCAACCTTGCCATCATTGACGGTAGTGATAGTTATACACATGAAGAACTTCGCAATCTCTCTCTACGTCTTGCATCGGGTCTTGTACATGAAGGCAACATTGTTCCGGGTGCGCGTGTTGCAATTATCGCTCATAACTCTGTGGAATTCTTGATTGCGTATTTTGCGATTCTTAGTTGCGGAGGAATTGTGATACCGCTTGATCCTCATGCGGGAGAATCTGAACGCGCTCATGATATTGCTGTGGTGCGACCACATCTGATTATCACATCATCACGAGATTGGATTTCCGAAAAATATCGAGATGCGATTCCGTATATCGAATTTCACTCGGACGTCTGGCGTTCGTATGGAAAGAAAAAACCGCTTGATCCCGTCGAACGGGAAGCTTCTGACGTGGCAGTCATGATGATGACTTCGGGTGCAAGTTTTCAACCGCGACCCGCAATGTTAACGCACGGTTCTTTAGCTGCGAATCTCGAACAAGCCAAGTCTGTTCCCGAGCTCAATCTGACAAATCAAGATATAGTTTTGGCAGTGTTACCGATGTATCACATCTTCGGTCTCCATGTTGTTGCAGGGCTTACTCTTCATGCTCATGCGACATTGGTCATTTCACGGACGTTCGATCCGGCTGAACTTGCAGATCTGATCGGATATCATCGCGTTACAATTGTTCCTGGCGTTCCTCTTTTGTTCGATGCTTTTGTTACTAGTGAATCAGTAACCATTGATACCTTGGGAGGAGTTCGTTTATTTGTCAGTGGCGGTGCACCCATGCGAAGTGAGGTTCGTGCAAAGTTTTATGAACGCTTTGGTGCGCATGTTGCAGAAGGTTACGGATTAACCGAGGCCAGCCCAATGGTGAGTTTCACACCTAATGCATTGCGTGAAGGAGATATAGGAACCCCCTTAGATGGAGTCGAGGTCGATATCCGCGACAGTTCGGGTTCCGTTGCACTTGTGGGCGATGTCGGGCAGATTGTTGTGCGTGGAGACAATGTCTTTGCAGGATATTTCGGAGAACGTGACGCAACCACGCGAGTTTTGGATCAGAGTGGGTGGTTATTCACAGGTGACATCGGTGTCCGTAATGATGATGGTTCTATTACGCTTATCGACCGAAGTAACGATGTCATCGTGGTGTTTGGCTTTAGCGTCTATCCTTCCGAAGTGGAAAGCGTTTTGTTAGAGTCCGAGCTTGTCGATCAAGCTTCGGTGGTCGGTGCACTCGATGAAAAAAGTGGTGAATCTGTTGTTGCTTACATCGATGCAGCTTCCGATCTTAATGATGTAACCGATCCCCATGTTCGCCGCCGGATTGAAAAGGAATTGCGAGAATTCTGTATGCCGCTACTCGCGAAATACAAGATTCCTACGCGCTTTGAATTTATTGACGATGCAAATGTGAGAGCGAGCGCACGGCCTCTTCGAAAATCACTTCGTTCTGCCCTGCGCCACCTGGAATAGTTTCCGTCATCCTGAGTGTTCCCCTCGTCATCCTTGTAGATGTCACGTTTTTCGGTGACAGAATTCGGGTTTTGTGGCGGAATAGGCCCAAGGATCACGGTATAGTGTTGGAGCGTCAAAGACTTATGTGGTGAGTCTTAATTGACTAAACGGTGGTGGTGGTTATGCAATGATCGAGTGTCTTGTCGATTGAGACTCACATAGTGAGCGTTTGGCACTCCAACACTATGAAAACCGACACCGAATAACGTGACATCTACAATCCTGAGCGCAGCGAAGGATCTCAGGTTTGCTCTTCCAGAAACATTTATCGCAAGACACGAGACAACTGAACGAACTGCTGCTGCTTCGCTACTCTAGGGGAGGGTCCGACCTTGGAAAACTTTGTGACCTTTGTAGGTCACTTTCCTTACTTTTCCAAGATCAGACCCTAACTACTAGCCCCAGCAGTTCGTTCAGTTGTCTCCCGATTAGATAGCCTGTACGGTGTGACATCTTCCCAATCGCAACGGCCTGATCTCCATGGTTTCCCACTTGTTTTGCTCTTAGGAGAGCGTAAGGTGGTTGTGATCGGAGCGGGCAAGATTGCATCTCGTAAAATCGATGGACTTATCGCGGGAGGAGCAAAGAACATCACTGTGATTGCGCCCGAAGCCACCGAGCATGTTCAACAACTTGCACGAACGAATGCGCTTGATTGGCACCAACGAGAATTCCAAGAGAATGATATAGAAGATGCATTTTTTGTGATGACAGCGACAGAGAATGCTGAGGTGAACCGGGCAGTTTTCCTGGCCGGTGAAGCACGTAATATTTTTGTTAACAGTGCTGATGATCCTGTGAACTGTTCATCTATTTTGATGTCCACGGTTCGGCAAGGTGATGTAACGATTGCAATTTCGACCGCAGGTAAATCTCCTGCGTTTGCAAAGTGGATTCGAAAATATCTTCAGGGACGCCTTGGTCCAGAGTATGGAATTCTTATTAGTCTTGTGAACGATGAACGGGAGCGCATTCGTTCGCTGGGTTTTTCGAGCGAGGATATCGATTGGGATCCAGCATTTGATTTTTCTGTTGTCCAGATGGTGCGGGACGATAAACTTGAAGAAGTACGTGAATTTATTGCGCAATTTGTGAGAGAAGCAATAAAAGCAACTGAGGCTTCTCCTGCCACTCTTGTGGCAACGGATCAATAGATTGAGTCGCATGGCTCTTCGTATTGCATCACGTAGTTCTGCACTTGCGCTGTGGCAAGCAAATACTGTGGGCACCATGCTCGGTTGTGAGTATGAGATTATTGAGGTCGCCACAACAGGCGATACCCATAAAGAAATGAGCATTTCTGAACTTGGTGGCGTTGGTGCGTTTGCGAAAGAAATTCAAATTGCAGTACTTAACGGCGAAGCTGATATTGCTGTTCATAGTGCGAAGGATCTTCCCTCCCAAACTCCAGAAGGACTCGAGCTTGTCTGTGTTCCTGTTCGAGGGGATGTGCGCGATGTGCTTATCGGATCGATGCTTGATGATTTGCCCTACGGTGCAGTTGTCGGTACGGGAGCGCAACGCCGACGCGCGCAACTTGCTGCCATTCGTCCCGATCTTCAATTCAAAGAATTGAGAGGAAACATCGACACTCGTCTTGATAAGGCATCTGATTTCGACGCAATAGTTCTTAGTGCAGCCGCTTTGCAGCGCTTGGGACGCGAAGCTCGAATAACTGAAACTTTGCCATTACATGTCATGCTTCCTCAAGTGGGACAAGGGGCCTTGGCTGTCGAAACGAGATCTGATGATGAAGCCATGAAAGAGTTGTTAAGTGCTATCAATAATTCCGACGCGTATCGATGTGTTATCGCAGAACGGTCATTTCTCGAGACATTGGGAGGCGGTTGTTCAATTCCGTGTGGTGCATTCGCAACCCCGATTGATTCGAAAATACTATGGTTACGTGCCCTTTTGTCAGAACCTCGTGGACGACAGATTGCTCGTGTGGAACAGCGAGGAGACGATCCTGTTGCCCTCGGTCGTGATGTTGCGCGTGAGATTTTAGATAATAAGGGTGGGGCAGAGATTATGGAAATGGTGTCGTAGATGACTGTTTATCTAGTGGGGGCTGGTCCCGGTGATCCTGGCCTGATTACTGTTCGTGGAGCGGAGTTGCTTCGAAGTGCTGATGCGGTCGTATACGATCGACTTGCCAATGTGCAATTGTTGGATTATGTTCCGTCTTCTGCAATTCGTGTTTCTGCTGGTAAGGGACCGGGATCAGTTGATCTTACGCAGGATGAGATTAATGCGAAGCTAGTCGAACTTAGTCAGAATCATCAGTGCGTTGTTCGTCTTAAAGGGGGAGACCCTTTTGTGTTTGGTCGCGGGGGAGAAGAAGCTCAGTATCTCATCGATCACGGTATTGATTTCGAAATAGTACCCGGGATCACGTCTGCAATTTCCGCCGCGGCTTATGCGGGTATCCCCATTACTCATCGTGGCATTGCAACGAACTTTACTGTGGTAACTGGTCATGAGGATCCGACGAAGGATTCTGAACAAGTGAAATGGGCCGACCTTGCAAAGATTGAAGGCACGATTGTTGTGCTTATGGGAGTAGGAAATCGAGCAGCTATAGCAAAAGCCTTGATTGCAGGCGGTAAAAAACCTAATACCTCGGTCGCGATTGTTCGAAACGGAACTCTTCCTGTTCAAGACACAGTGCGAACCAAATTGTCTGAACTCGGCACAGTCGAGGCGAAATCGCCAAGTGTCATGGTGATCGGTGACGTCGCCGAAATGGATCTTTCATGGTTTGAAAAAAAGGATCTATTCGGAAAAAAAGTTGTGGTGACGCGCGCGCGCGAACAACAAAGTCGGATTACTTCCCTGTTAGCTGAACTTGGAGCAGGGGTGATCGAGGCACCTACAATTGAGATCGACTCGATTGACTTCGGAATTCCTGATCTCACCGATGTGTCATATGTTATTTTTACATCTGCCAATGGTGTTCACATCACAATGAAGCATTTGATGAAAGAGAGCATTGATACGCGATATTTTGCACATTCTTCGATAGCAGCAATGGGGAGCGCTACTGCAGATGCTCTCAAAACATACGGTCTGATTGCCGACATTGTACCGACTCGTTTTATGGCCGAAGATCTCGTTGAACTCTTTCCTGTATCCAGTGGTGTCGAGAAAGTTGTGTGTTTTAAAGCAACTGATGCGCGAGATGTTATTGAAAAAGATTTAACTTCCAAAGGATATAACGTAGAAAATGTGGATGTGTACAAAACGCGTATTGCGGAGGTATCACAAGCAACCATTGAGGAAGTTCGCCATGCTGACATCATTACGTTTGCGAGTTCATCGACCGTTACCAATGCATTGCACCTATTTGGTCACGATGTTATTTCTTCCATTCCTGTTAAAGTCTCGATCGGTCCCATTACTTCGAGAACAATGAAAGAAAATGATTTGGAAGTGACCCGAGAAGCAGATCCTCATACCATTGAGGGAATCGTAGATGCGGTTGTGAAAGTTACAAACGGCACATGAACCAGTATTTTGATGAAAGCCCGGATGTTCCATCAGATCCTAAGACGGTTTTATTTACGTTTAAAGAAATCGATTACGTTTTCGAAACCGATCGCGGCGTGTTTTCTTTCGAGAGGATCGACAAAGCAACACGTATTCTCCTCGATGTGTTGTCGGAAAAATATTACGGTTCTCAACCGGAATTAATTATTGATGTGGGGTGCGGATATGGCCCGATCACCTGCGTTGTGGCAGATCAATTTCCGCAAGCTCAGATTATTGGTGTGGAAACAAATCAGCGAGCGCGAGATTTGGCTATCAAGAATTGTCGAAAGAATATCGGTGGTGATCGCATACGCATCATGTCGCCAGCGGAAGTGGACGACACCATCATGGTAGACCTGATTATTTCCAATCCACCGATTCGCATCGGTAAAGACGCGCTTTATGAATTGTTGCGTGGATGGTCGACACGCCTGAACGCTGATGGGCAGATGTGGCTTGTGATCGCAAAGAATCTTGGATCGGATTCCACTGCTGCTTATTTGGAATCAGAATGCGGTCTTAAGGTTCATCGTGTCGCTTCAAAAAAAGGTTTTCGTGTCTTGCGCTGCGTGAAGTAATCGTTATCGTTCTAAAGGAGCACGTCCTTGCGGAGTGCGGAGCGGTCCAGGTCCTTCAATCAGCCCATCTCGACCTCTGAGGAGAAGTAGTTCTTGATCGTCGACATAAACTTTTCCCCAAATTCTCATCTCTGAACCTGCAAAATCATCGATGAGTTCTGTTTGTCCTGGACTGAGATGGATATCACCCACACTTTTGATTGATCCCCAGCTCGTAAGTGGCGAAGCCCTTACATCCAGAGAACCAGCAGTTTCAAGATCACCTAAGTTGGCAACGTTTGTTCCGCTAATAGAGAGTCGTCCCCCAACTGTGCGTAAATATCCAAGGGAAGTCATCGAATTGGTATGGATTGTTAAGTCATCCGTTACTTTAATGAGATATGGTGGCCAATAACCGTCCCATGTATGGATGAAGTCACCGACAATAAGTCGTGTGTATTGATCGATTTCATCAGCTGATAGCGCAATTTGGGAATATTCGAAACCCTCTCTTGCTTTGAAAAGAAGCTTTGTTGCGCGGCCAGGGTGTCGTTCCAGGAGACGTTGAAGTATATCGATTCCGTTCTCTTTTTGTGGTCGAGCGATAGGAGTGCTTGTACCCATGTGTCATCAATCCTTTGTACTTTTGTGTGCCACGTAATCTAGTGCTGAGTATTGCGGTATGTAAAAATGCCTATGCACCTTGATTCCAGAATTAGTAAACAAAGTCGGCTTTTGCCCTAATCGCACATAAACGCGTAGCCTTATAGGTATGGCATTTCCTACACATCGACCTCGACGGCTGCGCAGCACGCCCGCGATTCGAAATCTAGTTGCTGAGACAACGGTTACTCCGCACGATCTCATCGCACCTTTATTTATCAAAGAAGGAATTACGGATGCCCAACCCATTGTATCGATGCCGGGTGTAGAGCAACACACATTGGCAACATTACGTAAAGAAGTCAATGATCTCGTCAACGTCGGAGTAACGAGTGTCATCCTTTTCGGAATTCCAGCGCACAAAGATGCAAGAGGTTCAGGTGGTGACGACCCCCAAGGAATTGTGCAGCTTGCTATTGCGGAATTAAAAAATGATCACGGCGACAATCTTGTTGTGATTACCGATGACTGTATGGATGAATATACTGATCACGGCCACTGCGGAATAGTTCGTGACAATGGAACAGTTGATAATGATGCGACTCTTGAACGCTATGCATCCATTGCTATTGCGCAGGCAAGTGCTGGTTCCGACATTATTGCGCCAAGCGGAATGATGGATGGTCAAGTGGGCGCAATCCGACACGCACTCGACCAAAATGGTTTTACTGATATCCCTATCATGGCGTATTCAGCTAAGTATGCGTCTGCGGAATATGGCCCGTTTCGTGATGCTGCAGAATGCGCACCAAGTTACGGAGACCGTCGCAGCTACCAGATGGATCCCAAAAATGCTCGCGAAGCTTTGTTGGAAGTAGAACTTGATGTCTGTGAAGGTGCAGACATCGTCATGGTCAAACCTGCACTCGCATATTTGGATATCATCAAATCTATTCACGACATGTTTCCTCAACCCATTGCTGCGTATCACGTCAGTGGTGAATATGCGATGCTCAAAGCTGCGGCGGCAAATGGATGGATTGATGGAGACGCAGTGGCGCTCGAACACCTCACAGCTATGAAGCGTGCCGGTGCAGATCTCATCCTCACCTACTTGGCTAAAGAAGTAGCACCCCTTCTCGATTGAGATAAGGACAGTCCTTATTTCCCAATGCTCAATTTTTTATCGGGTAAGCCATTCTTCACGCGTCAGACGAAAGTAGTGACCGAAATCTGTCTCGCAACGCGCAACTGGTGCGCGCTCTTTATCGCGATGATAGGTAAAGCCCGCCCGTAGAGCTACGGATGCGCTAGGAAGGTTCGCTTTATCGCATCCGATTTCAATAGCGGGTGTATCGGTTTGTTCAAACGTAACGTCAACTAGAGCATTGACGCATCGTGTCATGATCCCGCGACCATTAAATTCCTGTGCCAACCAATAGCCGATTTCCAGAATCGTTTTTGTTTCTTCGCGTTTCATGAGACCGATTGCGCCGCAGAGTAATCCGCCAAAAAAGATATCCCAATTTACTTCCTCATCATTTTCTTTTCGCGCTACCGACTCGCTGTAGTGTGCGACAGAGCTTTCATCTGGAGCGTTTTCCGCCCAGGGTAACCATGCGGAAAGATGATCACGGTTATCTACAACGATGCGAGAAAATTCATCCAAGGAATTCACAGTTTTAACACGTAGTGTTAGTTCATCGTCAATAATTATTTCATCGGGAAGATGAGAGATCTTTGTAGGCATCTATAAAGAATACGACATTGGCAAATGCATGTCGCTCCATTTTCCTCGCGTTGGAGGGTTTAGGGTCCGGTATGCGCACCCTAAACCCTCCAACGCAAGAAAGAGTTAGTTTTTGTCGTCTTTGTCGATGGCCCAGATGATGTAGTGCCAGAATGTGTCGATCGGAGTAACGTAATATTTTCCATTTTCCTTGATGGTCGTCACGCCAAATTCAGGAAGTTCACTCAGATCCTTATCTGAATAACATTGTTTATCATCAAGATTTTCTCGATGAATTCTGTATGTGTACTTTTTATCATTTTCAATCGGGCTTCCGTACTTGTCCGTCACTTTTGAACCTAACGCATCCGTGTAAGGGTAATTACCGTCGTAATCTTCATCTTCGTAATCGAAGGTACTCACATCATTGCCAGTAGTATCGTATACAACCGACTTATCTTTGCCGAGCCACGGCAAAGGATGATAGACGCTTGAATCGGTAAGGGCTGAAGATTTAGGGTAAATGCGTCCGGCCGAATCTCTTACTGGGAAATTCAAGTTGTACGCCTCGGGATATTCCTCGTCGAAATCACTTCTCAAATAGATTGTTCCATCCGAATCCACAATGGGGAATGTAACAGTAGAAAAATATTGTGCTGTGCCCTCATACACTTCATAAGTGCCGGAGTATTCAAAACATTTCCCGTCCCATGAAGCATTAATGCTTGCTTCATAAGGAATGAAAGTGTAATTTTTCTTATCCTTTTCTTTTACGTCGATTGAATATTTGATTTTGAGGTCGATGGATTTCACGGTAACAAACTCGCGGTTCTTTCCCTCTTTTGTGCTTTGTGTCTCGATGTCGGTAACAGTTACTGCGTCGCGAAGAATTTTCACAACAGCTTGCTCTTCGTTACGCTTATTTGCTTTAAGGAGCAGCTTCTTATAGTCGTGAACAATGGAGAAACGATCGGGTGCCGTTGAGTCAATAAATCTTTCTGTATCCAAACTTACGAAGCTTTCAATGAATTTCTTCGTGGCAAGTTCTGAGGTAGACGAACCATCGCCTACCCTTTCGTTCACATCGAAAGAAGGACGTCCGTAGTCTCCACCGTAAGCATTGCCAACTATGCGTGCATACTCCGCAGCGGTATAGAGAGATGATGCGTACCATCTCCCATCACGCTTCACGGCAATATAAAAAATATGTTCCGATTCAAGTTTTTCATTATTAAACTTGTCAGAATCGACTCCGTACAAAGAAAAGAAGTCACCTCCGGTTCCATCTTGCCAAGCATCGTTTGCATCAGCAATATCATATGTCTCTGATCTCTTGACCCCTTCCCGGCTTTCTTTGGGAAGTTTTGCTTTATCCGTTCTCTGTGTAATTATTCCATCGAGTAATTCAACACGAGCTACGTGATCAGAGTACATGACAGTTTTCGTTTCTAAATCTTCAACAGAAAAGTCATAGGCCTCAAGAGGTTTTTTCTCATCAAGGATTTCCCCTTCTTTTTTTAGCGAACGAGTAAAGATCGAATAGTTTTCGATAAATGGTTCAAATTCATTGGGATCAGCTTGTCGGGCAAGTCCAATGAGGTCGTGTGACTTTAAAGCAGACAAACCATTTTTAATAACACCTTCCGGAGAACTTGCACCGGTCGAATTGCCAGTAAATGCTTTATAAGCGAAAGCACCGACAATACATAGACCCGTAATCCCGATAAAAACGATCAACGTAAGAATGATTTTTGTTCCCATTCCAATTTTCTTTGGCGGCGAGGTCGTGGTCATCGTAACTTGTGAATCTGTAGGCGTTAAATTGCTCGCCTGCGACTCAGTCTCTGATTCTGGCACCACGGTCTGCTGATTTTCCGATGTTGAATCGGGATTATCGGGAACGATGGAGTTGGTGTCGTTATCGTTTGTCATGGTGTCCTCATTTTATGTTGCACTGCTGGAATGGTTGTTGGTTGTGCACGACTAAATATTCCAACGCCAAGTAAAAGACTCGACGCCAAAACACAGACATATGTGCCGGGAGTTTGGGAAGGTGTGGGAAAACTAGTAGAAATCCCATGGACAATAAACAGAGCGCTGATAGCGAAAGTAAGTGAATAAAGACCTAGAGCCACTGTCATAATTCGACACACGCGTCTAAAAGGAACGCTTATTAAGGTGACACAGGCTCCGATCGGGACAAGAAAAGCTGCAATCGCGAGAATTCGTGCTTGATCAATGTAGCGGCCGTAGCCTCCGGCATAATCTGCAATCGTGAAGAGCGAATACCGTGGCGAGTGGCTCCATGCTAAAAAACAACTTATTACAAGGGTAAAACAACCGCTCATCAGAACAATGAGATTTCGCGCGCGATGCATGACGCGATCCTACTCGCAAGTGCGGATCTAGCGTAAATGCGAAATTATTACTAACGAATCTCTGTTTTTTCCCGTGCAACAATAGCTGCCAACGCTTTGTATGCGTTCTCAGCAATGCCCTTTTCCTCGGGCCTCATCAAGTTTGCCATGATCCGCAGTAGCCATGACATTAACGGCTTTGAGTGCATGCCAACGCGTACGCATTCGCGCATAACTCGCGGGTTCCCAATGTACTTCACAAACATTCGGGCAACTTTGTAATATTGACCGAATTCTTTCGTTAACGCATCGGTGTAAGTGTGCAATTCACGAGGATCATCGTTTTTAATGGCACAGATGATTGCATCCGCAGCCATGGCGCCTGTTTCATATCCATACGCAATGCCTTCTCCGTTAAAAGGATTCACCAAACCTGCGCTGTCACCTGCCACTACCCAATTAATTCCCACTTTTGGCCCTGTGCTTCCCCCGGTGGGGAGTTTGCCTCCGGTGGGGGGTCCGCAACTCGTTTCAGGAGAAATTTCCCAATAGCTCGGCGCAATTTCGCAGAAAGTTTCCATTAGTCGAGAGGTATTGATGTCTTTGTACCCTTTGAATGTGGAAAGTAAACCAACGCCTACGTTGATGGTTCCGTCACCTACGGGGAAGATCCATCCATAACCAGGAAGAAAATCGCCGTTCTTGTCCACCAAGTCAAGGTGGCTTTCAATCCACGGATCATCATGCATTGGCGAACGGTAATATCCACGAATTGCCATGCCCATTGGGTAGCTTTTGTCACGAACTAACCCCACATGACGGCCAAAGCGAGGCGTAGAACCCTCGCAAATAGAAACATATCGGGTATTTAGTGCGAATCGTCTCTGATTCTTATCCTCTATATATACAGTCGAAATAGCACCCGTCTCAGTGCTGAATTCCGGTTCCTTTGCTTCATATCCCATATAAATATCGACGCCTTGACGTTCAGCATTACTAGCAACGAGTTGGTCGATCTCGCTGCGTCGAGCGACATAGCCATAATCCGGCAAAATAGGATGTTTCGGCCATGGCAGCTCCAACGTCCTCCCAAAGGCAATTGAGCGGAGGCCATCATAGCGGTGAAATTGTCTTAGTTCATCCGTTAATCCCATTTTTTGCAGCTGGTAAACAGCTCGGGGAGTCAATCCGTCGCCACAAGTTTTTTCACGAGGAAATGCCTTTTTCTCGACTAAGGCAACTCTATATCCACTTGAAGCAAGCCAATAGGCGCACGATGAACCTGATGGTCCAGCGCCGATCACGACGGCGTCATAATTTTCGGCTGAATTCGATTCCGGATTGACGACGCCGGTGATGTTCGGAATGAGAGAGCGATGAGAATCGGACATTTTAGCGGCCTTGCTTTAATTGTGAATCGGACTGTCCTATATAGGTTAGTTAGGGTCTGATCTTGGAAAAGAAAAGAAAGTGCCTACAGAGGCTTAATCTTTTCCAAGGTCGGATCCTCCCCCAAAGCAGCGAGTCTGCAGCAGTTCGTTCAGTTGTATCCCGTCTTGCGCTTTTCCAAGGTCGGACCCTCCCCAAAGAAATGAGTGAGCAGAAGTTCGATGAGTCATTTCGAGTCTTTAGAATTTTCAAAAAAATCCGTCAATGGTTTCTTATGCCATCGCTGCATTCGTCTACACTCGAAGCGTACACTTTCGACCGATTCGGACAGTGCACAAACGGACGCCCGCGCCCAAAATCACATATTGTTCTCTCAGGAATATAGACGAATAGAAAGTTAAAGAAGGATAGGAAATTGCCGCACCTTTTGCCTGACTCTGTTTTTTTCTACAATCCAGTATGGATAGGTCCTGGCGGACGTCTTGTTTGGTCAATTCTTTTTACGACTATAGGTTTGCTCTGGGTCATGATGTTGATGAAGAGACCTGCAGTGAAAACGAAACTCGCAGGACCCGGTATTTTCGTTGTGGGAATAGGCGCCGGAGTCTCTATGGTGGTTGCGGGAAAAACCATTATGGAAAATTCATTAACGGGCGACACACTCATTCCTTTTGGATTCATGATTGCATGGTTTAGTTTTATTTGCGGAATTTGGGCCATGATTATGTCGATCAATTTTTCTCCCCTTTCACTTCCTTTTTCACGACGTGTACATATTGCCGGTACTGCTGCAGCGGTGGTTGCGCTCTACGTTCTTGGTGGTTTTGTTCACTCAATTTCAATCCTTACGGCTTGGGGCATGGCGCTCGTCCTTATTGGCTCAATTTCACTATATATTTGGTCGTTGCCGCGTCGGGTTAATGACGCAACATGGGCAGAAGCAATCGCAGGCGCACTTGCGAGTTTTGTTTTAATGAC
Organism: uncultured Burkholderiales bacterium; assembly: GCA_964391505.1. Lineage (GTDB taxonomy): Bacteria > Actinomycetota > Acidimicrobiia > IMCC26256 > JAGPDB01 > JAGPDB01. The sequence continues at coordinate 50,336 of CAYMMG010000004.1, read as the reverse complement.
TTTTATATACGCGATCATTCCTCACGAGTGGATTACTTTCGCGACAAGCTATTTAGGCTTTACCAAAGACGTCAAGCTTTCCGCAGGTGGAGAATTCGTTATTCAGACCTGGCTAAACGGTAACTTCTGGACCAGTCGTACCCGCGTGTTGCCTTTTGAGTTGAACATGGAAGCAGTACAAGACAATGCGACCATGGCGATCTACGTCATCACAGCAGTCATTAATGTAAAGCTTTTTGCAGCATGGCAAAAACGCAACGAACCAATCGCTATTCCCGCAACCGATGATTCATCAGATTCACCCACCAAAGTTTCGCGTTTCGGTCGTCCGCTTCGCGCGCTGAAAGCATCGAAGGCGTAAGAAGTAATCATGGTAAAGATCGATGCAAATCCAGAGATGCCGGTTTTTTCAACCGACTACCTCGTTGCTGAGGTTGACCCGTCATACCTGCTGAGCTCCGTTAAGCCTAAACAGTTTCTCCACATCGACCAGAGCGAATGCATCATGTGCGAAGGGTGTGTCGACATCTGCCCATGGAAATGTATTCACATGGTTTCTGTAAACGCCATTACCGATGCGCAATCAACTGATCAGCCTGGCGATGACCCTCGAGACAATGTTGCGTTTATTGTGGATGAAGATATTTGTACACGATGCGCTCTGTGTGTAGATCGTTGCCCTACAGGCGTTATTGTTCTTGGAAAAGTTTCAACAGACACAGCTGACGGCGACCCGCATATGCGTACGGAACGTCACGGCTATGCATACGGTGTACGTTTTTAGTTGTGTTGAGGAGAAAAGGAAATCGTGGCTACAGAGACTAAATCTAAAAACCCAATAGCGGTTCTGAAACGCGTTGGCGCGCGCATGCATGACTCCCAGGCGATGAACTCTATCTTTCGTCCTGGTTCAGTGTTTAGAAAAGGCTATACCGATTCACCGCGTAACCGTTCGTATGTGATCATGAACAATGTTTTGTACCACTTGCATCCGGTGAAAGTAAAACGACACGCCGTCAAAGTTTCATACACGTTGTGTCTCGGTGGGTTATCGTTCTTCTTGTTCATGGTATTAACCGTCACCGGCGTTTTTCTCATGTTCTTTTATCGACCTACGGCCGAACAGGCGTGGGCTGATATTCAAACTTTAGAAACCGCTGTGTACTTCGGCAGCTTTGTTCGTAACATGCACCGATGGGCAGCACACCTTATGGTGCTCAGCGTGTTTTTACATATGGCGCGCGTTTTCTATCACGGTGCATATAAAGCTCCACGAGAATTTAACTGGGTCATCGGAATTATTTTGCTCACACTCACATTGCTTTTAAGTTTCACGGGATACCTTCTTCCATGGGACCAACTTGCGCTATGGGCTGTGACTGTCGGTACCAACATGATGGGGTATTCCCCCGTATTGCGTACCAACGTTCAGTTTGTGTTGCTGGGCGGAAATGTCATTTCCGGAGACACGCTTTTGAGATGGTACGTGCTTCACGTATTCCTCTTACCCTTCGTCATCGTTATCTTTATGGCCGTTCACTTCTGGCGTGTGCGTAAAGATGGCGGAATTTCAGGACCGTTGTAAAGGTGAACCATGGCAGAAATTCCTGAACACCTCCTCAAACGTGCTGCAGAACGCAAAGCACAACTAGCTGCAGAAGCAAATGCTTCCGCAGAATCATCCTCGCCGGCGAATGCAGAAGCTAAAGCTTCTGATCCAGTCGCTTCGGCGGGCGATTCTGCGTCAGCCGCAACTTCGGCAGAGGTTGCGCCTGCGCCAGCAGCTGAAGAAGCTCCTCCTGTACGAACAGGTATCGCAGCTAAAGTACCTGAGTTTCTTTTTCAACGATCAGCCAAACGACGAGCGGTGCTTTCGGGCGAAGCTCCTGCGGCATCAGTCGGTGGCGGTGCAGCAGCACCGGCTGCAGGCGCTGCGCCATCAGGTGCACCGGCGATGCAGGGACCCGATGGACATACACATCGTTTGTTGACAGTTGTTAAATCAGGTTCGATCCAGCAAACTAAAGCTGAGGCGCAAGACAAGGTTCACACATGGCCTCACCTTGTTTCTGTCGAATTTGGATCGATGCTGATTGTTTCTGCAGGATTATTTATTTTCTCAATGTTGGTACGCGCACCACTCTTGGGCTTAGCTGACATCAATCAAACTCCAAACCCGTCGAAAGCACCTTGGTACTTTTTAGGTTTGCAAGAACTTCTGACCATGTTCCATCCCATGGTTGCAGGTGTGACAATCCCGGGGGTTGCATTGGTGTTGTTGGCTTTAACGCCGTACTACGATCGCAATCCCTCGAACAATCCTGAAAGAAGAAAGTACGCCATTGCAATGATGACAATCTTCCTTATCTTTTGGGCAGTACTGGTCATCATTGGTTCATTCTTCCGAGGACAAGGTTTCAACTTTGTTTTCCCGATGAAGGATGGCGTCTATTTTGAACTGTAGTTCAAAATAGACAAGCAAGCAGAGGTTCGAGCTGAAATGGAAGTTGAAACAAAACCCTGGGTCGGAGCGTCAGCTCCCAAAACCCCTAAGCAACGAAATGTAAACATGCAAACAAAACTTACAGCTAAGAGGAAATAAGAAGTGAGTCAGTCAACAATCATCGTTTTTGCACTTTCAGCAGTTTTGCTTTGTGCTGCTGCCAGTGTTCTCCTTTTAGGGAGAAATGCGGCACGTGCTGGTGCTATGGATGTTAATGAATCTTTAGAAAATGCACCCACTGAATTACCGGATGGTGTCGATCGTGATTCAGTTGAACAATCTGCATTATCTGCACGCGTCGTAAAACGAGAACAAGTCGACGAGGATGCAATCGGCATTTCTCGACGTAAGTTTATGAACCGATCGATTTATGCGCTTCTCGGTCTTGGTTTCGGTTTGCCGTTCCTTTCAAGCTTGCTTGCTTTCTTGATTCCTTCCGGTAAAGGAGGATTCGGTGGAATTGTTAACGTAACGACTCCGTTGACTGACATTATCGCTCAGATCACAAGTCAGAAAAAACCTTTCTATATTCCCGAAGCTCGTGCATACATCGTCCAGTACCCTAATGACAATCCCGCCGCAATCGAATCTGCAGAAAAAACGCCAGCGTATACCGAAAGTCAAAAAATTATTGACGGAATGGTCAATCAAGGCGTTGTTGCTCTTTACCAAAAGTGCCCGCACTTGGGGTGCCGTGTTCCTTGGTGTGAAACATCACAATGGTTCGAATGTCCTTGTCACGGCTCAAAGTACAACAGAGTAGGCGAAAAAACTGGTGGCCCAGCTCCACGCGGTATGGATAGATTTTCTTTCGACGTCGTCGATGGCAAACTAGTTATTAATACGAATCTTTCGGAAGTTGTGTCTGGTCCTCCAATTGGAACGAACACAACTCGTCAAGGAGCGGAAGGACCCGTATGCGTTTAGCTCTTATGAACCCTGTTCTCGCGGGAAATGCATTTCGTGATCGCTTTGATCACCCCGTATCGATTAAATCTCTTCTGCTCTTTGGTGCGATTATTACACTCTTTATCGCGTTAGGAATCGCGTTTAGTGTGGCGACGAAAAAGCGCGGTGAAAAAAACGCGCAAAATATCACTACCTTTTATGAGGACGATGTTCTAGAAACAAAGAAGCTTGAACGTACGCTTTCGGTTGCCCTGATTGCTGTAGCAGTCGTTGCTATTTCTATTGCTCTTTATTACGTATGGGAACCTACGCGTCAGGCAAAGATGTCAACGTCTTTCGAAACACGCAGCGTGCGCCGTGGACAGGTTTTATTCGCCAACGAGTCAATGTTGGGGTACAACAACGTTCAATCTCTCCAATGTGCAAACTGTCATGGAGGGTACGACCCCGAAACCGGTCGTTACTCCGATGGCGGTACAATTAACTACACGTTAAAGTCGTTGAAAGATCCTGAGACGGATGCCGCGTGTGCGGATGACAAAAAATACACCAATCCAGATTGCATCACAGTTTCGGTTCCTTGGGAAGCTCCAGCGCTTAATACCGTGATGTATAAGTATCCCATTCGAAAAACTGAGGCAGGTAAACCCTTCACTTCTTCATGTCGACTATCCGAACAGCGAACTACTGCAGATTGTCGAAGTCAGGTATATGACATTCTCACCTATGGTCGCCCAGGTACACCAATGCCTGCATGGGGAGTCGCTGGCGGTGGGCCGATGAACGAACAGGCCATTGACGACCTTGTGAATTTCATAGCTTCGATTCAACTACCTGCTGATGAAGCCGCACAACCTTTGCGGTCTGGTGAAATCATCAAACAAAAGAAGAAAATTGCGACGGCCAAAGCTGCATTGACTACTGCAAAGGAAAAAGCGCTTGAAGGTGGTACTGATCCCGCTGAAGTAAATAAGAACGAAGAGGTCGTAGCTGCCCAAGCTGCACTCGACAGTGAAAAAGCGGCACTGAAAGCGATTGAAGCAAAAACAGAAACGGAATACATTCGTGAAGATGCCATTGCAAAAGCACAATCTGCGGTTGAAACTGCGCAAAAACTTGTAAACGAAGGAGCCCCCGCTGCGCTGATTAGTGCTCAAAGCGATTACGACAAGGCGTTCGCTGCATACAACGCTGAATCTGTTCTTTCGGCCTTTGGTAATCCGCAGGAATATTTGGATCAACTTGAAAAAGCTCAAACAGAAATCAAACTTGAAAAAGTTATTGAAGAAGCAAAGCTGAAGAACAACAAAAAAGCTTCGAGTAAAGCAGATGCTCAACTAGTTGAAGTGCAACGTGTAAAAAATATTGCACAGAATCTTATTGAGTCACGCGATGCACTTGCAACAGCAAGAGCCACATCTACTATTTTTGCTCCTGAAGGTTTAGTAAACGCACAGGCGCGCTTGGCTCAATTGCAAACCGAATCTGATGGACAACTACTTTTTGAATCTAACTGTGCACGATGTCACACCAAAGGTTGGTCTTATTTCACGCCAAGCAATGCACGCATCCCTCTTGCAGCTCCGCAAGGAACAGGCGCATTTGGACCGAACCTAAGTTCGGGCGGTGTTCTTCGCCAGTTTATTAACGAGAAGGACCAGTTTAATTTCATTGCCAATGGTTCAGTCTTTCAAGCTGCTTACGGTGCTCGAGGAATTGGTTCGGGTCGAATGCCGGGATTTAATACCCCTGCTGGTCGCTTGCTTGACGATGAGCAAATCAATGCGATTGTTCTCTATGAACGTCAAAATCTCAGCGGTCTAGGCAACAATTCATTGGGCGTCCGCAATCTCGGTTCTGGGCTCCTTACGGATACCAATGACGGTTCGACAAAGACCTCAACAAATTCGAATAGTGGCACATCAAGCGATTCAACAAAATCAGGTTCGACGGGTGCGTCTACAGATAGGGAAGGCGAAGACTGATGTGGATGCTCGCTAGTGAAGTAGTCGAAAAGACAACATGGTACCCATTAAGCCTGGGTTGGTTAGTTGTACTTTCAGCTATCGGTATGTTTTTTGGTTCAACGTATCTTTTGCTTGCCACCAACATCGGTTCTCGTCAGGGCTTTTTAGTTGTGGGCTCAATTGCAACAGGTTTCATCATGATTTTGTCTGTTCTGTGGGTTACGACCGCAACTCCTCTTAATGTTTTTAAGGGACGCCAAGTTCAGTGGAAAGCAGTCGGCATTGTTGAAGAACTAAAAAAGTCCGAAATAAAAGAAGTCAAAACAATTGAAACCAACGGGATCAAACTAACGTCTACTGAGTACGCAAATGTGAAGGCAGCTGCTGACACATTTTTGGCTCCTGCCGCAGAAGGTGCAGAGGTTGAGCAACCAGAGGCGATTGCTGAAGATCTACCTGGAGCAGATGTGATTGTTACGAACATCTACGAAGTGGGAGGGTCACAACCCAACCCTCTACATTTTGAAATTACACACACTCCGCAATATGCCGCCGCAGAGTATTGCCAGCTCGATAAAGAAAAGTCTGAAACAGCATTTCGTTCTACATGTGATTTATCTGAAGGCGCAGAAGAGAACCACAAATTTTTGATTTTGGAAAAAGATCTCGGTTCACTACGCCAACCCCCATTGTTTTTGTTTCTAGGATCAGCCGTACTTTTGGGTATGTTCTTGATGGCTCTTCACTGGAGAGAACGAGACGAGAGAGCGAAAAAAGAAGCAGAGTCACACGACAGCGATGCTTTGGATGAATCTAAAAGTGAAGACGAATTGGTGGATGCATAATGAATAAGCTTTCTTGTAATTTCTCCTATCGTGCACTTCGCCTGAGTTGCTTAATCGCGTCTGTAGCGCTTATCGTCACGTCCTGCGGAGATGATCGTGGCGGTGTCATTGTGGATGCTTCTGGGGAACAAGGTGGCGGAACCCAACCGGGCGGCGGCGGCTTCGCATTTGTTGTTCTCTTTCTTGTGGTTGCAGGATGTTTGATCGCAATGTTTACGATGGATCGCATTAAGAAAAACAAAGATCGCAATCCAAAAAACGATTCTGACAACACGGATACGACAAACTAAGGCTAAACCATTACATGATCCGTTCCTATTTGCCCATTGTGATCTTCCTAGGAATTGCTTTACTCTTTTTGGCGGGATCATTTTTTGCATCAACATTGCTAGCACCAAAGCGCCGCACGATGGCAAAGACGGCTTCGTATGAATGTGGAATCATTCCAGAAAATGATGAACAACAACGCTTCGGTGTGAAGTTCTATATTTTGGCAATTGCGTTTATTATTGTTGACGTAGAAATTATCTTTCTCTACCCCTTCTCAACCGTGTTTATTAAACGTGAAGTTAACGGTGTGGATATTACAGGACTTGGTTCGGCAGGTCTTGCCGTTATGGGAATCTTTCTTCTCATTCTGCTTGTTCCTTTTGCTTACCTTCTCGCTAGCGGAGCACTCAACTTCGGGCCTTTGACAGCAAAAGTGTCTTCACTCTTAACTCCGATTACACGCTCTCAGGGGTTTCTGAATGAGAGGCGGACCGAAAATTCGTCGAGCTTGATTCAAGGATCATCATCTCAAACAAATACTGAACTTGCCGGTGCGGATGACGTGATTTCGGCAGGCGGCGCATTGCGAAGCACGTACGACGACGGGATCACGTCATCCGCACCTAGCCAAGATGAAGGTGCATGATGGGCCTTGAATCAGTCTCACACAATTTTTTAACGGGCCGGCTCGAGGACATGGTCCAGTGGGCTCGGAAGAACTCGATGTGGCCTGCATCTTTTGGTCTTGCTTGTTGTGCAATTGAAATGATGGCTACGGGCGCTGCGCACTACGATCTTGCGCGTTTTGGAATGGAAGTTTTCCGCGCGTCTCCCCGCCAAGCCGATCTCATGATTGTTGCAGGTCGCGTGAGCCAAAAGATGGCACCGGTTCTTCGTCAGGTATACGACCAAATGGCGGAACCAAAATGGGTGATCTCAATGGGCGTGTGTGCAAGTTCGGGTGGAATGTTTAATAATTATGCAATCGTCCAAGGTGTCGACCAAATTGTTCCTGTCGATGTCTATGTGCCTGGTTGTCCACCGGGACCGGAGACATTGATGCATGGAATTCTTACTTTGCATGATGCGGTTTCTTCGGGTGACATTATGAAACGGCGTGATGGAAAAGGGTTAGGCATTACTGCTCCTCAACTTGATGGTCAAACAGGTGGAGGCAAACTTCTCCCTAATCCAACTGTGCGTAAGGTTCCCACATGAACTCAATAGCAGCACTGGTGCACTCGCAATTCAATGACGTCATATACCGCGACTCTTGTGGCCAAGACGTTTTGTATATGGATAGCGACACATATAAGCGTGCGGCGGGATTTCTTAAATCTGATTGCGATGTCGTGATGTGTTTGGACGTGACAGCTGTTGATTACTTAGGCGCGCACGATCGTGTACATGTGGAAGGAATTACTGCTGAGCGGTTTGAAGTCGTCGCGAACTTTATTTCTCATGTCCGAAACGAACGCATTCGATTCATTGTACCTATTGATGAACACGATACCCGTGTGAATTCCATTGTGGAGTATTTTCCTGGTGCGAATTTTGGTGAGCGTGAAGTATTCGATATGTACGGAATTGTTTTTGACGGGCATCCCGATATGACGCGCATTCTTATGCCTGACGAATGGGAAGGTTTTCCACTTCGCAAAGACGATGCACCTGCACGTATTCCTGTGAACTTCAGTGACGATCTTGCTCCTCGCGATAATGGGGTGTTCTCATGACAGATAATCGCACGCACGATATGGACGAGACGGTAAACGAACGTCTGTTTCTTCAAACCCATGAAGGAAGCCAACTTCTTAAGAAAAAAGAAATAATTATGACTGGCGGTCCGTGGCCTGAAGACGTTTCTGATGAAACCATGGTCGTCAACATGGGACCACAACACCCATCGACGCATGGTGTTTTGCGTTTAATGGTGGAACTTGACGGCGAAATTGTTCTTGATGCAAAACCAATCATTGGCTACCTGCATACCGGTATGGAAAAGACCGGTGAAGAACTTACCTATGTTCAAGGCTGTACCAACGTCACGCGCATGGATTATGCATCGCCTCTATCCAATGAGCTTGTTTTTTGTCTTGCAACGGAAAAACTTTTAGGAATCAACATTCCCGAACGTGCAACATGGGCACGGATGCTTTTGGTCGAACTGAACCGTATTTCTTCTCACCTTCTTTTCCAAGCAACGAACGGCATGGACCTCGGCGCAGTTTCGATGATGATCTATGGATGGCGTGAACGAGAAGAAGTTCTACGGATTCTTGAAAAGATTACGGGTTTGCGTATGAATCATAACTTCATTCGCGTAGGAGGAATCGCTGCCGACCTTCCTGACGATTGGCAAAAAGATGTTTTGAAAGTATGTGAACTGGTTGAAAAAGGTGTTCGCCAATATGATCAAATTTTGACGGGTAACCCCATTTTCCAGGAACGTATGGTGGGTGTGGGTATTTTGAGCACCGAAGACGCGTTGGCTCTTAGTGCGACGGGCCCGATTTTACGATCGACGGGCTATGCTTGGGATCTGCGAAAGGATCAACCTTATCTGGCCTACGAAGATGTGGACTTTGACGTAATTACGACGACTAACGGAGATGTTTTCGATCGATACAGGATTCGTCTTTTTGAGATTCTTGAATCTGTGAAAATCGTAAAACAATGTGTCGAGATGATGCCCAAGGGTGACTACCGAGTCCAGGATAAAAAAGTAACACCTCCTCCTCGTGCGCGGATTGATGAATCGATGGAAGCTTTGATTCACCATTTCAAGCTTTTCACGGAAGGATTCAAAGTTCCTGCGGGAGAAACGTATGCTGCTGTTGAATCTCCACGCGGCGAAATTGGTTGCTACATAGTTTCTGACTCAGAGAGCAAACCGCTACGCATGCATGTACGTGGACCAAGTTTTTACAATCTGCAATCGATGGTGCCCATGATGAAGGGCCGTTACTTTGCAGATGCAGTTGCAGTGATCTCCAGTGTTGATCCGATTATGGGCGAGGTTGATCGATAATGGCTTTTACTTCTGCAAATCGAGAAAAGGCTCTCGCTATCATTGCGCAATATCCCTATACAAAATCTGCAATCTTGCCTTTGGCGCACTTGGCGCAAGATCAAGATGGATACCTCAGTGAAGACGCCATGCGTGAAATTGCGGAACTTGTTCAGGTCACACCTGCTGAAGTCAACGGAAGCTGCAGCTTTTACACAATGTTCAAACGTGAACCTGTAGGAAAACTATTGGTTTCTGTGTGCACCAACGTTACGTGTCTCGTGGTGGGTGGACCAGAAATTCATAGCAAACTCGCGAAGAAATATGCAATGGATGAAGATGTCACTGTCGAAGAAGTGGAATGTTTGGCAAAATGTGACGGCGCGCCTTGTTTTCAGGTCAACTATGAGTTCGTTGAAAAGGTAACACCCGATGAAGCCGTTGTTGTGGTTGAAGAATACAAGTCGGGTGCGCGTACTCCACGCACAATTTCAGGAACACTTCTCGAAACTAAGGTTGTTCCTGGTGTCAGGAGCGAAGCGACTGCACAGCAGGTGCGGCCTTCCCCCGAAGCAGGTGAAGTCTGATGCCGACAGTAACGGAAACGCGAATCATTACTAAGCGCATGCATGAGAGTGAAGATGCTCATAATATCGACACGTACATTTCTCTCGGTGGATACGAAGTAGCGAAACGTGCTTTACGCATGAACCCTGATGACATTGTTGAGCATGTTAAAACTTCAGGATTACGCGGCCGCGGTGGCGGTGGATTCCCAACGGGAATGAAGTGGTCCTTCCTTCCTCCCGATTCCTTTCCTCGATATCTTGTTATTAATGCAGATGAAGGTGAACCTTCAACTTTTAAAGACCACATGCTGCTTGTGCGTGACCCTCACCAATTGATTGAAGGAATTATCTGTTCTGCGTATGCGATCAAGTCGAACAAAGCCTTCATATATCTTCGTGGCGAACTAGCCCTTGCTTACGATCGACTTAGTGGTGCATTAAAGCAGGCTCGTGAAAGAGGTTTTGTAGGAAACGATATTGAGGGTACTGGTTTTGATCTTGATATTGTGATTCATCGTGGAGCCGGAGCATATATATGTGGAGAAGAAACGGCTTTGCTCGAATCTCTCGAAGGCGAAAGAGGAATGCCGCGACTGCGACCTCCTTTTCCTGCGATTGCTGGACTGTATGCAAAACCAACCGTTGTTAACAATGTAGAAACAATCGCTACCGTTCCTCACATTATTGATATGGGTGGAGAAAAGTACGCAGCACTTGGTGTAAAAAAATCAACGGGAACAAGAATTTTCTCTGTCTCTGGTCATGTGAACAATCCAGGTAATTATGAAGTAGAACTCGGTATTACTTTCCGTCAATTAATTGATGACTTGGCGGGAGGCATGCGCGCTGGCGGACGGGTGAAATTCTTCATTCCTGGCGGCGGTTCTTCGCAGTGGCTTATTGGAAGTGATGAACATCTTGATTGTCCCTTGGACATGGACGAAGTCGGTCAACGTTTTGGTGTCATGTTGGGTTCAGGAGCTGTTATGGTTTACGACCAAACGACTGACCCTATTCTTGTTGCATGGAGACTTGCAAAATTCTATGCACATGAAAGTTGTGGAAAATGCACTCCGTGTCGCGAAGGAACGGGCTGGCTTGAAAAAGTTCTCTATCGAATGTCACATGGTCAGGGTCGACCAAGTGATCTCGATATGCTGCTCGATGTAGGTGACAACATCTCTCCAGGACTGAATGCTCCTTTTTCTCAAACAACCATTTGTCCCTTGGGTCCTAGTGCTGTGTCTTGCGTTGTAAGTTTGAATAAGTTTTTCCGTGAAGAAGTTTTGTCCCGTATAGGGGCTGGCCAACAAGGTCTGACCTCAATACCCGACGAAGAGGTAAGTCATGTATAAGCACAGTCAGAGGTCAGACCTTAAAGAGAAACTTCCAACGACCGAAGCTACCGTCGGTTCTGGCACGGAGGCTGCACTATGACAACTACAGTTCCTGAATCTCCAAAAACTGATGAAGATACAGTGACACTAACTATCGATGGTCAAAGCGTCGAAGCTGCCAAAGGTGAGCTTTTGATAACTGCCGCTCAACGTGCAGGCGTTTTCATTCCTCGCTTCTGCTATCACGATCGCTTGAAGCCCGTCGGCATGTGCCGCATGTGCTTGGTGGAAATTGAGGGGGTTCGAGGACTTCCTCCAGCCTGCACAACTCCTGTAACAGATGGAATGGTTGTTCACTTTAGAAAAGATAATGTCGACAAAGCTCAAGACGGGGTTCTTGAATTTTTACTTATCAATCACCCTCTCGACTGTCCTGTATGTGACCGTGGTGGAGAGTGTCCGCTTCAAGATCAGACATTAAGTTTTGGTCCGGGCGAATCACGTTTTGTTGAAGAAAAGCGACACTGGGAAAAACCTATCGAAATATCTGATCATGTCCTTCTTGACCGAGAACGTTGTATTCAATGTTCGCGCTGTACTCGTTTTGCTGATGATGTTGCAGGTGACCCACTCATCACTTTTGTTGAACGTGGCGGACAGACTGAAGTTAATACTTTCCCCGGTGATCCCTTTGCTTCATACTTCTCAGGAAATATTGTTCAGATATGTCCTGTCGGGGCGTTAACTGCAGAGCCTTATCGTTTTAATGCACGCCCATGGGACCTTGTAAGTAATGAGACAACCTGTTCCGGTTGTTCCATTGGCTGTAAAGGTGTTGCTCAATCGTCTCGCAACGAAATGGTGCGCTTTCTGGGCGTCGATTCCCAAGCAATTAACCAAGGGTGGCTGTGTGACAATGGTCGCTACGGTTTTGATTTTATGCAATCACCTGATCGCATCCGTTCTCCTTTTATTCTTGATGGGGGCAAGCAGCAGGATACTCACCTCAATACGGCACTTGATGCGGCAGCATCGGTCATTGCAGAAGCCATTGCACAACATGGACCAGAATCCATAGCCTTTCTCGGTGGAGCTCATGGTACGAATGAAGATGCTTATGCGATTTCACGTTTAGCGAAGGGTGTGATTGGCACATCGCTTGTTGATTCGCAGCTGGGTAATTCTTTGCCTGCTGATCTCGTTCTGTCGTCCCGACGTGCGCGTATTTCTGATATCGATAACGCGGCGGCCATCATTACATTAGGAATAGATATTAAAGAATCGCTTCCGCTTGTTTTCTTGCGTGCGCGCAAAGCTTTTACTGAAAACAGTATTCCGCTTATTGATGTCAATTCGTTTCCAGCAGCTACTAAAAAGATGAGTACGCATCATATCGATCTCGTTCCTGGTGATGAAAAACAAGCAGAGCGTTTAATCCGTGAAGCAATTCAAAACCTTGAAAGTCATCCAGAGCCGACCGGAGGGAGTCCTGAGCGGAGCGAAGGAGCTAGCGAAGGATCTCATAAAGCATCTAATGGCAAGATTATTCTGATTGCGGGAGATATCAATACTGCTCAAGATCGAGGTACTTTTTCAGAACTCGTTCAATCACTGCTCACATCGGAAAACGTTTATCTTCTTCCTGCTGTTACAACATCGAATATGCATGGTGCCTACGAAATGGGATTGGCTCCAGGGTTACTGCCTGGACGTGTTGCCGACACAAGCGTTTCCAATGTAGGAACATGGCCACGAGTTCCCACCAAAGTGGGTGCACACTCACAAAGCGACACAACATCAATTCTGCGAAAAGCCGCATCAGGTGATGTCAAAGTTCTTATTCTTGTAGGAGCAAACCCCGTTGCACATTTCCCGGATGCAACCCTTGCCCAACAGGCTTTAGAAAATTGTGAAAACATTATTGCTTTAGATGCTTTCCTCAACGAATCGACGCAGCACGCAGATATCTTTATCCCGACAACCGTTGCGAATGAAAAAGATGGCACAGTTACAAATATTGAAGGTCGTGTACAGCGTGTTGTCCAGATCGTTGCTCCTCAAGGCAATGTTTTTGATGACTGGAAAATAGCTGATCTTCTCTCGGAGCGCCTCGACTCTCCGACAACATTTGAAACTGTCGAAGATATAACGAATGAGATCGCACGGGTTGCACCTTCGTTCGCTCACATAACAACCACAGTTCTTTCCAGGGCTCGCGACGGAGCGATCGTTCCCATCGACGAAAACAAAGATGCTCTTGTGGGAAGTCAGGCACCGCTCGTACAAACACCTAGTTGGGAACCTATTGCTTCTCGCGCTGCTGCAGATGAAGATCCAGTAGAAGAACTCGACCATGAAGAGCATCACCCCAGCGCGAACATTATTTATAGCGCAATGATTACTTCGGCTTTTGAACGTGAAAGCGCTCATGCGCATCACCTCGACCAATATGCCTTGCGTTTAGTATTTATCGATTCTTTCCACGGGCCGTCGACATTGAAAATGAATTCTGGCGCACTTGCCCCCGTTGTGTCGGCTCAGCTGAATGATGTAGTGCGCATGCATCCCAAAGATCTTGAATCCATATCTGTGCGCGATGATAATCTCGTGCGTCTTGTCAACGATAACGGCACTGTCGATATTCGTGTCGTTCCCGATAAAAATATGATGAGAGGCATTGCACTTGCCACGATGACGTCTTCGCACCCTCTACGTGCATTAGTGCGTGCAGATGTTTCAGTTACCGACCTGCGAGTGGAAGGGAAGTAAGTGTCACTCTCTTCATTCCTCGCTGCAGCGGATCCGATCGATGCAAGCAAACTTGATCTAACGACGGTCCTCATCCTTGCGGGTAAGGCAGTCGCAATTTTCGTTATTTTGCTTGTAGGCGTGATGTTCTACGTATGGTTCATGCGCAAAGTTATCGCCGACATGCAAAACCGCGTTGGTCCAGCATCGGCGGGACCTTTTGGTCTTCTTCAAACTTTGGCAGATGGAACAAAGCTCTTCTTTAAGGAACAATCAATACCTGACAGTGCAGATAAAGCAATGTTCCGTTTGGCTCCATACTTCGCAATGGTTCCCGCCTTCCTTGCTTTCGCAATTATTCCTATTGGTGGAACCGTGGTCATCGCAGGACATCGAACCAATCTTCAACTCATTGAGGTTCCTATGGGAATCTTATGGTTGCTTATGATGTCTGGTCTTGGACTCTATGGAATCCTTTTAGCAGGATGGTCGTCTGGCTCGAAGTATCCACTTCTTGGTGCTGTTCGAGCAAGTGCACAACTTCTTAGTTATGAAGCAACGCTTGGTCTTGCGGTCATTGGAGCAGTAATCCAGTCTGGATCACTTTCGACACGTGTCATAGTGGATTCACAGTCACAAGGAACCTGGTCGCTGTCGAATATCGGAGATTGGCCGCTATTTAACTGGTTTATCATTCCGGCATTTATTTCCTTCGTTCTTTTCCTCTTCTCTGCAATTGCCGAGACAAACCATCCTCCCTTTGACTTGGTAGAAGCTGAACAAGAACTGGTGGGTGGTTTCCACACTGAATACACCGGGATTCGTTTTGCGATTTTCTTTCTTGCGGAATTCATGAACCTCATAACCATGAGCGCCGTTGCTGTGACCCTCTTTCTGGGAGGGCCGTCTGGCCCTTCGCTCGGCTTCGTTGCTGATAATCACTGGCTCAATACATGGATCATGCCCGTTGCTTACTTCATGGGAAAACTTTTGATTTTGTTATACGGAACAGTATGGATTCGCGCATCGTTGCCACGTTTGAGGTACGACCAATTGATGCAAGTCGGGTGGAAGTATATGATCGAGGCCTCTTTCCTCTGGGTAGCTACAATGTTGGTTCTTCGGACTTCACGCGCCTATGAATGGGATTTTATAAACGTCACGATTGGCTCGATGAATGCTCAACAAGTGACTGCAATCTTTTCTGCAGTAGCTGCTGTGCTTGTCTCCTTCGGAATTTATTACACGCTGAGGGCGTGTATTCCTGGAGAAGATGAATCGGTGGACGAGTTTCCTTTGCCGCGCGATAAGGTGGATGTCTAATGGGTCAGTTCACAGGTTTTCGCATCACGCTTTCACAAGTTTTTAAGAAAAAAGTCACGGGTCGCTACCCCAAAGTGAAGCGCGACAAGCCCGACCGTTTTCATGGCCGTCATGTACTGAATAAATACGAAGATGGAATGGAAAAGTGTATCGGTTGTGAATTATGCGCGGGCGTATGTCCAGCAAAATGTATTTTTGTTCGTGGGAAAGATAATGATCCCGAAAATCCCACTTCGCCGGGGGAACGTTTCGGTTATGTCTACGAAATCAACTATTTGCGATGCATCCACTGCGACCTGTGTGTCGAGGCGTGCCCCACAGAAGCAATTACGGAAAGCAAGCTTTTTGAGTTCTCATTTACGAACCGAAATGATGCGATCTATACAAAGAACGAATTAGTGGTCGACGATGAGGGACGCGTGAAACGGTTACCTTGGGAGCTGTGGCATGGCCATGAAGATGACAATACTTCTGGTTGGATGCGCGCAACGGCAGCGAGTGGCGATGCAGACTACATAGGAAAAGTAGGGTGGAGTGGCGAACGTGGATTTGGTGTGCGTCAACCAGAGACTGGACAACGAGGTCTGATCTCAATGCCCGACGAAGATGCTCTTGTAAACGAGAGTCAGAGGTCAGACCTCAAGAAAAAACTTTCGGTGCATGAAGATCTGGCGGGTAAAAAGTGATAGCGGTGATTTTCTATCTTGCGGGTTTGACTACTCTTGTGGGGGCGATAGGTGTTGTTACTGCACGTAATCCTGTGCATAGCGCAATGTTTCTCGTCATGGCATTAATGAGTATTGCTGTTCACTATGTTCTTTTGGGAGCTGACTTGGCAGCAGCGGTGCAAGTGATCGTGTATGCAAGTGCCGTTGTTATTCTTTTTCTTTTCGTCATTATGCTTTTGGGTGTTGACCGTTCGGACATGGATGAAGACGAACCATTAGATCATCAACGCCTTATTGCAACATCGATCTCTGTTCTCTTTGCTGCAACGTTGCTCCTTGTGGGTGGAACTAAATGGGCTCAAGGAGCACAAAGCGTTACGGCTTCTCTCGACCAAGGGAAACTCACCAATATCGAAATCGTGGCACAAACACTTTTTACAAAGTATGTCTGGGTTTTTGAACTCACAGCTGTTCTCTTAGTAGCGGCTGTTATTGGAGCTGTTGTTCTTGCGCGACGCGCGACAAGCACAGTGGACTTTCTCGATTCAGAATTTCCAGACTCCGAAGGTCTGATCATGGGGACTGGGCAACGAGGCCTGGCCTTAATGCCCGAAGCAGATTCTTTTGCCAGCGAAGGTCAGAGGCCAGGCCTCAAAGAAAAGCTTTCGACGAACGAAGTTATTTCCGGTTCTGACGCAGAAAACACGGCGGGTGAAGAATGACAATTACCCCCACGCATTATCTCGTCCTTGCTGCCATGGTATTTTGCATCGGCTTAGCGGGAGTGTCGATAAGAAAAAATGCTTTGATTATGTTTATGAGTGTTGAACTTATGCTCAATGCCGCCAACCTCACCTTTGTTGCATACTCAAAAGCACTGGATGATGTTGCTGGTCAAGTTTCTGTCTTCTTTACTTTGGTGGTAGCCGCAGCGGAAGTAGCCGTTGGACTGGCGCTGATGGTTGCGATCTTCAAACGTAAGCATACGACAAGTCCCGATGATGTTTCCCTGATGACAGAGACAGCTGTATTACGTAGCGGAGGGGAAGAATAATGGATTCAAGCTTTCTTCATTACTCGTGGTTGATCCCTGTTATCCCTACCGTTTCGAGCATCTTCCTTCTGCTTTTCGGTAAGCGTCTTAAACCAGTTCTTGCAGGAAGCATTGCAACTGTTGCAATGGGTTCAACCTTTGTATTGTGGGTTCTCTCTTTCCTTGCTTTGCGTACGATTGAAGGTGAAGAATTTCGTCGGATTGCTAGCGATGGCTATACATGGATGCAGGTCGGGAACTTTTCTGTTGATCTTCGCTTCATGGTTGACCCATTGTCGATCACGATGGTTGGGTTCATCACCTTTGTTGCAACGCTGATCCATATCTATTCGATTGGTTACATGAAGGGCGATCCTCGGTATTCCCGTTTCTTTGCATACCTCAACTTGTTTGCAGGAGCGATGCTAACCCTTGTTCTCGGTGAGAATCTTCTTGTTACATTCTTAGGTTGGGAAGGTGTGGGTCTGTGTTCATACCTGCTCATTTCCTTTTGGTTTGAAAAACCGAGTGCGGCGACTGCAGGTAAAAAAGCATTCATTGCGAACAGAGTTGGTGATGTCGGCTTTATGCTGGCCATGTTCCTTATTGTCGTCACTCCTACGCTCGGTTCGTTGTCCTATTCGGAGATTCAAGGAAATATTGATTTAGTTCCTCAAGGAACAGCAACCGCTATTGTTCTCCTTCTCTTTATTGGGGCAATGGGTAAGAGCGCTCAGTTTCCTCTCCACATTTGGCTGCCCGACGCAATGGAAGGCCCAACGCCGGTGTCTGCACTGATTCATGCAGCCACCATGGTGACGGCTGGAGTATTTGTCATGGTGCGCATGTCGCCATTGATCGGTGTTGCGTCCGTTACTGCAAGCAATATTATTGCAATTGTGGGAATAGTAACTGCGCTCTATGCAGCTTTGTGCGCTGTGGCACAGAACGACATTAAACGCGTTCTTGCTTATTCAACTATTTCACAGCTTGGGTACACATTCCTTGCAATTGGTGTTGGTTCGTATTCTGGTGCAATGTTCCATGTTGTCACACACGCATTCTTCAAAGCGTTGTTATTTCTTGGTTCCGGTTCGGTTATCCATGCAATGCACGGTGTCGCTCACGAGAAACATGGAGATGAACAAGATATGCGCTTTATGGGAGGGTTACGAAAACTTCTTCCCATCACTTCGTTTACATTTATTATTGGTTGGCTTGCCATTGCTGGCGTATTTCCTTTCGCTGGTTTTTGGAGCAAGGACGAAATTCTGGGCGCAGCGTATGCGCGCGGAGGTGTTTTTGGTATCACCCTTTGGGCGTTGGGATTAATAACGGCGTTGTTGACAGCTTTTTATATGACGCGCCAAGTACGCATGGTGTTTTTTGGTAAGGCTCGTTATGGCGAAACACAACAAGCTCCACATGAATCTCCTAAAACGATGACAATTCCGCTCATCGTGTTAAGTATCTTTGCTTTGATTGCAGGAGCTATCAATCTCCCCTATAAAGCACGTGAAGATTTTGCGAGATTTTTGGATCCTGCTATTGAAGGTGCTCACTCAGCGCACATCGCAACTTTTGATGTCAGCAAAGGAATTATTTTGGCAGGAGTCTCTTTGTCTCTTGCAATCATAGGAATTGTAATTGGAGTCGCGGTCTACAGAAGACGTCCTCGTGATCTTGATGATGATCCGATTCTTGCGCTGCGCCCTGCATATTCTTTGTCGAACAATGCATTCTTTATAAATGCGGGTGTGGCCAGATTGGTATCGGGCGCCGGAACGAAGTGTGCGAATGCTCTCGCTTTCGTCTTTGATACGCGTGTTGTTGACGGCGCTTCGCAGTCGCTAGCTAAAGGTATCAATGAATCTGGAAAATCATTGCGTCGTATCCAATCAGGGTTTGTTCGACGTTATGTTGTGATCTTTGCTGGAGCCACCTTTGTACTCGTTGCCCTGGCCGTATTTGGAGCAAACGCATAATGACGATTTCCTTTCCTGTTCTCTCTGCGATGATCCTTCTCCCTCTTGTTGGAGCGGGGATTGTTGTCCGATTACCTCAGTCTCAAGCGTGGATTGCCCGTGCACTCGGTTTAGTAGTCACGAGTGGTGTTCTTGGGCTGGGTTTATGGTTGATGGTGGCTTTTAAACGCGGCGAAGCGGGTTATCAGGCTGTTGAACATCATGCATGGATTAAAGATCTTGGAATCTCGTATTCATTGGGAGTCGATGGAATCAGTCTTTTTCTCGTTGTCTTAACGGCCATTCTTTTTCCTATAGCGATCTTAATTTCGGAATCTATTACTCATAATCAACGAAGCTTTGTTGCATGGCTGCTGATTCTTCAATCGTCGGTCCTTGTGGTATTTACTGCACGCGATCTCTTCCTCTTTTTTGTTGGTTTTGAATTAGTCCTTATTCCCATGTACTTTTTGATTGCAGGGTTTGGACATGGAAATGCAAAACGAGTCGCAGTTAAGTTCGTTCTCTTTACTATGGGGGGATCAATCTTCTTCTTGGCTGCCATGCTCACCCTCGCTTCAATGTATCAGCGCAGCACAGGGCGCTGGAGCTTTGCGATTGACTCGCTTATGCAATATGCCAGCGTTTCAGTTCCCCACACAACTGCCATGTGGCTATTTGCCGGTTTTGCAATTGCATTCGCTGTAAAAGTTCCTCTCTTTCCTCTCCATACATGGTTGCCTGATGCACACACCGAAGCACCCACAGCAGGCTCCATTATTTTGGCGGGTGTCCTATTGAAATTGGGAACGTATGGATTCATCCGCATCGCGATACCTTTTTTCCCTTACGCGGCACATCGACTCATGTGGATCTTGCTCGTCGTTTCGGTTATAGGAATTATTTATGGAGCGATCGTTGCCACCATGCAACCAGACCTGAAGCGACTCATCGCATATTCATCGATCGCCCACTTAGGCTTCGTTGTTCTCGGGATTGCTTCACTTACCCAGCAAGGACTTAGCGGTGCTGTCTTTACGATGGTGAGCCACGGCCTGACGACAGGCGCATTGTTTGCTTTGGTTGGAGTGCTCTACGACCGTCGCCATACGCGAGAAATTTCTGCTTTTTCTGGATTGATGAAATCGGTTCCTGTTCTTGGCGGACTCTTTTTGATTGCGACTTTTGCATCGATTGGTCTTCCTGGTTTTTCAGGTTTTGTTGGAGAGTTTCTTTCTATGTTGGGTGCCTTTTCAACACATCGTTGGTACGTAGTCGTTGCTGCAACAGGAGTGATTTTTGCTGCGCTTTATCTCTTGTGGGCTTTTCAACGAGTGTTTACAGGTGAACCTACAGGAGAGAATGCAACGATGAAGGATGTAAATACACGGGAACTGATGTGTATCGTTCCCTTGTTGGCGTTGAGTCTTTATCTCGGTATGGCACCTCAATTTATGTTGGATCGCATTAATCCTTCGGTCGAGAAACTCACCGAGCATATCTCAACCCATTCGAATCAAAAGACCACTGACACTGTTGAATTCAAACCAAATTCCAATGACTCTGATTCACATGAAGGCGGCCACTAATGAAAATAGGTGACGTATCCTTTTACGGCTTATTCCCCGTCATTGCATTTACGGTATCAATGTGTGTATTTACGATGGTGCGGTCTTTGGTGCGGACAAACTATTCGCTTCACCGAATTGTTGGAGCCACGTTAACAATTGTAGTTTCATTTATTGTCGCTTTAATTGAGGCTTTACGATGGAGACAGTTTGATACGAAGCGGTTAACCTCTAAAGACTTTACGACGCTTTCAGGAATGGTGAGTACTGATCGCTTGACTGCAATTTCAGTTGTAGTGATCTGCATTCTTGTGATTATTGCGACATTGGTCTCAGTCGCATACTTAAAAGAACGCGATGATATCCCAGCTGCCGAGTTCTTTATTCTTTTGCAATGTGTGGCTGCAGGTATGTGTGCCATGGTCATGGCAAATGACCTTATGGCAATGTTTGTTGCGCTTGAAGTGTTCTCGATTCCTCTCTATGTTCTTACTGCGTTTGACCGACGCCGAGTTCGATCTCTTGAAGGCGGATTCAAATACTTCATTTTGGGGGCGGTGTCCTCTGCAATTTTCCTCTATGGAATTGCATTGCATTACGGAGTTTCGGGCTCCACTGCTTTCACGGCTGCGACAGAAGTTTCCACAGTTGCGAGTATTTCAACGGTGTTGATTCTGATTGGTTTGCTCTTCAAAGTCGCTGCTGTTCCTTTCCATTTTTGGTCTCCTGATGCCTATCAAGGAGCACCTTCACCTGTGACATTGTTTATGTCAGCAGCTACAAAGCTTGTTGCTTTTGTTGCACTTGTTCGACTTGTGCAATCTCAAGTGATAGATGTAACGGTTTCTGGTGCATCGGCACGAATTGTTCTTACAGTCGTGTGCATTGCATCTGCTTTGTTTGGTTCAATTGTTGCACTGCGTCAAGCCAACATTAAACGTGCCATCGCTTATTCTTCAATTACACATACGGCCTATATCCTTCTTGCCTTGAAGGGTGGTACGAATGAATCGCTCCAGGCGGTAGTGACCTATGTCGTGATCTACGCCTTTATTGTCGCAGGAACATTTGCTGTTATTTCAGTGGTCAGTGGAGTGAACGAACAAAAGGATTCGCTCGTTCAGTTCAAAGGCTTAGCTCGCACAAATCCGTGGCTTGCTGGTTCGCTTACTGTGTTGCTCTTTGCGCAAGCAGGTATTCCACTTACTAGTGGTTTCATTGCAAAGTTCGACGTTTTTCGTGTTGCCTTTCAAGAAAAGCTTTATCTCACGGGCATTGTTATTCTCGTAGCTACGGTGATTGCGGCAGCTTTCTATATACGGATTGTTCTTGCCCTTTATGCCGATTCTTTTCATGATGAGAATGTCAATAGCGAAACAGAAGTTCTGTCAACACATCTTGTTTCTGTACAAACATCAATTGCTATCGGAATCTGTGTTGCAGTAACCATTGCGGTAGGAATTTTACCGAGTCTCGTAACCGGTTTTACCCACGTACTCTAGTTTCCAGGGTGGAACCCTGGAAACTACCAACGCGAGAAGAATCCCTTTTTCTTTGCAGGGTGGGGAAGTCGATTTTCATCCAGGTATGCAAACGCTAATTTGTATGCTTCGTCTAGTAATCGTGCCGAATCATTAAAGTCATACATCTCACGCTTGTCGACAGGTCGAGGTAATACGTGAACGTCGATGTCATGAGCTGCATTGCGAAGCTCAACATCAAAGCGTAAGTTTCGTGAAATAGCAAATGCTCGAGTCATGACGTCGAGGGGAGAGTGCAATCCTTTGAGCGTTCCGCCACCAGATACATTAAGTACGTAAATTTCGTCGATGTCGTCGCTGAGTGCATGCCAGATAGGCACTGCATCAACTACACCACCATCAACAAGAACACGTCCGTCGAGGTTAACAGGGGGAAAGACGCCTGGTAGGGCAGCCGAAGCAAGAAGTGCATCTTTGAGGGGACCGCGACAGAGAATGATTTCTTCACCCGTTGCTAAGTCGCACGCAACAATGCGAATAGGAAGTTGAAGATCCGAAATCTCGCGGATGGAAGTTGCGCGTTCGATCACACGAGCCAATCCAGAGTTCTCCACCAAGTATGTACCGCGCCTGGCGATATTCCACGCGCGAGAAAGGTTTCCTCCAGGAAAAATGTCTGCGCTGGTGAGACTTCTCCACAAGTGTGCAAGATCACTTACGCCTTCTAGTGTGGGATTCGTTGCGACAGCAGCAGCGTTCAGTGCTCCCACGGAAGTCCCAACAAGAAGGTCAGGCGTAATGTCGTGTTCAAAAAGTGCGAGCAACATGCCAACTTGGGCACAACCCATGTTGGCGCCACCAGACAATACAAAAGCTCGACGAGTACTCATTGGTATTATTCTAAAAGATTGAGCGTACGATATGGCCTTTTACCTGGGCTATTAGGTGAATTAAAACATGGAATAAGTGTTGACGAGCTCCGCAGGTCATCAGATAATAGTTCTACTAATGGGTCTCTGGAATTTGACGAGATCTGAACAAGGATGGATGGCGACAAATGACGGATGGACTCATGCCGCCGGATGATGAAATTCATAGACCGACGGCTCTTGATGATTCCTATGCGGTCGATCCAAATGTTGGAGTTCTCCCTCCTAACAAGATGCCCGCTACCTCGTTAGGCCTCACGCGAGACGGGAATACTGATGTACGTCTATCCCTCTCATTTTCTTTCGAAAATAATGACGATCCCCGAGCACAGGCGCTTTATGAATATATAGTTTCATCTCGAGAGAAATATCACGATTCAGTAATGATCAAGATTTCTGAAGTTGATCCAGTAGCTCAACAAATCTATTTGGATTATGTTGCCTACATGGTGGAGCAACCAGGTTTTGTTGAATACATGATGACTCATGTTCTTCCTGAGAAGTTTGATTTACGTGATCCAGAGTTACGAGAAGAATTGACAAAACTTTTGTACTCTCCAGCTGAATGGTTGGATACTTCTGCAGTAATCATAGGGCAGTGGGAGGGGCGCGCTACCACGGATTTTCCACTCAAGACTGTTCATATGGCTCATGTTGACGACCAAGCTCCTCCCGGGGCTTTACGTCTGGGTATGTCGCCTCACTATTCAATACAGCGTTGGGATGGTCTACACGAACACGCGATCCTTTCCCGGGGAGAGGATGGTGAGCTGATTTCACCGCAACCGATTGTTGATTCAGAAGGTGTTTCTCATGGTGGCGAACCGCGCCAATCGGATCCAGGAACTCTTGAAGCATGGGCGCCCCATAGTGATGTCCATGCAAGGCCGCAGTTCACTCGAGAGGAATTAAAAAGTTTTGGCGGTGAACGTTTTCTCGCAACTGGGCAAAATTGGTTCGATCAAATGTTTCACAAGGCTACGCAAAATGCGATTGGGAATGCCTATGAACGAACCATGACTGGCGGATTTGATCGAACAGGATCTGGTCTCTAGGGAACATAAAATGTCAGATACCTCAACTATTTCTCCCTACATCGATTCGTATAATGTTGATCCGAATACTCTAAATGGACTTGCAAATATTCCTGATGCTCGTCAGTCGCACTTCTTTTATTTTGAACGGGGTGATCAAGTTGATCCACGACTACAAAGATTTCTTGACCATGCAAATAGAGAACGACCTCGCGACGCTGTGGCATCGTTCATTTCTGGAGTCTCGATCCCTAGTGTAGAGTCAGGCATTTACAAGGACTTCATTGAGTACTTGATTGAACAACCGGGCTTTGTTGACTACATCGTTTCTGATGTTCTTCCCAAAAAACATGGCGTGCTTGGCCCAGAGTTGCGTGAGGAAATTACGAAGCTATTGAAAGATCCGAATAACTGGCTTAAATCATATTCAGGTATTGGAGCGAGTTGGACGAATCAAAACAATCAGCGCCTCCAGAATACAGATTTTCAGAGGCCGCATGTAGATACTATTAATGCACTGGGTGCATTACGTCTTACGTTTGGAAATCTGCCTACCGTTACTCACGAAGGGTGGTTTGAGCATGTTGATCCAGATGGACCGATGGCTGATTCGTATGTTGCACCAGCGTCGGTTTACGACCCACATGACGGTCTATTAGACGAGAGAGTTTTTCCTTCTCCAGATGAAGTTTCGGGCGTTGCTTTTGAAGCACATAGTGGCGTTCACGAGGAACGTGTACCAACCGCAGAGGAGTACGAAAAAATTGGCGGCGAAAGAGTATCCGTTACACCCACATTTGAATTCGATGACCTCGTGCGGAAAGCTAGAAACAATATTGCCGAAAGGGGAATCACTACGTCTGTTGAAATTCGTGGGGCTGGAACACAACCCGGCCGTATAGACACCTCATCTCCGAATCAAGATTGGGGACGGTAGCCGTGTTAGCTAATTTTCGAAAACGGCTAGCCAAAGCGAGGAACGGTCGATCTCTCGACGATGAAACATTCGATCTTGGTAAAGATAATTCAGTGAAGTATCCCAATGTGCCTGCAATGTTTCAGTCACATTTCTATTTTTTCGGAGCTGGAGATTCAGCTCCACGCTTGAAAGGCCTTTACGACTATGCCTTGGGCATTAGAGGGTTGAGTCAATGGTCGCACCAGTCAGGTGGGATTGGAATTCCCAATGATCTTATCGACCTTGATCATCTTAAAGAATTTGTCGATTATCTTATCGAGCAGACAGATATCGATGACTTTGTCGTGACCCACGTTATTCCCAAGAAACATGGAACCCTAAGCAAGGAGCTACGATCAGAAATTGTACGGTTATTGGGCGACTCGTCTGTGTGGCTTGAACAGGAATTTTCTCTTCGTGCTTCATACGACAATGAACCGTATATACCAGGCGCACTAGATCCAATACATACTGATGCATCACCCAATGGCCAGCTGGCTCTGGCTTGTTCGGAGCAATTTTCTGTAACGATTCACGAAGGCTGGTTCCTCGATAATGCTTTCGCACTTCAAGGACCTACGCCCGTTCTAGATCCTAATAATGAAGCAATGGATAGACGCTCGGCCAAAAAGCCAGGAACATGGACAGCATGGTCGACAGGAGAGTACGGCGGAGTTCACGAAATCTTGACACTCGATCAAGAAGGTCTAGATAAAATTGGCGGTAAGCGATTTTTTGTCTTAGTAAGATTTGGGTTCGACAAGCTTGTCTTGCAGGCACAGAAAAATCTTGGGCTAGTAGCAGATACTGCAATCGACCCGAATAGCAGTTCGCTTGGTCGATAAAGACTTCGCAAGGGAATTGAGACTATTTAGTCGCTGGAATTTAAGTTTTTCGTTGTAAATGTGTGAATATACATAGTGTGAAAAACGAAGTATCTGACGAAGTCCTAACTGGTATTTCTGAATTACCTACAAAGCAAACCCCAGAAGAAATATTGAGAACTCGCGGATATCTCCTTCTCGATCGTCCATTTGAAATTAGTCGCATCGATCGTACTCACGAAAGAGTGTGTGAAGCCTTTGCTCCCTTGATTCCATCTGAGGATGACATTCACACAACGCTGTACGAATTTAATGATGAAGAATCAGATAGCGATCCTTTTTTCTACGAACGAGGAAAAATTGCAACACCGCGAATGGATTATAAAGGTCGCCCAGGTTATCGCCAACTCATGATGTCTCTTGAGTTCAGTACGCTGGTTGCCCAGATGTGGGCCAGTGGCCAACGATACGAATGGAAGCAGACGCATGGTCCCCAAGAAATAAAAACTGCAGAACAAGCCTTCATCTCGATTCTCGAATTATTTTCCACACAGGCCATGGAATCAATCTTTGCTCCAGCGCCTGAGTCATTGGGTTCATATTGCGGTTTTCTCTTGAACGACTCAGCTCCTTTTTCTGTGTGCTTTGGATATCACTACGAGCTTCACCAAGATCGCCATGAAAATGCAGTTGTGATTTCTGTGCAGCTTTCACCTACTTCGACCCCATGGAAAATTGGCCGAAATCTCGATTCGCTCGATACCGTTGTTCAAGACCAAGGCGCGATGATGGTGATGGAAGCAATGGATTATGACCAGCGTATTTCTCCATGGCATATGCCCTGTATCGGAGAAATGCCACGAAATGCCGCGGTCGTGGTCTTTGCGGGTATATATAGAGAGAGGTTCATGACCTGGCTCGCCGACCACGCCTCCGCCTGTGGTTTCAAGGCTTAAAGTACCATTTCATGCATTTATCATGATTTTTGTCATGAAATGACAAAAATCCCCTTCTAAGCGAGTGGATGAACTTGTTGGGCATGACCGAATTAATTTTGTAGGTTAGGGCGAACCCCAAGTCTCATCCGAGCGACTTTGCGTTGCACTCGGAGCGAGAATGATGGGTTGGGGTTCGCCGAACTCATAAGTATTTTAGGTCCTGCCCAACACTGTTTTTACAGACACGAGCGCATATACTTTCACCTGGATATGTACACTTTTGCGACATCTTTTCTCATAAATGCCGATCACATGCGTGAAACGAGCGGTACTCCGCCGATGACCGAGTACTACCGAAATTACCTCGCTGTTTTCATTTTTATTGCAGCAGCAGTCGCAATGTGTGTGGGCATTCTTGCCATCGGCCGACTCCTCCGACCAGTGCGACCACAACCTGAAAAATATATTGTTTATGAATCTGGGTCTGACCCCATAGGTGGATTTGGTCAGAGTCATATTCGCTATTACATCTTCGCGTTACTCTTTGTCATTTTCGATGTGGAAGCAGTGTTTGTTTTTCCATGGGCTATCAACGTTAACGGTCTTGGCGCATACGGTTTTTGGGCCATGAGTATTTTCCTTGTCGTGCTCCTTATTGGTTTGGCATATGACTGGCGCAAAGGACTTTTGCAATGGGCTTAGCCGTCAACGGTTTTCTTCAAAAGAAACAAGTCAAACCCCTTACATGGTTGTTGAACTACTCACGGAAATATTCTTTGTGGATGTTTCAATGGGGGCTCGCATGTTGCGCTATTGAAATGGGTGCCGCGCTCGCATCACCTCGCTACGACATGATGCGCATTGGAGTTATTCCTTTTCCTGCTTCTCCTCGTCAAGCAGACCTCGTTGTTATTTCCGGAACAGTTACAGACAAAATGGTTCCTGCCATCAAGCGTCTCTACGAGCAAATGCCTGACCCAAAATATGTGATCTCGATGGGGAGCTGCGCGAACTGTGGCGGGCCGTATTGGGATTCATACTCGGTGACGAAAGGTGTCGATCAAATTATTCCTGTTGACATTTATATTCCTGGTTGTCCTCCTCGGCCTGAAGCGCTTATCCAAGCAGTAACACTGTTGCAAGAACGCATTCAAAATGAAGGTATTGGTAACGACGAACTTAAGATGCGCTTTGAAGGAACACCAACACTTGGCCAACCAACATATCCTGTAGCCACATCCAACTCTTCGATTTCGTTTACTAATCCTGATGTTCCCGTCGAACTTTCTACAAAAGCTTCACAGGACGTAGCAAATGTCTGACGAAGTAACTACAGATAATTCGGAAGCGGTGATCGAAGAAGCATCTCCAGTTTCCGAGGACCTGCTGAAGTGGGAAAAAGCTGTTCTCAAAGCTTTTGGTAAAGAAGTTATTGAATCCGACCACAACTTTGGCGACTTTGTTGTTCGTGTAACTCCTGCAGGATACAAGAAGGCTGCAAAGATTGCTCGCGAAAAATTGGGATGCGATTACCTCTCCTTCATTGCAGGAATCGATTGGATGCCTATGCCCATCGAAGGAGCAGAAGGTGAAGGCGACCCAAGTCAACCTGCACAACCTCGTGAAATGA
This sequence comes from uncultured Burkholderiales bacterium, assembly GCA_964391505.1. Lineage (GTDB taxonomy): Bacteria > Actinomycetota > Acidimicrobiia > IMCC26256 > JAGPDB01 > JAGPDB01. The sequence continues at coordinate 21,828 of CAYMMG010000004.1, read as the reverse complement.
CATTCGGTGTTGCAGGTTCGGATTCACGTTTTCAAGTTTTTGCACGCGTGCAATCAACAACTAAGCATCTGGGTCTTACGATCAAAGTCGACGTCGATGAAACTTCCATGTCGGTTGCAAGTTGGACGGACACTTATCCTGGGGCAGACTGGCATGAACGCGAATGTTGGGAAATGTACGGAATCGATTTTGTGGGTCACCCAGAAATCCGTCACCTCTACTTGCCCGGCGAATTTGAAGGGTACCCCCTTCGTAAAGATTTTCCTCTCCTTGCACGCGTGATCAAACCTTGGCCAGGCCTTGTTGATGTTGAACCTATGCCAGGCGATGATTCAGCTGATGAAGAAGGGGGAGATGAGTAATGACTGATACTCCCATGACTGACATTGACCCGCGTGTAATGGGCCAACTTGCACAAGCGCAAATGAATGTTGAGCTTGATGATGGCGACATGATCTTGAACATGGGTCCTCAGCACCCTGCAACACACGGAACGCTTCGTCTTGTTGTTCGTCTTGACGGTGAGCGTGTACTGAGTGCAGATCCCGTTATTGGCTACATGCATCGCGGTTACGAAAAACTCACCGAGTATCGAACCTACCCACAAATTACAACACTTATTAACCGTATCGATTGGCTCAGTAGTTTTGCAAACGAAGTTCCTTTTGTGCATGGCGCAGAACAACTTATGGGAGTCCAGGCTCCGGATCGCGCGCAATACATTCGAACAATTCTGACCGAACTTTCTCGTATCTCGACTTTTCTTTTATTCCTCGGTGAAATGGGATTACAGATCGGTGCGATTACTCCAGCGTTCTACGGTTTCCGTGATCGTGAATATGTATTGAACTTGATTGAGTCAGCAACCGGCGGGCGTTTCCATCCGAACTTCAATCGCATCGGCGGGCTCAAAGATGACCTTCCATGGGGATGGACGGGTGAATGCAAACGCGTTCTCGACATCTGTGCAAAATCATGTGACGATTTTGATCGCCTTGTAGTAGGCAATGAAATTTTTGAAGCTCGTACCCGCGGTGTAGGAATTATCACTCCAGAAATGGGTCTGGCCTACGGAGTGTCAGGTTCCAATATTCGCGCTAGTGGTGTGGATTGGGACTTGCGTCGCGATGGTGCAGATTATCTTTCGTACAAAGACATTGATTTCAAAGTATGGACTCATCCTGACGGCGATTCATTCGCACGCTACTGGGTACGTCTTCAAGAAACGCGTGAATCAATTCAAATGGTACGTCAACTTCTCGACAAACTTCCTTCTGGTCCTGTGATGGCAAAAGTTCCGCTCATCATCAAGGTTCCTGAGGGTGAAATCTGGGTAGAAACGGAAAACCCTCTCGGTCAGATGGGGTACTACACCTATTCGAAGGGTTCAACGGGTCCGTTCCGCACAAAAATCCGTAGCGCTAGCTTTTCTAATGTTTCTATTTGTCCTTGGCTTCTTCAAGGTGTCTATGTTCCTGACATTGTGACCATTCTTGCGAGTTTGTATTTCATTCTGGGAGATATTGACCGATGAGTGGCTTAACGTTTGCAGTAGATATCGGATGGGGAACAACCACCGCCATTAAAACAGCAGTTGTGCTGGGAACAATTCCTGCCGGCGCACTTATTCTTGGGTATGTATTTCTTCTCAAGATGATGAGTCACATGCAAAGTCGACTTGGGCCGATGGATCCTGGTGGATTCCATGGTTGGTTCCAGCTTGTTGGTGACGGAATGAAGTTCTTGCAAAAAGAAGACATCATGCCTGCCGACGCAGACAAAAGAGTCTTTGCTCTTGCACCTATTGTCGTTTTGATGTCGACATTCCTTGTGTACGTTGTAATACCTGTAGGTCCAGAACTCTACGTGCGTGACTTGAATGTTGGCGTTTTTTATGCGCTCGCTGTTTCCTCGCTTAGCGTCATTGGTGTGCTGATGGCAGGATGGGCAAGTTCGTCCAAGTTCGCTCTCCTGGGTGCATTGCGCGCAGCTGCTCAGCTCATTGCATATGAACTTCCTCTTTTGCTCGCTGTTGTTGGTGTTGTGATGCAAGCGCAAACAACATCGCTGCAAGGAATCGTCACGGCACAGCACGAAGGCTCTATCTTTGGATGGGATGCGATTGGTTTTCCTTTCATCTTGACGCAATTTGTTGGATTTGCTTTGTTTATGATTGCGAGTCAGGCAGAACTCACCCAACCGCCCTTCGATATGCCCGTTGCTGAATCGGAACTGGTATCGGGATACATGGTCGAATACACCGGTTTTCGTTTTCTCTTTTTCTTCATGGGAGAATTCGGTACCGCATTCGCCTTTGCAGCAATCTCGGCAACCCTCTTCCTCGGTGGCTGGACAATTCCGGGCGTGGACATGAATGCTGACTACATGCGCTTCCTTGGGCCTGTTGTGTTATTTGCCAAAGTGATGTTCATTGCCTTTTTGATGTTCTGGGCGCGCTTTACTTACCCACGTTTCCGTGAAGACCAACTTCAGAAACTCGCATGGAAATATCTCATCCCGTTGTCCGTCATTAACATTCTCGTGACGGCAGCATTTCAGGTGTGGAACTAAGGGGTTATCGTGCCAAAGTTAAAAGTCCCCGGGATCATTAAAGGTTTGTCAGTGACATTCCGTACGATGATGACACCGACCGTTACGGTTCAATATCCTCACGAAAAAGAAGAAGTCGCACCTCGCGCTCGCGGAGTCATTGCGCTTAAGGAAGAAAACTGTACATCATGTATGTTGTGCTCGCGTCAGTGCCCTGACTGGTGTATCTACATTGAAGGTCATAAAACCAAAGCACCTCCTCGTCGTGAAGGCGGAAAAGAACGCAACGTTAATATCCTTGATCGATTCGACATCGATTACGGCTTGTGTATGTATTGTGGAATTTGCGTTGAAGTGTGCCCGTTCGATGCATTGTTTTGGTCACCAGAATTTGAGTACTCTGAATTCCGTATCGCAAATCTATTGCACGATAAAGACAAATTAGGTGAGTGGATGGAAACCGTTCCAGAACCTGAGCCACTTGAATCGGGAGCTTTGCCTCCCAAGGTGAAGAAGTAGGGAACATGGTTATTCAAAACATCGTTTTCTTTTTACTCGCAGCGGTAGCGTGTGCAGGAGCAATTGGGGTCGTGCGAACAACGAACGTTGTTCACGCCGCATTGCATCTTGTAGCGGTACTAGCAGCAACAGCTGGTTTGTTTCTTCTCATAGCCGCTGAATTTCTCGCGTGGGTTCAAGTACTTATTTATATTGGAGCCGTAACCGTGCTTTTACTTTTTGGAATTATGTTGACGCGCGCGCCCATGGGTAAGAACGATGACCTTGATAACGATTCACGCCTTCCTGCATATATTGTGAGTCTCGGCATGTTCGCTTTATTGACTGCTTTGATCACCGATGCTTTCACCAGCTCAACAAAAATTGTCATCGGTGGCTCTGAGGCGAGTGCAACTCTTGCGAATGGCCAGATGTCCGCACTCAGCAAGACTGTTCTTTACGATTACATTTTCCCTTTTGAAGTAGTCGGTGTACTTCTTCTTGCGGCTCTTATTGGTGCTGTTGTCATGGCGAGAAAGGACTGATATGCAACTCAGCTATTACCTCATTGTGGCCGCATTTCTTTTCAGTGCAGGAATATACGGTGTCATCGCACGTAAAAATGGAATTCTTGTTCTCATGAGTGTTGAACTCATGCTCAACGCTGTCAACATCAACTTGGTCGCTTTCTCTCAATATACACAGTCGCCATTGGGTAATACTTTTGCTCTCTTCGTCATTTCGATTGCTGCAGCAGAAATCGGTGTGGGACTCGGAATAGTTCTCCTCATTACACGCAACCTCAAATCGCCTAACATCGACAAGCTCGATCAGCTCAAAGGATAGTGTCGATGTTCGCTGTACAATCCCTTTCCTCGCTCGCGCGTATAGCTGAAGAAGTTGGCCATGAAGTTGGCCACGAGGTTGAAGAGCATCACGCCGTAGGCGAAAAGATCGCGCACATTACCGAACATGGACCATGGATGTTGACTCATGCTTGGTTGATTTTTGTTATTCCTGCAATTTCATATTTCCTTATTCTTTTCTTCGGCAAGCGTCTTCCTAAAAAAGGTCACGAAATCGGCCTTGCGTCCATGGCGTCCGTTGTAGTGATGGCAGCTGTCTTGGCGTACCAATGGATTACGCGTGCACACAGTCTTGAAGGTCATGTTTTTGGTCAGACCTACACATGGTGGCGTAATGGTTCGCTCCATCTAGGCGTGGGTACGCATGTCGATGGACTAGCGGTCATGATGGTCGTTGTCGTTGCAATTATTTCGACTCTTGTCCATGTGTATTCCACCGAATATCTTCGCGGCGACATTCGGTACACTCATTATTTTGCTGCACTGTCTCTCTTTACGTCGTCGATGATGCTTTTAGTTCTCGCCAATAACACTTTGCAACTGCTTGTAGGTTGGGAACTTGTGGGTCTGTGTTCCTTTATGTTGATCGGTCACTGGTGGGAAGACAAAGCCAATTCCAATGCTGCTCTGAAAGCATTCTTTACTACTCGTGTTGGTGATATTGGATTGTTGACAGGTGTCATCATGACATTCTTTATTGTGAAGCAAGCAACAGGAACGGGATCGTTTTCTATTCTCGATGTGAACAACGCGGCTTTGTCGGGAACAGTTGGACACACTTTGCTTTTCATGGCAGCTCTGGCATTGTTGCTCGGTATCATCGGAAAGTCTGGGCAATTTCCTCTTCACACTTGGCTGCCTGATGCAATGGCCGGCCCAACGCCCGTATCGGCGTTGATTCATGCCGCAACAATGGTTGTTGCTGGTGTCTATCTTGGAGCTCGTGTGTACCCAGTATTTTGGGAAGGATTTAATATTGGTGAAACAGCGCTGAACCCGATGGTTCTCATTGGTGGAATAACTATTCTCGTCGGTGCAGCACTTGCCTTTGTTCAAGACGATATTAAAAAAGTTCTTGCGTATTCAACAATCTCGCAACTGGGATATATGGTGATGGGTCTGGGAGCGGGAGCATGGACAGCTGCGATCTTCCACCTCTTTACGCATGCATTTTTCAAAGCGCTTCTTTTCTTGGCCGCCGGGTCTGTTGCTCACTCGGGTTCACATCACTCCTTCGATATGAAGAAAGACATGGGTGGATTGCGAAAATATATGCCGATCACGTTTACAACCTTCATGATCGGTACAGCAGCACTGGCTGGAGTCTTTCCTTTGGCAGGCTTTTGGTCTAAAGATGAAATTCTCGCTAACGCAGGAGAAAATGGGTACGCAACTTTCATGATCGTAGGACTCGTCGGAGCATTTATGACAGCTGCATACATGACTCGTTGTGTATACCTCACTTTCTTTGGTGAATATCGAGGCCATCATCATCCTCATGAATCGAACAAACTTATTACTGTTCCGCTTTTGATTCTTGCAGTACTTTCCGTTGGAGCAGGTCTGCTCAATGCTGTACCTTTCCATATCGAAAAATTCACTGAATGGGTAGAACCTAAAGGCGCGTTCCCTTTCAGTAATTTGGTAGCTCATGGTGGTGCTTCAATCACGCATGCAGCATTTAGCTATCCCGGCGCAATCATCGCCAGCGTCATTGGGTTTGCAGGTATTGGTTCAGCATATCTTTTCTATTGGCGTAAGATTGGTTTCGTCGGACTCGTAGAAAAGAATTCCGTTGCGCGTGCATTGCACACTTTCTTAGTGAACAAATTGTATTTAGATGTTCTTTACACCGACATCATTTTTGGGTCAACGAAGAAGGGTATCGCTAACGCTTCGTATTGGATTAACCAAAATATTATTGATGGTGTTGTGAATATGGTGGGCAAGCTTGCTGTCAAAATAGGCGACCGTACATATTCGCAACTTGACCAACAGGGGATTGATGGGGTTGTCAACGCTTTGGGTACGACGTCTGGTGCTTCAGGTACGGGTCTGCAAAAACTACAAAGTGGAAAAATTCAACGTTATGCAGTATTTCTTTTCATGGGCGTTATCGTCCTGATCTGCGTTGCTGTCATAGCAAGTAAAAACTAGTGAACAGGGAATGAAAGGTAGAGATACGTGAACACATTTGACGAATGGTCTCTTTCACTCGCGGTATTTTTGCCGTTAGTGGGAATGGCGGGAGTGCTTATCACGCCAAAAGGTGCAGAGTTTGCCCAAAAGGTGATCGCGCTCTCGAGTGCCGTGCTGACATTTATTGTCGGTATATATATTGTTACGCGCTTTCATTGGGAAAGCGGTGACGTCCAACTAGGAGTATCCAAGCAATGGATCCCGCTTATCAATGCGCGATATGACGTTGGAGTCGACGGTATTGGTTTGCCATTGTTGTTGCTCTCTATGTTTATTTCTGTTCTTGTCATTATTTATTCATGGGATCATTTCCCTGAGCCGCATAATCCCCGCGGATTCTTAGCGCTGATGTTACTTCTCGAAGTGGGAATGAACGGAACCTTTGTCGCACAAGACTTAATTCTTTTCTTCGTTTTCTTTGAAATTGTTCTTCTGCCCATGTTCTTCATGATAGGTGTCTGGGGTGGTCCGAACCGTAAGTATGCATCACTCAAATTCTTTTTGTTTACGCTCTTTGGATCAGCACTTATGTTGCTTGGTTTTCTCGCGCTGTTCTTTATTTCGGGTGCGAGAACATTTTCCATTACTGGTTTAACTCATATGGCCCAGACCGGCACGCTCAACATTGATTCAACGACTGCTCTGTGGATTTTTGGTGGGCTGTTCCTTGGGTTCGCTATCAAAGTTCCGATGTTTCCCTTCCATACGTGGTTGCCTGATGCACACACGGAAGCTCCCACACAAGGTTCGGTTTTGTTGGCGGCAATTTTGCTGAAGCTCGGTACATATGGTTTCGTCAAAATCGCAATGCCCATTTTGCCCGAGGCGAGCCAAACGTGGGCTCCCTACATCGGTGCGTTAGCTGTGATCGGAATTATATATGGATCACTGTGTTGTCTGGCCCAAACAGATGTTAAGCGCTTGATTGCCTTCTCGTCAGTTGCTCACATGGGTTTTGTGATGTTAGGAATTTCTACGCGCACAACATTGGGTATGAATGCTGCTCTGTTTGGAATGGTGGCACACGGTTTGATTACCGGCATGCTCTTCTTCTGTGCAGGATCGATACAACATAGATTCGATACTCGAGAGATTGCTCGTTTGGGTGGTCTTTTGAAAAATGCTCCGCGTCTCGGATGGATTTTCGGTTTTTCTGCGATGGCATCTCTCGGACTTCCTGGCCTGGCTGGTTTTTGGGGAGAGTTCCCCGCTGTACTATCGGCCTTTCAGCCTGCCGAGGGACAGAGCGTTGAACTATTCCGTGTATATATGGTGGTAGCTGCCATTGGAACAGTTCTTGCTGCTGGATATCTTCTTTGGATGTTCCAGCGAGTTGCGTTTGGAGAAGTTAAAGAAGAATTTGCAGATGCTCACATTCACGATGTGCACGTCACAGAATGGCTTGCATGGACACCTATCTTGGCTCTCATTGTTGTCTTTGGTGTCTATCCTGATCTGCTCTTCCGCTACTTCAATGCACCCATCACGGCATTGTTCGGAGGATAATAATGAGCTATCTGTCCTATGCAGCGAATGTTCTTGGTCGAGTAGCTCATGCTGTCGATCCGAATTCGCCTGATAGTGCAATCAACTATGTGACGGGTCCTCAAGCAGAAAAGCATACACATGAAGTTGTATCTCAGCTTGCAGACAAAGCTCCTGCAATTGATTGGCATGCGCTTGCTCCTGAGATCACACTTGCATGCGTTGCACTTCTTGTTCTCATCATTGATCTCTTTTTAAAGAAGCGTTCGTCATGGCGTTCCAGTAATGTTGCAGCAATTGGTTTACTGGTTTCGTTGATTCCTGTTATTACTTTGGCGCTGGACGGACAAAATAGATCATTATTCGGTGGAGCATTCGTTGTCGATAACTATGCCCTCGCCTTTAAAGCCTTCTTTATTATCGGCGCCTATCTTTGCGTACTCATTGGAGGAGATTATATTCGCGAAGGCGATTATTTCCAGAGTGAGTTTTGGTTTTTGCTCTTAACTTCTGTTTTCGGAATGAGTGCACTGGCTTCTTCACGTGATCTCATCAGTTTATTTGTAGCACTAGAAACTGTAACGATTCCTACATTTGTGATGGCGGGCTGGCGACGGCGTGATCTGAGAAGCAACGAAGCTGCTTTAAAGTACTACCTCATTGGTGTCATGAGCTCGGCAGTCATGCTTTATGGGATGTCATTCATTGCAGGAATGTCGGGAACAACATTGTTCACGGGAATCCATGAATACTTCGAGAGCGGGAACATTACTAATTTGGCACACGTCGCTGTTATTTTGACCGTGATTGGTTTTGCTTTCAAAATCTCTGCCGTACCTTTTCATCAATGGGCACCCGACACATATGAAGGTGCGCCTACTCCCGTAACTGCGTTTTTAAGCGTCCTATCCAAAGCCGCAGGTTTTGTTGGATTGACAGTCTTGCTTCAGTATGCATTCTTTCCCGAACACAAAATATGGATGCCCATTATCTTCATTATGGTGATCGCATCATTGATTGTTGGAAACTTTACAGCACTGAAAGAAAACAACATTGTGCGCATGTTGGCTTACTCTTCCATAGCTCAAGGTGGGTTTATTCTCTTGCCGCTCACGTTGCTCGCTGAACGCGGCAACTTTCCTGTGGAATCAGCACTGCAAGCAACAGTTGTGTATCTCATTATCTATCTCCTTGCAAACATTGGAGCGTTTGCGTGTGTCATAGCAATTGCGCGACGAACGCATAGCGGTGAACTCGAAACGTTCAAAGGTCTTGGTCAGAGGGAACCTTTCCTGGCGATCTGTTTGTCAATCTTTTTATTCTCACTTGCGGGCATTCCACCGTTTGCCGGCTGGTTTGCAAAATTCGTCATGTTCCGATCTGCTCTTGATGTAGGTACCTTTGGTGGAGTCGTTTTGGCTGTTGTTGCTGGTGTTGCTTCTGTTGTTGCTTTTGTTTACTATGCAGGTGTCGTCAAGCGCATGTGGTTAGAAGACCCCGAAGAAGGCGCACAAGGCCTGGCCTCAATGCCCGACGAAGATTTTCTTGTTAGCGGGGGTCAGAGGCCAGGCCTTAAAAAGAAACTTCTGGCGGATGCAGGTTCGACCGGTGAGATTTCGGAGAGTGACAGCTTGCTCGTCGATGCTCGCGTTTCAGTGGGAACACCTCCAGCATTAAAACTGGCGATTGTGCTTTGTGTGACAGCGACGATTGTTCTGGGAGTCTTTCCGGGAAGCGTGGGGCGCGTCGCCGAACTCGTCACCCTCCTTTCCTAAGAGCAAGTCATCCTGAGTCAAACGAAGGATCTCTGGCTAATATGCTCAACACCGATGAACTCCGATCATTTATGGGAAAATGAGAGGAATGGCTGAACTTAACCCCAACAAATTTGCAGAATATATGCAAGAAGCTCTCTACGGCGAAGAGGGGTTTTACACGCTTGGTGGCGGTGCTGGTCGCACACGCGACTACCTCACTTCACCTGAAGTCGGCGACCTCTTTGGTTATGTAGTCGCATCCTATATCGATGATTGGTATGACAGCCTTGACGTGGATACACCAGCAATTGTTATTGAAGCAGGGGCTGGGCCCGGTTCGTTAGCTGCAAGCATCGCACGTGCATCTCTGCGCAATGCAGCAAACATCGATTATCGCTTGGTGGATATTTCTCCTGCACATCGATCGATATCCGAAGAAAAACTTCGCAGCATTTCTCCTGAGTTTATGTGGTCGGTTCATGAAACGCTACCCGAGTGCGACGTGCCCACACTCGTAATTGCTAATGAACTCCTCGATAATCTTGTGTTTGATATTGGTCGTACTATGGACGTGTATCAGCAGTATGCGCCCGACAGGATTGCCTCAATTCCTCCAGCTCTTGGATATTTTGGAATTCACGGAAACATTGATTCACTTACTGGGGCAAATGCTCCTATGAATCTTGGGGATTATCGAATCCCACTTCATACGGGGATTGCAGAATGGTTTAGCGACTTAGTGCAAGTAACAAGCAACGTGACGGATCTCTCGCTTCTCTTCTTTGACTATATAAAGTCAGTTACACGTATGCACGACGAAAATTGGTTGCGTCTCTACGCGAACAATCAACGTATTGTGGGTGTCGATAATGTGTTGACTGCATTGGAAGGCGGTGTGAGAGGAGACATAACCACAGATGTCACCTCAGAAGATATGCATGTACTCCTTGATACAGAAGGTTTTTCAAAGATTGTTCTTGAATCACAAGAACAATGGCTTTTCAAAAATGGGATCGATGCATATTGTGTACCTGTTGGAGATGGTAGCTCTTATAATCAACTTCAGCAATGGATGCAGGGCGACAAGCAATCGCTGACTTCATCAAGTTTTGCTCGTGAGCGCGAAACACTCATGGATGAAAATGGCCTCGGAGCTTTTACTGTTATTACAGCACGACGCGCGATATAAGTTAGTCTCTAAAATTTTCGAACTGAAGCGGTAAGTCAAAACTATGCTCTTTTAGTAAGGCGATAACTGCTTGTAAGTCATCACGTTTCTTGCCGATAACTCGAAGTTGGTCACCTTGAATTTGATGTTGAATTCCCTTAGGTCCATTTTCTTTAATGTACTTACCTATCTCTTTAGCTTTTTCCGTAGTCAATCCCACTCGCAAGCTGAGTTCTTGTTTGTATCGTGCACCAGCAGCTTCTTCACCCTTACCGTGATCAAGAGATTTCAGTGAAAGTTGACGCTTCACAAACTTTTCTTCCAAGACATTGATAATTGCCTTAACGCGGTCCTCAGTAGCTGAATTGATATTAATTTTGATCTTGCCATCGAATTCAATAACCGACTCAGTCCCCTTGAAGTCGAAGCGTGTTCCCACTTCACGGCTGGTTTGATCCACAGCATTACGAACTTCTTGAATATCGACTTCACTTACAACATCAAAACTTGGCATGATTGCCCCCTATATCTTGTTCATGTTCATGCTTGGCAAATGGTCTATGAATCGAATCCTCGAGATACCCGTTTGCTAGCCTGTTACATCTTACGGGGGTCGGTACCCGAGTGGCCAAAGGGGGCAGACTGTAAATCTGCTGCGCAAGCTACGTAGGTTCGAATCCTACCCGGCCCACTGTTTTTATTGTCGAACCGCAGGCAGAGCCCGACGGTTCTCGCGGTCGCTCCTCCGATCGCTCCCTGTGATTTTCTTGCCTATGAAATCTGTTTGGGCTGGCAGGGACGAATCAGACTTCTCGCTCCGAGTGCAATGCAAAGTCGCTCAAAATCCGATTCGTCCCTGCCGTCTACAACTTCTATTCAAATTCAAAGGAACTTTTGGTCCAGATATGAGTTCTCAGAGAAGGTGAACTGATTTTGCGGACCATCATGAATTAATAAATTGTCGAATGTTTAGCTGTAACCCAGAAAAACAAAATGGAGATCAGGGAAAAGTCCTATCTTATGAATTTCCAGACAAGTGTTTATATATCCATCGGGGGCTGGATATAGGTTATTCGACTTTAATATTCTCTTTATCGCTGTTTCGTCGCTCATTCTAGATAGGTAAACTCCATATATAAATTCTTTATGAAGACTTTTACCGACTTCAATTACTATCGCATTTTCCGGACGAACTTTAGTCGTCGTGTGCGATTCATGTAAGGAAGAATAATCAGCTGTCCTGCAGGTAATTCTATCTGTACCTTGCGGTATTAAATCTTCAAATCCAATTTGATTAAATGGAGTCGAAAAATACTCTGTGAACACTCCTTGAGTGAGTTCGAGATGAGATTTCCCGTCGGGGTACCTAGTCAAGTGGAAGTCACTGCCTTTTGATAAAAGAAGAGCAGTGCGTATGCCGGGTTCTTCACCAGCGGATGCTTTGCATAGCCATAATCTGGCGTACAGATCATCTATCTTGACGACAATCTCATAGGTATCTTGCATAGTCACATTCTAAGCCGCTTCGGTTTTATACCGCATGGGTTGGGGCTGGTGAGGGGAGCTATTTTGTATTTCTTCGTTTGTGGAGATAGCATTTCGGAATAGAAAGGTAGAGCAATGTTGAGAGTACAAAGACTTTTTGTGAGGGCCGCAGTTATATGTTCCCTGATTTGTTCTGTATTTGTAGGAGTAAATGTGCAGCCTGCCTCCGCAGCTCAGGTGGGTGTTGTTGACTCTGTTGTGAAGCAACTTCTTCAATCAGGAAAACCTGTCGACGTGTGGATCAATATCTCGAATGTAGTCGCACCATCGCCAGAATCATTCACATCTCAAGCGGTTACCAAACAAGCTATTAGTAGTTGGTCTAGCTCTGTTGAAAATGCAAAAAAGAAAATTAAAGCAAACTTAAAAACATCCAATTATGTTCGTAGCTACCAGTACGTGCCGGTGATTGAAGCTCGACTCAAATCCCTTTCAGATCTCGATGCGGTTCTTGGATCAGGAAGTAATGTCTTCGTATCGTTACGGCCAAAACTAACTATTGCCGGCGATGCGCAAAGCATACCTTTGATTAAAGCTTCCCCTTCTTTGAATAACGGAAGAAATGGGGCAGGAACAGAAGTCGCGGTTATCGATGACACAGGTAACCATGGAAAGAATGTAGCCGCCATTATCAAAGACGTTGCTCCAGGTGCCAATGTTGTGAAGTACAACTTCAATGACATACTTGGATCCATAAGCCGAATTGTCGCGCGTAAGGCAACGGGTGTCAACGTTGTTGCTGCCAACATGAGCTTTGGTATTACTGGCGTAAGTTTTAGTTTTGGAAGATGTGTGAACACCGGACTTGATGCAGTGATTGCTTCGTTGCTTGCTGTTAACATTCTTCCCGTTGCAGCGGCTGGGAATGACGTCCGTACGGGTCGCATGAATAGCCCGGCATGTTTGCCGGGAGTTGTTGCTGTGGGAGCTACCTACGATCAAACATGGTCCGTGAAATGGACATACCCGGCAACACCGGGACATCCCAATACTTGTTCAGATAATGCTCCGCGGGTGAAACAGCCGGCCTGCATTACCAATGTCTCTAAAGACCTTGATATTTGGGCACCCGGACACAATATAACTGCTGCAGGAATAGCGATGTCGGGCACCTCTCAGGCTACTGCCCATGTTTCTGGTGCTGTCGCCATGCTGAGACAAGCGGTACCTTCTGCAAATAATTTTCAGACCACAAAAGCATTAAAGAGTGCAGGAAAGTCGATCACTTTTAGAGGAGTGACGCGAAGATTTCTCAATATTCGCGGCGCAACAAAGGCTTTGTTTACTATCACTACAGCTTCCCCATAAGCTTGTTCGCTCTGGCACACGAAGTTCGCTAAGGTGTTCTCATGAAGAAAAAACGCATTATCTGGGGTTCGGCAGTTGCTGTGATATCAGCAATAATCATTTTTATTCTGGTCTATTTCGAACCACAGGCGTTGTTTATCGATAAAACAGCAAAAGAAGATCAAAAGGGTAAAGTCATTGCTCGTGTGGCGCCTACCGCCACTTCTCAAACTTCAGAGAGTTCGACGACACCCACCACAACATTGCCGGCAAAGTCCACGTGGGTTTCTCGGGAGCATAAAACTACAGGTGAAGTATTCCTTACTCAAGACAACGATGGCAAAACATACGTGAGATTCGAAAATCTCAGTACGGACAATGGTCCTGATCTTAAGGTATACATTGCAAAAAGTCTGTCGGATAATGGAACGCCATCAGATTTCGTTGACTTGGGTGAACTGGTTGCAAATAAGGGAGATGCCAACTACTTGATACCGAGCGATGTAAATGTCAGCGAATACGCACATGTAGTTATCTGGTGTAAGCGGTTTTCCGTTTCCTTTGCTGATGCAAAGATCTGAATTACCACAACGTTTAGGGTCCATAAGCTCGCCTTGATATTTGATTCTTGATTCGTCTACTATCTTTTTCTCGAAAAGAGACAAGGATGTGGCTTCGATGTTTATTCGGTATGGATTATGGGTGCGGATTTTTTTCATCGCTGTAGTTTTAGCAGGCGCGAATTTTGCTGATATAGGCACTTCTTCGGCGGCAGAGTCCGGCGTATATGTCAATCCCCAGATCCGTACTCTGCTTAAAGCTAAGAAAACTGTTGATGTCTACGTTGCGACCAAAATTTCTTCTAGCTCGAATGGTTCCAAGGTAAGCACAAAAGAAGAACGAATCTCTATGGTTAACCAATGGCATTCATCTGTGGTTGCTTCTAAAAGATCACTTCGCTCGAAAATAAAATCGAATCTCATTGTGAAAGATTATGAATACTTACCAATTGTTAAAGTGCGTCTTAGGTCTGTTGCAGATGTTAATACAATTCTTGCTGCGGGGAACATTGCATCGCTTTCGGTCTATCCAAAATTTGTCACGACAGCAGATGCTCAAAGTCTTGCACTTATTAAATCATCACCTGCACTTAATGATGGCCGCACAGGCGAAGGAACGCAGGTTGCAGTCATCGATGATATGAGTGGCCATGGCGATAATGTCACTGCGATTGTTCTCGACGTAGCTCGAGGAACAACTGTTATTCGATACAATATGGACAACATTACGGGTGCGATTAATGATGTGATATCGCGTAAAGCGCTCGGCATCAATATGGTTGCTGTCAACATGAGTTTTATGTCGCAGGACCTTTACCCGCAAGGTACTTGTGGAATTACTAGACCTCTTTACAATGAAATTCAAGCTTTGTTGGCAGTAGATGTCCTTCCTGTCGCTGGTTCAGGAAATAATGGGGCGACAGCAGAAATGGGCAGTCCAGCATGTTTGCCAGGGGCAGTCGCGGTGGGTGCAACTTACGATGCCAACTTTAGCCAGAATCGCGTATGGGATGCATGTACTGATAACGCTCCGCGTGTAAACCAAGTCACGTGCTTCACCAATATTTCGAGCGAACTTGCCCTCTTCGCTCCGGGAACAGATATCACTGCGGGAGGACATACCTTTGGAGGAACTTCACAAGCAACTCCGCATGTTGCAGGTGCTGTTGCAATTCTGAAACAGGCTGCGCCTTATGCGCGAGCAACGGTGGTGGCTCAAGCGCTAGCGAGTTCGGGACCGTCTCTGACTGCACGGGGTTATACGCGACGTTTTCTCAATATCCCCGCGGCCACCAGAAAACTCATTGCGATTACTCCTCCTCCTATACCCACACCATTTGTGTCAGGAGACTTTGATAATGATGGCCGCATTGATCTCTTAGCTCGTACGGCAACAGGGAAAATGAAATTCTTTAAAAACGTAGCTAACGCTTCTCCTCGATTTACTTTCCGTAAAGGAGTAGTTGTAGCGAATGGTTGGCAAGGATTTAATAACATCACATCTGGCGACTTTGACGGTAACGGACGAACTGATGCATTGATTCGCAATTCTGTTGGGAAAATGAAGCTCTATCCCAATGTTACAAATACAACAAACGCATTTAAGTTTGGTGTCGCTTCGTTTGCCGGATCGGGTTGGCAAGATTATACGGCGCATATGTCTGGCGACTTTGACAACGATGGACGTGTCGATATGTTGGTGCGTAACACGATGGGTCAAATGCTGTTTATTAAGAATGAAATACCCCAAGGAATACAACCAGGACCGGAATCAATTTTTCGTAATCCTCCAGGTGTAGTTGTTGCTACTGGTTGGGATAGTTACACAGGCTTCGCTTCAGCTGACTTCGACCGTGATGGACGCACCGACGTGATTGCTCGGAGTGATATTGGACAACTTCTTTTCTATAGGAATCAATCCAATACCGACAACGCATTCGTGCTGGATGATGATCCGGTTGTTGTTGCTACTGGTTGGGGAAATTTCAATTCACTCGTAGCTGGCGATTTTGACAGAGATCGTCGGGTTGACCTTATAGTACGAAATGCACAAGGTGAGATGATCTTTTTTAAGAACACCGCCCAAGGTGGAAATAGTTTTTATTTCCCCAGTACAGGTGTGGTCGTAGCGACTGGGTGGAAGAATTTCAAGTGATCAAGTTTCACATAATCAATCAGACATTACCTCCGGTGGCGTAAGTTAGGGTATGAACAAAAGCAGGATCCCGAGCCCTACTCAACAGCCGCTCATTATCTTGGTTCTCGTTATTGTGATAGGCATCGCTGCCGTACTCTTTGCGAGCAATGTTGATCCTGACGATATCGGACCAAAGGTTGATGTTAATAATCTCCCTATTGAAAGAGAGCAAGCGCCAGAGCTGGATACGTCACTTGGTTGGTTGAATACGAAAGGGTACACACCAGAAGATCTCGAAGGCAAAGTAGTTGTTTACGATTTCTGGACATACTCTTGTATTAATTGTCAACGTACTTTTCCTTATCTACGTGCATTGTGGGATCGGTACAAGGATGAAGGGCTCGTTCTTATTGGAATCCATTCACCCGAGTTTGATTTTGAAAAAGTCGATGAGAATATCGAAAAGGCCACAAAAAAATATGGAGTGACGTGGCCAGTTTTGTTTGATGACAATATGGTGAACTGGTTGAACTTTGAAAACCAGTATTGGCCTGCAAAATATATATCGGACAAGGAAGGCCAGATTCGTTATCACCACTATGGAGAAGGAGCATACGAAGAAACAGAAAATGTAATTCGAAAGCTTCTCGGCGTGAAGAACTCAGCCCCGCGAGCGGAGCTTCCGGGCGAGAAAAGCCGAGACATCGATGAGGCTATTACTCATGAGATCTATATCAATCCGGTTCGAGGCCAACTCAATGCTCCGACTGGACAATCGACAGTTATAGTAGATGATCAGCCGCTTCAGGACCAGGTTGCTCTTTTTGGTTCTGTCGATGTACAGAGTGAGCGCACAGTCTTGGTGACCGATGGCGCAAAGCTGACGTTGAGTTACAGGGCAGGGGAGGTCAACATTGTGGCCGAACCTGTTTCTAGTTCGGGCACTGGGAATCTAGAAGTGACTCTAGACGGGAAGCCTGTTCCTGAGGCGATGAGGGGGAAAGATATCATGGTTGATTCATCGGGCAATACATATCTTTTGGTAACAACTTCAGATCTTCTCAATGTAATTACTTCTGATTCTGTCGAATCACACATTCTTGTGTTCACGGCCAAGTCACCCAACATTGCACTTTATTCATTTACATTTGGGGCATAAAGATGTTCGCGTATATTTTCGCGCTCTTTGGAGCGGGGATTGCAAGTTTTCTTGCACCGTGTGTTGTCCCTCTCGTTCCTGCATACCTGGGTATGATCGCTGGTGAAGTTCCCCAAGCAACAGAAGGGGAAAAGACTAAGACTCCTATCCTTCCTACTTTGCTTTTTATTCTTGGATTTTCTCTAGTTTTTGCAAGCCTCGGAGCAATAGCCGGTGCTTTTGGTTTTGCGCTTGAAGATGTTAAAGAATTTGTAAAAATTG
This sequence comes from uncultured Burkholderiales bacterium, assembly GCA_964391505.1. Lineage (GTDB taxonomy): Bacteria > Actinomycetota > Acidimicrobiia > IMCC26256 > JAGPDB01 > JAGPDB01. Next base: position 4,356 of record CAYMMG010000004.1, on the reverse strand, counting down.
CAGGCGGAATTATTCTTGTGATCATGGGTTTTGTGTTGCTTGGTATGTTTCGCACAATCTTCGGTCAAGAAAAACGACTCTTACCGATAGTCCCTCACTGTACGGGCAAGCTCGAACTTTTCCGTCCCGTGATTCTTGGCGTTGCATTTGGTGCAGCTTGGTCGCCATGTGTTGGACCGTTACTCGGTGCTGCATTATCTGTTTCAGCAACGAGTGGTCATGTGTTGACCGGAACAATTTATTTGTTTGCCTATGCCATGGGAATTGGTGTTCCGTTCCTTGTGGTGTCGTTACTGCTGGCTTCCTACCCACACCTCATCAGCAAACTTGCGAGCATCTCTCACAAGATCGAGAAATTTACAGCCGTTCTTCTTATTATCCTGGGCGTCTTGCTCCTCACCGGAGAATACGAAACCTTCGCAGGCTACTTGGCAGAGTTCACCCCTGGAAGTTTAAGTAAGTAATTTCTCGTAAAGAATTGTCCATACATCTAATAAGGTATAAAGTGGACAGTTATGGCTGATGCGAATATTCCGAGGCTCAGTCGTCGCGATGCATTGAGATTAGGTGTCTATGGTGGGGCTGCGTTGGCTTCTGCTCTCTATTTTCCTCCTAGCGTTGCACCGGAACGTTTTGCACGTCTCGTTCCCAATATTGAGAGAGAGCGGTTCCGCCATGGACCTTTTTCTCATGGAGTGAGAACAAGTTGGTTGAGCTCTAATAGTTTTAGATTCACTACGCGGATGTGCCCGAGAACAGAGATAGAGGCAACTCATGGAATGTTCAGACTCTATAACGATGAGGATTCTTCATTAATCCGCGAGATAGAAATCAAAGCACGTTCACTCAATGACTACTGGACTGGTGAAACAATCACAGGTCTCGACACTTCAATTCGGTATCGCTACGAACTTTTTTATGAAGGCTCGAGAAAACAATATGTTGGCTATACGCATTCTCCACTTGTGCGCGCACTCGATAGAGATGGAACGGAACGCGATTTCGAGCGCTACGCATTTATTTCTTGTATGAACTACGGCGAAGGCTTTTGGGACATGCTCGAATACTTACGAAGATTAAATCCTGACATGTGTTTTTTTATTGGCGATTTGTCCTATGAATATCAGTCGGGCGCTTCAGCAGTGCGGGCCGATATTATGCCGGACGCAAATGAATACCAGCGCATGCTGATGCGTCACTGGGTGTATAACGATCACTATAAGCGCATGCTCCTCTCAATGATTCCGGGTATATACCTTCCCGATGATCATGAGTTTAAAAATGATGTGCAGGGCTTCAATGATGTACGTGTTTTTCAGGCGGGCACACGTGCTTTTTCCACTACTTACCCTTGCCTCGAGGATGCAACAACGCAAGGGTATCAGCGAACAGTGACAACTCCTCGCGGCACACGCTTCATTGTTCTTGATACGAGAAGTCATCGTGATTTAGCTGGCGGAACAATGTTGGGTGCTGAGCAGAAAGCATGGTTTTTTGAACAGCTTCGTCAGGCGAAAATAGACAATGTTAAAAACCTATTTATCATTACATCGGTACCTCTTGTTACTGCTTTGGAATCTCGTGAGGATGCCTGGGGAGGATTCCCGGAAGAACGACAAGAATTTGTTGATGAACTTGCACGTTGGGATTTTGCGAATGAAAGTCGACCTAAAGAAGAGCACGCAAATGTCTTTATCGTTAGTGGAGATATCCATAAATGGGCAACTGCCGGGGTACACGTTAATCCGATAGATCCGAACAGTCCTCGACTGGCGACTGAGTTTGTCGTCGGTGCTCTCTCTTCCAAACAAGACACGCAAGGACGTTTCAGCGAAGTCACACAAGCGTACGGTAAAGATGCCAACTCTGTTTTGACCACCGACGTGCATCCGTCAGGAGAGGTTCTCCATTCTTTTTGGACATATGATGCTCGTAGACTGAACTATTATCCCGTTAATGGCGCGCGGTTTCTATGTTCAGAGCATAAAGGTAAACCGCAGATGACTGCTCAGAGTTTGGATCCGAACTGGGTTGCGGATGATGGTGGCCTATTGTTGCTGAGGTAATTTGGTCCGCTTTATCAGTTCATTTAAGAACTCGATTGTCAGCGTAGTAACATTTTCTGTCCGCCTCCTTGGCTCAGTCGGTAGAGCGCATCCATGGTAAGGATGAGGTCATCGGTTCGATTCCGATAGGAGGCTCAGAAATTGTGTTACAGAAAGCATCTGCCCTGCGAATGCTCCTCGCCTTTGGCTCGTCGATCCAGTCGCAGACGGGCAGCGCTTTCTGGTCACATTTCTTCGAAAAAGATAATTGTCGTTCGATTCTTTTGGGAATCTCACGGCTAATCTATTCGTAGCGGCGGGGTAGCTCAGTTGGCGAGAGCGCACGGCTCATAATCGTGAGGTCGCGGGTTCGAGTCCCGCCCCCGCTACCAAGCTTGAACATTGTGACTTGACGAAACTTGTCTCTAAATTCGCTCCTATTTGCAATGCCTCACTTAAGGGTTGTTATATGTGTACATGCAAATATCGAAAGCCGAACGTAGCCAAATCGAAAACGAGATGATTTTCAGGCGTAAAAATGAAAAAGTTGTAGATGACCTTGAAGATTTGGATGCTATGCATAGCGAAGAGGGTGATCCACACTTAATGAGTGACGACGACTTGTCACTCCGATTTATGTGCGAATGTTCTGATGAAAATTGTACCGACCGTATCAATATGAGACCGAGTAAGTACAGAGAACTTCACACTAGCCGGAGAACTTTTATAGTTAAGACCGGACATCAAGTAGACCCCATCGAGGAGGTCGTGGCGCAAGCGGCTGATTACAATGTTGTAGTGAAGAAGGATATTATTGCTGAACCCGGCGACACTCTCAACGAAACAACGATAGATAATTGTTGATCGGCTCTCGTCTGCCGCGAGCGCTTATTTATCTCGCGCGGCAGGGTTTGGGGTCCAGTATGTAGGCGCTATATCCTCCGACGCGATTTTTTTCCATACTAGGGAACTTATGAGGAACCCGGTGACGTCTTAGTTCATAACATTGGTATGACAAGGAGTCATCATGAAAAAGATATTCATCACCTCGGCGCTAACCATCCTGCTTATTGCGGGTTATATCGTCGGACAAGCTCAGTTTGCGGACGACAAACCGGTATCTTCGGGCGGAAAACCATATGGTGTTCAAGGCTCGATCTCCGGTGGAAGAAGTGATACCGGACTCTCTGGTGAGAGGGACTCGATTACTTCAGTAGATCCGAATTACGCAACGGACGGCTCCACCGTATCTAAGGGCACATCTTCGACTGTTAAGTGCGTGAAAGCACCTTGCCCAACAGATCTTGGCTATCCGGTGGTCGGTGATCCAAAAGGGACTGCAATTATTAAATCTGGCACTGTAGAAATTACTGTCGCGCGCGATTCTTTAAATAAAACTAAAAACAAACTCAGTTCTTTGATTCCGGAAGGTGGTTATGTTGAGTCGAGTTACTCCTCGAAACGAACCTCAACAATTACTGTACGTATTCCTGCCGCACAGCTTGATGACACTTTAGAATCATTGCGCAAACTCGGATCCGTTACATCAGAATCTATTGATTCGTACGATCGTTCATATGATGCAATTGATTACGATGCGCGTCTCAAGATAATGCGTGAACGCGAAGCAGTTCTTATGGACCAACTATCTAAAGCAACTCCTTCCAACGCAGATGTTATTCAAGAGAAAATCTTCAATCTTCGAAGCGACATCGAATCACTGCAAGGCCAGCGAGACTTACTGACAAATCAAGTTGCACTTTCAACATTGACAGTTACTCTTACGGAAAAGGGAACGAAGACAGATAATCCAGGAGAAAAGTCAATGTTGGGTAAAGCATGGACGACTTCTGCTGATGCCTTATTGAGTAGTACTGGTGGAATCATGATTGTGTTCACTGCAGTTTTACCCTTCCTCCTTATCGGCTTGCTGTTGGTTCAGATTGTTCGTGCAGTAGTTCGAAAGAACAAGAATGCAAAGACGAGTGAAGCAGAAGACCCATCCGTGGAATAGATCAGGATATCAATTCGTTGAATCCTAAGTAACGGGAATCCCCACCCGGTAGGTGCCTCGAGACGGCGAAGTGTGACACCCTAGGTGTTATAACTTTCAGCTAGATCTCGGGGCATCTTGCTATGATAAATAGTTCCAAATCAGCAATGACTGGCTCTGCCAGCATTGCGATAACAAACATCGCAGGTAGCGAAGGATGAGCGACCGCGAGCAATGACTGGCTCTGCCAGCATTGCAATAAAAACAGAGGGCAGTGGCGCAATTGGTAGCGCATCGGATTCCAAATCCGGCGGTTGG
>CAYMMG010000003.1:77636-110939 GCA_964391505.1 uncultured Burkholderiales bacterium | reverse complement strand
AATATTCCATATGGCATCGGTTCCGATCTCGTGATGTCGACTGTGAAGGCGATCTTCTTCACGCCCCTTCACTCGCAGTTCCACCAGCAAAGTCGCGCCCGTTGGTTGTAACGGTTCACGACATTGCATTTTTACGTCATCCGGGAGCATTCTCTCGACGCGGTGTTCATTTCCACACACGTGGCCTCGCGATTGCTCGCAAAGAAGCGGCCGCAATCATTGTTCCCTCTCGCTTCACCCACGATGAACTTGTCCGCGAAGGCGTTGACCCCGCTCTGATCCATGTCATCCCTCACGGCATCGACATAGAACCCGATGTTGACACTACGCACGACACAGACATTGTTACAAGCCTGGGTGTACCCAGCCGTTTTGTGCTTGCTGTGGGCACGCTCGAACCTCGCAAGAATCTTCCTATGTTGGTACGCGCAGTCGACAGCTTGCGCAATAAGGGTGAAGATCTCGCACTCGTGCTTGTAGGACCTCGCGGATGGGGCGAAGTAAAAGGTTTGGATCACGATTTTGTGTACGAAGTCGGTCGAGTATCCGACGAAATTTTGAATGCCTTAATGCGCCAAGCGATTGTGTATTGCGTTCCTTCTATTTACGAAGGGTTTGGAATGCCTGCATTAGAAGCGATGTCTCGCAATACAGCAGTCATCGCAGCAGGTGTTGCTTCTTTACCCGAAGTTGTTGGTGATGCAGGCGTGCTGCTCGACCCTCTCGATTCGGCCGTGTGGGCTAGCGCAATTGAGCGAATGTCCTCTGACGAGGAATATCGCAAAGCACAAGCTCAGCGTGGTTTAGTAAGGGCCAAAAGTTTCACGTGGGATTCGTCCGCGCGTGCCCATGTTGCTGCATACAGAGAAGCTCTTCGACATTGGCGCACCCAAGTTCGCTCGTAGTTTTGTCGCGGTTAATGGAGCACAGCAATGGATAAGATTCATCTCGCATTCGACGCCACTGCAACACCGGACCAATTAACGGGAGCTGGATACTACGTTAAAGAAATTCTGCATGGCCTCGACGCACGAGAGGATGTATCACTTTCTATCGTGACTCGAACAAATGATGGACGACGCTTTTCTCAATATGCACCTGGAGCAAAAATTCTGGACATCGCACCTGTAAATAAGGCAGCACGTATCGCTTTTCAAGCATTCAAACTAGGTCAACTCGTTGATTCATTAGATGCAGATGTATTTCATGGCCCCCACTATCAGCTTCCCGAAAAAATGAACACACCTTCTGTTGTTACGATTCACGACACGACGCTTCTTACACACCATGAGGTACATACAAGAATAAAGCGTTTGTTTTTTTCTCGCATCATTCCTCGATCAGTGGTGCGAGCGCGCAGCATTATTACCGTAAGCAATCACACGGCTTCCGATGTTAAAAAACTCTTCACTCAGCATGGCGAAATCTTTGTTGCACAACTGGGGATTGACACGCAGCGCTTTTCGCCAGAGAAGTCACCAGAAGATGTTGCTTTATTAGAGCAGCGAGGGATAACTCAACCCTATGTTGCTTTCTTAGGATCCTTCGAGCCCCGCAAATCTATTCCTACTCTCATCAATGCTTTTGCCGTCGTCGCACATAAGTTTCCCGACCATCGTCTTGTACTTGCTGGCCCCAATGGATGGGATACGCATAATGTGCGACAAGCGATTGCGGAAAGCGGGATAACGACACACATTGTTGTCCCTGGACGTTTGGAGAACAACGAAATCGGTCCCTATCTTCGTAATGCAGAAATATTTGTCTATCCAAGCATCTACGAAGGATTTGGAATGCCTGTCGCCGAGGCAATGGCGTGCGGCACACCCACAATCACTACCAACTCTTCGTCACTTAAGGAAGTTGCAGGTGAAGGCGCTCTCCTCATCAAGCCTCGCGATCATCAAGGGTTAGCGGAAAAAATTGAATCTCTACTTGCCAACGGATCCCTTCGCTCAAAAATGTCTGACCAAGCTCTCGAGCGTTCCAAGGCCTTCTCTTGGGAAACCTGCGTGAACACGCACGTCGACGCCTACCGATTCGCAGTGCGGGAGATCTGACCTTCCAAAAGGGAAATGCGCACATAAAGGCCTACCCCTGCGCAGTCAAATCCGACTAACGCCGTATAGCCTCCAGGGAAACTGCAGCGCGGAGGCAATACGAGTGGAATTTTGAGCGACTTTGCGTTGCACTCGGAGCGAGAAGTTCCGCTCGGTTTTATAACCTAGGGTCTGATCTTGAAAAGTAAGGAAGGGTGACCTACAAAGGTCGCAATCCTTTTCAAGGTCGGACCCTCCACTTAGCCCACAGAGTTAGGGAATCCGGACGGTAGAGGTATCGCCCACCATTACGCGATACGCGCTGGGTTGCGATTCATCCTTAATCACGCGCGCACCTCGACCCATCAAAGAATCAACTACGCGGGTCACTCCATGAACACATGCACCTTCCATCAAGACGGAATGTTCAATTTCGCTTTCAACGATTTCAGCATTAGCCGCAATGGAGGAGTACGGTCCAACATAACTTCGCTCGATAAGTGCATTGGGACCAATGACGACTGGTCCGCGAATTGTTGAGTCAATAATCTTTGCTCCTTCAGCGATAACAACACGTCCTTCGATGCGACTGGAATCATCAACCGTTCCCATGTTGGATTCTTCAATCTGGTCGAGAACGATCCGGTTAGCTTCCAACAAGTCTTGAAGCTTGCCCGTATCAATCCAGGGCGTATCAATGGTGTGTTGACGCACGACTTTGCCGTTGCCAATTAGCCATTGAATTGCATCGGTGATTTCCAATTCACCTCTCGCAGAAGGTTCAATAGATCGCACTGCTTCATGGATAGACGAATCAAAAAGATACACTCCAACAAGAGCGAGATTGCTTGGTGGATTCTGCGGTTTTTCAACGAGTCGAATCAACGTACCATCCGGCGCAACCTCAGCCACACCAAATTGTCGTGGATCTTCTACTTGGTTCAGCAACACCATCGCATTGGCGTCTTGTGCTGTGAACTCATTCACAAAGTCAGTGATTCCTCCAAGAACTACATTGTCACCGAGGTACATTACGAAAGGTTCGTCACCTAAAAAGTCGCGTGCTATCAAAACCGTGTGAGCCAAGCCACGTGGCGCATCTTGATCAATAAAAGTTGGTTTAATACCCAACGCAGAACCATCACCTATGGCTTCACGAATATCTGGGCCAGTATCTCCCACAATAATCCCAACATCGGTAATGCCAGCTGCGGCAATTGCCTCTAATCCGTAGAAGAGAACAGGCTTATTCGCGAGCGGAACAAGCTGCTTCGAACACGTATAGGTAATGGGACGTAAACGGGAACCGGTACCACCGGCAAGAACAAGTGCTTTCACGCTGGATATTCTACGAGCTAAGCACTGTATCCGTCGAAAGCTCTTGTTCTCCGGGGGTTGCAAGGAAGCGATCGAGCCATCCAAAGAGTGTTGCTACTGCTCGTGGGTCGTAGCGAAGTCGGTGGCCCGCAAAATCGATAATGCGCTTCTCGCACTTCTCGCCAAGCGCGCGTTGGAAGGCATGCGCCGAAGAAACGTCGACAACATCGTCGTCGCTTCCATGCATGATCAAAGAAGGAATGCTTTTGAGACGATTGTTTACATCCAGTGGCTGAAGCGTTCTAAATTCCTGCATCCACACTCCCGGGTCGTCGGGATATCCAGGATCATGGATGAGACCGACATCGCGCACGTGTTGTAAGAATTGACGTTCATTGTGGATCCAGCTTTCGAGTGATGACGGTGTAGAAATTAATACCAGTCCGCCTATACGGTCATCCGATGCAGCATGATCAAGAGCAAGCACACCTCCAAGTGATGTTGCAATGAGTACGATAGAAGAAATATCTTCACGAGCTGACATGGCGTCAACAGCCGCCCGGATATCGCGTCGCCAATTTGCTATAGAAAACTCACCTGGCGAGTCAGCGGTTCCTCTCATGAGAAAAAATAAAGAGGTCACGCCATTCTCGTGTGCAAGCCTGTCACTGAGTTCAGGATACGATGAAGCAAAAGTCGCTCCACCATTCGATCCGACAGGAATTCCATGGATAATAATCACACCAACTTTGCGGGTGTGCGTTTTCGGGATTGACCAATGTGCGGCCAGGCTTACTGAATCTGATTCAAGAAATGATTCCACTGTTCTATGTTAAAGCACGGATGTCGCGCAAATAGTTCAATGCGAGTTCAGCTACCCGAGCGATAACTTCTTCGGGAACATCCAATGATGGGTTTTTCTTTGATATTTCACTTGTGAGATCTTCAGTACTGAGCTTTTCTGTTATGGGCGATTGTGGATCGGGAGCGATGTCATCTCGTATGAGATTACGCGATCCCAGTGATGAAACAAAGGCTGTCAAGAGTAAGGACAATTCAACGGGCGTTATGGCTGATCCTGTTACTTCGTCGAGTTGCTCAAAGATCACATCGTACATCCGATCCAGATCGATCAACGGCGTTGGCGGCTTAAGAGCGAATCGCTTAGCGTCGCGTAGAACAAAAAATGCGCTTAAAGCGAGGGAAAGAACGACAACTGCAATAACAAGGCCAAGGGACATAGGGTTACAGGTTACTTAACGCAGCGAATAACCCTGGATGCACCCCGAGAACCCGGCGCTTTTTACCTATATGCACCTTTATAGTAAAGTAATTCCCTATGTTACGGTCATTTGACGAGAACTCTTTGCGTGAGCCAGATTGGTCCCAAAAGCCAGTTGTTGTCATTGCTGGTGACGCCCCCGACACAGACGACCTTGGATACCGAGAGCTACTTAGATTCCTCCAGGTACACCAACAAGAAATGGAAATCGTCTGGATAAGAAATAGTGAAGGAATAAGCCACATTGCTATTCCCAACACAGGCAGCACCCACCACGAGCCTCAATCGCTGAGTGTTCCCTTGATTGATTTCTCTTTCTCTCAATCAATCCCCGAGGGAGATCAGCTAGAAAAACTTCGCACTCTTAGCACTTTAAGGAATCCTCCCGTTATCGTGATAGGTCTTAGCAGCATTGTTCCCGGTTCTTTTTATAACGTTACTTTGGTTGTTCGTAAACCCGGCAAACGCAATAAGTTCACACAAGAGCAGTTTCTCCTTGAAGTGCAGCTCGACGATCCTCGGCTGCGTTTTGCTATCCCATACGAGAATTTTGATGCCGCCTTCGCCTATCGCGCTTCTGCTCATGCACTTTTACAAGCTCCTCTTCCCTGGAGGTGGGGCGATGAGCATATGGACGAATTGAAACGATTCTTGGTTCATGATCCAGATTTAACTTCAATAACTATTTCACAATATCGTGACCACCATGCCGGCAGAAAAAAACTTTGGATCGAGAATGACGCTGAACTCATTGCCCTCATCGAGGCAAGCCAAGATCCCGATCATCAATATTCTCGTGAAGAAGCAGCGAAGCTTTCCGAACTACTTCGCCCTATGCTTGTCAACCAGAATCTTCCGGAACACCTGAAGACTTTGCCACGTCACCAACATTCTGAGCGTATCATCAACGGCGAAGGGCCACTGCCGCGACGCGGTATGCAGTTTGACTCTGTCGCTGCACTTGTTGATTACCTTGGTAGCTATCTAGAACAAGCCCGTTTGCAAAAAATGGAGCTTCTAATGGGTAAGGATCCCTCAAGAATTGCACCTGCAATTCAAGCCGAGATCGATGCAAAGCAACACGAACTTACAGCAATATTGGAACAAGTTGAACACGCACGCACAGAATTAGCCGAAGCCACTGAAGGAAAGAGAACAATCGACGCTGAAATCGCGAAGACACTCGGACTTATAAGCGAACAGTACGGAATTATTCGTGCACAAACCGATGGCCTCCAATCAGATATCGCGCGTTTCAGCATTCTCTCTCGAGAGGTAGCGACTTTTAGAACAGAAGATATTTCTGAGCTTGCTAGTGCGCTTCACGAGTTTCGTTTTATCCCCGAAACTGAAAACCCTTCGGGAACATTACCCTTAAGACAAAGAGTCGCACGCGAAATTTTTGGCTCAGTAGAATCGACGGCAACTCCCGTAGAGAGACTCATCGCAACAATCAAAGAACACGATGAACTGATCGCAAAAATTGCGACTGCAATACGTCACGATCCCCAATCACAAATAAATCTTTACGATGCAACATTTTATTTTCTCGCTCAGCGCGCCATCGATGTTGCTCGTCTTCCCGTCTCTCCCCACCTCCGTACTCATTCCGTGCCGACCACTCGAATGCTCAAGATTGCCTTCGACAATGCTTCAGAACAAGAGCGCAACTGGTTCACTTCTCTCGATCGCGACGAAGTTATTCAGCCAGACATTGCACGAGAGATGATGATTCACATCATTAACGCTGCTGCGGCTGAAAAATTGGGTGACCACCTTACGATGAGCTATGTTGCAGGTATTCTCTCTCGACTCACTTTCGACGAGGACGCGGTCGTATTGCCACACGATGACCCGGCTGAATCAATAGGAATTGAACAAGGTTCTTCTTCTGGCGCACTCCCTGTCATCAATGTAGCTGCAGCAGCGTTTCAAGCATCCGTAGCGCTGTCGGATACACCAGTACAACCATCACCTGATCAGGTTCTATAAGAAAAGACCACTCCCTCAAACGAACATATGCTCCCTATATCCTATTTATAGTAATATTTCATTCTTATGCCAGTTAACGCCAGTACGCTTCCAGAACCTAAATGGGCGGAAAAGCCAGTCATCGTAATCGTTGGCGATGCACCGGATACTGAGGAATATAGGACACTCCATTCTTTTCTTCGTGAGCGAATTCACGCAGATGAAATCGAAGTTGTTTGGGTCAACCATCTCAAAATTGAAAACTCACCCCGTGTATTTGATGGCGACAAAGCAATTCGTGACTTTGGTTCCCAACCGATCATGGATTTCTTTGTTCCAACATTAGATTTCTCATTTCCCGATACACAAAATCCAGGCAATGATCGTCTTCGAGATGATGCTCGATTAGAAAAATTTTCCTCTACACGTATTAACAATCCTCTCACCGTCGTTATTACTCTTCATGAGGGCATGTCAATCCAATTTTCAGAATTATGGATGGATGATCCAGACAGCCTTAACCAATCAAGACCACTTGAAAGTTGGCTTGAACTACCCACCGCTCACTACTTTTTAGGATCTCCGGCTGAACATCTTGCAGCTGTACACCTCGCATCTCCAGATGCTTGTGCTTACATCACTCATCAACCAACGCAATTGAGTGACGATGTACGCAATGCGTTAATCAAAAGTTCTCATCTCTTGAGATTTGCGATAAACAAAATGTACCCTCGGCCCTCAGTTGACTTTGATCGTCGAGTGAATATGACGAGGCAATTTGCACGTTTAACAAATGGTCAAAAAGGAAAAAGAATACTCAGTACTTCTATTTCTGATCCATTTATCCTCGACGAGGTCATCAAACACCTAACGACAAAACCAGTGAGCTTCTTCTTTAATCGAAAAGCTGTGGCTAGCGATAAGAAGAAAAGAGTAGGCACAAAATTGGCGACACCGTCGATCGCGATAGCCTTTCTCGAAGCACATCTAATGAACGCACGCGACAAACGACTGGAACAGTCACGAAGCGGGATTGACCCAGAACAGCTTCCGCCAAAGTTGCGCCAAGAACTGGCTCTGCTCGAGTCTGAAGTTGAGCGCACTCAAACACGATTGAAAGAATTACGTAGAGAACTGGCTGACGAAATGGCTAATGCAGCCGAGATGCGTAACCATATTAAAACAGAAGTAGCTGATTTAGAGGCGAGTCTCGCAGCGAAACGATCACAATTTGAATCGGAGTTGGACGCGCTTCGCAGTGAAACAGAAGCTGAAATCGCAGAAAGACACGCAAGCCTCGATCAAGATCGAGAAGAACTAGAAAGACATCAAGTTGAATTCCACGATGAAAAAGCACGCTTTGGAGAGCGGATCACCGATATATCTGTAAAACGCACCCTAGCAATTGGCTACGTTGCGAGAGATCTCCATAGATTTCAATACCCTTCGAATACCGTAACTAAGAGAATGATTCTTGGGTTTATTCCTTGGACAACAACCGAGATTGAAGATTCAGAAAGTGCACTCCAACATTCAATCAACGTTGTTACTGAATATCGTGATGCGATCCAAACGGTCGCAATGATGATACGAGAACATCCAGAGAAACCCGTCAATCTTTATGATGCCACTTTTTACTTCATCGCACAACGAGCAATCGCCGTTGCTCAACTCGATGTTGCACCAATTCTCCGCACCGACGCAATAGCCACAGCACGCATGCTCAAAATTTCCTATGACGCCGCTCCCCAAAATGAACGTGAATGGTTCGCATCACTCGATCGAGACAAAGTAATTCCTGAGGATACAGCTCACGAAATGATGGTTTACCTCGTCGAGGCTGCAATAACGAATAGATTTGACGGCCAGCTCACGATGGCAGAGCTTGCTGCGGTTTTAGAAAAAATCACTGTCGACGACGACGTTTTGGTTCTCCCCGAAGGGACACATAACGACATCGATGTTCTTTCAAGTACATTGCCTGCAGTTAATGCACCAGCTCATGTTATCGAAGCAGCAGGGGTAGAAACACCCACTCCAGATAGCCTCGCTCCACCATTGCGATAGTTTAATATTGTCGATTAATCAAGTCTTCACTCAGCATTACGGCATGTTCTCTTGGCAAGCCCAAGTGAGCATTCATAAATGCAGCCCGTTTGAAATACAACTGGGCATCATGTTCAAAAGTGAAACCAATTCCACCATGAATTTGGATATTCTCCCCTGCTGCATGACTCAGTGCATGCGAACAATAATACTTTGCCATTGATGCAATGTGGTCGAGATCGTCTTCGAGATCATCGCTTGTAAAGCCAGCAGGTTGGGACGCCAACCACGCTCCAAAGAGAGCAATCGATCGAGCACTTTCTGATTCGAGCAGCATGTCGGCACATTTATGTTTGATCGACTGAAAACTCCCAATCGCACGACCAAACTGGAAACGATCTTTGGCATAGGCAACACTCATATCTAATACTGCTTGGGTAGAACCAACCATTTCATTCGTTGCAGCGATGATTGAACGAGATCGGGCACGGCCGTATCGCGTTTTCGTTTCATCATCAGAAATTACCTGAGCAAAAACTCCTGTAAGAACGATTTTTGTTAACGGGATCGTCTGATCAAGCGAAGGCACGACACTGCGCACAACACCATCTTGTTGAAGATCGACGTAAACGAGATCAGCCGAATCACCAACACCCACAAAGAAATATAAATGCTTGGCATCGAGTGCAAAGAGAACCTGCTCAAAAGTTGCAGAGAGAACTACTCCTCCACTTTCCATATCTACAGCTAATTCCGTGCCAAAGTCTCTAGCCACTTCATCTGCATAAATAATGGTTGCAATTTCTTCACCCGAAACTAACTGAGCTAAGTGTTCACTTCTTTTATATGCGATTGCGCATTCCATGACTGCTATCTGTGCACCTATATGGGTTCGAAGGGGCGTAGAAGCAAGGAAGTAACCCATTTGCTCAGCAACAACGGCCAGTTCCACATCACTGGCTCCAAAACCACCAAGGTCTTCTGCAATGATCAAAGATGCAAGGCCAAGCTCACCGCAGAGCGCATGATACAGATCAAGATCATATCCTCGCTCGGATACCATTGCATTGCGAACCCCATCACTTGTGCATCGCGATGTTAAGAAATCTCGCGTTGCATCTTGGAGTGCTGCTTGTTCGTCGTTGAGCGCAAACTTCATGGCTTGATCTCTCCCTTGCTTTTAGGGTCTGATCTTGCAAATACGAAATAAGCAGAGAGTCGCACGAACGACTTCACTTGCGATTTGCAAGGTCGGACCCTCCCCTGGCTACTCACGTTTTTCCTTCGGAAGACCGAGTACTTGTTCGGCAAGAATATTTTTTTGTATTTCACTCGTGCCCGCATAAATCGTTTCAGAACGAGAAAACATGAAAATTCTTTGCAAGTCATTTACATGGTAGTTATTGGGGTCCGCATACTCGGCTACAAGCCCTTCCGTTCCTAGAACATCCATCACCCTTTCTCCGAATGTGCGGTGCCAATTACTCCAATACAGTTTGCCAATACTTGACGCTGGACCCAACACGCCTTTATCAACTAGCTCTGTCAGCATTCGCATGCCGTTATATTTCATAATTTGAACACCAACATAACTGTCCACAAGTTCACTCATCACGCTTTCATCAGAGCCAAGCCCGCGCTCAACAGCAACACGAAGAACATCATCAACTTCGCGAGCAAAACTCAGTTGTTGAGCCATGAAAGCTGTCCCGCGTTCAAAACCCAGCGTTGCCATGGCAACTTTCCAACCATTATTCACTTCACCAATGACATTTTCTTTATGTGTGCGTGCATTATTGAAAAAGACTTCATTAAATTCTTTCGTTCCTGTCATTTGTACAAGGGGGCGAACTTCCACACCTTCCTGGTCGAGAGGAATCAACATGTAAGTTAAGCCAGCCTGCTTTTTTACCAAACCCGCTTCTTTGTCAGTACGCACAATCGCAAAAATCCAATTTGATTTGTGCGCAAGAGTCGTCCAGGTTTTCTGTCCATTGATCACCCATTCATCGCCATCGAGTTTCGCATGAGTCGTCACCGAGGCTAAGTCGCTTCCTGCATTCGGTTCGCTATAACCCTGACACCACAAATCTTCACAGCTTTGAATTCGTGGCAACAACGATTGTTTTTGCTCATCGGTCCCGTATGCCAAAACAGTGGGTGCAAACAATCCTTCGCCAAAAAAGCTCGCTCGTGCAGGTGCATCAGCTCGCACATATTCTTGATTGAAAATCACTTGCTGCATAAAAGTCGCATCTCGACCGCCATAAACTTCAGGCCAACTCATTCCTAGCCATTTGTCCTGACCCAATAATTTTTCCCATTCCAGACGAACATCCCAATACTGATCGTCAATGGCTCCGCCCTTGCCGCCCACAGCAGCGAACTCAGGCGACAAGTGTTCGACTAACCATGTTCTGACTTCATCACGAAATTCGCTATCAGCTTTTGAGTCGGTGAGATCCACACATGTCCTTCGTCATTAGAATATGAAAAGTATATGTCTATTATCTACGAAGATTCATCACTTGTTCTCGAACATGTCGTTGTAGGCCCCTTGGAGAACAATGTTTTTACCATCCGCTGTGCCCAAACCGGAGAAGGCGTATTAATCGACGCTGCTGATGAAGACGAACTCCTCGCCGAAATGTGTGAGAGATCAGGAGTGAGACGCGTGATCACCACTCACGGACACTTCGATCATATTGGTGCTGTTGTTGCTCTGCGCGATAGAGGAATTGATATTGCCGTACACAACGATGACGCCAGTATGCTTCCCACGTATGATTCGATCATTGAGGATAAGGATGTGATTGAAGTTGGAAAATTGAGCTTCGACCTTATTCATACACCTGGACATACTCCCGGATCCGTAAGCCTGCATCTGCGCGACACTCCGTTTCTTTTCACCGGTGATACTCTCTTCCCGGGAGGACCAGGAGCTACCCATTTTCCCGGCGGAGATTTTGCAACGATCATGAAATCGATTGAATCACGACTGATGACAATGGCCGCTGACACAATTGTGCTTCCCGGGCACGGGGCATCAACCACAATCGGCAATGAAAGACCTGCGATTGATGCATGGGCTGCTCGCGGTTGGTGAGTTTTGCAGGGTCCCACCCTGCAAAGAGAGTCGGAGGCCTGCGACACCGTAGAATAGAGACATGTCTAGCCTTTCCATCACTGATCTTTCCGTACGTGTTGAGGGTAAGAATATCCTCAACAACGTGAACCTCGAGGTACCTGAGGGTCAAACCCATGTACTCATGGGCCCCAATGGATCCGGAAAATCAACCCTTTCGAATGTTCTTTTGGGCAACTCTCAATACGAAGTCACATCCGGCAAAATCCTCATTGGTGATGTAGATATCACGAACATGTCTGTAGATGAACGCGCAGGTGTGGGTCTGTTTCTCGCCTTCCAACATCCAGAATCGATTCCTGGTGTCAGCGTAACCAATTTTTTACGTCAAGCAATGGCGAAAAGAAAAAGCGTGGAAGATTTCTCTGTTCTCGAAGTTCGTCTTGCCGTTATGGATTGGGCCAACAAATTGGGAATGGATACACAGTTTATAGATCGTTATCTCAACGATGGATTTTCCGGTGGCGAGAAAAAACGCAACGAAGTTCTTCAAATGGCTTTGCTCGAACCTGAAGTTGCCATTCTCGATGAGATCGATTCGGGTCTTGATATCGACGCAGTTGCTGCGGTTGGCGAAGGTCTTAAAACTATTCGAGTGCAAAACCCCAGTATGGCGGTATTGTGCATCACCCATTACCAACGTATTCTTTCTTATATGGAAATCGACCGCGTTCACATTCTTGTAGATGGTTCTATTGTTAAATCAGGCGGTCCAGAATTGGCCAAGGAAATAGAAGACGAAGGCTTCGATCTCTTGAAAGAGAGCGCTGCTTCGTGACTAATTTCCCCATCGAGAAAATAAGGGTTGACTTTCCTGGCCTTTCACGTCTTATCAATGGTCACTCCATTAGTTTTTTGGATTCTGGGGCATCGTCGCAGTCACCTACGCAAGTGTTAGATGCAATGAATGATGTCTACAACACGCACTATGCCAATGTTCACCGAGGTGTCTACACCACTGCACAAGAAATTTCTGATCAGTATGAACTCGCCCGCACATCAGTAGCTCGTTTCATTAATGCACCTTCAGATAAAGAAGTAATCTTCACGCGTAATGCCACTGAAGGAATCAACCTGGTTGCACGCGCCTGGGGTGACGTGAATATTCACGAAGGCGATGTCATCGTTCTGTCTCATCTGGAACAT
Organism: uncultured Burkholderiales bacterium; assembly: GCA_964391505.1. Classification (GTDB taxonomy): domain Bacteria; phylum Actinomycetota; class Acidimicrobiia; order IMCC26256; family JAGPDB01; genus JAGPDB01. The sequence continues at coordinate 97,993 of CAYMMG010000003.1, read as the reverse complement.
CATTCCAATATTGTTCCTTGGCAAATGCTCGCAGCGCGTACTGGTGCGGAATTGAAATACATTCCTATTGACGACGAAGCGCGACTTGATCTCACGAACATCGATTCGATTCTCGATGGTGCAAAAATTCTTGCTGTTACTGCCGCGAGTAATGTCACAGGAACCGTTGTGCCAATTGCTTCACTTGTTGCAAGTGCGAAAAAGGCTGGTGCACTTGTACTTGTCGATGCATGTCAGCATGTTCCTCATCTGAAAACTGATGTTCAAGCGTGGGATGCAGATTTTGTTGTATTTAGCGCACACAAAATGTTGGGACCAACAGGAATAGGAGTTTTATGGGGACGCGAAGCACTCTTGGATGCAATGCCTCCTTTTCTTGGTGGTGGCTCCATGATCACCGACGTGCGCCTCAATGATTTCGACGCAGCAGAACTTCCGGCAAAGTTTGAAGCGGGCACCCCTGCATTTGTCGAAGCTGTGGGCACTATGGCTGCAATTGACTATTTAAATAATATTGGTTTTGAAACAATGGAAGCCTACGAACGCGAACTCACCACTTACATGCTCGATATGTTCTCTTCTCGCTTTGATGACATTGTCACCGTTCACGGCCCGCTTAATGCTGATGACCGTTTGGGTGTTGTCAGTTTTTCAGTTACAGACATCCATCCTCACGATGTGTCCCAATTATTGGACGAGTATGGGGTGTGCGTACGTGCCGGCCATCACTGCGCCAAACCACTCATGCGTGAGCTCGTCGCTAACGGCGCCAAGGGAATTGGTTCTGCATCACGGGCAAGCCTGTATCTATATAACAACACCGATGATATTGATGCCCTCGGAAATGCTTTGGATAAAGCTCTGGCCTTCTTCGGAGTTCGTTAATTTAGATCGCATCCACTCAGTCATTCTGAGTGAAGCCAGGAACGAAGTGACTAAGAATCTTAAAAAAGATCAAAAAAGATCCTTCACTGCGTTCAGGATGACCAAATCACGTTCAGGATGACAATTGTCCTAGCTCGCGCGTCCTTCAAGGATACTTTCGACATCTTCAAGTGACACTCCTGCAGCTCTGATAGCAACAAGGATATGGTAAATAAGATCGGCTGCTTCTTCAGCCACTGCTAATTGATTTTGGTCAACACACGCAACCACCAGTTCTGCAGCTTCCTCGCCAATTTTTTTCATACGTAAATTACGATCGGCAAGAAGATCATCGGTGTATCTATTTTGCGGATCAGCAATTCGATCGCTTATGAGTTGATCGAGTCGACTTAGAACATCATTTTTCTCTGTCATTGTTCATTTCCTTGTGAGACTTCTATAGACGGACCATCGATAAAACATGTTACCGACCCTGTATGGCATGCCGGGCCTTGAGGTTCCACCAAAGCCAAGATTGTATCGTTATCGCAATCGAGATGAAGGGAAACTACGTCTTGATAGTGCCCGCTTGTGTCGCCCTTATGCCAGAGACCTCGTGCACGAGATTGATAGAACATCTGTCCTGATTCCAAAGTCTTCGTAAGAGCTTCTTCGTTCGTATAGGCAACCATAAGAACGTCACGCGTGTTTGCATCTTGAGCAACAACGGGAATGAGTCCATCACCTTTGTCGAAATCGCAACGCTCAAGAAAAGCCTGTTGATCAGCATTCATTACGCAACCACCTCACGTTGACGCACAGGCAATCCTGCACTTCGCAGTGCATCTTTGATAGCACCAATCGTGGTTGATCCATCATGAAGAATGCCTGCGAGTAGAGCTGCATCACCCGAGTGAGTTTGATAGAGGTTGATGACGTCTTGAATAGAGCCTGCTCCCCCAGATGCAATGACAGGAACACTCACGACATCGCGCACTGCTTTACAGAGATCGAGATCGTAGCCATCGCGCGTGCCATCACGATCAATACTGGTTAAGAGAACTTCGCCTGCACCCAGTTCAGCTGCTTGCTTTGCCCAGGAAACCGCATCAAGTTCTGTACCCGTTGAACCACTACGAACGACTACTTGCCATGAGTCTTTCGAACCTGTCTTAAGGCGTGCATCGATACTGACCATCACACACTGTGCACCAAAACGATCGGAGAGTTCTGTAATAAGTTCGGGTGTAGCGACTGCAGCAGAATTAATGCCAACTTTTTCTGCGCCTGCGAGAAGTGCGCTGGTAGCATCGGACACAGAGCGAATACCCCCACCGATTCCTACAGGGATACTGACCGTATCTGCAATGTCTTCCATTGTGTGAAAAAACGTCGTGCGCCCATCTTGAGTCGCAGAAATATCGAGCAAAATGAGTTCGTCTGCACCTTCATCTTGATAGCGCTTGGCCAGCTCAACAGCGTCACCCACATCGCGAAGATTTTTAAAGTTCGTTCCCTTGACTACTCGACCATCGGCCAGATCTAAACACGGGATCAAGCGTGTACAAACTACACTGGCCGTAAAGTTTGAGTTGTCAACATCGGTTGCGATGTCACTCATCTATGGTCCACTCTGCTGCACCCTTAGTGCTAAAAACGCTTCCCGAATCTTGCATTGCTTGACGCAGACACATACCCAACCCTTTGAATGCAGCTTCGATGATGTGGTGTTCGTCGACACCGCGCAACACACGAACGTGAACATTACATTTCATATTCTCCGTGAGAGAGCGAAAGAAGTGTTCGTACTCCACTGTAGGAACAGGGCCTTGATAAAAATTGCGCTCAACAAGGTCAACAGTGACCTCGACAAGAGCATCGTCCATCGGTACACGCGCGACACCATAACGAGCACATGTGTCAGGTGTAGCTTTGCGAAGAGCGACACCCAGAGTAATTGCAACATCTTCTGAAATGTGATGACCCAAGTCACCTGTTGCTTGAACGGAAAAGTTAAGGCCGGAATATCGAGACAGCGTCGCGAGCATGTGATCAAGGAATTCCAGAGTCGTTGTGTGCACAGGCGCATCTGTGAGTTGCGTTCCGGGCGCAGGAATAGAAACAACAATATTTGTTTCCTTGGTTGCTCTTTTTACTTGTACCATTTTTACCTCTCGTCACCGCGTCCACACGGGACCTTGTGATTGTCGTCAGTTATATTGCTCTTCTTGAAGTTCTCTTGCCAAATCCGGATGGGTATATATGGCAGCACCCAGCACAACTTCGTTGATACCGGCGGCTTGCAGGGCATTCACGTCCTGTACTGTTGTTACTCCACCCGACGCCACAATCGGCAAAGTTGTGAGACTGCGAATGTACACAAAGAGTTCGTGATCAGTTCCTTGACGTTTTCCTTCGACGTGAATAGCTGTGACAAAAATGCCCGCAACATCCAATTCGTTGAATCGTGCAATTATTTCTTCTAAAGAAAACTCACTCGATTCTTGCCAACCTGAAACGCGGACCTCTCGGCCATCCACTTCTACAGCAACAAATAATTTACTGGGGTTTGCGTTCACACATTCTTCGAACCACTCCGGATCTTTAATCGCTTGCGTTCCAACAACTACATGAGATGCGCCCGCGTCCAGAATATCTTCGATATCGTGTGTGCTTCTTATTCCCCCGCCGACACGAATGTCCACCAGAGAGTTATCGTTTGCGAGTTGAGCAAGTTGTCGAACCAAAGAAATGTTGCTTCCCCGACCAGTTGCACGATCAAGATCTATGACATGAAGCTTGGGAAAACCTTTGTTAATCCAATCTTGGGCAACGGCCAACGGATCAGGCAAACGGAAAAGCTCGTTCGCGTACGAACCGCCCACGAGCTGAACACATTGGCCATCACGAAGATCAATAGCAGGACGTACAATCATGAGAGCACCTCTGCAACAAAAGAGTGAACGAGACCCACTCCAGCGAGATCACTTTTTTCAGGGTGAAACTGAGTACCTAAGACATTGCCCGAACGCACGATTGAAGCAAACCGATCATCTTCATAGGTGGTCCAACCAGCAACGATACTCTCATCATTTGGTCGACATGCAAAGCTGTGTGCGTAATAGGCCCAAGGAACCGTACTCGGAGCACCAGTTCCGTCAACAATTTCATTCCATCCCATGTGAGGAACTCGTTGCGCTCTCAGACCCGTTACTTTGCCCGAGAAGATCCCTAAACCTTCCCCATCACCTTCTTCACTTTTGTCGAAAAGCAGCTGCATGCCCAGGCATACCGCCAATGTCGGTTTCCCACCTTTGATTTCAGCAACAAGCTCGTCTTTCCAACTAGCCAACTGTTCCGTGGCTGCGCCAAACGAACCCACACCGGGTAACATGATGAGATCCGCGGTCAATACCTGATCATGATCTCTTGTCACGACAACTTCGACATTGTCTCCATTAGTCAAGGGAGTCGCTTCAAGCACACGCGTAACGGAACGAATGTTTCCCACTCCATAATCAATGATTGCTGCAATGTGAGTGGTCATGACGGCTCACTCCTCAAAACATCCAGGACTTTCGTCAAGATTTCGCGCGGAGCAATGGTCACACGGATTCCTGATCCATATAAAGCAAGATCATCAAAAATGCGGACCGCAATCTCTGCTCGCTCAAATGCTTGAGCCAATTGATCGGATACTTCCATGGGAATAAAAACAAAGTTCACATCGCTCGCCAATGGAGCATAGCCGAGCTCAAATAGTTCACCCAGAAACCATTCGCGCTGTTCCCGCACTTGTTCAATAACCGATGACAGCCATGTTTTTTGAGTAAGTGAATCATGTGCTGCAGCAAGTGCAATTGCATTTGCCTTGTAAGGCCCACGAAGAGCTTCTGCCGCAGCTATCACTTCTCTGTTGCCCAATCCATAACCTATGCGCAGTCCTGCCAGCGCATGAAGCTTGGAGAATGTCCGGAGAATAACTATGCGAGGGTTCTTTTTCAGAAGATCAAGACAATTATTGTGAGCAAACTCCGCATACGCTTCATCGATGACAATAAAGCCTTCATATCGATTCACTAGATCGTCAATGCGCGCACGACTGATTGGCAAACCCGTGGGATTATTAGGCGAACAGAGATAAATCAGTTTTGATGGGACCGCAAGAAACTTATCGACGTCAATCGATCCATCAGCTTCGAGTTCTATTCCGACAACATTTCTGTCATTGTATTTAGCAAAGTATCCAGCCATAGGAAAAGATGGCATGGGATTAATAATCGTCTCTCCTGCTTGAGTACAGGCCCGGATAAGACAGTCAAGAACATCATCTGTTCCACATCCGATCATAATCTTATTAAGAGGATTTTCCCCGAGATACTCTTCGTAGTTGCGCGCTAATTGTTCCTTTACGCTTGCTCCATATATTTCGGGATATCGAGACAGATGCACTGCAGGGTCATTCGCGAGACTAGTAATTCGATCGCGCACGCCGGGTGCCATACCCCACTGACTAGTGTTATCGCTCAGATCGTACGTAACAGGCTTACGGAGTGGATCATACAGGTTCACATTCCGAACACGTTCCGGTAATAGCTCCGTCACGTTTTCATCTATTTCACTCATGGAATCAGCCTCTCAATACGTGACACGAGAATTCCGTGCACTCCAATAGCCGTAAGTTGAGGAATGATCGTATTCAAATAATCAGATTCAATTACCACGTGAAGTGCAACAATCTCTTCGTTGCCATAGAGATCGAGAATCGTCGGTGATGCAAGACCAGGAACCAGTTCTCGCACTTGGTCGAGTACATTCTTGGGTACGTTCATCATGACATAACGCTTCCCTTTTGCGTTCAGAACAGAAACTATCGCATCTGAAAATATTCGAGCTTCAATAGCTTTAGTAGTATCTCCATCAATATCAAAGTCTGCTGAGGCAACAATGCATGCTTCGACTTCACGAATAGTTTCAATTTCTTCAAGACCATTTGAGTGCATGGTGGCGCCCGTTTGTGTGAGATCGATAATTGCATCAGCTATTCCCAGTCGCGGAGCAATCTCAACAGAACCCGAGAGAGAAATAATGTGGACATCAATCCCCTCTTTTTCGCCCCAAGACTTTGCCAAATGAGGGAAAGATGTTGCAACACGAATTGATTTTGGAGGATTCTCTCGGTATTGCTTTTTCCACTCCGGAGGTGCGGCTAAAACTAATCGACATTGGAACAGTGGAAGCGTTTCAACAACATTGATTCCACAGTTCGATTCTTCAACAAGGTCAGTACCCGTAATGCCTAAATCAACCACACCGTCGGCCACGACTGTTGGTACATCGTCCGCTCGCACAAACATAACTTCGATATTTTTTGACAGGCGGGCAAAGAGTGCGCGGCCCAAATCAAAGTTAGGCCATTCATAACCTGCATCTTTGCAGAGTGGACCTAGTTGGTCTGCAATGCGACCGCGCTTAGGCAGAGCAATTCGCAATGCGGGTTCAGTTTCATACGATGATGGGTTCATTACTTTCCTTGCTATGTATTTCGTGGGTTGATGGGAGGGCCGCACCTTGTAAAACCGCTTCGCGGTTGTCCAAGGAACAACCCTAAAGTCATTCTTTTTCTTCTAAACGTGCGACAGAGCTCATTCCGTGGCCAACAAGTCCTTCCATATCTGCAAACTCTTTCGATGCTTTCGCAAGCGCAGGGTATGAATCGACATCTACCGATATGGTTGATTTTCGATTCAAAAAGTGAGCTACTGATAATCCAGACGTGAACCGCGCTGTTCCATTTGTGGGAAGAACATGGCTTGGACCTGCGACAAAATCTCCTAATGGCTCTGCAGAGTAACTTCCGATAAAGACAGCTCCTGCGTTGATCACTTGTGCTGCGATACTTGCAACATCGCGTGTTTGAACTTCCACGTGCTCGGGTGCACAATCATTCGTCATTGCAACCGCGGTTTCAATATTCTCGGTGAGAATAAGCAACAATGTCTTGTCCCACACCTGAAGAAACCCACGGTTCCCGACAATGCGATCTTTTACTGTTGCTAGTACTTCTGCGACTGCATCAATAAGCAGCCGCGAATCGGTAAGCAGTACAGCGGCTTCCAACCCCGAGCCGTGTTCTGCTTGAGCAATGAGATCGCAAGCAACGGCATAGGGTTCGGCGGTGTCATCAGCAATTACAAAACACTCGGAAGGCCCGGCCACCATATCGATGCCGACCGTTCCAAAAAGTTGCCGCTTGGCTTCTGCGACATATTGATTTCCTGGTCCGCAAATAAAGTCGACTCGCTTAATTGTTTGCGTTCCATATCCAACAGCTGCAATTCCCTGAGCCCCACCAGCAAAAACAATCTCAGTAATACCGGAAAGCAGTGCCGCATAGGCAACTGCCGGGTTTAATGGTTGATCGCTCGGAGATGTCACCATCACAATTTCTGATACTCCGGCGACTTGGGCCAGCGCTGCAGTGTGAATGGCAGTCGACACTAATGGAAAAGAACCTTGAGGAACGTAACAAGCCACGCGATTGAAAGGACGAAAAACTTCCCCCACTACTTGCCCACCGGGAGCATACGCGCTCCATGATGTGGGCATACTTTGTGATGCAAACCACGAAACATTCGCAACTGCCAGTTCAATTGCTTGAACCTGCTCATCCGTCAATGCAGGACGAACGGTTTGTGCACAATACTCTTCGAGTTCAGTCCTCGTCATGATACGAGGAGTCTCAGTTTCGAGGGAATCGAATTTTCGGGTGAAGTCACATACTGCAGCATCACCACGCTCACGAACATCGCGCAATACTTCCGCAACCTTTGTGATTAAGACAGCTGTGTCTTGTTCGTCGCGACGGAGAAGTTCGGCAAGGTCAATTGTTTGGGTTGTTGAGTCGATGATTTGCATGATTTCCTAGAGTTTAAAGGGATCCAAGCCGCGATATTCACGCGTGCGGGCATAAAAAAACCCGCCTTCTGGGCGGGTACATAGATTTACGTCAACGTCAGAGTTTACGCGCGCTTATGCACCCACCAAAATATGGTGATGATGCGCATGAGCGGAAACGAAACGAGTTGTCATAGAAACCATTATAGGTGAAACTAGTTCAACTGGTCAAGGCCACGAATGAGGTTCGACCTCTTGAAGTCGGACCTCACCTACTTACTCCTCAACTTGGAGCACTGTCCTGTGAGCATTGAAGTTGTACACAAAGAGGCTGGAATGAAGGTCTAAATCGGATTTTGAGCGACTTTGCATTGCACTCGGAGCGAGAAGTCTGATTTAGACCTTCACTCAAACTTATTTAACTTCAATGCTCACAGGACAGTGGTCCGAGCCCATTACATCCATATGAATTTGAGGATTACTTACCGATTTCATGAGACTCTTACTCACAAGCCAATAGTCGATACGCCAGCCGACATTTCTTTCACGAGATTTCGCGAAGTGAGACCACCAGGAATACATATCTGGCTTCTCTGGATAGAAATGCCGAAAAGAATCAACAAAACCGGCTTCAAGCATATTAGTGAAACCCTGACGCTCTTCGTTTGTAAATCCGTGCTTGCCGACGTTGCCTTTAGGATTCGCTAAATCGATTTCTTGGTGAGCCACGTTGAGATCACCACAGAAAAGTACAGGTTTTTTCTTTTCTAATTGTTTCATGTATTCAAGATACGCAACATCCCAATACAGTTCACGCATGGGTAAACGCGAAAGGTCATCTTTCGAATTGGGTGTGTACACAGTTGACACAAAGTATTTCTCAAACTCAAGCGTCAAAACACGTCCTTCGGTGTTGGTGTCACCATATGTGTCGGACAGCGAATACTTCGAAACTATATCGTCAGGAAAATCCAAAAGGGCAGCGATAGGTTCTACCTTCGTAAAAATCGCGGTACCGCTGTATCCCTTGCGAACTGCTGAGTTCCAAAACTCATGGTAATCAACAAGGTCTATCTCAACTTGTTCTCGCTGGGCTTTCGTTTCCTGCAAGCACAAAATATCGGGCTCGTGCTTTTCTATAAAGGGCAAAAATAAACCCTTCTTGTGGACGGCCCTAATGCCGTTGACATTCCAGGAATATAACTTCATACCACCCTTTTCTCAATGTGTTGGCTGGATAAAGCGTCGTATACGACGCTTTATCCAGCCAACACAACCGTTTATTTGTCGGAAACACCTTCAGCAATTGCGTCAACTAAAGACTCATCTCCATCATCAGCTCTTACACGCTCCACATGAATTTGTGGAATGATCTTGTCGAGCCACTTCGGCATCCACCAGTTTTTGTCACCCAACAATTCCATTGTGGCGGGTACCAGCAGCATACGAACAATCGTTGCATCCAAAAGCACAGCCACAGCTAAACCAAGCCCCATAAGTTTCAGAGCGCGATCGTCAGCAAGAATGAAGCTACCGAAAACACACACCATAATGAGTGCAGCTGCAGTAATCACTCGCGCTGTAGCTGCTAAGCCATGGGTCACTGATGCCGCGTTGTCCTTCGTGTCATCATATTCTTCTTTGATTTTACTCAAAAGGAAAACTTCGTAGTCCATCGACAATCCAAACACGATGGCAAAAAGCATCATGGGCGCCCATGGTTCAATGGGTCCAGGTGCACCAACACCAAATACTTCTCTAAGCCAACCCCATTGGAAAATAGCAACGACCACTCCATATGCCGCGCCAATAGAAAGTATGTTCATAATGACTGCTTTGAGAGCAACGAGCACTGAACGGAAAACCGCCATGAGCAATAAGAAGCTCAAAACTAATACTGCACCGATAAACAGGGGAACTTTTTCTGACATCACATCAGCAAAGTCAACGTTACCTGCAACAATACCGCTCAAATACACCTTCGCACCTGTGCCCTCAACAAGTTCAGGTATCGTCTCTTCACGCAACGAGTGAACAAGATCTGTTGTTTTTGCATCTTGAGGAGAGGTGGTTGGATAAATTTGTATAGGAACAATAGAACTTTGCTCTTGTGCACCAGCTGATCCTCGCAATTGTGACTGCGATGCTAAAAATTCAGAAGATGGCTGCACAGCCACAACACCGTCTGTCTCTTCTATGCCAGCAACAATTTTTTGTAATGCTTGCGCATCGGTCGATTTCTCCAAATCAACCACCGTAAAAATTGGGCCATTAAAGCCAGGGCCAAAACCTTCTGCCAGCGCATCATATGCACGCTTCGTTGTTTGCTTATCTTTACCGTTTCCTTCGTCAGTCACACCAACGCGCAGACTAAAGAGAGGGATGGCAAGGAGAACCAAAATGGTTACACCAAGACTTGCAGCAAACCAGGCTCGTCGTTGAATGAACTCACTCCAACGAACCCACACAACGGGCTTATCGGGAACCGTCTTGCGATGTGGTAGTGAGAACTTGTCGAGGTGACGACCAATAGGTGAACCAAGTAAAGCTGGGACAAAGGTCAACGATGCTGCAACCATGATCGCGACTGCAGTCGATGTCCCAATTGCCAACCCCGTGATGAAGTCAATGTTGATTATCAACATTCCCAGCAGCGAAATCACAACAGTCATACCCGCAAACAACACAGCCGCACCCGCGGTTGTCATTGCTTCGATCGTTGCAGCTTCTCTATTGTGGCCTCTCTTTAATGCCTCTCTGTACCTCGTCACAATAAATAGCGCGTAGTCAATCCCAACACCGATACTGATCATCTGCGCAACGTTGGTTGTGAAGTTGGGAACTCCAATCACGTGTCCCCAAAGAGTGACAAGCGCGCCTCCAATTCCAATACCCACCAACGCAGAAAAAATAGGAAGACCCGCCGCCACGAGCGAACCAAATGCAACAAGAAGAATGACAATTGCAGCAAGGATACCAATCAGTTCACTTGCAGGAAACTCAAAAACAGCAAATGCATATCCGCTAAATTCGACAGTTATATCTTCACGAAGATCAGCGGCATGGTCGACAGTTGGTTTTCCTAAACCTTCAATTTCAGCATCGTCAGAGAATGTGACAGTCGCAAAAGCAACAGTGCCGTCTGAAGAAATTTGTCCAGCATTCTGTTCATCAAATGGAGAGTCAATAGCTTGTATCTTCGTAGCATTTTTGTCATCTAATATTTTTGTGAGGTATTGCTCGATAGCTTCTTCATGATTTGCAATACCATCACTGCTTTGGAAAACAATCCGACCAGTATTCGCTGATGCGCGTGCGGACTGCTCTGGCAACTTTTCACGCAGTAGTTCAAGAGCCTTTGTAGATTCCGTTCCTTTTAAGGTTCCTTGCTCTAACCAGTTGGGCCCCGCAGAACTCGCTGCAATGGATAACCCAACAAGCGCTATCGCCCAGAGTGCAATAACAAGCTTAAAATGGCGAAAACAATATCGTGTGATGGTGTGTAGCATGGCTGATATCCTACACTGGAGACATGTCATCTTTAGAAGATCTGTATCGAGAAGTTATCCTTGACCACTATCGTGCACCTCGCAATCGCGGCGAGCTCGCGTCCCCTCCCGCTATCAAATCTGAAGGGAAGAATCCCGTATGTGGCGATGAGCTTACGCTGTTCCTCGATGTCCAGGATGGGATTGTTCGTGACATCAAAATGTCGGGCATAGGGTGCTCTATTTCCATGGCCAGCGCTTCGATGATGACAGCAGCAATAAAGGGAAAGCCTGTTGAGTTCGCGCGCGAAATTATTGTGAAATTTAAAGAACTGATGGATATCCACGAATCTGCATTAGAGAAAGAGTCTGGTTCGAACCAGGCGACTCCCTCGACCGGTGGTTCCTTAGAAAAGACTAATCTCGGCGAACTCGAAGCACTAACGGGAGTGGTCAAATTCCCGGTTCGCATCAAATGTGCGACTCTGGCCTTTAACACCTTGGGAAATGGACTTGATTCCGCACAGGGTCAAGGCGCGTCAAACGTGGCCAGTAGCGAATAAGTGAGTAGCATTTCCCAAAAACCCTGCTAAGAAGGCTCTTTTCGTTTTAGATGGCCCCGAGGGAATACGCTATAGGGGTTAGCTGTTTGCTCTAAATACGGGACGAAATCGCAAATTGAGTCTCGACAAACAGGGCATATTGGTACACAATAGGGGATAACCCCCACATAAACGAAAAGGACAGCGCCATGGAAAACGCCACGCTTCTCCTCCTCATAGACTCAAAACTCGATGAATTAAAGAACCGTGAAATGATTGCCGGTGCCGAAGTTGTTGATTTTCTCTTGGATCTTCGCAACGCTGCAGCTGCTGCACCTCACGAAGACACAAACCGAGAACTTATCGCCCAATAGTTTCAGCGCTTATCGGCTAAAATAAGGCGAATCTCTATTCGGCCGTCAAGGATAACTCGTTGAAAAAAATTATTACTTCCCGTATTTTTCTGGGCTGTTTTTCCGGCGCACTTGCTCTTGCCATAGTCGTTGGTATTGGCTATTCAATCCGAGAAACTGCCGACGCCACCCAAGTTCCTAAAACCGTGGCCACGTCGACGACGACATCAACGACAACGACTACAACTCTCCCCCACGTTCTCACTCAACCAGAAGCGGCAGAACTCCCGCCTGTGGGTGCAGGACAAACGATTGGATCAGGAACTAATTCGGCCAACGTTGCTCTTTATGAACAGCGCCTCGCGGATTTAAAATTCGACCCAGGTTCCATCGACACCGTTTATGATGCGAAGACAGTCTTTGCGGTTCAAGGATTACAAAAACTTAAAGGTCTGTCACCTACAGGACGCATCGGTGATGCCGAAGTCGCAGCGCTCAACATTTTCCAATATGACACACCTGCAGGGTCACTCGAAGAACCTACACGTTTTGAAGTGAACCTTGATAACCAAGTAGGGATTCTTTATAAGGATTATCAAGTGCGGCTTATCACCACTGTTTCTACCGGTGCTGGTTATAGCTATAGTTATAATTCAGAGCGCACGGGCAAACACGTAAAATCAGTAGCTATCACACCTACAGGAAAATTTGCTTTCGGACGTCGTTATAAAGGTTGGGAAAAGAGCGACTTAGGCCGTCTTTATAATCCTGTCTATTTCAATGGCGGTATTGCTGTGCACGGTTACACGTCCGTTCCCACTAAAGCTGCAAGTCATGGTTGCGTCCGCATTCCTATGTATATAGCTGACTATTTCCCAAGCTTGGTTGCTACTGGTGATCCTGTGTACATTACCGCAGCTGTAGCAGTTGCGAATATCCCGGATAGGTACAGCAATCTCCCCACGACGACAACGACCAGTGCACCGACAACGACGGCGCCAGTAACCACTACACCTGCAACTACTACAACGGCGCCGCCAACAACACCGACAACAACTGCAACTGCACCGCCTGGTCCATAACTTCTACGCCGGGATCGCGACGCCGGGCAAATGAGGTCCGACCTCTTGAACTTTGTGGACAACTAGACATTCGCGTTTCTTTGAGGTCCGACCTCTTGAACTTTGTGGACAACTAGACATTCGCGTTTCTTTGAGGTCGGACCTCGCACTTAACCTCGCTACGCGGAAATGAAACTTTCGTAGCCCTGCGCTTCAAGTTGTTGGGCAAGCTCGATACCACCGCTGAGCACAATCTTTCCCTCAGCAAAAATATGAACATGCGTTGGATTCAAATACGTTAACAGTCGATCGTAGTGCGTAATTGCAATAACTCCCAGAGAATTTTTCTGTACAAGCCCATTGATCTTCTTGGCGATGACACGCAATGCGTCCACGTCCAAACCAGAATCGATTTCATCTAAGATCACATACTTTGCATTACTTACAGCAAGCTGTAAAGTTTCCATGCGCTTGCGTTCACCACCCGAGAACTCATCGTTAACACCACGATCAAGAAAAGCTTGATCGATATCCAATGATTGCGCCTCAATAGAAATTTCATCCGTCACGTCACCGTATACGCTTCCCAATAAAGCTCCTACGGGGACTCCTGGTATTTCTACCGGATATTGCATCGTTGCAAACATGCCGGCACGAGCACGTTCAAAGGTGGGTAAATTTTCAATCTGCGTGCCGTCAAGCGTAATCGTTCCCGCAGTAACGTTGTATCGAGGATGACCCATAACTGCATGAGTCAAGGTCGACTTCCCTGAACCGTTCGGGCCCATCACCGCATGAATTTCTCCTGGCAAAACGGTTAGATCAACTCCATGCAAAATCTGTTTTGTTCCATCCGTGAGCTCGGCATATAAATCTTTAATTTCTAGCATGAGAGCTCTCTTCATTCAACAAAATCCGGCCATCACGAACGACAACCTCGTACGTTTGTACCGGTTGCGTCGCAGGCAAACAACGAGCGTCGCCTGTTGTGACATCAAAAAGCGCACCATGTTTAGGGCATTCGACTTCCTTAGCACCCACATCCAACGTTCCTTCAGAGAGTGAATAATCTGCGTGTGAGCATCGATCATCAAGAATATATATCGAGCCTGAAATGTTAATAAGACACAACTGCCGGTCTCCTATGTCAACGCGCAACATCGCACCGTCTGCAATATCATCAATTGATGCAAGATCAATCATGCAATCTCTGCCTTCTCGAGTTCATCAGTACCCCCACGTTTAATAGCAAGAGTAGAAATTTTCTTGTTCACACTCCGACGCAAAGGAGCAATGAGCGCAGGCACACTTAAACGAGAAAAGACATCTTCAAAAAAACCAAGAACGATGAGTTTTTCGGCATCAGCCGGAGACACTCCACGGGTTGCAAGATAATAGAGTTGCTCTTCATCAATGGGACCCACAGTCGAACCATGTGAACATTTCACATCATTCGCTTCAATCATCAGATTAGGTATGGATTCTGCATGCGCGCCATGATCGAGCACGAGGTTACGGTTTGTTTGATAAGCCTGCGCCCCTTGAGCGACTTCTCGGAGATGGATCATGCCTGAATATACGCTCCGCGCTTTATCTTCCACAGCGCCTTTAAATAAAAGTGTTGATGTCGTTCTTGGGGCACGATGATCTTGAAGAGTACGAAAATCAAGAAGCTGTTCGTTGTCTCCATAATATACAGCCATCACATCACTCGTGGAACCTTGTTCCATCAGAGACACTTCACCGCGAAGGCGCGCGTACTTACCACCCAAACTTACCGTGGATGATTCAAAATGTCCATCACGATAGACATGCGTGCGATGCACTCCGATATGCGTAGTGTCTTGACCATCCTCTTGTGTCGTCAAGAATTTAACGTGCGCATTTTCTTCTACAATGCACTCGGTAATAGAGCTCATGAAAATGTGTTGGTCGCTCGATTCAAACCGTTCGATAATGCTTGCCTGAGCATTACGACCCACATGCACCAAAGTTCTATCGAAAACCGCAACGTCATCTCCTTCGCACCAATGGACGATCACAATGGGGTTTATACATAAAACAGAATCAGGGATGTAAACATAAGTACCGCCAGTCGACATCGCTTCATTCAGTAAGGTGAAAGTATCTTCTGTCTCTTGAACAACACTCCCAAGATGAACGAGCATCCGATCACGCTCGTCACCTTGCGCTTCGGCAATCCCCGTAACAACAACACCCTGTGCTTCGAGCTCAGGGTCAAGAGCGTGGTGTACAACTCTTCCATCACGAACAATGATAAGCGCGCAGTGTTCTCCTGCTTCTGCCGCAACTACACCTCCGCCCGGAGTGCTGTATTCACCAGGATTTCCCACTTCCAGACTCGTCAAGGGGCGGTAATCATTAAGATCAAAACGGTTGATATCTGTGTAACGCCAGAGTTCTTCCTCGGTAGTAGGAAAAGGTACATCTTGCAAGCGAGCAACGTATGTGGCACGACGCTGTGCCAACCAATCCGGGCCAGGAAGTGCAGCTGACGCTGACTCTAAATCGAACGTGCGTGAATCGAGAACAGGAGAAGCTGGTATGGTCATCCCACAGAATCTTCCATATTAATTTCGATCAAGCGCGTCAACTCCACGGCGTATTCCATGGGCAAAATAGAAACGATAGGTTCAATAAAGCCATTAACAATCATGGCTGTAGCTTGGTGTTCAGAAAGCCCTCGACTCATGAGGTAGAACAACTGAGCATCTCCCACCTTCGAAACCGTCGCTTCATGGCCAATGCGAGCGTCTTTTTCTTCAACTTCCATATAGGGATAAGTATCACTTCGAGACTCTTCATCAAGAATCAGTGCGTCACATCGCACATGAGACTTCACATTTGTCGCGCCCTCTTCCACGCGAACAAGACCACGATATGTTGTTCGTCCACCATCCTTGCTGATTGATTTCGAATCAATCACACTTGTGGTCTCGGGTGCAGCGTGTGTCATTTTTGCGCCCGCGTCTTGATGTTGGTCTTTACCTGCGTAAGCAACGGATAGGACTTCTCCGTGTGCTTTAGGACCGGTCAAAACAACAGCAGGATATTTCATCGTTAATTTAGAACCGAGGTTGCCATCTACCCACTTCACAGTTGCTTCTTCTCTGGCTTCGGCGCGCTTGGTTACGAGGTTGTACACGTTCGGAGACCAGTTCTGAATCGTTGTGTATTGAATTGTTGCTCCCTTTTTCGCCACAAGTTCAACAACAGCAGAGTGCAGAGAATCAGTGGAATACACAGGAGCAGAGCATCCTTCGACGTAATGCACATTTGAACCTTCATCCGCAATAATTAATGTACGCTCAAACTGTCCTGCGTTTTCTTCATTGATTCGGAAGTATGCCTGGAGAGGCATTTCGACATCTACGCCCGGAGGAACATAAATAAACGAACCACCTGACCACACTGCAGAGTTAAGAGCAGCAAACTTATTATCTCCCGGTGGGATAATCGTTGCAAAGTGTTCACGCACTATATCTTCGTGCTCGCGAAGAGCTTCATCCATCGAGCAAAAGATGATTCCTTTTTTTTCGAGCTCAACTTTATTTTTGTGTAGAACTACTTCAGATTCGTATTGAACAGACACTCCAGAGAGATACTTCTGCTCTGCTTCGGGAAGACCGAGGCGTTCATATGTCGACTTCATTTGCTCGGGAAGATCATCCCACTCAGAAACTTCCTTGTTCGAAGGTTTGAGGTAGTAATAGATATCGTCGAAATCGATCTCTGGCATATTCTCGGCGAACCAAGGAAGCATTGGTTTCTTTTCAAAACGATCGAGTGCCTTGAGTCGGAAATCCGTCATCCATTGAGGTTCACTTTTCGAGTGAGAAATTTCCTTAACTACATCGATGTTAAGGCCTTTTTTGGGCTTGATGGCATAATCCACCTTGTCAGACCACCCGAGCTTGTACGCTCCTAAGTCAATATCCGGTTTTGCCATAATTATTCACTGCCTAACACCAACAAGGTTTCAGTCCTCTGAGGTTATAAAAATGTCACAAAGGGCACTTTCGTTACATGCATTCTACTCAGCAAGTCACTAAAAAGCGATGCCTAGCAGTAACTACAACAACACCTTCGGGTATAAATTCCGGCACAACTGAACGAACTGCTGCTGCCTAGTTACTTTATGGGGAGGGCCGCCCCTTGGAAAACGTATGAGAAATCTCTTGTGAGATTCTCTGTGTTACTCCGTTTTTCCAAGGGACAACCCTAACTACCGCCTCGTTTATTGAGTTCTGCACTCAAACGAACCATTTCATCGGCCGCCTTCTGTAAGGCTCCTAGATCAAGAGGGTTCTTCGCTTTTTCGTAGGCATCCCCTGCTGCTGCAAGTCGACTAACAAGCTGCGCATCGCTCAAAGCGGAGAGATCATTTGGGTCACTAGGTGTTGGTGTAGGAACTGGAGTCGTAGGAGTGGGAGTCGGTGCGGGAGTTGCAGAACCCGTACCGACGTTCTGCGTGAAAGGAACACACAAAGATGTTCCACTTACTAAAGCATCAATCGCTTCATCGATCGAGGGAGCACATACCGTCCGACCGCTCACCGAAACAGTGACATAAGTAAGTACAGGTCGTGAATCTTTCGTGTTGCCCTGGACATAAATTGGCTGCACATACACCACGGTGTTAGCAACGGGAATGATTTGAAGTGGGCCACTCAGAACGATAGATCCCCGCTGATCGAGAAGAGTTACTTCTTGTGAATATTCTTTATCCGTATTGATCTGTCCCACCATCTGAGTTGGTGACAATGCTGATGTATCTGGATCAGCATCAAAAGAAATGAGCCTCATCTTGCCGTAATCGCTACCATCCGAACTAACGCTCAGGAATGAATCCATTTTAAATGAACTTCGAATAGGAACGAATGCACGCGTCAATACAAACTGAGGTGAAGTCATCGCGGTGTGCTGAATATATTGATAAAGCGGAGGTAACTGACCACCTGTCGACTTTGCCTTATCAGCGCGGCCGCCCTGTACTGTAGTCACTACTGAGTTACTTGTAACTACATCTGCACTCGCTGTACCACCAGGGGCTGGTTGCCAACGCTGCGAACCTTTCAACAACACTGTGGGATCAGTAATGTGATAATCCGCATACACTTCGGTTTGTACATTGAAGAGGTCTTCAGGATATCGGAAGTGGTCCACAATCTCTTGCGGGGCTTTCGATACATCCGTGAAAAGTTTGGGGAATGCTTGAGAATACGCCTTGATCAACGGATCCTTTGAATCCACAACAAAGAGCGTTACTTTCCCCGTACGAGCGTTTACTGTTGCCTTAACACTGTTGCGTACATAGTTGAGCTTTTTCTTCAGAACATTGTTGGCGTAGAGATTGTCCGTACTGACATACTGTGAATAAGGATATTGATCGGAGGATGTATACGCATCGACGACCCAAACAACTTCCCCATTAGTCACCACTGGATAAGGATTCGAATCTATGTCAAGGAAAGGTGCGATTTTCTTCACACGAGCACCTGGATCGCGTTCATAGACGATCTTTGATTTGTCTGTCACCGCATCAGCAATCAAAATATTGTAATCACCAAATCGCAAAGCAAATGCTGCTTTTTTGATTGGATTATTAATTCTTACACCGCCTAAGTCACTCACATCAATCTTGTCATTAGTAGGCGTTTGCTCTGACTTGGTCGATCCGACAAAAACAAAATCTTCAAGACCTTCACCGAAGTAAAGACGGGCCTTTGCGCTTGAAAGATCTAAACCTTCGACAGGGGCGCTCTTTGATTCTGACGGAAGATCTGATACAAGATAATCGGGTTCATTACCTGTAATCACAGATGATCCGCTTGAAATTACTGCGCCAAATCCATGCGAATAGGTAGCATGACGAGATTGCCAAGAAGTGTCGGGCAATGAATCAGAAGCAACGAGTTCCCGTGCTGCAACAAACGCGGGAATGATTTTGCCATCTACCTTGTAGCGGTCACGATCCGAAGCCTTAAACTCATAGATCTGTTCTCCACGCTTCTGTTGAAACCAGGGATCTAAGGAACTCTCATTCCATAAAAGAGAATTCTTCAATACCGCTTTTACATCTGGAGCTGTTTCTTTCGTAATTCCTTGAGTAAAGGCCACATCCGTGGACTCAACGTCATTGAGTCCATACGCTGTTCTGGTCGCTCTAATATTGCGTTGTGTAAATGACTTTTCTTTCGTATTACGTGAAGGCTTAACAACGAACGTTTGAACAACCAATGGATACACATTACCTATTACTAGCGAAACAATCAGCCACAATGCAATTGCTACTAAAGGAAGAACCACTCCCTTGCGGTAGACATTCACCAAGAAAAGAATCGACGCAATAACGGCAACAAATATCAACAAACGGGTTGCAGGAAGTTGAGCATTGACGTCGGTATACGTTGCTCCATCTACAGCGCCCCGTGTCGAGTGAACGAGAGCAAACCGATCAAAGTAGTACTGAGCAGATTTCACGAACCCCGCGATTGCACATAAAACGGAAAGATGAACTTTTGCAGCGACAGAAACATGTCGCGCTGCTCTCTCGAGACGAATAGAACCATTAATGTAGTGCGCACAAAATGCGACGAGAATAAGAACGACGAGCCCCCCAAATGTCCAACTCAACGCTAGACGGATAAAGGGAAGTTCGAAAAGGTAAAAGCCAATGTCCTTCTTAAATAGGGGGTCTTTTGTGCCTACAGTTTGAGAGTTTTGGAAAAGAATCCATTCTTTATAGCGACCTACCGTCGAGCTCGCGAATAGAGCGCCGAACGCGATTGCAAGAACATTACGAATCAATGCTGTTTTAGATTTATATACCCGAGCGAGAGGAATGATCCATTCGTCAAATGTGGTGGCCAATGAATTCTTGCGACCAAAATGCGTCGCAAGAAAAATAGTAAGTGCCACCGAGATGGTCATCACCACAAAAGCAACGGTAGGAACAAAAAGCCGTGCGCCAAGGAGCTTCTTAAAAGTTGACCCTTGACCAAGAGAACTAAACAGGAGTGAATCGGTGTAGAACGTGGCTACTGATTTGAGACTCGTTATCACAAAGAACGCGATAACGGCGATAATAACGATAACTATTGTTTTTTTCGAAGGTGGTCGAAACTCGAC
>CAYMMG010000003.1:0-77536 GCA_964391505.1 uncultured Burkholderiales bacterium | reverse complement strand
TAACGGCGATAATAACGATAACTATTGTTTTTTTCGAAGGTGGTCGAAACTCGACTGGCTTAGGACGTTCGTTTAAAGGCATGCAGCCATGCTAGGCGCAAGTGATCGCAGGGAGCGATCGGAGGAGCGAACCGCGAGAAGTATCCGGCTTTGCCGGTGCTTCGATAATAAAACCAGGACAGGGAGCGAAGCGACTACCGCGAGAACCGTCGGGCATATTGCTTTTAGGGTCTGATCTTGGAAAAGAAAAAAGAGAGTCTACAAAGACTGAACCTTTTCCAAGGTCGGACCCTCCCCCTCAGACAAACAGATTGCTACACGACAGCAAGAACACACCGGCAGCCCGAATGAGCTGGAGGCGCAGTTTGGCCTGTGGGGAAAGATTCTCCTGCAGCTGTTGGTTCTAAAGCGTTGTCGTCACAATCAGGACACTGCCCTGCTTTCTCGACACTCCAAGAAATTGTCACATCTCCCGATTTTTTCGCTGCAACAAGAACACCTGTGTTGAATGCCGAGCATAAACCATCATAAAGAGCATTTTTTAAATCAGAATTTCGCCATTCACGGTAACGTGCGCCAACACGCGAGGTTGCATCCGCCTGATCGCCTTCGTCAATAGCCATGGCCAATGTTTCGCGAAGAGGAGCAACGATCCAATTCACTGCACTCTTGAGGGCGTCTTCTTCATAGGTGAATCTTTCTGAAGATACAGTGGCAGCACCTGCCGCAAAAACCTTTTCAAGATCTGTACGGATAGATTCTTCCCATGACTTGAGCTGCGTCTGCTCATCGGGCAAAATATTTTCTGCAGCAACTCGCTTTTTCCCTTTTATCGTCCGTAAAGCTTCAAGAACTTCGTTTTGTTCGTCTTGAAGCTGTCTTTTTGCTTTTCGCAAAATTGTTGTCGTGACGTTTGATAGAGCATCATCGCGAACTGCGATCGGATCTTTTTTTGCAGCTTTTTTCTTTGCTTTCTTCGATACCTTCGTTTCAGCAACAGGCGCTTCTTGCGTCTCCTTCAAAGTAGCGTCGTCTTCGACAGCATCAGATTGTTCTTTTAGACTTTGAAACAGTGCGCCCACATCTTTTTTCTTGGGAACCGTTGTCACAGTACCTATTGCTGTCACATCGGAATCATCTGGGCTATTCAGTTGGCCATCTTCGCCAACTCCCAGAGCATCTTTCATATACCTCGTAAGTTTCTTACGCTTGCCTGCGGCAAAGACATCTTCATCGGATTCTTGATGTGTTATTTCCTCAGCCTCATCATCTACATCGAGAGGAACATCAATACTTGTTTCTTCTTGCACAACGCGTTCTGAGAGAGCTTGATTCTGATCAAAACTGGGAAGAGGATGTCCGGCATCAAGGACACTCGGCAATTCAACAGGAGCTTTAAGCAAGGCATCCACATCTGCAGGGCTTGTGAGTAGCTCACTCGATGCTTTTTCCTCCACGCCATGAAGTGCATCTGTTGCTTTTTGAAACGACCCTTTAACAACCTTGTAAGACTCAAGTAGTTCTTCACGGCCTTTACGCAATTCATCAATCTGTTCCATTAATAGATCTCGTCGACGTAAAAGATCTTTCAATATTTGTTCACGCACAACAACTGACTCTTGAAAAATTTCTCTACCTTGTGTGCGCGCTTCACCAATAACCATTACGGCATCACGCTGAGAACTTTCCTGTAATGCACGAACACGTGCTTGTGCATCGACAATCATTTGTTCTGCTTGCGCGCGAGCTTCAATCACCATTTCTTCCGATTCTTTTTCCGCACTAGCTCGGATAGCTTGAGATTGCTCACTTGCGTCTGCCAACATTTGTTCTGCAGCTTCCTCGGCGCTCGAGAGAACTCGCGTTGTTTGGGCTCCCAAACTCTCTAAAAGCTCTGCCTTTGTGGCTTTTGGCTTAGACGCAAGAGCTTCTTTTAATTCTGTTACCTGATCAGTCAACTCATCTTCGCGCTTACCGAGACGCTCAACCTCATCGGCTACCCGACGCAAAAATGAGCGAACTTCTGATTCGGCAATACCGCGACCTTTAGAAGGGAAACCCCTCTGAACTATTTCTTCGCTCGTCATGCGCACAGAACGTGATCCTGTTCGATCCGTTTCAGCCACTTTGCGCCTCCTTGATATGAGAATTTTGCGTGTGCAATATTCTACTAGGAAGTAGGGCAACTCTGCATCTGCTCGAGCGGCACTCCGCCTGACTGTTCTAGAACTTCAATCGCTTGTGAAATATTTGATACTTCAAAAACTTCCATAGGACCAGAATGTTTGCGAGCCTCTTTGAGTTCACCTTTGGGTACGAGCATCACTTTTGCGCCCGCTCTTCTTGCTGCAACTGCTTTTTGTTCCACTCCGCCAACCTTCGACACAGTTCCGTCAAGTGCAATTTCGCCGGTAACAGCAACTACATTGCCGCCGGTGAGATCACCTTTAGTGAGTTGATCAATAATTGTGAGAGTAAATGCAAGCCCTGCCGAAGGGCCAGAAACCGCTCCAGGGTTGATAGCAATATCAATAGGAAAATTGAATTCTTGATCTCTTGTAACAGCGCTTATCCCCAGAAATCCTGTGGTTTTTTTGTCGGGTCGTTTACCTAATGTAATTGTTAAAGTTTTTTTTGTCTTCTTTTTTCCACGTTCGATTGTCAAGGAAACTTTGTCTCCTGGTTTATGCGTGCCGATAACCGTAACCACATCTTTACCCGTAATAATGGGTATACCTTCGATTTCGATAATGGCATCACCCACTTTAAGATTATTTTCAGCAGCAGATTTCTTTTGAATAAGAGCGACTATCGCACCTGTTCCCTGTTCAATAACGTTGCAACCAATCGCATTCAGCGCAACAACAGATGCAGTATTTTGTGAAGCTTTCATCATTGCCTGGTTTAGCTCAGCAACCTGATCAACGCTGAATTTTCCATTAACTTCTTCCCAAGGAAGGATCGCGTTATACCCGCCCAGATACTTTGCTTTAAGAAACTCTGCAACGGTGGGTCTCTTTTCTGAAACGTACACTGTTAGAAACCGAAAGCTCCCTTCCGATTTATACGTAGTGACGTCGTTCACTGAAATCGCATTGGACACTATCTCTGCTGTACCTGGTTTAATAATGACCTTGTCGACATGGATCTGGGTTGTGGAATACATTCCGATCGTTATCAATATCGCAAAAACACAAACGATTTTCATTACACGCGATGATGTAAATAATTTCTTGCGGACTAGCTCTTGGTCGGGAGGAATTATAGATTCTGAAGTGTGTTCCTGTTCATTCATGAACTTTACATGCTAGTAGTTGCGTCTTCGGGCGGATCAACCAAGTCGCCGTAGACAACATAGCGTTGAGCTGCCGATCCAGGAGGATGACAGGCAAAGAGAGTAATCCGATATCCGGGAGTTTGATCAACAATCCATATATCGTTTGGCTCAACGATTTCATGTCCTGTCACTTTATAGACATGTCGCCCTGTTGACGTGGTCACAACGATCTCATCACCATTTACCAAATCATCAATTTTTCGAAATGGTTTCGAATGCGTAACTCGATGTCCAGCAAAAACAGTATTTCCGTATTCGCCCGGTTGAGCAGTTCCTGGCCAGTGCCCAGGACCAACATTAACAACGGTTAACCACACACCTTCGTACGCTTTCGTCTTTAATCCAATCTTGGGAATTTCGATAGTTCCCATCTCGTTGATAGGAACTTTCTCATAGGGATCCACAGGTGAATCTTGCGGTTGGGGAAGATTGGGTACGGGGACCGTGGCCTGTGTGGTTGTGGTCTTGCGAGGTTTGGCAGCGGGAATCGGGTTGTCCTGTATCGCTTGAGGATCTGAGGACCGCGACGAAGAGAATGCGAAACCTCCTACACCCACACAAAGAACGAGAAAAACAAAGATAATGATTCGAGTGGTGCGTGATGACAGAAATTTCATGACAATATCATTTTCGACCTCGCATGCAGTTTACTTAACGAGAGTGTGGGGTTTGGCCTCTAAATTAGAGTGCGAGGTCCGACCTCCTGAGACTGGGAAACAAGGTCCGTCCTCAAAAAAACGCGAAGGGTTAGTTAATCACCCAGTTCAAGAGGACGGACCTTAAAAGAAAACTTCCGATGCCGGACGATTGCGTTTGGTGAAGCGATAAAGAGGACGGACCTCGCACGCAAGTTAGCTGTAAACAGAGGGCTTGCCCATAAACATGTCTTTAAGAGAATCAAATGCTTCGAGGCATCGACCCGCTCCCAATACAACCGACTCGAGCGGCTGCTGAACAATATGAACAGGAAGTTGCGTTTCGTTTGAAATGCGTTGGTCGAGACCTTTCAGAAGCCCACCACCACCGACAAGATGAATGCCGCGAATGATGAGATCTTGTGCCAGTTCGGGAGGTGTGCGAGATAAGGCAGAGACAACAGCATCACAAATTTCACGAACCTGCTCTTCAATTGCTTCACGTACTTCTTGTGGAGTCAATATCACCACACGAGGAAGACCTGACATCAAATCGCGCCCTCGCACTTCTGCATTACATTCGTCTTCTGTAACATAAGCAGAACCAATAGCAAGCTTGATTTCTTCCGCGGTTCGCTCACCAATAGCAACACCGTGTTCTTTGCGCACATGATTTTGAATCGCAGTATCAATGTCAAAACTTCCAACACGCTTTGCTTCGAGAGCAACAATTCCTCCAAGAGCAATGACGGCAACTTCGCTGGTGCCCCCTCCGACATCAACGACCATGTTGCCAATGGGCTCGTGAATATCAAGCCCTGCACCTATTGCGGCTGCCATGGGTTGTTCGATTAGATATGTTGCAGCAGCTCCTGCACGTCGTGCAGCTTCAAGTACTGCTCGTTGCTCCACATGAGTAATGGCCGATGGCACACAAATAAGAACACGCGAACGGTTCATGCGAGAAACGCCCACGCGCTGAAAAAGCAATCGAATCATGCGTTGGGTTACTTCAAAGTCAGTGATGGCTCCACCGCGCAAGGGCCGCGCAGCAACAATGTAGCTTGGTGTACGACCGATCATTTGCCAAGCTTCATGACCCATGGCGAGAACTTCTTTATTTTGCTGGTTAAGCGCAATGACGGTCGGCTCATTCAAGACGATGCCTTTGCCCCTTGCATAAACAAGCGTATTTGCTGTTCCTAAGTCAATTGCTAAATCACGTGCCATGTATCTCATCCTTGAAACACGTCGCTAACGTCTGCGCCGAGGCGTGGCCGGCGCGAGAGCATTTCGTTTTTGGGCGAACGTATCGATGCTCGAATCCATCGAGGTGGGAGTCCGATGTCGTAAGTGAACGATTCCGTATCCAACAAAGCATACCCCTAGGGCAAAAAGTAAAAACCACATATATGTAAGAACATCTATATTACTCGCCATTACCCAAAAGCATCCAGCCCGATCAAATCTCATCAATTCCTTGTATGAATGGCAGGTTTGCGACAATAGATAGATGGATATTACAGATAGACAAAAAGAACTCCTTAATGCAGTGCAGTGGTCCTTTCCTCTTGTTGCGCAACCCTACTTAGCTTTGGCCGAAAAATTTGATATCTCAGAAGAAACGGTTATCGAAGAATTGCGTACCGTCAAAGAGCTCGGCATACTTCGCCAACTCAGTGCAATTTACGACACACGCGCACTGGGATACATGTCTGCACTCGTCGCTGCAAAAGTTGATGAAGACCATATCGAAGAAGCCGCATCGATCATTAATTCACACCCTGGCGTCAGTCACAACTACAAACGTAACAACGTATACAACCTTTGGTACACCGTTGCTGTTCCTCCCCATCAATCCCTTGACGCGCATGTCAACATGTTGCACGACATGAGCGGTTCATTGGTTACTCGCAAACTTCCTACCTTGAAGCTTTACAAAATTGGCGTGAAGTTAGACATGACTGGTCAGACTAAGCCAGATGCTAAGTCGGAAGTACTCCCCCATGAACGACCTAAGCGTGAAGCAATCATGGACATCCCCGAGTTTTCCGAGAAAGAACTCGCAATCATTCGCGAAACACAAGAAGACCTTCCCTTAGTGTCGCGCCCCTTTGCAGCACTTGCTATCGAAGCACAATGCAGTGAAGATGATGTTCTTTCTACATTGGCTGATTTCAAAGAAAAGAAATACATGCGTCGTTTTGCTGCGGTGATGAACCATCGTCATGCAGGGTACAAAGCAAACGCCATGGGAGTGTGGGCAGTGCCCGAAGAACAGTGTGAAGAAATCGGACCGAAGATGGCAGGATTTTCAGCAGTAAGTCATTGCTACAAGAGACCGACCTACGACGACTGGCCTTACAGTGTTTTCACGATGATTCACGGACATAAAGCAAGCGAGTGCGAAGAAACTGTCGCTGCCATTGCAGCCGAAACAGGTATCAGCGAATACACATTATTATGGTCGATCAAAGAATATAAAAAAGTTCGTGTGCGCTACTTCACACCTGAGTGGGATGCCTATATCGCTAAATACGAGAACGAGCTTGCTGCAGCTTTATAGTCGAACCGCAGGCAAAGCTCGACAGTTCTCGCGGTCGCTCCCTGTGACTTAAAGTCGAACCGCAGGCAAAGCCCGACAGTTCTCGCGGTCGCTCCTCCGATCGCTCCCTGTGATGCTACTTTCGCGTAAAACAGTGGAATACATCTCTAACCCTATGCGTTAAAGCACTGTAATGAAAAGATCTGACAATATTTTCCAATGGAGTTTGCGTTTTTAAAGGCGTAGAATAGAACTGTGACGTCAAACGACAATATTAATGATCCGGAAAATTCTGATTCGCATGACGAGAATAACAACCCGTCTTCACCTTTTGGTTTTTCTCTAGACCCTGAAGCAATTTCTGGCATGCTCAACGACATGATGGGATCAAGTCAATTGAACTTTGCATCAGGTATTTCTGGTTTGGGGGGCGGTACTGAAAGTAGTCCGATGGGGATCGCACAACGCGTTGCAGCAGATATCGCTGCTCGAGAAATTGAAGATGATCCTTCTGCTAATGAAGAACAACCATCTCCCGGGCAACAAGATCCAATGGCAGAAATCATGAACATCATGGCCTTGCTCGCTACACCCCCTACAAAAACTGCTGCACTCGCGATTGATCCTTCTTTCACCGATCGTTGCACTCAGATTTACCCCGCGGCACAATCCTATGTTTCTCAACAAGCGAGCGCAGATGATGTTTCCGCCCTACCTCTTGTTGTTACAGATCGCGTTTCATGGACACATGATTACATCACATCGATGCAAGGTCCCCTCGAAGAAGCGTCAAAGAGTTTGAGCCCTTCTTTTGGAGGAGGACAAGAAGAGCCGATAGAACCAGACGAGACACAACCTTTCGGTTTTGATCTGCAATCCATTATTTCGCGTACCGTTGCTCCCATGATGTTCGGAGTACAAGCAGGTACAATGCTTGGGTTCTTGAGTCATCGCGCGTATGGAGATGACGATGTTCTCTTGCCCACAAAATTGCCTGCACGTGTAGGCATGATTGCATCAGCGGTACAAAAGTTTTCCACTGACTGGAGCGTGCCCACCGATGAAGCGATTCTTTACTTCCTCATCTTGCAAACCTTGCGTGCCCACATTCGTAACCAGAGTTGGCTCACTGCACGTCTTGACAACCTCTGCACACGCTACGTTGCCGCATACGAACTCAACCCCTACAAACTTGAAGAACTCATGAGTGACATGGATATGAATAATCCAGAATCCGTCATGGCTATCAACGTTACGCCCGAGCAAATGTTTCAAACACTACGAACACCTGCACATGACATACTTGATGAGGAAATAGGTCGCGTTAGCTCTCTACATGACGCATATGTCGAATGGGTAATGCACAAGGGTCTTGAACCCCTCCTTCCTAATTATCGGATCATCCAAGAAGCTCGCAAACGCATCACCGTGACGACATCAGACGCAGACAGATTCGTAGAACAACTTTTTGGAGTTGCCGTGTCAAATAAGTCTCGAGATATTGCCGCAGCCTTTATTGACGGCGTTGTGGAGCGAGGAAGCGAAAATCTACTCCATGAGCTTTGGTACAAAGAGGAAATGATTCCAACTGAGTCTGAATTCGCAGCACCCGGATTATGGCTAGCGCGCCTCGAAATGATGGAAAACTAGCGCGCGAGGTCCGACCTCAAAAAAACACGAATGTTTAGTTGATCACCTAGTTCAAGAGGTCGGACCTCATTGCCCGGCATCGCAATTCTGGCGTAGAGGTTTCAGTTTTTTGAGGACGGACCTTGTTTCCCAGTCCCGGGAGGTCGGACCTCGCACGCTAATTCCTAAGCGCTGTCATCGTTGCTGCATACGCGCGAATACTAAATAAGCTTCCTGCGAAACACAGCAGCCCTAAGAAAACCGATGAATAGGAAATCACAGCACAGAGGGCTCCGAGCACCCACGAAAACTGCATCCACACTTCTCCTCGCGAAAGAATACGCGCACTGAATTCAAGAGGAATGATATGTGCAGCACGAGACTCATATACAACGCGAGAATATGCGCCCAACGATCCGAGCACGGCCGAAAGAGCAATATAAAAGATCGATGACGACGAAGCTAATAGCCATAAAGCTGCAACGCACAGCGCGCCAAGGAAAAAATAGTTCACTATTAAGGCAATACGTGAACGATTTAATTTCACCGCCACAATATTTGTGATGTAGGAAGCAACTACAGCGACTAGAAAGCATAAACCCAAAATGAATTTATCTTCTCGAAATGTCAATCCTATTCCCACGGTCGCTGCGCCAACTGCAAAACGGATTCCACTCACATACATGAAGAGAGAAACAATTGCACGTCCTCGATTGCGCGACGAAAGCTTGGCATTTATAACATCCTCTTCCGAAGTTTCGGATTCAACCTCATATTCATCGCTGAGTTGATAACGCTTGTGAATCTTTAGGTACGACATGATTGAAATGACAACGGCCACGGATGCAATACCTGCAGCGAAAAACAGTGTTCCTGATTCGGAGATCACACTATTGACCGAAAAGAACAACGATCCAGCGACAACGGAAAGAATACCTGTCGTCATCGAAAGTCTCGAAGAGAAATAGGGAAAATTGGCTGTTGTCGTAACTTGAGGGAGCGCAGACGTTTTTGCAACGACGTAACATTTGGACAAGGTCAACATCACGAATGCCAGAGGAAAAATAGCAAGACGGGTACTTGACGAATGGGATGACGCCATCGCCATAAGAATTAATCCAATCAAACGAAACGCATTGATAGTGATAGCAACAACGATGCGTGGGAAGCGTATCTTTTCCACCAGCAGTGATGCACTCGGCGCCAAGAGGACAAAGGGCACCATCGTGACTAACAAGGAAAGGACAATAGAAAAGCGGGCCTCGCTCGGGTTCACACTAAAGAGAGCACTAGAGGCCAAGGTCACCGCAACTGCTGCATCGATCAGAGCTGAGGTGCCGTGAATGAGCATCATGAGGGGGAAATATGGGTAGGAACGTAAGCGCGGCTGTGGGACTCGAGAAGATTTCATCAAACTAATGGTAACGAACTCAGCACTATGAGCCGAAACAATCCTTATGAATTCTTCATTTTTAGACCGGGATAGCAGCTGGATGGACTTTAACGACCGCGTCCTACGCTGTGCCACCGACCCATCGATTCCCTTACTTGAACGACTTAATTTTTTGAGTATTACGGCGGCCAATCTTGATGAATTCTTTCAAGTTCGAATCGCTGCTCTCAGCGCTGAAGAGGCGGGCTCCGTAACGAGCGCAAAACGAAATGATCTTGTCTTTGCTCTCCTTGCACGTTCCCAGGAATTCACATCCGTGCAATATCAGGTTTTCACCACGCTTATGAATGAGTTGGAAACTCACGGGATTCGTATAGCGACTGTAGACACACTAAATACAGAACAAAAGCTGTGGGCCAATGAATATTTTGATGAACGCGTATATCCGGTTTTGACTCCACTTGCTGTTGATCCCGCACACCCATTCCCTTGGATTTCCTCTCTGAGTATCAACTTGGCATTTATATTAAGAGAACCTAAAACAGGAGTCCAGCGTTTTGCTCGCGTCAAAATACCCACCAACCTCGAACGTCTTATTCAAGTACCCAATACAAATACTTTTATTCCTCTCGAAGCGATTGTTCAACACTACTGGGATCGACTTTTCCCTGGCATGGATCTGGAATCCGATTTCGTTTTTCGTGTCACTCGATCCAGTCAATACAAACTCGACGAAGAGAATGACCTGCTTGAAGCAATGAACACAGTTGTTCGTCGTCGTCAACGATTTGGTCAATCTATGCGTTTAGAAATTCAAGAAGGAATAGATAACTCGTGGGCGGAAATGATTCAAAATGAAGTAGCGTTAGATTCCTCACGCATCTTCAGCATCAAAGGCTTGCTCGACCTTGCCGATCTCGCACATATTGCTCAACTCAATTTTCCTGCACTGCGCTATACGCCGTGGAAACCAAAGCTCCCTGCACGTCTCAATAAAGTACCCGCAACTCGGACAGATCTTTTTTCCATACTTCGCGATCGCGATCTTCTCATCCATCGACCATACGAAAGCTACGAGGAAACGGTAGAAGCCCTTGTCTACCAAGCAGCTCAAGATCCCGATGTCCTCGCAATTAAACAAACTCTCTACCGTGCTGCAGGCGTTAACTCCCCTATCGTTCAAGCCCTTTGTCATGCAGCAGAAAACGGTAAACAAGTTGTTGCACTCGTTGAATTAAAAGCACGTTTCGATGAGCAAACAAACATTGAACGAGCAAAAAAATTAGAACGTTCAGGCGTTCATATTTTATATGGAAAAGTCGGCCTCAAAACTCACGCAAAACTTTTGCACATCGTTCGTGAAGAAGGAGAAGGCATTCGTTACTATTCTCATATTTCTACAGGCAACTACAATCCTTCAACCGCTGGAGTTTACGAAGATTTTGACCTGTTCACATCCGATGGACGCATTGGGCGCGACGTCGGTGATCTTTTTAATGATCTAACAGGATACACGTCCATCGATAATTATCGCGAGATTTTGGTTGCTCCCCAAAATATGCGAGAGAGACTTCTTGAACTCTTCGATGAACAGGCATGCCCGGGAGGTTCCATCATTATTAAATGCAACAACATTGTTGATCATGCAATTCTTTCAGCACTCTGCGATGCAGCAGATGAGGGAGCCGAAGTTAAAGTCATCGTACGAGCTTCATGTGGATTCACGCCAGAGTCAATCGCTGCTCACCCTCGCATCAGCGTGAAATCAGTTATCGGTCGCTTCCTTGAACATTCACGCGTATATCGCTTTGGTGATGGGGATGAAGCGAAACTCTATATAGGTTCCGCAGATTTAATGGTACGCAATCTTGACCACCGCGTGGAAGTTCTCGTCCCTCTCTATCAAGAACACACGCGTCGATATATCAATGAAGCTTTGACCGAACTTCTCGATGATGAAAATGAGCACTGGCGTCTCACAAGCTCGGGATGGGTACACATGCCACGGTTTACAACAGCACATCAATCACTTATGGACATTGCAGTTTACCGAGCAGACACACAAAGAAAACTATCCGATGCTCAACGCAATATGCCTGAGACTCGTATGGACGAAATAGGTGATTCAAGCGAAGAATAAATATTGTCGTTTGATGCCTCGAACCAGCCATTCTGAACGTACGGTAGTCATTCCGAGCCTGCGAGGAATCTCTGCGCAGCGGAAAACTTTAAACACCGCTGCGCGGAGATCCTTCGTTTCACTCAGGATGACAAGGTAATAGAAGCCTCAGGATGACAAGGTAATCGCTGTGTTTACTCTTCGACTTCGTCGAAGCCTAAGTCCCAATCAACAACGATACCTTCGCGCTCTGCATCCTTGATAACACGTTCGCGGTTACGACGAAATTGAGGATCGTGAGGAGGAACAAAGTTTAAACGTGCCGCAACTCGCTGACGGAAACCATTAATTACATCGTCGTCACCAAAATCTTTTTCGATACCCCAGTGCGGGTGAACTGGTCCATAGTAAACAATCTTTACATGGCCAATGGTGGGGATCTCTTCTGGTTCGATAGCTGTCATAGCCGACTAGTCTAGACCGGCCGCTCCACCAAGGTCACCTTGATCGTTTTTTCCTTGCCTGCACGGTTATAAGTCACAGTTACTTCATCGCCGGGTTTCTTTGAGCGAATCGCAGTGACCATATCTTGTGCATTCTTAATTTTCTTGCCATTAATCTTCACAAGAACATCATCAAGCTGGAGTTCAGTTTTGCTCGCGGGAGATCCTGCTTGAATCTCGATGATCAAAGCACCCTCATCAACTTTAAGTGAAAGTTCCCGAGCAAGCCGGTCGTTCACATCAAGAGCTGCTATCCCAATAAAAGCAATCTTGCGACTTCGCCCATGCCGAAGATCCTCAATTACAGGCTTTGCGTTATCAATCGCAATTGCAAAACCGATATTCTGAGAATACAGAGGGTTAGCAATGGCAGTATTGATACCAATCACTTCACCCTTTGAATTAACAAGAGGTCCACCTGAATTACCTCGGTTAATTGCAGCATCGGTTTGCATGATGCCCTGGAGTTGCGTATTAGCTTCTGTATCAATCGTTCGGTCGAGTCCGGAAATAATTCCGCGTGTGACACTCAAGCCACCTTCGAGCGCAAGAGCGTTTCCAATGGCGACGACGTCATCTCCTACTTTGATCTCGCTGGACTTCCCAAGTTTGACGGAAGGCAATCCTTTCGCTTCGACTTTGAGGACAGCGAGATCTTGAAGCGGGTCACTTCCCAAAAGTTTTGCGACAAAAGAACGACCATCCCCCAACGTAACGATGATGCGACCCTTCACTCCTTCAACAACATGATCATTCGTGACCACAACTCCATCGGACGAATAAATAAAGCCGGTTCCTGCGCTACCTGCACTGGCGGCGTCGCCATTTATCGTTATTGCAACGGTTGCAGGTTCCGCGTGTGCGAGAACTTGTTGGATATCGCGAGGCTTAGCAAGCACAGAGGAGTTGGATTGGACTTGGTAGAAGTATGAATTGCGGTATTGATAAAACCACATGCTCGAAACAATAAGTGCACCGAAAACGAGACCGAAGAAAAGCGCTGCTGCTACTGAGCCTCTTCGAGGAGATGTAACCGATTCTTGCTTCTCTTGCTGAGTGTCGGGACGAATAGCAGCATAACCCAAACCAGGTTGCCCTTCTGGAGCTTTGGGAAGTGGTGGTTCAGGTACGGAGGGAGGAGTGAACTCATCATTCATATTGATACAGGCTAACGATCTATTGAAGTTTTACAAAAATTTAATGCTGAGAGTGGAAACATGTATTCAGCAAATATTCAGAATTTAAGCTTTTGTTCCGTCGGTTTCATCCTTGGATCCTTCACTTACACCCTTTTCAAATTCTTTCTTAGCTTGTCCGATACTACGAGCGAATTTAGGTAAAGCCGACGCACCGAAGAGAAGAATAACCACGATGGCAACAATGATGATTTCTGGAGTTCCCATGAAGACCCTTTCTTTTATTGACCAACCTCTATAACCCTAGAGCACAGGTGAGGCAGTGTTAGTCATCGGGCGTTCGCTCAACCCTGCCATATCGCAAGCTCTGTGTAAACAATCTCCCAAATGATCGATGACATCAAGAGAACCAACATGGAAAGGTGCGAAGCCTGGATTAACGATTATTTCACGCACCCCAAGTTCTGACCACGTGGCAAGCTGGTGGGCAACTTGTTCTGTCGTACCGACCAAGCGCCCCTGTCGCCACATTTCAAGCGTCTTTCCATCAGCAACACCGTCAGGAGATAATCTCACTATTTCATCGAAATGACTGTGAAGTTCTTTTTCCGTATCGGCCACCATGCAATAGAGACCCAGCGATTGATAAACACTCGCTGGATCACGATCATATTTTTCACAAGCCTTATGCAAGGAAGAAACTCTTTCCGCATACGCATCGAACTCGAAAGCCCAACACGTATTCCAGCCTTGCGCATAGCGAGCAACGATACGGAGGAATCGGTCACCTTTCCCGCCAAGAAAGAGTGGAATTTCATGAGCTCGATACGAACTCCCTGCAAGCGGAGAAGACAGAGTAGCACCGCGCGAGGAATAGAACTCTCCATCGATTTCAATAGTGTCGCCATCGAAGAGTGCACGGATGATACGCACGCTTTCACTTAAACGTGTCATACGTTCACCGACAGGCGGAATCTCATTTCCATAGATCTCATAGTCGGGCTCATACCAACCTGCACCCATTCCTAATGAGAAACGTCCACCAGAAATATCCGCAATTGTATGTGCAATGGCTGCCGTCATGACTGGATGGCGAAGAGCTTCACACAAAACAAGTGTTCCCAGCCTCACCGTGCTGGTAATTGCACTCAATGCTGCGAGTGTGCTGAGCGGATCGAGACTGTGAAACTGTGGAGCCGAGCCACCTTCAAGAGAAACCGATCCGCCGTACTTGGCCAAGTCGAGCGAGAGATGATCGGAAACATATACGGCGTCAAAGCCTGCCTGTTCAGCAGTGGTTGCTGCCTGGGCAACGTCATCAAACGAAATAGGCGAGGACGATCCAAGACTGTAGTCGTAATGAGGAAGTGTAATACCAAAACGCATTGTCTTAAGTGTATCGTTTTAGTGTGTCGTGACGTGAAAGAATGGGGAATGATTTACGAATGCGTGATCAATATTTCCGAAGGGACCAACGTCGATCTTGTGGCAATGATCGCAAGTGCGGGCGGTGAATGTGTCCGTGACGTTCACTCAGATGTTGATCACAACCGAAGCGTATTGACTATTGCATCACAAGAAATCGAAGAGGTCACTGCTTCAGCATTCGGTGTGGTGCGTACAGCAATTGAACACCTCGAAATAGATCGTCATCTTGGGGTCCACCCTCGACTAGGTATTGTCGATGTCGTTCCGTTTGTTTCATACGACAATGCTGGTGTGGAACCGTCACAGAAAATCATCGAGGCCGCACAGAATTTTGGTGCGAAAGTTCATGAGGAATTTCACATTCCCATTTTCTTTTATGATGAAGCCTCGTCAGAGAAACGAACGCTGCCCTTCATCCGGAAGAATGCTTTTTCTTCAATTGCACCTGACCTGGGAAACAATATGGCTCATCGAACAGCGGGAGCAATGTGTATCGGCGCTCGAGAACCCCTAGTTGCCGTCAATATAACTCTTGAGACAAAGGACCTTGCTCTTGCTCAATCAATTGCCCGTACCGTTCGTGAGAGTTCAGGGGGAATCAAAGGCGTGCGTGCAATAGGACTTTTGCTTGAAAATCAGAATTCTGTTCAAGTATCAATGAATATTGTTGATGTTGTTAACGTGAACACAGGAGAGATATGTGAAGAAGTCCGCGCAATCGCTGATGCGCATAACGTGGCGAGCTCAGTGGAACTCGTAGGGCTCGTTCCGCAAAAACAGTTCGAGATGTGGTCATACAGTTTTCTTAATTGGAGTGGGCTCGACGTTTCATGCACGGTCGAACAACGATTAAGTCATTCTGAGTGAAACGAAGAACCTCGAATGGACTCACATCACGAGGAGCGACAGAGGAGCGACTGCGAGTTGTATCCGGCTTTGCCGGTGCAACGACTATAAGGACAGCACTAAGCGCTTTGCGCCGCAAGAAGACTGGCAGTTTCGCGTTCTTGTTCGGCTGCTTTACGAACAAGAGCACGCTGACGACGAAGGCGTCGGCGTTCGCGTTCGGACAAGCCGCCCCAGATACCAAATTTCTCTCCGTTCGAGAGAGCATATTCAAGGCATTCAGCTTTGACTTCACATCCCGCACATACAGATTTTGCTTCGCGAGTAGACGCACCCCTCTCTGGAAAAAAGAGATCAGGATCAACGCCCAAGCAATTGGCACGTGTTTGCCAACGGTTCGGATCTTTGTGTTGGTGAAGCATTTCAATCATTGTGTCCCCCCTTGTTCACGAGTGTCCAATGACAACCGTGAAATTACAGACGTGTAACTTTGCTTGTTTTGCATGCCTCAATGCAAGGGGTACAGGCCCATTGTGCCGTTTTACGACCGAAACCACCTCAAAAAATCACTCTCAGCGCAAACAACTACTCCATTTGCCACGGGACGCAGTCGAGCTGGGTGCCATAGAAATACCTCTGACCAGCACGATTACGCTGATATCTCATGCCTAGCCATTTCACCTTTTCACTTCGAACGTTCATTATCGGTGGGATGACCCTGTTCATCTCAATCACGGTAATGAGCTGTAGTTCATCAGAAAAAGAGGTCACAGGAGATCTGAAACGCACTCAATATTGCGAGAGATATCGAGAATTTGATGACAAGGTAGCTACCGCCCAACCCAAGGAGCAAAAACGTCTCCTGGAACAGGTAATAAAAGCTAAAAGCTTTCCCTCTTCGCTCCTCGAGGACTACACAGTCATGATTGATGGCTACGAAAAATATCTCGATGGAGAACCTGTTCGCGAAGATGAAAAGAAATACGAAGCGGCAAGCAACCGAATCGCTCGTCATGCAATTGACCACTGTGAACTACTCACGGGCAACTCCGGTTCGAAAATATAAGAAAGTTGCTAGCACGAGAGTTTCATTCCCTTTGGCTGCCCCAAGTAATGTTGAACTAGGAAATACGTCAATACAAGCGAGAAAGTCGGGCTTCATGAACACACAGGTATCGCCACTGAGGAAGAAACCTGTACGCACACTCGCATGGCCTATCGCTTTTTATCGCACGTCTGTTGGGAAAAAATACGCGATGGCAATCTCAGGTGTCGTCCTTATGGGCTTCATCCTTTCGCACATGGCCGGAAATCTCAAGATGTACTTGGGGGAAGAAACTTTCAACCACTACGCAGAATTCCTTCGAGAAATAGGCGAGCCTCTACTTCCGCGCACTGTTCTTCTGTGGGCTATTCGCTCTGTACTTATCGTTGCCTTTATTGTGCACTTTCATGCAGCATATGCATTAACAATTCAAAACCGGCGCGCCCGTGGTAGCAAGAATGCATACCAGTCACCCCGTGATTATATTGCCGCAAGTTTTGCATCCCGCACAATGCGTTGGGGCGGAATCATTATTTTCCTTTTCCTGTTTTGGCATCTTGCCGATCTCACCTGGGGCTTCGCTAATCCGGGATTCGAGCGCGGTGAAGCGTACCGTAATGTAACAGCGTCTTTGCAACGTATTCCTGTAACTGTTTTGTATGTCGTGGCAAATATTGCTCTGGGCTTCCACCTCGCACATGGAGCGTGGTCCATTTTTCAATCGCTCGGAATCAATAATCCAAAATATAACTCTGCTCGACGATGGTTTGCTCGAGGTTTTGCAGCACTGATCGTTGTAGGAAATGTCAGCTTCCCGATTGCCATCCAACTTGGCATCATCGGAAAATAAGGAAAACTCCACATGTCACCATCATCTTCACCGCGGCTCGATGCAAAAGTACCCGAGGGCTCTATGGCCGATAAATGGGACAACCATAAGTTTCAATCGAAACTCGTTAATCCCGCAAACAAACGCAAATTCACGGTCATCGTTGTTGGTACCGGTCTTGCAGGCGCATCTGCTGCCGCCACAATGGCCGAGCTGGGATACAAAGTTAAAGCATATTGTTTTCAAGATTCACCACGTCGTGCGCACTCGATTGCGGCGCAGGGCGGAATTAATGCAGCGAAGAATTATAAGAACGACGGCGACAGCGTTCAACGATTGTTTTACGACACTGTAAAAGGTGGAGACTTTCGCGCGCGAGAGAGCAATGTTCATCGACTTGCTCAAGAAAGCGTCAACGTCATTGATCAATGTGTCGCTCAAGGCGTTCCCTTTGCTCGCGAATACGGAGGCTTGCTGGACAATCGAAGTTTCGGTGGCGCGCAGGTATCTCGAACTTTCTATGCACGCGGTCAAACCGGTCAACAATTACTTCTTGGCGCATACCAAGCACTTGCCCATCAGGTAGCTCTCGGAAATGTGGAAATGTTTCCACGAACCGAAATGCTCGATGTTGTAAAAAAAGATGGGCGTGCAGTGGGGATTGTCGTTCGAGATCTCATCAGTGGAGAAATCTCATCTCATTCTGCTCACGCCGTCGTTTTGGCAACCGGTGGATACTCCAACGTGTTTTACCTTTCCACCAATGCAATGGGATGTAACGTCACTGCTACATGGCGTGCACATAAAAAGGGCGCATTCTTTGCAAACCCTTGCTACACCCAAATTCACCCGACATGCATCCCTGCCAGTGATGACTTTCAGTCGAAGCTCACACTAATGAGTGAATCACTGCGCAACGATGGACGGATTTGGGTTCCTTTTGCCGTTGGCGACGATCGAGCTGCAGCTGACATTCCTGAAGATGAGCGCGATTATTACTTAGAACGTAAATATCCGGCATTTGGAAACCTTGTTCCTCGCGACATTGCTTCTCGCAATGCAAAAACTGTTGTGGATGAAGGTCGTGGTGTTGGACCATTAAAAAATGGTGTCTACCTTGATTTTTCCGATGCCATTTCACGTCTCGGCAAGCACGTCATTGAAGAACGTTACGGCAACCTTTTCCAAATGTATGAACGCATTACCGGAGAGAACCCCTACGAAATGCCGATGCGTATTTATCCTGCACTGCATTACACCATGGGCGGAACATGGGTCGACTACAACTTAATGAGTACCGTCGATGGACTCTTTGTAATTGGTGAAGCAAACTTTTCTGACCATGGCGCAAACCGTTTGGGAGCATCTGCTCTCATGCAAGGTCTGGCCGACGGCTATTTTGTATTGCCCTATACGATTGGCAACTATCTCGCTCCACTTCTCGGCGAAACGGTTGTTCCCACTGACGCTCCGGAATTTGTCGAAGCCGAAAACGCTGTTCACGAACGCGTTGATCAGTTTTTATCTATTGGCGGCACACGAACTCCCGATGACTTCCATCGTGAACTCGGCAAAATCCTTTGGGACAATTGCGGAATGGAACGTTCGAAGGAATCGTTAGAAAAAGCATTGGTCGAAATTCCTAAATTGCGCGATGAATTCTATAAAGACCTTCGCGTTTTAGGATCGGATAATGAGTTGAACCAGACACTTGAAAAAGCTGGCCGTGTCGCAGACTTTTTAGAGTTCGGTGAACTCATGGTGCGCGACGCACTGCATCGTGAAGAAAGTTGTGGTGGACACTTCCGCGTTGAACACCAAACTCCTGAAGGCGAAGCACAACGCGATGATGAAAACTTCGCTTATGTAGGGGCATGGGAATACACCGGCGACTTAGCAAATCCTGAACTTCACAAAGAACACTTGGAATTCGAAGAAGTTCACCTGACCCAACGATCATACAAATAACCTGAGATTAACGAAGGAAATCGACATGCATGTAACACTCAAAGTCTGGAGACAAAACTCCGCGCGTGACAAGGGTTACTTTGAGACGTATGACATGGATGACATCAGCGAAGACATGTCGTTTCTTGAATTATTCGATGTGCTCAATGAACGTCTCCTTGTTGACGGCAAAGAACCTATTGCATTCGATTCTGACTGTCGTGAAGGAATCTGTGGAATGTGTTCCATGATGATTAATGGACAAGCGCACGGGCCCGAGCTTGGCACGGCTACCTGTCAGCTCCACATGCGAAAGTTCAGCGACGGAGATGTCATTACGGTTGAACCATGGAGAGCAACCTCATTCCCCATCATTAAAGACCTCACCGTTGATCGTTCTCCTCTAGATCGCATTGTTGAATCTGGTGGTTTCATTGATTCACCCACGGGTGCAGCAGGCGATGCCAACCTCACTCTTATCCCCAAAGC
Source organism: uncultured Burkholderiales bacterium (assembly GCA_964391505.1). Lineage (GTDB taxonomy): Bacteria > Actinomycetota > Acidimicrobiia > IMCC26256 > JAGPDB01 > JAGPDB01. The sequence continues at coordinate 57,655 of CAYMMG010000003.1, read as the reverse complement.
GGTTGCAGATTCAGCTATGGATGCAGCACAATGCATTGGCTGCGGCGCTTGTGTAGCAGCATGCCCTAACGGCGCAGCAAGCTTGTTTACTGCCGCAAAATTAATGCACTTGAACTTGTTGCCTCAAGGTCAACCGGAACGGTACGATCGGGCAATCAACATGGTGGAGACAATGGATTCCTACTTTGGATCCTGCACCAACCATGGTGAATGCCAAGAGGCCTGCCCTAAAGAAATTTCCATCGACTTTATTGCGCTCATGAACCGCGATTACGTCAAAGCACAAATGAAGAATCGCGCAACCGCAAGTCAGAAATAAGTTCTACTTATGTCATTGTGGCTCATTGCAACAATTGTCACGGGCCTGGGCTGGGGCATCGGTGGGATAGCGCTGGGGCGTGCAGCGCGCGAAGTATCTCCGCCACTTCTCACTGCTATATATAATTCACTCGCGGCTGTTCTTTTCTTTTCGCTTTTTATAACCAGCAATGAATTTCACTACATCTCTCTCAACACTGCAGACGCTCATAGCGAGCTCATTCGAGCCCTCGTTGCAGGAACTATTGGAGGACTTGGTTTCGCACTCGGACTGACGACACTCTCCTCAGGATTAGCAAAAGGACGAACAAGCATTATTGGGCCTGTCAATGCGACCTTTGTCATTCTTGCAGTTTTTGCATATGCATTACTTGCCAACAAACTCCCCAACGCTTGGGCCATTGCAGGTGTGGGATTTCTTATATGTGTTCCCTGGCTAGTTGCTCAAACAAATCATCGAGCGGAGCACGTCACCACAACAATCGGACGAGATATAAATTTCGGCATCGTTATTGGCCTTGGTTTTGCCGTCTACATGATATCTCTCGCAGAGGCTCCTCCCCATCTCCACCTTTTCATGTTCGCAATCATTCAGCTTGTGAGTTGCTTGTCAATGCTTTTTGTTCACATACGATCGAAGAGAACTTTTAGAATTTCTCGAAACCAGAGTGTTCCTGCTCTAATTTTTATTACCATGGAACTTATCGCTGTTGTGGCGATACGGATCGCATTCATTAGCGGTTCGCCTTCCATAGTCACAGCACTATCAACTGTCTGTGAAATCTCATCGATGCTTTTGTGCGCACGAATTTTTAATAAAGAAAAGTTTTCTCAGCTTCAGATTATTGGTGCATTGTTTACGTGCATTGGAATAGTGCTTGTTGTTCTTAATACTTAAAGTCCACAAGCGTCGTCGCACTTGACGGTTTTAGATAGCAACATTCTGTTGCGTGCGATACATTTTCTTAGAAAAGGAGTCCTCCGAGAGGAACGTCCTGATCGGGTGCAATAAGTACTACTTTTCCGAGCTCGTCGGGCACACCTAATGTGAGAACCTCACTCTTCATTGGCCCTATCTGACGGGGAGGAAAGTTCACCACTGCCAGAACAAGTCGCCCTACTAGTTCATCGAGCTCGTAGTGCTCTGTAATCTGCACAGAGGTCTTCTTCACCCCTATCTCTTCACCAAAGTCGATCGTGAGCTTATATGCAGGTTTTCGCGCTTCGGGAAATTCATCCGCGGTGAGGACACGCCCCACCGCAATCTTTACTTTTTCGAAATCATCAATTGTTACTTCGTTGAAAGTCACTTGTACTCCTCCTGACTAGAACGGTTCTTCTTGTTCTGTGGAACTCATAATATTTTCCACTTCGAAACGAACAGCATCGACACGCGACTGACAGAAAGCAATAAGTTCATGTGCACGCTTGACCTTCTCGCTCAATACATCGATGTCGACATTGCGATCGTCTACTTCTTCAACAATCGTCTCGAGTTCTTCCATCGCCTCGCGATAACTTGCCGGTTCGTTTGATTCGACTTTTTTCTTGGTTGTAGTTGCCACTGTTATTCCTTGCTTTGTTGAGTTTCTTCTGTAATTGACGTGATCATTCCATCCGCTACTCGCGTTTGAAGTTTCATACCCTTCTTTACTTGAGCAACGCTCCGCACAGCTACACCTGATTCATCTATCGTCAGAGAGAAACCTCTCTCAAGAACGCGCTGCGGGTCATGCGCCGAGATGAGTGCAGAAAGAGATGCCAGATTTTCACGCGTATTTTCGAAAGCACGCTTCGCACTCATACCCAAAGAGAGCTTCATGGATGATAGGACTTCGGAACTGCGATCAAGAACAAATGAAACTTCACTTAAACGCTGAGAAATATTAGCTAAACGTGTTTCTTTCATGACGAGAAGGTCTGACACATTCGCATCAATGCGGTGACCCAATTCCACTACTGCTTCAATCGCTTCAGTAGTTCGTTCAATCATGAACTGTGCACACGCGGTCGGTGTTTTAAGAGTCGAGTGCGCAACGATGTCTGCAACACTCACATCAATCTGATGTCCCAAGCCAGTTATCACGGCAGTATCCATCAATGCAATCGTGCGCGCAACAATTTCAGAATCGAATGTTGCCAAATCTGACTTGGCTCCCCCACCACGGCACAAGAGCACGACGTCAAAACCTAAAGTATCGGCAGTTTTTAAACCAGTAACCACAGACGACACCGACTCTCGTCCTTGCATAAGTGCATTGATCGCTTTAATCCGAAAACCATACCCACTGTTGCGAAGCTGATCGACAACATCGTGATAAGCAGCAGAATCAACAGATGTCACAAGGGCAATGTTGCAACATAGTTCGGGCAGATCAACTGCTGCATTAGATCGCAAGATGCCTTCTGCGGTGAGCTTTGCAAGAAGCTCACGTCGCTGCAGTGCTATCTGGCCGAGCGTATAGGCAGTGTCGATATCGCTGGCTGCAAGAGACATCTTGCCATAGGGAGCATAAAAATCAGGACGAGCACGGATTCGAATCTCACGGTCTTCTACCAATATTTCTCTCAGATCACCCTTAATTTTCCCCGCGTTCCACTTCAGAAGAGTGACTGGTATCGTGCACGGCGATGATCCCTTACTTCCCGAATCGACAAGATCAAAGTAAATGTGTCCACTGGAATGGAAACGCAATCGTTGAACATCGCCACGTATCCAAACATCAGCAGGAAATGAAACGGCAACGGCTTCTGATATTGCGTCATTTATTTCACGAACAGAGAATGTTGCTTCAATATTTTGATCTCCGTGAAGAAGTCCGACAAATGGTTCTTCAAGAAAATCGCTTTGATTTTCCTCGTTCTCTGTATCATTATCAACGTCCACGGCATTAGAATATACAAGATTTATGGCTAATTATCTCTTTCTCCATGCACATCCTGATGATGAAGTAACTTTTTCAGGCGGTCTCATCAGGCGCCTTGCAGATGAAGGCCACACGATTACTGTCGTATTTGCGACGGGTGACGAAGAACGAAGGAATGAAGCAGAAAATGCTGCAACAATATTAGGTGTTACTCATGTGGAATATCTCGGGTACGGCGATAGCGGATTCGGTGAAAGCCCTCTCCCGGTCGATGCTTTTGGAAAGTGCCTAGATGATGACGAATTAGCTGCAAAGGCAGTCCACCACCTTCTTGCCGTTATTAAAAAGAATGATGTAGATGAGTTTTACTTCTACGATGAGAACGGAATATACCCGCATCTCGATCATCTCACGTGCCACCATGTCGGAACTCTCGTAGCTAAATCTATTGATGTTAAGGCTTCCTTTATCACTGTCGATCGCGAACAGCTCCATTACCTCGTATCAAAAGAACATGCCGTTCAACAAGCATCAACAGCACTAGCAAAAAGTCAATCGACATTTGTTGAAGATATTTTGTCCACGCATGACTTATCCGAGCAAAATAGCGTCGACGAACTATTGCGAACTCACGGATTAACACGACAAGAGATTGAGTGGCTTAAAAAAGGCCGGGGTCGCGAGTACGGATCATTGGGAATGGACACTACCCGAATTATGATTTACGGATCTTATATTGAACTCACTGATCATGAATTGCAAATGAAATTTGAAGCATGGAAAGCTCATTCAAGTCAAACAAACCAGTTCATTGAAGCGCTCACTGATCCAGATAATCCCGGAACATTCAACGACGACTTCCGCGAAATCTACGGCATTGAATGCGTGACTCGATATCACATAATTGAACGAACCGCCCCAGACGGACCCGATGAAGGACGTGGAGCACCAATCGGTCTTTCCCTCTAGGATATATATGAATTCAAATAGCGCACTTCCCGAATCTGATGTACATGAAGCACTTGCTGCACAAAGTGCAGGTGCTCTTCTTTTAGATGTACGTGAAGTCGATGAATTTGCGGCGGGTCACGCTGTAGGTGCTGTTTCGATTCCACTGAGCGAAATAGGGCAGCGAGTGGATGAGCTTGATAGAGATAAAGATATTTATGTGATCTGCAAAAGCGGAGGACGCAGTTCTCAAGTAACTTCTGCACTCATTGGGATCAATTATCGCGCAAGAAATGTTCGCGGAGGTTCACTCGAATGGTACGCAGAGAAATTGCCGTTCGAGTCCGAGACCGGCGAGCCAGCAACTGTTATCTAATTAAAAAGGTACGGCCTTGGGTACGGCCTAAGGCCGTACCTTTTTAGTCCTTTTTAGTCCGACTATAAATCAGCGAGCGCCTTCGTGTGCGAGTAGCCATTTCTTCATACGCAGGCCATCTTCGCCCGAACCCATGTATCCACCTAATGATCCGCCGCTACGCAGCACGCGGTGACAGGGCACAATGATAGGTAAAGGATTGCGTCTCATCGCAGTACCGACCGCACGAGCAGCTTTAGGGTTGCCTGCAAGACCTGCCAATTCTCCATAGGATACCGTTTGACCTGAGGGCACCTCACTCGTGAGAGCATTGTAAATATCCGATCTGAATGAGTCTTTTTTACCTAATGCATCCACAGATTCTTGCGTTGTGGAAACAAGCTCTTTCCAAGCAGCTGCAACAGCTTTAGGAGTACTCCCATAAAAGTAATTTTCGAAGGCTTTTCTGATCCGCCTCTGATCTATGTAAGCCGTCTCTTCATCTTCTCCGTCGTATGCACCAATCCAGCCAGGCATCACGATTTCGACAACCACACCATCACGGGTTTTGACCATAATGGTCCCGAGCGGTGTTTCAACGTCAAAAGCCATGGCGCATCTTATGCGCTAATACACAGATCAAGCAAAGATGGCATTATCAATCCGTAACATCAATACACAAAAGGAATTAAAAAGAGATAAGACCCATAAGAGGCGAATCGTTTTTTCTGAGAAATACACGACGTTTAATTCGCAATCTGAAATTACAGAGGTGTAACTTGGATATTGCTCATATTTGTCCTGGACTGTACGGTCTTGGTCAAAAAGAGCTTGAGAGGCAAAACTTTTGTCGGTCTATGCCTCTCAAACCAACATTATCAATACCAACCAACCGAAGTAGGAGGTATCAACTTTTTTAGCCTAGTGCACAGCGGCATAGAACGCACATCAATCATCTTGCATTAAGAGCACAAGGATACGCGGATCTTTTTTTGAGATTGTATCTATCTCTATGCATCAATCCAAAAAACCATAAAAAATAAGGAGGCTCAATTATGCGCAAACAGTACTGGATCAAATGGTCCGATCCCTCTTGGCAACTCACCACAACTGGTGAACAAGACAAGAGTTACTCCACAAAAGAAAAGGCAGTTGATGCGGGTCGCATCATTGCCAAAGCTCATCAACCCAGTGAACTTTTTATTTGCAAAACAGATGGGACAATCGCTGACCGCGAAACCTACCGGGACGATCCGTTCCCGCCCAAAGGGTAACTAGAAATTGTTCCTACATCTTTTGAGGGTGCAGGAACAATAAGAAAATACGAACAGGAATACACATGTTAACGATTAGAAAAAAACGAATTCGAAATACTTCACGACACTTACCTGCAGCGTGCATCGGGCACGATCTTTATCTATCAGTAAATCAAAATGAGCACAAAGCTCGACTGAAAAGAATAGGCTTTGCTTCTGATGCCCGACCGGGTGATTCCATTCTTCCTCGAGCAGTCGGACCAGTCTCCCGATATAATGCACATGGAAAGTCGCTTATTTTAAAAACTCTAGAAAAAATAGCTGTCGTCCATACCCGCCTCCGCACTTACGAACAGTGGTGTGGAAGAGGTCAGACTAAAACCGTTACTGAAGCTACCGATTACACCTATTTCAGATATCCACGCAAACATATTCCGGCGACCCTCTTCGAATTTGTTTTATTTGAGGATACTCTCAGTCAGAAGATCACATTGTTACACACGTTGCCTTATACCAAACCTAACGATTCTTCAGTATTAGTAGCAATTAATCTCTTCTTAGAAATATTTGGCGAAGTAGAGATAAGGACAAAGCCGGATGTTTACACGTTACCGAAAGTAACTCGTCGGGTAAATTGGGAAATACTCCCACCGGGAGAAAAATTTACTCCCGGTGAGTTCAAAAAAAGAATGCATAATCGAACAAAAGCCGACCCAATGTCTATTGAGTATGAACGCTACACAACTATTAATAATTTAGTGCCGACCTTCGTGGCTGAAGGACGAGGAGGTTTTGAAAGTTATCTAGCTTTTATTTTTAAAGAGAAGGACATTGTATTTCTTGAAACGGCACGGTATGCAAATGCGACATATATCATAGGCAACGAAAACTGGGAGACACTTTCACAACTTTCCAAAAAAGAGCTTCTCGAATTAGGAGAAGCATCTCGTATCATCCACAACAAGAATTGGGAAAAGAAATTCTTGCAATTTTTTCATGAATGATATGGCTAGTTTGTTGAGAGTTCCAAAGAATGCGTAATGACTACACAAACTGGTTAATGTCTGCCTGCTTTGCGCGCACTGCATTAGCGGCAGCGACCAGGGCTTCTTTTTCGTCGACAGCTAAATCGAGTTCGACGATTTTCTCGACTCCACCAGCTCCAATGATCGCAGGAACGCCCAGATAGACATCAGTAATTCCATATTCGCCGGAGACAAATGCACACACAGGCATTTCTGCTTTTGCATCGGTTGCAATGGCATGAACCATTTGTGCAGCAGCAGCCGAAGGGGCGTAATACGCAGAACCGGTTTTCAAGAACTCAACGATTTCTGCTCCACCGTCACGCGTTCGCTGGACCGCGTCTTCAATTTCTTCTGCGTTCATAACATCTGCAAGAGGTTTACCATTGACGGTTACTTGTGAAGGCACAGGAACCATCGTTTCGCCGTGACTACCGAGTGTTAAGGCAACGATATCTTGAGGTCGCGCCCCTGTCACTTCTGCAACATTGTGTTTGAAGCGCGCAGTGTCGAGCATTCCTGCTTGACCCATCACTTTCTCGGGAGCAAAACCAGAAACCTTTGCAGCCAGTGCAGTCATTTCGTCAAGAGGGTTAGAAACAACAACAAGAATCGCATCCGGTGACGCAGCGCTAAGAGACTTCGTCACTTCGGAAACGATCTTTGCGTTGACTTCGAGAAGATCCATACGGCTCATTCCCGGTTTACGCGGCAACCCTGCCGTGATCACACAAATATCTGAGCCTGCAGTTTCTTCGTATGTATTTGTTCCCACAATGCGAGTATCAAAATCTTCAATGCTGCGTGATTGCATCATGTCGAGCGCCAAGCCTTGAGGCTTTCCTTCAAGAATGTCGACCATCACAACTTCATCAGCATAATTAGCTTCCGCAATTCGCTGAACAGTTGTCGAACCATAGAATCCAGCACCTACAACAGTAATTTTCATTTTTCTCCTCGTAGCTATCGTTAGGACTTACCAGTTTAGAGTGATCAGCTCGTTGGACTCGCACAGATGACTGCTAATCTGGGGACGTTACATTAACGTAATCACAGGGAGCGACCGGAGGAGCGCCCGCGAGCAATGTCTGGCTCCGCCAGCATTGCGACAATAAATCCAGGGGAGCTTGTACGCAGGCTGAGAGGGTGCGCAGCACCGACCCAAGAACCTGATCTGGGTAATTCCAGCGGAGGAATAGCATGAACCTTTTTGCACGTATTTTTTTATCTTGTCTTTGCGCGAGCTTAATTCTGAGCGGGTGCAGTTCGAGCGACTCTTTGTCTTCCGATACACCTACAACACTGAAATTACTCACATACGATTCTTTTCCCACGAAAGACACCACGCTTAATGCTGCACTCAAGGAATTTACGAAAGAAACAGGAATCAAAGTTGATCTTCGCAATGCCGGCGATACCGGATCAATGGTTGCTAAGGCAATACTGACTGCGGGCAATCCTGAAGGCGATGTGATGTGGGGTGTCGACAATACCTTCGTATCTCGAACAATTGAAAAGGATATTTTTGTCTCCTATAAAGCCAAGGAGCTCTCTGCTATTTCTTCAACGTTCACTGATCTGGCTACAAAGAGTCTTGTGACCCCCGTGGACTACGGCGATGTCTGCGTGAACTACGACATTGCTTATTTCAAGAAGAATAACCTCGAAGTTCCCGCTACTTTGGACGATTTAACAAAACCTGAGTACAAAAACTTACTTGCCGTCGAAGACCCGGCCTCTTCTTCCCCTGGTCTTGCATTCCTACTGGCAACCATCGCTCACTTTGGAGATGACGGCTGGGAGCAATACTGGAAGGATCTCCGATCGAACGGCGTCAAAGTAACCGAATCATGGGACAGTGCCTATTACGAACTGTTTAGCGGGTCGAGTGGCAAAGGGGCTTACCCTCTCGTTGTAAGTTATGCCACAAGTCCGCCAGCAGAAGTGATTTATTCAGATCCTCGTGTCGACGTCGCGCCTACAGCCGCGATTACTAGCACCTGTTTCCGTCAAGTTGAGTTTGCAGGAATTCTTCGTGGAACAAAACATCAAAAAGAATCGCAGCAACTGATCGACTTTCTCATTAGTAAAAAATTTCAAAAAGAAATACCCTTGAATCTTTTCGTTTACCCTATTCGCGATGATGTGAACCTTCCTCAGGAGTTCACAGATTTTTCAACAGTTCCGGAACAACCGTTCTCGATTGATCCGGAGACGATCACAAAGAATCGTGAAGGATGGGTTGACACATGGACTCAACTCGTCGTTCGCTAAACAAACGCACGCCTACGCGCATCCTTCCTTTATGGATGCGCGTAGCGCTATGCCTTGTACCTGCGGGGTTCATTGGTCTCTTTTTCGCATGGCCGTTAACGACACTGATCGTTCGTGTAATCAGTGCACATGCAATTGAGGATACATTGACCCGTTCCGGATTAGGGCGCATTGTCTTTTTTACCTTCACGCAGGCTTTAGTCAGTACACTTGCCACGCTCATTGTCGGGATAGGCCCAGCTTATTTAATCTCTCGATGGGAATTTCCTTCCCGTCGCGTTCTCTTAGCGGTGATCACCGTGCCCTTCATGTTGCCAACTGTTGTTGTCGGTTCTGCCTTCCTTGCTCTTCTCCCTCCTTCTCTCCACAACACCGCAGTGGCCATCGTTATTGTGCATGTCTTTTTTAATATCGCTGTTGTGGTGCGTGTTGTGGGCACACTGTGGGCACAGATCCCTCGAGACTTGTCAGGAGCAGCTCGCACTTTGGGAGCAAGTTCTCTGCGTTCATGGCGGAGTGTTACTCTTCCGCTTCTCACTCCCTCGATCTTGGCTACGAGTGCAATTATTTTTCTTTTTACTTTCACCTCTTTTGGAGTAATTCAAATTATTGGCGGACCGGGCAATCCAACTATCGAAGTGGAAATTGCTCGACGCGCAATTCAACTGGGCGACGTGGCAGGTGCTGCTGTTCTCGCAATACTGCAAGCACTTATCCTTCTGATCGTGATTATTTTTTCTTCACGTTGGGCACGTCGATACACCCATCAACTCAATGCAAATAACGTGACCCGGATACATCCTAGAAACAACCGACAAAAAGTAGGAGTATATCTTGGAGCTATAACTCTCGCTCTTGTTGTACTCACTCCTCTTGCAGTACTCATTCGCTCTTCATTTCGAGTCGGGAACCGCTGGTCGTTCTATGCCTGGACCAACCTTCGTGCCGCTGAGATTCGTCCCGGGCTCGGCACAGGAGTTGATCCTCTGAACTCAATGGCCACATCGTTTCGCTATGCAATACTGGCAACGTTGATTGCCGTTACCATCGGCACGCTTGGAGCACTAGCTATTTCTTCCGCCCAACATAGGGGCAAGTTCCTCGACGCTGGAATCATGTTGCCTCTGGGAACTTCTGCTGTCACCATTGGTTTTGGCATGCTCATTACGTTCAACCACTCTCCGTTTAACTGGAGAGAAAGCGAATGGCTCATTCCCGTAGGGCATGCCTTGGTCGCGATTCCCTTCGTCGTTCGTGCTGTTTTGCCTGTGTTGCGAGCACGCCCTGCTGCTTGGTTAGATGCAGCAGCAACGCTCGGTGCTTCGCGATTGCGGGCCTTTAAAGAGATAGACCTTGCTCGCCTGACACGCCCTCTGCAAACAGCAGGAGCATTTGCTGCAGCTATTTCTTTGGGTGAATTCGGAGCGACAACATTTCTTACTCGTTCAGGAAATGAGTCGATGCCCATTGCAATAGGACGACTTCTTGCACGCACGGGAGACATCCCTCGCTCACAAGCATTTATGCTGGCATCCATATTGGCAATTGTTACAGCCATCATCGTTATAGGAATTGAGATGCGCGATGCTTAAGGTTCACAACATTAACGTTGCTTTCGATCACAGAATTATTCTTGATGACATCAGTTTGTCTGTTGCACAACATGAAATCGTTGCACTTCTGGGCCCATCAGGAGCGGGCAAAACAACTCTACTCAAAGTCATCGCAGGGCTGCTCATTCCCGATTCAGGAAGCGTGTCGATCGATGAACGAGATATCACTCACAACCCAGCGCACTTGCGTAATATCGGAATGGTTTTTCAAGATAACCAACTCTTTCCTCATATGAACGTGGCGCGCAATATCGAATTTGGATTGCGTATGAAAGGTGTCGCGAAGAAAATTCGTCAAGACAAAGTTCGTGAGATGCTCGAGCTTGTTGGGTTATCAGGTTTTGAAGATCGCAATATTGCGGATCTCAGTGGCGGTGAAGCAAAACGTGTGGCACTCGCTCGCTCACTCGCACCGAACCCAGCAGTTTTGCTCTTAGATGAACCGCTCACGGGATTAGATCGGGAACTGCACGATCAACTCGCGGATGAGCTAGCAGCGCTTTTGAGGAAAACAGAAACGACAGTGATACTTGTGACGCACGACAGACAAGAAGCCGAGACAATCGCTGGTCGGATTGAATCGCTCTAGGGCGTCATCCATTGCGCGCGCAAAAAACAACTTTTAAATCTTCATCATATGGATGTCTTAGCTTTTCGAACTTTTTGACGCTTTGAGAGGCGAGATGTGATTAATACTGCACCAGCAATCGAGGATGCTGCGGTAGCGCCCACAAGTACAGGCACCAATAATGAAAGAGGACCTACATCATGCGTCCCTGAACTAGTGGAGTGCATGGAAGTCATTTCGGATTGATCTGCAGAATTTGCCATATGCATCAAATGGCCAGCGGATTGTGATGTTAAATCGTTATCCGAGCGTGAAGAATGTTCACTTGCAGAGTTGTGATCTGCTGATATAGGTGTGGTGTGACTGGATTGATGATTGGCAGAGTGGGTGTGCAATGTTGTCGTCATTTCTCGAGATGTCGACTGGCCAGCGTGGATGTGCTGGATCGGACTTATTTGCATGAGCTCTGATGGTGTTGTTACCGTGTGGTTGTGCACTAGACCAATCTCATTCACAGGCGTTTGGGATAATGGCGCTGAACTCAAATGATCATGCACAGCTACATCCGCAATGGGAAGTGTTTGGCTATCTGTCATGTAGTCGCTTGACGTTGAAGTCCCGTTACTCGTTTGGGGCGACGACGCACTTTGGTGACTATGCGCTACTGGATCGATAACAAGTGGTTCTGAACTATTAACAATATGATCATGGTTTAACGGCATTGTGGAAGATCCTCTTGGCGTGGGCACGTTTGATGTTGCGGCATGGCCATGACTCGTAGGTATCGTCGGCGTTGATGCTGTTGCTGGTTGGTGTATATGCGACGATGTATTGATTACTCCAACAACGGCATCTGTGTGGTGCATGTTCACAGTGGTACTATTTTGAGCCTGTCCTGCAGATGAATGAGAACCATGTGCCTGCACAACAGGACCCTGTTCCAAATGGGATTGTGTATGTTGACCACTATTTGTTGAAACTGCAAGACCAGGATGATCGGTATGGATTACATGTTCATCAAACGTATGCTCTTCATGGCCAGGCATATTTGCTAGCGAGATGTCATGGTTTTGCAGCCATCTCAATCTGCCCTCAGTACTTCTGTTGCTTACTTTGTCGTATTCCCGAGCTAGAGCTTGAACACCGAGTGAGCAATATGCGGGGTAAGCACCCGATTGAAATCCCGGAGTTACATCGTCGGTACTTGTTCCATCAGAAATACGAAGAGAATGATCTTGATTTATCGAAAACGTAAACCTCGTTCTCGTTCCAAAGCGGTCGTTCAATATGTTGTGAATACGTCTTTTCGAAAAACCAGTAGTATCTGCAAAATTCGCTTCAATTGCATCCCATGAGGTTCGCGACCTGAGGTCGCCATTCTCTGCCATAGCTACGATAGCTGCGCGTTTAGCAATATCAGTTCCAGCCTGATCAAAAAAATCAACAGCCGTTAACAATCGTGTTGAAAGATCTGGGTTAGCCACTGAAAGTCCGAGGCGTGCCAACGCAGAGTTAAGCTGCACAAGCTTTGAAGTAACTTGGGTATACGCGTCGGACAGCTGTTGCGCACAACGATCTGATCGAAGCGCGATATCGGTGAGGGCTGCTACATCGGCGATAAAGTGAGACACGTGAATCTTATAGCGAGGAGAGATAGGAATTTACTGTTCGCATAGCTGCCGTCGATGCTGTGCGGATATCTTCTGCAACCCTTGCACAACTTCTTTTTTGATCATTGCCTGCAGTATTGAATCGAAAAGCAGCGTCACCTTGCCAGATCGCAGAGGAAACACTTTCCATGACAAACATGGGAGGTACTTCTATTGCATCACTCAGTCCATGCAATTCTCGACATAATTGTTCTACTTCACTTGCAATCTCCTCGACTTGATTTATATATTGACGGCGCTCAGTTGCGTAGGTTTCCATTGCGGCGGCACTCACGTCGCCAAGTGGTCTTTGGGGGGAAGAAAGCATCTTGATCAGATGTGTCAAAATCTAGCGGTCTGCAGCTTCGTAGAGTGTTGCTTTCGAACTCACTTCTTGAGATCCTTCGCCGAGCAATTGTTCAGCCTTTGTTAAGTTTCTAGAAAATTCTGCCCAGAACTCTCGGAATCGTGCAGCTGATTTTCCTTCCCATTCAGCACCACTAATGAGTGCATCGCCTTGAGATTTCAAAGATGCAACGTCAGATGACATCGTGTTGAGTCGTCGTGAGACATCGAAAAGTTGTTGATAATTTGCAAGTGTTCGTGACATAAAAAATCCTTTTTGATGAGAAAACACCCTAATGGTGTAGTCAATTAGAAGTCTGGACAACAGAGAATAAAGTTCCCAGCAAAAATAAAAATGACTCAGAGTGAACTTGAATGAGAATTAAGGTTTCTCTTCATCATTCTTTCGAGGAGAAGAGAACGTCACAACCCTCGAGGCAATAATCCAAACGACAACGGGCGCAATGAGCTTCGTGATGTGTTGAACCTCACTTGCCAGTTCTGCACGACCACGAGCAACGTCCAGAATTGCCGTGAGAAAAAACCGATCGCGGCGACGGTCACAAGAATGAGCATCCCTCGGGCACGAGCGGGCCGACACGCAATCACAAATAAAGCACTGGTATATGCAAGCGTATACGAACCTAAATGGGCATACACATGGGGATGGAGACTATCGCCCGGAGAGATGATATTCATAAGACCTTCAATGGTCTCGACAGAAGCCAAAATTAACAAGATCAATTGAAGCGGAACAAGCGTGGAATCCCGAGCATCAAAGACACCGAAATACATCCTGTTTCGATTCCGCCTTATTGTAGGCGCGACAAGCTCTGAAACACTGGAATCTTTCTCATCTTTGTTCACCCCGACATGTTAGAGGAGAACCCCTGCCGTTAACATGTCCGATGTGAATTGGAAGCTATCAGCCCTGCGAGCAACCCGTGCCGAGCTGCCCCTTATCATCGAAGCGGCCCGCTACGGGGATAGCGTTGCCTACAACGAACTTGTGTCTCGCTGCTATCAACCAGTCTTGCGATACTGCACAACAATGGGTTCACACTTCGATGCTCATGACCTCGCCCAAGAGACTTTTTTACGAGCTTTGAAAAGCACTTCGCTCGATACGGATGTGGCAAATCTCGAAGCTTTCATGATTCACATCGCTCGCTGTGTATGTGCAGATTATGTTCGCGAAATCAGTAAAACACGGCAATTACATTCAGCTGTGTGCCCACATGATACAGAACGAGCAATGACAGAAACCGATACAACAGAGATTGAGTGTGTCGAGATGCTATCGCTCCTTTGCGACACAATGCGAGAAGCCTTCGTGCTCACTCAGCTCTTAGGCTTTACCTATGAAGAGGCCTCACTCATTGCGAAAGTACCTGTAGGCACAATCCGATCACGTGTGTCCCGGTCTCGCGAGGCGCTCCAAGCAACACAACAGCAATACTTGTAACGCACGACCGACGCGAAGCAGAAACAATCGCTGATCGGATTGAAGTACTAAAAGGTCCGACCCTGGGTACGACCTGAGGTCGTACCCAGGGTCGGACCTTTTTATGACTACATTCGGTCGATCATGGCTTGAGCGAACTCCATTGTGCCGACTTCTGTGGCTCCATCCATTGCACGCGCAAAGTCATAAGTAACAATTCGGTCTGCAATGGCTTGTTCAAGAGAGCTCGTAATCATCTCAGCGACATCAAACCAACCAAGATGTTCGAACATCAACACGCCCGACAAAATAACCGATCCAGGATTGACCTTATTTTGTCCAGCATATTTAGGAGCCGTTCCATGTGTGGCTTCGAAAATTCCATGCCCGGTGACGTAATTAATGTTTCCGCCAGGAGCGATTCCAATACCGCCGACCTGGGCAGCCAATGCATCAGAAAGATAGTCTCCATTTAAATTGCATGTAGCAAGCACATCGTATTCTTCAGGGCGCAAAAGTGTTTGTTGAAAAGCATTGTCTGCAATGACATCTTGAACAAGAATTTTGTTGCCTGGTTCACCATTGCAATCATCCCAGCTCACAAGTTCATCAGCGAATTCGTCGCGCGCAACATCGTAACCCCAGTTGCGAAAAGCACCTTCGGTAAATTTTTGAATGTTTCCCTTATGAACCAACGTGACACTTCGACGATTGCGGTCGATTGCATATTTCATTGCCGCACGTATCAATCGCTTCGAACCCGTAATACTGACAGGCTTGATTCCTATTCCCGAATCGGCACGAATCTTCCAACCATATGTATCGAGCAAAAATTCAAGAAGTTTTTTAGATTCCGGAGTGTTCACCTCGACTTCAAAACCAGCATAAACATCTTCGGTATTCTCGCGAAAGATCACCATGTCCACAGCAGATGGATTCTTAACAGGAGAAGGAACTCCATCGAAGTATTTCACCGGACGCAAACATACATAGAGGTCGAGTATCTGCCGTAAAGCAACATTGAGGCTACGAATTCCCCCACCCACAGGAGTAGTCAAAGGACCTTTGATGCCTACAAGGTACTTTTCAAATGCATCGACAGTATCTTGAGGAAGCCATCCCCCTGTTTCATTAAAAGCAGCTTCGCCAGCAAGCACTTTCATCCATGAAACAGCATGCGTTCCACCGAAACATTTTTCGACAGCGGCATCAAAAACTGCTTGAGCTGCTGGCCAAATATCAATTCCGATTCCGTCGCCTTCGATGTAAGGGATAATGGGATCAACAGGAACATTGAGGGTCAGATCGTCATTGAGAGTGAGAGCCGTAGCCATTTATCTATCCTTAATGGGTGCGGACGAAAAAATTATCGTGCGATTAGTAATGCAACAATAGTAGCCAGATAAACAGCAGCCACGGCGCCACCAAAAATTGCGATGTCGCGACCACGAGGGGTTTTAGCCAAAGGTTGGTGATAATCGCAACGGGGACATTGCACATAATGAGATGTACTCTCTTCTTGTGAAACCGCAATTTCATGAAGACAAAGAGAACATTGAATTCCTGAAGTTTGAATCGGTTCAAAGTCCGAAAAGTTATTAAGCGCTTCAGTCACGGATGACATCCTTGCATACTTCGCGCCTCGAGTATCGAATCTTGGCTTTGGTTGTGCACAACGAGTGATCAGAATTTAAGTACGTATGTACGCTATACGTTAAAAATTTTCTCTGCAGCGGCGACCGTATTACGAAGGAGCATTGCGATCGTTGTCGGGCCCACTCCACCAATGCGTGGAGTAATGAAAGAAGCTTTTTCTGCACACTCTTCGGAAATGTCAGGAATGAGTCGACGGCCTTCACCAAAGGTCATTCCAGCGGACACAAGCACCACACCATCTTTGACCATATCAGATGTAATGACATCGGGAACACCGACAGCTGCGATCACGACGTCTGCATCGCGTGTGAACTTTGCGATATCTGGAGTGCCTGTATGCACAACAGTGACCGTTGCGTTCGCGCCAACTTCTTTCAGAGTTAAAAGATTCGCCAACGGACGACCAATGGTAAGGCCGCGTCCTACGATCACGACATTCTTACCCGCGAGATCGATTCCGTTGTCTTTGAGCAACGCCTGGATACCCAAAGGCGTGCACGGCCGAGGGGCATGGACTCCCATTACCAATTTTCCAAGATTAACAGGATGTAATCCATCGGCATCTTTGCTCGGATCAATGGCGAGCAATGCTTGTTCTTCGTTGCACTGTTTGGGAAGAGGTAATTGCACAATAAATGCATCGATATCAGTATTTTTATTCATTGCCTCAATCGCTGCAATGACTTCTTGCTGCGTGGAGGACTCGGGAAGTTCAACATGGTGAGAAACTATTCCCACATCAGCACAAGATTGGTGCTTGTGTCGAATATAGCTTTGAGAATTAGGGTCAGCACCTACAAGAATTGTTCCTAAACCTGGCTGTCTACCCAGCGCGGCAATGCGTTCGCGTAGGCGTGCTTTTTCTGCTTCAAGAAAATCTGTGCCGCTGAGAAACTTCGCCATGACATCTATGTTAATTGGTTACTGGGGAGGGTCCGACCTTGGACTACACCTCGTTACAATAATCTCGTTTCCAAGATCAGACCCTAAGTGGACACAGTGCCAGAACGACGATTACTTCATAAGGAAAAGGACTGTCCGTATTAGATAAGGACAGTCCTTTTCCTGCACCAATCACAGGGAGCGACAGAGGAGCGACCTCGAGTTGTGTCCGGCTTTGCCGGCGCAACGACTAAAAGCCTCAGTGGCGGAAGTGGCGCGTACCGGTAAAGATCATTGCAATACCATGTTCATTGGCTGCTTCAATGACTTCTTCGTCGCGCATAGATCCACCCGGCTGAATCACAACAGTCACACCAGTGGCTACTGCAGCGTCAATTCCATCGCGAAAAGGAAAGAATGCATCTGATGCGCATGCACCGCCCTGAGCTCGATCCCCTGCTTTGTTCGCAGCAATTTCGGCTGCATGAACACGACTTTGTTGACCAGCTCCAATACCTACTGCCTGACAATGATTGGTCAACACGATCGCATTGCTAGATGTTCCTGCACAAACTGTCCAAGCAAACTTTGCTTCAGTCATTTCTGCTGATGTTGGCTCTCTTTTTGTGACAACCTTCCATGCGGATTGGTTATCAGCAAAATCATCGGCGTCTTGTGCAAGGAAGGCACCATCGATGTGCTTAATATCCCAACCCACTTTGTTTGGCTTATCAGCAGTGATCACACGGAGATTCTTCTTCTTGGAAAAGAACTCCATTGCAGCATCAGAAATACTGCTCGCAATAACTACTTCAGTAAACGCATCGGTAACAGCGTTCGCAGTTGCTTCATCTATTTCTCCATTGATAGCAACCACTCCACCAAAGGCAGAGACATCATCACACGCAAATGCTTGTGTATAAGCAGCGAAGATACTGTCAGCACTCGCTACCCCACAAGGATTCGCATGCTTGACAATCACACACGAGGGACCATCAAATTGGTTCACTAATGACCACGAAGATTGCAGATCAAGATAGTTAATGTAACTGAGCTCTTTACCCTGATGAACAACCATAGACTGAGGCCACGATGTCTCGTGATTGACATAATCATAAAGTGCAGCTTGTTGATGAGGATTTTCACCGTAACGAAGATCTGCACGCTTTTTCAGCGAGATGATGATCTCTTCGGGCAATTCGCCTGACTTTCCAGAGTCTTGATTATTCATCCATTCAACAATGGCTGCATCAAAAGAAGCAGTGAGTACGTATGCTTCGCGAGCTAAACGCCAACGAAGTGCGTCGCTCAATTCGTTATTGTTGTTCTTGAGATCATCGAGCACGTCGGCGTACTGGCGCGGATTCGTTACCACACCGACAAAGGCATTATTTTTTGCTGCTGCACGAATCATCGCAGGGCCACCAATATCGATCGTTTCAATTCCGGGTTTTTCGACGAAGGGATACAGGTTCACCACAACAAGACCGAAAGCTTCAATGCCAAACTTTTCCATATCTTTGTGATGGTTTTTCTTATCGAGATCTGCCAGAATCCCTCCATGAATTTTTGGATGCAAAGTGACGACACGATGATCCAACATTTCCGGCATGCCCGTGACATCCTCAACCGTGGTTACTGGAATACCTGCTTCAGCGATTACGACTGCTGTTCCTCCGGAAGAAACGATATCGATACCCAAGCTATGAAGACTTTGCGCAAAATCGACAACCCCTGTTTTATCAAAACAGGAAATAAGTGCTCGCTTTACAGGGAAGGTCATTACTGGGCCTTTCGTTATTCTTGGTTATTAAAGCGCTGTGCGCAAAATTGGCGGATGGTGTCAGGGTACAGTCGGTGTTCAACTTTTTGGATACGTTCATGAAGCGAATCTTCATCATCATTTTCTAATACTTCAACTGATTCTTGAGCGAGAATAGGCCCAGCATCTACATCTGCGGTAGCAATATGAACAGTAACTCCGGTTACCTTGACACCAGATTCCAAAGTTGCAGTCATTGTCCCGTGGCCATGTGTACCAGTAAACGCAGGCAACAGACTCGGGTGAATATTGAGCACACACCCCTCAAATTTTTCAAAAAGTATAGGGGTCAGAATCGTCATGAAACCTGCCATGACCACAAGGTCAATATTGCGAGCTTCAAGTTCGTTCACGACAGCTTGTGTAAAATCTTCGCGTCTACCCTTGTAGAGAGATCGATCCACAACACAGAATTCAATACCCGCTTTGTTCGCACGATCAATCGAAGGAATGTCCGGCCGGTCGGTCAGCACAAGGGACACAGCGATTCCATCATCGATGATCGCCTGAAGATTAGTTCCCGAGCCCGAAACGAGTACTGCGATATTTACTGCAGGGCTAAATGCAAGACGTGAATTCAAGTATTCATGTTCTCACATTTCGCTGTGATAATGCGAAATAATGCGCAAGTAAATGTGATGTTAGCTTAAGTCCGCGGCGTAGTTGACAACTCCCAAAGCAAAGGAGATCACCGATAAACCAATTACACAAATTCCTAAAACTAGTCCTGCTACTGCCATTCCATGTCCGCCCAGCTGGCCTTGCATTTTTTTAATTTTTGATATGGAAAGTGCACCAAAAACAATTGCAATAATTCCCAAAACGATGGATATTGGCGTGCAACAACAAGACATGGGTACACCTACTATTCCCACGACCATTGAAGTGACAGCAAAGGGATCGTTCTGGGGACCAGAAACTGAATATCCCTGCTGATTGGAATAATACGTTCCCATCTGAGGGGCAACAGGTTCTCCTGCAGGTGGTGGAGGTGGAGGCGATACTTCTACGGGAGTTGGAGGTAGAGGCGATGGAATCGGTTGAGCATAAGGACTGGGAGGAGGTGGCACCGATCCAGCATCTTCGTCATCGCTAGTATCTGAAATATCAGGTGTATCGTTCATAGGCATCCTTCGACAACATGAAATACAACTTTAGACAATCAGCCCGGAAATGTCTGTGATAAGTAAGGGGTTCCTACAAGCCTGCAATAACGTCGGCCATTGCAGCACCAATTTCGGTTGGATTCATAACTACCGTTGCACCAGCAGCAGTGAGGGCATCCATTTTGCCTTGCGCTGTGCCCTTACCTCCAGAAATGATCGCACCAGCATGGCCCATTTTCTTTCCCGCAGGCGCTGTAACACCCGCAATGTAAGCAACAACGGGTTTCGTCATTTTGTCAGCAATAAATTGAGCTGCATCTTCTTCAGCAGAACCACCAATTTCACCAATCAAGATGACAGCCTTGGTTTCTGGGTCAGCTTCAAAACGTTCTAAACAATCGATGTGCGACACACCAGGGACAGGGTCTCCCCCAATGCCCACACACGTGGTCTGTCCAATACCGCGTTGTGAGAGTTCATGAACTGCTTGATAAGTGAGGGTACCTGATCGAGAAACAACACCGACAGGGCCACCCGCAAGTGCGATCTGACCGGGAATGATTCCAATGTTACATTCACCTGGCGTAATAATTCCCGGACAGTTAGGACCGAGAATGAACGTGTTCGGATGTTGCGTTTTTACTTGATTGTAAAACTGAGCTTCATCGTGACTTGGCACACCTTCAGTGATCACCACAATGAATTCGATTCCTGCATCGGCAGCTTCGAGCACTGCACCTTTCACACCAGGTGCGGGAATGAAAATACAACTCGCTGTTGCTCCCGTAGCCGCTTTCGCTTCAGCCACAGATCCGTAGACTGGAACACCTTCAACGTCCGTTCCTGCTTTTTTAGGATTGGTTCCCGCAACAACTTGTGTTCCGTATTCTTTATTACGCATACCATGGAAATGCCCTTGCGAACCGGTGAGTCCTTGGTAAATCACTTTTGTGTCTTTGTCTACAAAAATACTCATTGTTTCTTATTCCTCTATGCCTTGACCGATAGTTCGACAGCTTTGCGCGCAGCATCGAGCATCGTCGGAGCTGATACAACCATTGGATTGGGATTAGCTGCCAAAATTGCGCGACCCTCTTCTACATTGGTTCCATCTAAGCGGACAACAATAGGAGACGTGAGATTAACGCGAGAAGTTGCTTCAATAACTCCATTGGCAACGTCATCACATTTTGTAATTCCGCCAAAAATGTTCAAGAAAATTGCTTTTACCTTTTCATCACTGTTTACAACCTCAATTGCATTAGCAAGAAGATCAGCACCGGCGCCGCCGCCCACATCCAAAAAGTTTGCTGGACGACCGCCCACTTGATTAACGATGTCGAGTGTTGACATCACAAGACCAGCACCGTTACCAATGATTCCGATTTCTCCGTCGAGCCCAATGTAATTAAGACCTTTTTCTTTTGCCATTAATTCACGTGAATCGAGTTCTTGCGTTCCTTCATACGCAGCCCATTCAGGATGACGAAACTCAGCATTTTCATCAAGTGTGACTTTGGCATCAAGTGCATGGACCTTGCCTTCCGGCGTCAGAATCAATGGATTAATTTCAGCCAAATCAGTATCACCTTCGACATAGGCACGGTAGAGATTCATCAAAATGTCGACGGCACCTGCTCGCGCTTCTTCATCCAAGTTGGCATCGTTGACCCACGCAGTGCATTGTTCTCGAGTTAAACCGATAAAAGGATCAATCCAAATCTTTGCAATTGCATCAGGGTTTTCTTCTGCAATGACTTCGATTTCGACGCCGCCTTCAGCCGAGAGCATACCCAAATGCTTTTTTGCCGCACGATCGAGCGTGAAACTTGCGTAATATTCTTTTTCGATATCACTCGCATGTTCGATCCAGATTGTTTTAACAATATGACCTTTGATATCGAGACCCAAAATGTTGGTGGCGTGTTCGCGGCACTCGTCTTCGTTGGTAGCGAGTTTGACGCCACCTGCTTTTCCACGACCACCGACAAGTACCTGAGCTTTCACAACAACGGGGTAACCAACTTCACTCGCCGCTTCTACTGCACTATCAACATCTGTGACCGCTTTACCGGCACTAACAGGGATGTCAAAGGTAGCAAAAAGCTCCTTGCCTTGATATTCCAAAAGATCCATTGTGCTCCTCGTCGAAACGATACTTATTGGGAAATGCGAGTCTTTACGTTACTCGAGGGCGATGAGAGAATCGAAAATCAGTACAGAAAATTGCTTCTGACACTTACCCTAAATCTCGAGATGCTTGAGTTTCTCTTGCAATAATACGGCGACATGCATCGCCCGCCAATTCCACGTGCCCACATGCTTCAGCAACAAGGAGATTCTCCATTCGATAGAGCGCCCAATCTAGCTGCCATACGATCTCTGCAAAATCAAGTTCATCCATAAACTTTGCTGCCCGGACATAGTCCTTTCCAAATCGCGTTTCGAGATAAGATTGGGCAAATTCATCGAAAGTTTCAGGCGAAAACGTCTTCCAATTAAGCAAGTCAAAATGCGGAATATTGACATGCGCACTTCCAAAATCAATAACATTCAAGAGCTCACCCCGATTTATATTAAAGAATACGTGTTTTGGTTCAAGATCGGAATGGATTAATACAAGAGGATATTCCTGATAAAGACGCGCAAGCCTTTCCCATAACTGTAGAAATGCATCGTCGATGGCTTTGAAATGCTCTTTCGTTTCTTCCAAACGTCGCAGTATTTTTCGTGACTTTGTGAAAAACCTACCAAGCTGAGTTGAGGCTTCCGCGTAAGAAAATTTGCTCACCATTTTTGCCACCGCTGGATCTCGGTCTCTGAGTGAATGCATCTCAGCGAGAAAAATGCCTGAATTACGAACTGCATTACGAATGAGACCTTGAGCTACACCCGGCATTGAAATGGCCTCTTGAAGATTCATCCCATGTGCAGCGGCGACAAAGGTTATTGCACCTTCAATGGGAGGTTTACCATTTGCCCGTGACAAATCCGCAGAATGCAATAATCGCACACTGGGCAAACCTGCCTCGGCGCAAGCCTTCATAAGAGTGACTTCGCACCCGTTTCGACTTCCTGCTCCACGATGAGCAATTCGTAAGTATCCCAATATTTTGTTCGTTGACCTATCGTGAACGGGATAAACCTCGCTTGCTTCACCTGTAGCAATTCGTTTACCTATAGAAAAGTTTTTTATCCCCCAACGAGAGAGAATTTTTTTACGAGCACCTTTTTGAGTTGTCCATAAACGGTGTTGACTACTAAAGAAGAGCGCAATATCATCTTCATGGTCTCTTCCTAAAACGGTCATTCAAGACATTCTAGCAGTATGCTGTCTTTTCGTTCAGTACTGCGCTTGGCCTAGCAAGCAATTAAGTAAGAGTTAGAGGCGGATCAAGTGAAGCCATAAAAGTGCGTGTCTTGTCACTAGGAAAACTCACGGTAATTGCAGTGTCGCCATTTCGGTGAATGTCAACCTTTGTAATGGTCCCCTGCCCATATTTAGCATGTTGCACGTGAACACCTAACACGAAAGGAGTGGCATCAAATGAGCTCTGTACTCCTTCGTTCTGATCAACTGATTCTGCGGACCCTGAATTCTGCTCTTCCGCATCACCCCAAATTCGTGAACGTACCCTTGCTGCTGTTGCAAATCCAGAGCCTCCAATAATACGTCCAGCACTCAGCTCATCAGGATCAATATCATCGAAGACAACATCGTCATATACCTGCGAATACCGAGAACGCGAAGACGAGTTCACACCCGAAGGCTGACGAGAACTCATGAATTCACTAGGAGAATCTTTATCTTGAACGGCTGTTACAAGTTCCGCTGGAATTTCTTTCAAAAATCGGCTCGGTGAAAAGTAATCAGGTGTGGCATAAGTCATGCGTGACAGCGCGCAACTTAAAAAAAGTCGATCTTTTGCGCGAGTAATACCAACATAACAAAGTCGTCGTTCTTCTTCGAGCTCTGCAACGTCTCCCATAGAACGTTCATGAGGAAACAATCCTTCTTCGAGACCAACTATAAATACGGTGGAATATTCAAGTCCTTTCGCCGTATGAAGAGTCATGAGCGTCACAGCTTCATCATTTGCGTTAGCTTGATCCGATTCAGCCAAAAGAGAAACCGCTTCAAGAAATGCTCCCACGCGATCATGAGGTGATTCAGGATCAAGCAGACGTTCGTC
This sequence comes from uncultured Burkholderiales bacterium, assembly GCA_964391505.1. Classification (GTDB taxonomy): domain Bacteria; phylum Actinomycetota; class Acidimicrobiia; order IMCC26256; family JAGPDB01; genus JAGPDB01. The sequence continues at coordinate 33,334 of CAYMMG010000003.1, read as the reverse complement.
TTCTTCAGCAAACGTGCGTGCCACTGAATCTGATTGCGCCGCGAAAATTTGGGTGACATTATCTCGTTGATCTTTCCACTTAACATCGATTGCAACATCAAACTCTCTTGCTTGAGAAACAAGCTCAATGAGGTTTTCCAGCCGACCTTGTGATTCGAACGAGTTTTCTTCTTCTAGCATTTTGATATACCCCGAAGCATGAAGAAGATGATCCACAATGTCAGCAACATTGATTCGTTCCCCATTGGCTGCGACGTCAAAAAGAGAGCAGAGTCCTAACGCGGCTTGAGAAGCTTTCTTCGATAAGCCCATTTCATAAACTCGCTCTAAAGCCTGCCGGAAAGATATATCGTGCATACGAGCAAAGGTCGCAATTTTGGAAATAGAAGTATCGCCGATACCACGTTTGGGTTCATTAACAATGCGACGCCATGAAGCTTCATCTGCAGGGTTAGCAAAGACACGTAAATACGCAATCGCATCTTTGATTTCACGACGTTCAAAAAACTTTGTTCCCCCGATAATCCGGTATGAAATTCCGAGACGAATAAGGCGTTCTTCAATAAGTCGAGACTGCGCATTCGTTCGATAAAAAACAGCAATCGTATCGAGCGATTGCTTCATCATTAATTTCCCGATTGTGTCTGCCACATGTTGGGCTTCATTTCGATCGCTATTTGCATAGTAAACAGTGATCGGTTCACCCTCACCTTTGTTGGAGATCAATTCTTTTTTGTGACGTGAGGAGTTATTCGATATAACAGAATTTGCGGCAGCCAAGATGTTCTCCGTCGAACGATAATTCGTGTTCAGAATCACAACGTGAGTGTCAGGGTAATTTTCCTCAAAACGTTCCATATTGAGGTGGTCAGCGCCACGAAATTTATAAATGGATTGATCCGCATCTCCGACAACTGTGACATTGCGATTTTTCTGAGATAAGAGATTAACTAACTCAGATTGTGCGATGTTGGTGTCTTGGAATTCGTCGACGAGGATATGAGAAAATCGATTTTGATATTTATCGCGTGCGTGCTCGTGATCACGAAGTAGTTCTACGCACTTAACAAGAAGATCGTCGAAATCAGCGGCGTTCGCAGCGCGAAGACGTTGTTCGTATTCTCCATAGACTTTGGCAATCGTAACTTGCGTATCCATCTCGGCGCGTTCTAAAGCCTGAGCTGGCGTTATCAGTTCATTTTTCATTGAGGATATCGTCCGCTGCAGTGATTTGGCCGTAAAGCGCTTGGAGTCAGCCCCGATATCGCGCCGCGCATAGTCAACAAGGCGCGTAGAGTCCGACACATCATAAATAGAGAAGCCACTTTTAATCCCGACGGCTTCTCCATCCATTCGAAGAATTCGCGCGCATGCAGAGTGAAAGGTCGAAACCCACATCCGGGATGCGATCGGACCGACAACCTGAGCTACCCGCTCCACCATTTCCGCAGCTGCTTTATTGGTAAAGGTAATAGCAAGAATCTCGTATGGAGAAACGCCGCCCTGTGCTATCAAATAAGCAATGCGTCGAGTCAGCACTCTCGTTTTCCCCGAACCTGCTCCGGCAACTACCAGAAGCGGTCCATTCCCGTACGTCACAGCTTCACGTTGAGAATCATTTAGAGAATCAAGAATGCGATCGAATGGATTGCCAGTATCTAGGGTTTCATCGATAGCGGGCAGCACTGTCGCTGCGAAAACGTTCGCGGGAAAAGTCACGCCAATAATTTAGGCGTCAGTTGCGACAATATCCTTGTCCAAGTTATGTTCATGATCAAGGGTTTCAATATATCCTCGCAAAAGACGAGTCTTTTCTTCATCTAAAAATACTGTAAAGGCGGAATTGTCAGCATCGATCTCAAGATCTGCATATTTCTGCCAATCTCCATCAAGAACAAATGCATCAGGATTCATATCGCGAGGAATTTTTCTAAATCTCAAATGCAATTCATCAAAAATCCACCAGCTATTAGATGTAGGAAATTTAATCATCAGAACACGAAACCTTTACACATTGAGAGTGAAAAGTATAGATCCCAAGTGACAATTCCGCCAATGCGGCCCTATTTACATGTGTTTTCGGACGTTATGAGGCTAGGAAGGCACCGACTGGGCGCAAATCTGGATTATTTCCAAGTGACGCTCAGAAGGAACTAATCCAAATCACAATCTTCTAAACCTAGGCGATCCGCAATATCCGCAATTTCTTCTCCACGTTGGGATAAGTCTGCAACCAATTCTTGTAAATCAGCTTGGACTTCCAGCATTTGCGTTTGTGCAGCCTGTGCCGTTGCAGGATCTGTTGATTGAGAGTCTGCAGCGAGTTGAGTTAGTGACGCCATAGCTTCACCAAGTTGTGGATAAGCATCTCGCATCGCAGAAAAATCATCAAGGAAAGTATCCCAGTCATCTGAAAACTGTGACGGCGGGTCGATATCTTCAAGATCTGAAATCACATTATCTAGCTCATCTTCACCGTTCTTCAATGCTTCTTGGAATGCTTCAGGATCACCTGCAATATCCGAATTCGACAATTCGTCGAAGACCTCTTTATCGATCCCTTGACATACTTTTGCAACATCTTTTACAAAGTCACTCTTACCACTCGATGAGCTCACTGCTTTGTGTTCATCGGACTTACTGTCAGAAGATTCCTTCTTAGAATCTGAACCACATGCGCCCAAAGAGAGAACAAGAACAAGTGCACAAGCACAGGTAACGAATAATCGGTTTCGTGTCATGAGACAACCTCTTTCACAGTGTGAATATATGCATTGCAGTGTAGTGGGAGACGGGATGTCCACGCAGGTTTAGGCTATAAGACTCGGTACAACTGAACGAACTGCTGCTACTTAGTTACTTAAAGGGGAGGGTTGCCCCTTGGAAAACGTATGAGAAATCTCATGTGAGATTCTCTGTTTTCACCGTTTTTCCAAGGGACAACCCTAACTGCAAGAACAGCGGATTATTCCCACTCAATGGTGCCAGGCGGCTTAGAAGTGACATCATATGCCACGCGGTTCACACCAGGAACTTCATTGATAATACGATTTGCAATTTTTTCGAGGATATCGAAATCAATGCGAGCAAAATCTGCTGTCATGGCATCGTCAGAGGTCACTGCACGAATAATGATGGGATACGCATAGGTACGTTCGTCTCCCTGCACTCCCACACTTTTAATAGTGGGCAACACAGCAAAGCTCTGCCAGATCTCTCGATACAATCCTGCGCGACGAATTTCTTCGACAACAATAAAGTCTGCGGCACGCACAATTTCGAGACGCTCAAGAGTGATATCACCGACGATACGCACAGCCAAGCCGGGGCCAGGGAAAGGTTGACGCCATACAATATCTTCGGGCAAGCCAAGCTCAGCTCCAATTGCTCGAACTTCATCTTTAAACAAGTTGCGCAAAGGTTCAACGAGTTCAAACTTCATGTCTTCAGGAAGTCCGCCAACGTTGTGATGGCTTTTAATCGTTGATGCATCATCATTCCCTGATTCAATGACGTCAGGGTACAATGTTCCTTGCACGAGAAATTTTGCATCCTGGATATCATCTTCTACTTCTTCGAAGATGCGGATGAAAGTTTCACCGATAATTTTACGTTTCTCTTCAGGCTCGGTAATACCTTTGAGTTGCTCAAGGAATCGGTCTTGAGCCTTTACATGAATCAGATCTATCTTGAATTGGTCGCGAAAAGTTTTTTCGACCTGCTCAGATTCTCCTTGACGCATCATGCCCGTGTCCACATACACACATACAAGTTGATCCCCTATAGCTTTATGCATGAGAGCTGCAGCCACGGAAGAATCAACGCCACCGGAAAGTGCACAAATAACTTTGCTTGATCCGACTTGTTCTTGTATGGCAGCAACAGAATCGTCGATGATGGTTGAATTCGTCCATGTAGGAGCGCAGTGTGCCCCCTCGTAAAGAAAACGTTTGAGAATTTCTTGACCATGGGGAGTGTGTTTTACTTCGGGGTGAAACTGCACACCGAAAATACTTGCCTCTGCATTTTCCATGACAGCGGCAGGTGTATTGGAAGTCGTGCCACTTACGAGAAAGCCTTCGGGTGCTTTTGTGATTGTATCAAAGTGGCTCATCCACACCGTGTGTTGTGCATCGAGATCATGGAGAAGAAGTGAAGAATTGAGAACGGATAAATCTGTGCGACCGTATTCGCCTGATCCTGTTTTTGCTACTTCCCCACCTAATTGTTTTGCTATGAGTTGAGCGCCGTAACAGATTCCCAAGATAGGGATACCGAGACCAAAGATTTCTTGATCAAGTAGCGGTGCGCCATCTTCATGAACCGACTTTGGCCCACCCGAAAGGATGATGGCAGCAGGTTTCTTTGCTTGAACTTCTTGGGCTGTTATTTTCCGAGAAACGATTTCCGAATATACATGGGCCTCGCGCACGCGGCGCGCGATCAGCTGGGCGTATTGAGCGCCAAAATCAACAACAAGGACTATTTGTTCAGGTGCATGTGCGCTTATGGTCACGACTTCTTGCCCATCCCAATCTGCTGTGCATTTTGAAGAGCTTTGCCTTCGGTTTGTAAGCTCGGCGCAACCATGACTTCTGCCTTTTGGAATTCTTTCAATGTGGCGTGGCCTGTTGTCGCCATTGAGGTGCGCAACGCACCAAATAAGTTCAATGACCCATCGTTTTCTGTTGCCGGGCCAACAAGAATTTCTTTCAGTGTTCCCTTTTGACCCGCGTACACGCGTGCACCACGAGGAAGAGATGGATGGAAAGTTGCCATACCCCAGTGATAGCCCTTTCCTGGAGCATCTGTTGCAGCTGCGAGTGGAGAACCAATCATGACAGCATCTGCACCGCAAGCAATAGCTTTTGCGATATCACCCCCGAGGCGCATTCCACCGTCAGCAATGACATGAACATACACACCTGTTTCATCTAAGTGACGAATACGAGCTCCAGCTGCATCTGCGATTGCCGTGGCTTGAGGAACACCAATTCCGAGAACTCCACGAGAGGTACAGGCATGTCCAGGGCCGACACCAACTAAAATTCCGGCAGCCCCCGTACGCATCAAGTGCAAGGCACCCGAATAACTTGCGCAACCGCCCACAAAAACAGGGTTTTCGAGTTCACGAATGAATTTGGTGAGATCGAGCGTGGCACCTGTTTTGGACACATGTTCAGCACTTACTACAGTTCCCTGGATGACCAAGATATCGAGATCGGCTGCAGTCACATACTTCAGATATTCGTCGACTTTTTGGGGGGTTAGTGAGGCACATGCAGTAACTCCTGCATCTTTAATTTGACGAATACGCTCAGTAATGAGTTCACCTTTGACAGGTTCTTGGTACAGTTCTTGCATCCGACGGGTTGCTTTGTCAGTTTCTAAATCCGCGATTTCTTCTAAGACTTTTTCAGGATCTTCATAACGAGTGAAAAGACCTTCGAGGTTCAAACATCCCAAGCCACCGAGTTCGCCCATTTGAATTGCAATCCCTGGAGACATAACGCCGTCCATAGCTGCGCCGATGACGGGAAGACCAAATTGATATGCATCTATTTCCCATGTGATGTCGACATCTTCGGGATCTCTTGTACGACGTGAGGGAACAATAGCAATGTCATCAAAACCATATGCCCGACGACCTGATTTGCCTATACCAATTTCAACTTCCACTAACGCCTACTTTTCTTAACTCAGCAAATAATGATCATGTCATTCTAATGGAATGTACCGGAATTCAAACAATGCAGAAGATCCGTCAGAATGTGCGCTGTCGCGCCCCATATAAAAACGGGAAGATCATTTTTGTCATAAACAAAATACATGTGAACGGTTGCCGACATCGTAGGAAAGTCCCAGATTTCGCTCATATATGCATCACGAGCCAATAGGGCACTGACAGGAATGACGTGAAGAGTTTCGACTTCATCGCTATTGATCGAAAAATGGTTTTCGATTGAGGCATCACAGGTAGCAATAACCGGTGTAATGAGTGCTTTTCGTGATCGAGTATGCACCGGCGCTCTTGTCCCGATAACTTCAAAACAATCACGAGCAATACCGATTTCTTCCTCGGTCTCACGCAACGCTGTGTGAACAATATCTTCATCGTAGACTTCTGCCATGCCTCCGGGAAAAGAAACCTGGCCTTTGTGGTGTGAGACAGTCATTGTTCTCGTCATCACTATCACTGAATCGATTTCATCAGGCTTAGTTCTGAGGATAAAAGGTACAAGCACAGCCGAAGGACGCGAAACCATGTCGTTGTCGCCCAGCTCTTCGATTGCCTCTTCGGGAAGATCCCCCAGAGCGATTTCGTTTAGTGCAAAGTCTTTTTGATTTTGCTTATAAATGTATGTCCGAAGTTCTGACGTTTTCAATCGGCGCTGATCAGGGATGATATTCGACCAAGGTGCTGGAGGACCCGGCATCCATCTCTCCGGCCGCGGCAGCGCCTCGTACTTCTCGGTAGAAAAGGCATCACTACTACTCACGCCCCACCCCCAAACAAACTTCCGGCGCAGCATTCATAGTCATTCCGAGCGGAGCGAAGAATCTCTCTTAAACACACTTCGAACATAGAGATCCTTCGTTTCACTCAGGATGACAAATAGGAGATGCCCTATCTTCCTTGCGTACGTTGCGTTTCAGCATGGGAGCAAGGGAGATAGGGCATCTCCGAAAAATAAATAATTAAGCAGGGAACTTTGCAAGTACGTCGCGTGAGGAGAGGATTAATAGATCTTCTCCGTCAACCGTGATTTCAGTTCCGCCGTACTTAGAATAAACAACAGTGTCGCCTACAGCTACTTCCATAGCAACGCGCTCATTGTCGTCACCAATACGGCCAGGTCCAATAGCAAGGACTTCACCCTGTTGTGGCTTTTCTTTTGCCGAGTCAGGGATGACCAATCCGCTTACGGTTGTCTCTTCTGCGTCCGCTGGGCGAACGACAATTCGATCTTCTAATGGCTGCAGATTCATGCAGTGCCTCCTGAAAAGGTAAATATTACGTATATGTGCTGTTAGCACTCTCATAGTGAGAGTGCTAACACGTTACCAAGCTTTGTAGCCAGTATTCAACCTGTAGAACCAGCTCATACGCTGAAAACGGACTTGGGGCTTTTTTCGTGTTTGCTCTAGAATGTTGCGCTTATGTCAGTTCTAGAGATGGACCTCGATGAAATACGCGTTCCCGTCAGCACCACAGGTCCCGTTGAGTTTCTCAGACTCAAGGAAGGACAGAAACAAGCGCTAACCGGTGTTGAGCTCAAAAGGATACAGGAAGAATACGAGGAGTCTCCCTCTCCCACCTCGAAACGTGCTCTTGTTGCTAATGCGCCTGGCACGGGCAAAACAATCGTGTTCTGCCTCCTGGCCATTAACGATATTCAACGAACCGGAAGACCAGCGCTCTATAGCGCGGATGAAATATCAAGTTTGGATCACACAGAAAAGGAATTCATCCGAACGTTCCGCCACCACATGGGTCGTGATCCCATTATCCACCGGCACGGCGAGAATGGTCACATCGACGAAGGTACACCTGATCTTGTCATGGGAACACCGCAGTTCTACTCCACGTTCGAAACACCCGAAGGTCATTCTCATCCTGACTTCGATATTCAATACTGCCATGTAGGTATTGATGAAGCTGACAAGTGGGTGACCCAAAAAAGACGAGCATTGATTGATTCAATTCGTTTCGATTGGCTTACGGCCTTTGCCGGGACTCTCGATCGCACAGACGACCCCGAAGATGGACATCTGATTTACGGCGTTTTTGGTGAGCCCGCATCTATCTATCTCACTGAAGACGCTCTTGCCCGGGGTGAAATTAATGAACCTGAATATATTCTCCATGGGACAAATATCAAGCCGCTCCTCCATGAAATATTTCAAGGAAAAATAAAACTTGATGAGATCAATAAAACCTACACATCAAAAAACCTTAATAAGCAATACATGCGAGTTTTTCTCCAACATTACACGGAGCTTAAAAAACCTCAAACAGTTTTCTATTGTCAATCTATTGCCCATCTCGAACAAATGGAAAAGCTTATGCGTGCCGAGGGCTTGGATGTTTTCCCTATTCATTCGAGAATGACCAAAAAGGAGCGCCAGGAAAATCTACAAAAATTTGAGGAAAAACCAGACGGAGGTATTGCTCTTGCAGTGAACATGCTCAGGCGCAGTGTAAACCTTCACAACCTTGGCCTCATTATGGAGACAGCGGAGACCAACAGCGTATCAAAATTTACTCAAACGCTTGGGCGTGGTGTTCGTGCAAAAAATGTTCGTTTTGTTGACCTTACGATGAGCCTCAAACATATTCAGCACATTCGATTATTTGCGCAACGCGTTCAGAATGCTTATCGAAGGGCGTTAGGACTTTCGCCAACAGAGCCCCATGACATTGACCTCCCCGGAGTAAAAATCCACGCGTCTGTCAACGAACTCATTCAAGAAATGATCGATATTGGTCTTATTGATCCCGATGTAGATGTCCTCACCATCACTGATTTTAAGGCAATACTTCGACTGACGGACATGAAGAAAGAATTTCTCTTTGCTCTTCGAGCGACAGCGGCCGCACGTTTGCTCGCACAAGAAAAATCTCATCCAGCAAATATGGTTTCTCTCGAAGAAGGAACAGACATTGAACTGGAAAATGGAACATTTGTCAGACTCCAATATGATGAAAAAGTAAATGTCCGAACGTGGTTTAAGGGACTACCCCGTGACCACGAGGGAAATCTGGATCTTTCACCTGAACAAATGGCATTGCTCAACAAACTGGAGATCGATATCAATAGATTGGCAGAACTTTTCTCAACCCGCCAACGAAAACGCAATGGAGAAGACACAAAAACTCTGACAGACACAAAAGTGCGATCTACCAAGGAGCAAAAGGGGGCTGCCGAAAATTACTTTGCAAGCGATGACTTCTGGCTTGGACTATATGCATTTCGTCATTCTCATGACGTCTTGCCAATTGCAAATATTTTGGATCCGGACCCTTCAGCACCTTCCTATCAGGCAAGCGTTGATCCACAAAAAGTGGGGCGCGGTTTTAGAATGCTAGAGGAGTTACCCCCTGTAAAAGTGGAAACTCTTGAAGGAAAACCGCGAACTGTTTCCATGCAAAAGTGGCTAGAAGAAACGAAGGAACATTTCCCGCACGCAACAAATGAGATAAAGCTCGGATTATTTCGTGAAGGAATTACTTTTGGTGATCCACTTTTTCGAGAAGTTGTGGCGAGATCATATCTCATCCAGGTTGATGCAGACCGACCAGGGCGCTCCAAGAAAACACATATCGATGAACTGTCTTCTGTCTATATGATCTATGATCAGGGAGATTTTGAAGTTGTGATTCTTCCTCAAGGACCGGAGGCAGATCTATTTACAAGGATCCATTTCGTAAACCTCCCCGGAGTTCAGATGCGACTCCCAGGTATTGCGAAAGTCTCTTACCAAGATATTCTGCACTATCGAGCCTTACCTAGTCCTAGCGATGAATACTTTGCATTATTTGATATTCGCAGCACTCAGGCCGAGCGTATTGATCGTCACAAAGAGGCCGCGAGAAGTTTTGAAGAAAGCGATTATTTCTGGATAGGCATAGAACAACTAAACCGCTTCACACACTGGCACAATAAAGGTCAACTAGGTCAACACATTATTGAATCAAGGCCAGGAATAACGACTCTACTGCAAGGCAGTGAAGTGATCCCTCGCCTCTGGACACGGCTTGCCGCTCCTTTGGGTGACCTCGCATTTCTCATTCGTGATACAACAGGATTAGCACTCGAACACGACGATCCGCATACTTTTCCTTTCGACCTTCGTCAATGGATAAAGGACATCGAGCCACTTGTCCCATTTCTTTCTTCCGAAAATCGCTACCGTTTAGAAGTAAAACTTCATGCACTTTTACACTCACCATTCAGGAAGTCTGATCTTTCCTCGGAAACAGAGAGCCGCCTTGCAGAATTTGATGACGACCTCAAGCGATTAGCTGAATCGCTTTCATCACGCAAAAGGGCAAGCAATGCTCCGAAAAGGAATCCTCGTACAGCAGATGCACAAAAAGCACGAGATTGGTTTGAGAGCAACAGTTTTTGGATTGGACTTCATGGATTCCGCATGTCATATAGTCGCCCAAATCGCGGCATTGAAAATGTGTTGAGGGAATACCCGGAGCTGCGCAAAATACGAGAAGATGTTTCGCCAAGACACGGCATTCCTGATTTTGTTGATTACGACGGCCAACTTCACTGGACAAAAGTTCAAACTGGTGGCCCAAAGCGAAACGTTGACATGATCACGTGGCTGAAAAAATGTTGGCAACTTTATCCGTTTGCCAATAAAGAAACACGAGATGGACTTTTTCGTGAAGGTATTACTTTTGGAAATCCATTGTTCAAAGAGCTTCTCGTCCGATCATTCATCTACGAATCACAAGGAAACGGCGAACAAGAAACAAAGGGAATTACAGCTACACACTTACCTCCACACATATCTTTGTCTGATCAAGGGAGAGGCTTTAGGGTAAGCCTTTTCCTTGGTAAGTACAAAAGCGTGGATCAGGCTGCTGAAATAGTTGTCTCACCCTACCTCCACCTTCCTCCGATGCGTATAACAACAAACGGCACAGCGGTACTGTCCTATCAAGACATTCTGCACTACCGCGCCCTCACACTTCCCAGCACTGAATACTTTGAGTTTTTTGGGGAAAATCGTGCAGCCAGAATCGATCCAATAAACCGATTAAATGATGAAGCGCACAGCTTTAGGCGAAGTGATTATTTTTGGATTGGAATGCAACAGTTGCTCCTCCATAAGACGGACTTACCTCCTCGAGGGCGCGTACTCCTTCTTTCTCCTGATGAAATGTTTCCACTCTTTATAGATAATGTATTTCCACACGATTTTAGACGTGCAGATCGGGCACCTGATAGCGCCGACGTTTCTTTCATACGACATACAACAGGTATCGAACTAGATGACGACGACCAACACACATTTCCGTTTGACATCCACCGATGGGCCGAGGACATGAAGCCACTGATGCCGTTTTTTGATCGTGAACTCAAACTCGAACTAATCCAGCGGCTTCATCATTCTGGATTAGATGACTTTATTAATCTCGATAAGCCCATGGTAAGTCCGCTGGGTCAGATGCTGGTTCAGTGATAACGCTACTTGTCATTCTGAGGCTTACCGAAGAATCTCCGCCCTTCGGAATCTCGTACACCCGCTGCGCGGAGATCCCTCGCAGGCTCGGCATGACAGAACATTAAAGATCACTTAATTTCCAACCGGAATCGATTCCTGTGGCTAACGGATCCGCACCGCGCAGATCGTAATGAATCTTTGCAGCAACTCCAATCATCGCAGCATTGTCTGTACACATTGAGCGTTCAGGAACGAGGGCACGAATAGAAAACTCATTGGAAAGTTCTTCAATACGCTGGCGTAAATAAGAGTTTGCCGCCACGCCTCCACCAATTGAGAGCGCAACAAGGGGTCGAGATTCCTGGTTAACCATCTTTACTGCAGCACGTGTTTTCGCAATGAGGGAATCAACAACCGCCGCTTGAAAGCTCGCGCATATATCTTCCACTTTTGCATCAGGATTATCACGCACAACATATTTCACTGCTGTTTTTAAGCCGGAAAACGACATATTAAAAGGATCGTCTTTCATCGGTCGAGGAAACGCAAACGCTTTGCGATTGCCCTGTTCGGCCAGCTTATCGACCAGTGGACCTCCCGGATATCCAAGACCCAACAAACGAGCAACTTTGTCGTACGCTTCACCCGCAGCGTCATCGATTGTGGCACCCAAGACACGATATTTTCCAAGACCATCGACCACGACGACCATTGTGTGGCCCCCAGAAACTAAGAGCGAGATGAAAGGAAACTCCACGTTTTCATGTTCAAGTAAGACACTGAGAATATGTGCTTCATGATGATGAATCCCTACAAAATCTTTTCCTAATGCATAGGCATACGACTTTGCAGCTGTGGTTCCCACAAGAAGAGCAGCAGATAAGCCCGGACCACGTGTACCAGCAAAAAGATCGATGTCATCCAACGTCAGCTCTGCTTCTTCAAGTGCAGTACGTACAACATTGTTCACAAGTTCAAGATGGTGACGCCCAGCGAGTTCGGGAACTACTCCCCCATATTTTTTATGAACGTCGATCTGACTGGACACAATGGAACTTTTTAATTCAGCATCCACAACAACGGCCGCAGCCATTTCATCACAGGAAGATTCAATACTCAGAATGTTCATGTCAATCCTTCAACAGATCGGAGCCACATGATGGCAGCATCTTCTCCATTGTCAATGTAGTACTTAGGACGAATTCCTTCGACAACAAAACCTATCGATTCATACAGAGATTTGGCTGCTCCATTTCCGACGCGGACTTCCAGCGTGGCCGATGTCGCATCGCGTTCGATTCCGGCTTCGATGAGATTCCGGACGAGGGTTGTCCCAATCCCCTTACGTCGAAATTCTTCACCCACCGCAAGGGAGTGAATGTGTAGCTCATTGCCAATAAGTTGCCCACCAGAAAATCCAATGACCTGTTCCGCATGGGGGTGAAGGCCGCTGTCAATCGCTGCCACAAGGAGAATATGTGTCGGACTATTCATCTCTGCGATAAACGTCGACGCCGACCAGGGTGTGGCGCTTGTGACTTCTTCAATAGCAACAACATCATCAATGTGATGTTCGTGCATAGGTACAATGCGACCATCAAAGCTCATGAGGCGCTCACTTGAATATTCCATGATAACTCTGCATCCGATTTGCGAATATAGAGCGCCGAAGGAGTAAAAGTATTAGCGATGACACCAGCTTGCACAGCTTCTATCACGTGGTCGATCATATAACGGGTGTCAGGTGGAGTTGTTGTTTCTTCCTCACCATATTCTTCGTAGGCAATCAAAGATTCGGAAACAATACGTTCCCTCTTTGTCGAGAAAATAGTTGTATCAATCGTGCACGCTGTAACAGGAATGAGTGTCGATGAATACGTTGCTCGATAGAACTCTCCGCGCCGCGCATCGCGGGCCACTCTTATATCATAACGTTTCGCATCAACTTCGATGTTGAGATCCTTCGTGCTAAAGCCCTCAGGACGACTTTCCAAGGAAAGTCGATTAGCAACGAGCTCGAGCGAAGAGAAGTAAACCAAAGGAATATCGAGAGCATGAGCAAAAGCATGTGCTGCTGAAATGCCCACTCGCAAACCGGTAAAAAGACCAGGACCCACTCCCACCCCGATCACCTGGATATCTTTCATTACCCACGATCGTTCCTTCAGGATTTCATCGATCACAACAAGAATATTTTCTGAATGAAATGCACGTTGTTCGACACATCGACTTGCCGCGTCCTGATCCGAAGTGCCACATGCAACTGCTACAGCATTAGTCGAAGAATCAATGGTAAGGACATTAGGCATGTTGGGACCAACCACTCTCGAGTAAGAGGTTTTCGAGTACCGAACTTCTCTCGCTTTCGATCTTGCCTACAACTTCAAAAATAAAAGAACGGCTATCCGGTAAGTCTTCTTCGATTGCAAGACGAAAATGATTCCGGTCAATATATTCCTCAATGCGTTCACCCCATTCAATCATGGTCAAAGCATCCGGAGCAAAAATCGTTTCTAAACCCAAATCGTAGAGTTCATTAACTCCTACGAGGCGATAGGTATCAACGTGAATAATCTTCTTTATCCCACGCTGCACTTCAGCGAGATCGTATTCAGCCACAATTGCAAAAGTAGGCGATGTCACCTGATCTTTCGCGCCGAGAAGAGGAGCTATTTCAGCAACAAGCGTTGTTTTCCCTGCACCAATATCACCAATAAGAACAACTACATCTCCGCCATGAAAAAGCGAAGCACAGGTAGCGGCTACCTGAGACACATTCTCTCGGGAAACATCATCCCGTCTAAAAATCACTTCCGCCAACTATCCTTCAAGAAGTTGTCGAACAACCTCGAGATCTGCTCGCATATCAACTTCTGCTCTCCGTCCGTTGCGTAAAACATAGGCAGGATGGACAGTAGGAATCACAGCACTATCGCCACGCACAAATGCTTTACCTCGCAACTTGGTAATACCATCTTTTGTATCGAGAACGAATCGTGTTGCGAAGTTACCGACAGGAACAATTACTCGTGGTGCCACAAAAGCAATCTGGGATTCAAGAAAAGCTCTGCACTCTTTTATTTCAATAGGCAAAGGATCGCGATTTTCGGGGGGACGGCATTTCAAAACATTAGCAATGTAAATATCTTCTCGAGAAATACCGATTTCCCCAAAAAGTCGAATGAGTAGTTGTCCTGATCTTCCAACAAAAGGCTTGCCCATCTCATCTTCAGTCGCACCCGGGGCTTCCCCCACCACCATCACACGTGCTGTAAGTACTCCGTCGCAAAGAACGACATGCGTTCGAGACCGACAAAGATCGCAGCGCGTACACGTCAATGCATCTGCAGCCATCTCGTCATACGAGGCATATGTTCTATCAAAATCAGTCCCAAAGCCTGGAGGCGTCTCTATGCGCACAGGAACCATTATAAAAACTCGCCTGTTTTGTCTAGAAATTCGATTAATGCCGTATTGAATTCGTCTGGGCTTTCCAGCATCGGACAATGCCCCACATCGTTGATGATTATCTCTGTAGTGCCAAGAGCCCGCGCAACTTTTTCGGCATCACTGAGCGGTGTCACCGGGTCTGAGGTTCCAACAATCACTGCTGATGGGGCAACGAACTGTTCCAACGTAGACAGAAAATTGAACTCAGCGAGCATCTGCAAAACTTTTATACACACATCGCGGTCAGTTGACACAATACAGCGACGAACAAACTCCACGACAGCGTTCGAAGCTTTTTTGCCCAAGGCATAGCGTGCCAATGGAAATCCGATGAGGGGGATATCTGAGAGAAAGTGAAAAGCATGTCCTGTGAGTGAAAATTTTGCCAAAGCTTCGGAGATGTTCTCCATATGATGATACGGCGGATGTGCCAGGGTAGAAACAAGACACAGTCCTTGAACATGGTGAGCTGCATGTTCGGGATATTTATTTAGATACGACATAGCCATCACACCACCGGTGGAGTGTCCCACAAGAACTACATCTTCGAGTTCTAGCTGGTTCAGTGTCTCGTAAACATCGTCAGCAAATGCAGCAAGCGTGATCCCATCTTCCCCAACACTTGAAGCGCCGTGTCCGCGCAAGTCCATTGCAATAACATCATGAGTATCTCGCAACAGATCGAATTGGTGTGCCCAAATCGGCGAACACAGGGCATACCCATGAAGAAAAAGTATCGTAGGCTTTGTTTTGTCTCGAGGTCCATCACGATAAAGAACAAGCCGAGTACCATCACTCGTTCTCAGGACAAATTGTTCAGCAACAGAGAACTCAAAGTCGACGGCAGTATTGGCAAGGGTGCGAACAATGATTTTCTGGGCACCATATGCTGCGGAAGCAACACCAAAGGCAGCACCCGCAATAATGCCGACTGCTTTAAAGGGGTTGTTTGCCATAGTGAAAGATGATTTTAGTCGTAAGAGCGAGGAAGCCTTTCGCCCAAGGCACACAAGATTTCATACGAGATGGTTCCGAGATGATCAGCCCACTCTACAGGCGAAATAGTGACATCGCCGTCTGTTCCTAAAAGCGTCACTCTGTCACCTACAGATACGGGAAGATCACCCACATCAATCATCATTTGGTCCATAGTGACTGCTCCCACAACGGGGCAACGCATTCCCTCAACGATAACGCTCCCTCCGAGTAATCCAAGATTACGAGGGACTCCATCACCATAACCCAAAGGAAGAGTTGCAATACGTGTATCTTTCGTCACCTTATATCGGGCACCATACGAAATTGTCTCTCCTACATATGCATTTTTCACAAAAGAAATTTTCGTTGTAAGAGATAGGACTAGTCGAAGGTCAATAAGATCTGAATAGCTGGGATGTGGATATACGCCGTAAGAAGAAAGCCCAACTCTCACCATAGAAAAACGCGTTGAAGCAATCCGCAAGGCAGCTCCCGAATTTGCAGCATGAATCAGAGGTGGAGTTAAACCCGCAGTCTCGACCACTTCAAGAACCCGTTCAAACCGTTCAAGTTGAGTAGCGCAAAGAGGATGTTCTGCATCTTCAGATGTTGCGAAGTGCGTGTAGAGGCCTTCGAAAAAAAGTGTTTCGTGATCAATGATGCGTTGAATAAAATCGAGAGTGTCTTGCGGTTCCATTCCGACGCGGTTCATTCCGGTATCGACTTTTAAATGTACATGAGCCGGCTTGTTAGGGCTTGATATGGATGCAAGAGCCTCGATTGTGTCAGCGGTGTAGACAGTAAATGTAACATCCGCTTGATAGCAAGGTTCAATGGCATCGCGAGGTGGTTCGCTCAAGAGGAAAATCGATGTGGTAATCCCATTATCACGTAGCAACAAAGCCTCTTCGGCTGTAGCGACACAGAGCATATCTACATCGAGTTGAGCTAACTGTTGGGCAATGGGAAGAATTCCGTGACCATAGGCATTTGCTTTAATTGGGACGGCAAGCAGTGCGGGCTTTACAAGTTCCCTGATTGCATTTACGTTATGTTCTAGAGCAGCAGAACTAACTGAAATTACCGATGGCCGAAAGGCATCTCTTTGTTCGCTCTGCTCATCCATCGGTTCACCTCTTCTCTTTTGCAGGGCCCGGCCTTGCAAACTTATCCACAGCCAGGGTTGCACCCTGGAAAATGTCAGTCGTTATATTCTGCAATCACAACAGCGGCCGCACTCGTGGCTGAATGCGTAAGAGAACACGTAAAAGAGATTGTTCGTTTAATAAACGTTCTCTGTGTAGGAAAATCAATATAAGGAACATCATCATTTTTTCTAATTTCGATCGAGTGCAAACCCACAGCAAAAAGTGAAAGCCCAAGAGATTTAACTGTCGCTTCCTTGGCTGCGAATCGTGCAGATAATGACTCAACAAACTTTGCATCGCCGCAGGATGTTTTTCCATCACAGATAACGTCTAATTCTTTTCGTTCTTGGGGTGTAAGAATCTTATTAATAATTTTTGGCGACC
This sequence comes from uncultured Burkholderiales bacterium, assembly GCA_964391505.1. Taxonomy (GTDB): domain Bacteria; phylum Actinomycetota; class Acidimicrobiia; order IMCC26256; family JAGPDB01; genus JAGPDB01. Next base: position 16,187 of record CAYMMG010000003.1, on the reverse strand, counting down.
TTTGTAGCGCTTGCTTCATTCGAGCAATGTCAACAATATCGATACCCACGCCCGCAATCATATTTACGACCAGCGCTGTGCGAGAACAACAACGGGTTCCGTCAATAGTTCCATAATGGAGATTTCTCCGAGCTTACTTTCATCAAAAGTATCTTGTACTTCTGTTACGGCATCACGAAGAGCGAAGAGGCGTTGTTTATACCCTTCAAGAACTCGTTTACGAGCATCGATAGATATCGATTCATCCACATCGACGTGCAGAAGAGTAAGGCCAATTGTCTGAGAACGCGAAATCTCAGGGATAAGGATGACATTACGACCATCACTCTTGCCTTTGGCAACCCAAACAGTTTGCTCGCGCGCAGTAAGACTCTTTGTACCCCGAAGGAGCGGGTTATCCTTCACGCGAGAAATAAGCGACGAGGCACTTCCCTCTTGTTCAATAATAGAAAGAGTCGCTTCACCCGATGTGGGGTCACCCTGGATTTGATAGCGAGTATGTCCTGTAATTGAACCAATCATTTCATCAAGAGCTGAAAGCGTGCGAATAACTGTATATTGCAAGAGGTCCCGTCCGACTCCTGAATCAAGAAGATAAGAAACAGATGGTGAGCGAAGAAGCGTATCATCAGAACGCGATATGCCCACTGTGACAGTTTTTGCTTGATGGCGAATTGCATCAATAGGACGTGTGAGCTGATCGATGCATCGGGTCAAGATTGATACCGCACAGTTGGCCAAAGCTTGTTCGGTCTTGAGACCTCCACAGTTTTCTTGAAGAAGATCAGGTCGGGCTGGGTTACTTGTAAGTGCAATGTAAAGCTTGGTGAGATTTGTTGCATCGCTTGCATCAAGAATGGCATCGAATTCATTTTTATTCATTCGCATGAAGAAATGGTTGGCAGGTTCGAGAAGAGTATTTCTGATTTTGCCCATTGCTGCAGAGGATTCGAGTTCTTCTGGCGTCAATAGACCAAGTGCCCCTCGCGCTTCTCGTAGAGTTCTTGCTGTTTCATCGATGGCACGAGCTGATTCATATCCAAAAATATGTCCTGCAACTGCAGCGAGAATAAAACTTACTGCCGGATGTGATTCTGGCACATGAATAACTTCACCACTTTCATCGAAGCGTTCGCTGGCATCATCGGTGATGACGATCGGACAGGCTTTGTGTGCGCGGTAAATTGCTATTTCTTTTGCTACATCATCTGCTGTCGACCCCTGCATACCTGTTGCACACACAACAATGAGCGGTTCAGAAGAAAGATCGATGTGCTTTTTATCTTCCGTTGAGTCAAGAGCGATTGCTTTGTAACATAGCTCTGAGGATTTTATCCTGATTTCACGGGCAGCAATAGAGTTGGCGCCATTGCCGACAGTAGCCCAAGAACGTCGTGAAAGAATTGTGCGATGTGCGATATCAGCAATCTTTTCATGCGATTCGTCACTTAGAATTTTCCGCATTTTGTCCGGCAGATCGATCAAGTGAGAAACAACAGAAACCGTTTCAGAATCAAATGGTCGCTTATGAGAACGAATGTACTCAATAGACATTGCCAAATATGCGCCGGCTGCCACTTGTGCGTAGAAGGCTTTTGTCGATGCAACAGACATTTCTACATCTCGTCCGCTACTTGTATAACAAACACCATCGGCTTTGGTCGTGAGGTCACTCCCGCGACGATTTACGATCGCGATAACGCTGGCGCCACGATCCCGTAACAAATCTACCGTTCGGTTGGTATCAGTTGTGGTTCCTGATTGTGAAACGGCAATGACAAGAACATCCTTCATGTTGTCGCGCAGACCAAAACCAGAAACTTCTGTTGCTAGTACTGCTCGAACGCTGAGTTCACTTTTAATTGCAGAAAAGAAGTGCGCGCATGCAAGCCCTGCAACAGCAGCAGTTCCTTGACCGATTATCAAAACTTCTGAGATAGAACCATTAGAAATCTTATTTTCAAGATCTTCAGGAAAAATATCTGTCGATATGACGGGAGATGAATGATCTGCCGCAAATTTTCCTGCAAGAGTGGTAGCGAAGCTGCGGGGAGCTTCATTGATCTCTTTCCAGAGGTAGTGCTGGTAGTCCCCCCTGTCGATATCACGTGTTGTAACTTCACTGATGACAACTTCGGATTCATGCAGAGGTAAATCTTTCCCGTCGTAAGCAATCCGAGTAAGACCTTCTAATGTTCCCGCTGTATCTTGATCGAGAGTAAATATTTGACCTCGGGAGGAAACTTTGCGTTCGGGATCATCATCATATGGAGTTTCTCCATCGATACGAATGTATTGTTCTGATATTTCAACGACTCCGTAAGGTTCACTGGCAACCATAAATTCGTTAGTTCCAATTCCGATGAATAAACCTTGGCCTCCCCCGCGCAGCGCAAGCAAGAGTTTTGTGGGGTCGTCTGAAGTAACAGCGGCAATGGCTGTTGAGCCTTCAAATCGAGTCACCACATTACGGAAAGAATCGATGACATCATGTTTAGGATTCTTTTCTCGCTCATGGGTGAGAAGAACAGGAATAAGTTTGGCGTCTGTCGTCACCGAAGGATCTATCGAGCATTCGCTACGAAAAGTTGCATGATTGTCGATGTCGCCATTGAGTGCGCCCAAAGCGTAAAGAGAAGATTGGACATTCAATTCCGTAGAATCCAGTGGGTGCGTATTGCCGTCGCTTATAACGCCCATTGATGCCCATCGGGTATGGGCAAGTACCATTTCATGGCATTTTTCATCTGAAGTAATCGCCTCAAAAAGAACTCTGTCTTGAGTGATTTGTCGTCGGAGATCTTTGACGTTGTCGCCTAGTTCACCAATTTCTGCTGCGCGCCTATAAGTAAAATATGTAGGTTTTGAGTCTCGTGAAGATGTAAGACAGATACTGATTCCTGCACTATCGCGGCCACGAACCTCAATACGGTCAATACTGCGTAGAACAAGGTTGATGGAACGATACACAGCAATTGTATTGTCATTGACTGGAGAAGAATCTCCAATCAATTCAGAGATCTGTTGTGCGCTCACACACGCATCTTTACTTATTCGCCATAGCGAATCATTCAAAGCTAAGAGATGTTCTTTGTCGCCTTCTGAAAGATTGCTGTTTTCCGCCAATCCATTTTCCACCTGAGCCCGGAGACCATCAGCATGCTCACTTAGTTCTTTGAGAAGTGTGGAATCTCGCACAAGAGTGATGATTCCGCCAATGCTGACGCATTGCTCTGCACGTGTAGCCAATACGTCGATATCGACTTTGAGTAACGCTTTAATAGATTCTTTATCAAATCCTCTGAGTAGTTCTACGAGATCTGAAAGGTCAGCAACAGAGCTTGCGGTGGGTTTACGTACAAAGCCAACGATTCCACACATGACACTACCCGCAAACTTCGGTAATGACTTTTGTCAATCGATCCATTGACTCTTGTGCAGATTTTTCGATCAAGCCCTCCACAGTAATACGAACAACGTCTTCAGTTCCAGACGGTCGAATAATTATGCGCGCATTCGGGCCTAACAGCGCACACTCTTGGTCAATGGATTGTGCAATGCGTGGATTATCGCGTGCGATTTCTTTGTGCATTACATGTATTTGATCATGCAGTTGAACCATGGGTGTAAACAAATCAAATAATTCAAAAGACGTAACCGTAGGTTCTCCACGGCGATGTTCAGCAAAAAGAGAACTAATAAGTAAGGCATTCAATATCCCGTCGCCCCACATTGTTTTATCAGCGCGAATAATGTGACCAGACTGTTCTCCCCCGAGAGTCGCGCCACTCGTAATCATTTCTGCAAGGACGTACTTATCACCAACGGGAGTTTCGCGTAATTCAACAGAGTTATCTTTGAGAAAAGTACCTAGCCCACCATTACTCATTGCAGTTGCAACTACAAGGTCATGTTTTAATAGAGAATTTTTCTTCAAATAGGCAGCAAAGAGCGCCAAGATATCATCGCCGTTGCGAACTATGCCTTTATTGTCTACAACCATGACGCGATCTGCATCGCCGTCAAAAGCGAAACCAATATCTGCCTTGTAAGTAGCAACCGAGTCACATAGGGATCGCAGATGTGTTGCTCCGCATTGGTCATTAATGCGGACGCCGTCAGATTCCGTATTGACTGCAATAACATCTGCCCCATACGTAGAAAAGATTTCAGGTGCCATGTCGAACGAGGCGCCATTTGCACAGTCAAGAACTATTCGTAAACCAGAGAGATCACACTCTCCTGCTTTGTCTATCAGGAAACTTTTGTATCTTTCGTGGGCTGCTGCTCTCTCTTCACCAACTTCCAAAATAGGAATGATTTCTACAGGATGATCAGCTTCGATCAATCTAGATACAGTCTGTTCAATCTGGCCTTCAGTCTTCGAATCAATCTTGACTCCCCCGACACCGAACACCTTGATTCCGTTGTCTGAAGCCGGATTGTGACTCGCAGTAATTGCACATGCCGCCACATTATTCGCATAAGCATTAGCTGCAATTCCTGGTGTTGTAATGATGCCAATATCGGTCGCTTGTGCCCCACCGGAGACGAGGCCAGAGATTAAAGCGTCACGCAGAACTGGACCGGACATTCTTGTATCACGGCCAACAATGAATTCCACGTTTGGCATTACCTGTGCAACTGCTACACCCAATAAATAAACAAACTCGGGGGTCAGCGCATCGTTGAATGTCCCTCGAACTCCATCAGTACCGAAATGAGGGCGCGCGTTCATCGAAAACTTTTCAACGTCACGGGAGCACCACCAAATTTAGGGTTTGATCTTGGAAACGAGATTATGTGCCACAATTGCTGGTACAAGGTCGAACCCTCCCCGCAGCAAGAGAAGCTATCGTTTAGAAAATTGAGAAGCTTTACGAGCTTTCTTCAAACCATACTTTTTGCGCTCAACTTCACGCGCATCACGAGAAAGTAGGCCTGCACTCTTGAGAGCACCGCGTTGATCGAGATCGAGACCAACAACAGCACGAGCGATTCCTAGACGAAGCGCACCAGCTTGACCAGCAACGCCGCCGCCATGAACCGTTGCGTCCACGTCATATACCTCGTTGGTATTTGAAACACGAAGCGCTTCTGTTGCATGACGCACGAGAAGATCACTATTCAAGTATTCCGCAATGGGAGTCTTGTTCACGGTGATCGTTCCTTTACCAGGACGGACTCGAACACGTGCAACAGCACTTTTTCGACGTCCGGTTGCTTGAATCAATGGTTTTGCGTTTGCCACGAGGGTACCTCTTAGTATTTTTCGTTAATCGGATTTATGCGTTTGCGGTTTCTTTTTTGGAAGAAATAACAAATGGTTTTGGTTGTTGTGCTTCATGAGGATGCGTATCCCCTGCATAAACATGGAGTTTCTTAATCATTGCTCGACCTAATCGACCATGAGGAAGCATTCCAGATATTGACAGCTCCAAAACCTTTGCGGGATTCTTTTGCATCATTTCACCCAAGGTCGCACTACGCAAACCACCTGGGTATCCCGAGTGGAAGTAGTAGTTCTTGTCGTTTGATTTACGAATAGAAATATCAAGAAGCGCAGCATTGATAATAATGACATTGTCACCAACATCCATGTGGGGCACCCACGTTGGCTTATGCTTTCCACGGAGAAGGTGGGCAGCTTGAGTCGATACGTGTCCAAGAACAAGATCTTTCGCATCGATAACGTGCCATTCGCGCACGATATCGCTTGCCTTTGGTTGATAGGTTCCCATATGTTCCTCTTCGTGAAGATTTTTCGTGTATGTATGTAGCGGAAAAAACGAGAGTATCGTCCGCACAAGGACCTATAAATCTAGTGCGTGAGGCTGATCCTTAGCAATGTGGGCGATATTGGCTGCGCACTATCAGGAGCATAACCGAGGATACGGGTCAATAGTGAACTTGCCAAAGGGTAAGTCCCTGGGCCGGTGCAAGCTGGCTGTTGTTTGCCTGACGGTCTTTTTTCTCGAGGAGAGCAGGAATTCCGTCGGGAGTTACCTTCCCTCGCCCCACATCGACGAGCACTCCCACGATTGAACGCACCATCTGCCAACAGAAAGCATTGGCCGAAATCTCAAAGCACAACAGCTCATTCTTTTGCAAGGCCGGGCCCTGCAAAGTAGGCAGAGAAAAGATTTCTGGATAATCCACATCAATAAAATCCGCCGAGAAAACCTCGCGAATATTGTGCGGCACAGATTCATCGTCACGACATACACTTGAAAAATCCTGCTCGCCCACAAAGCACTTAGCTGCACACTTCATTGCATCAAGATCAAGCGGAGCACTTACATTCCACGCATAGTCAGCAAGAAAGAAGTTCGCCCGCGCACTGTTATCAATAAAGTATCGATACGTTCGAGCCTTCGCGCTGAATCGCGCGTGAAAATCTTTGGGCGCTTCTCCTATTTCATGCACCACAACTTCAGGACTCAACCGCTTATTGCACACATGCATAAGCCGCCCGCAATCAAGATCGATCGTCGGATTGTCCGGAAAACTAAAAGTGATCACTTGCTCGCGCGCATGGACACCCTTATCTGTACGGCCCGACACAGCAATCGATGGAACCGCCTGCGTCACCATTTCAATGACAGCGCGCAACTCCCCTATCACCGTGCGAATCGACTGCGCACCGTCTTCAGTTACCTGCTCAGCAACCCCATGAAACCCCGAACCCTTATAAGAAATCAGCGCTCGAAAAGTTTTCATTAGTTATCTACTTTAGGGTCTGATCTTGAAAAGTAAGGAAGGGTGACATACAAGGGTCACAATCCTTTTCAAGGTCGGACCCTCCCCAGAAATAACAAAGTAGCAGCAGTTCGTTCAGTTGTATCGAGGCTTGTGGCTCAGATACATCCCGCTTCGCGGAGATCCTTCGACAAGCTCAGGATGACAAAAAATCACAAGGAGCGACCGGAGGAGCGACTGCGAGGCATGTGCGCTTTGCGTACTTGCCAACAAAAATCACAGGGAGCGAGGGACGAGCGACCGCGAGCAATGTCTGGCTCCGCCAGCAATGCGACAATAAACTCAGACGAGTTCGATGCGAGCCATCATCGCACGGTCACCATCACGTGGTCCGAGCTTCAAGATACGAGTGTATCCACCTTGGCGCGTTGCATACTTAGGCGCAATTTCTTCTACAAGCTTGTGTGCAACACCTTTGTCACGAAGAACAGCAACGAGCTGTCGTTGAACATGTTGGTTGTTTCCCTTACGCGCTTTGGTGATCATACGTTCCAATTCAGGGCGCATATGCTTAGCTTTAGCAAGGGTTGTTTCCATTGCACCATGCGTAAAGAACTGTCGCGCCATTGTAGAGACGATGAGCTTCTGGTGTTTGGGGTCTCGTCCGAGACGTGGACCCTTCTTTGGAGTAGCCATAGTTGTTTGCCTTCTCTGCTATCTTCGCGTATTAATTAGTGCTTGTTAGGGAGTGCCAAGCCGCGCTCATCAAGTTTCTCGATGATTTCATCGAGCGACTTTTGTCCGAAGTTGGTGAGAGCAAGAAGCTCTTCTGCACTCATAGCCAATAATTGACCGATTGTTTCAAGACGCGCACGACGCAAGCAGTTGCGAGGACGCTCCGAAAGGTCGAGTTCATCAACCGAAAGATCAAGATCAGGCGATGTTGTGCTTGCTGGGGCAAGTTCACCAAGTTCAAGACCCTGAGGGTTCTCAGAAAGTTCTGAGATAAGACCCATAAGGTTTTGCAAAGTTGAGGTTGCGCTTGCAAGTGCTTCGCGAGGAGACATTGAACCATCAGTTTCAATCTCGACAGTAAGCTCGTCAAAGTTCGTTGCTTGCTCTACACGGGTTGGAGCTACTGCATAACTCACTCGACGTACTGGTGAGAAAATCGCGTCGATAGGTATAACACCAATCGTAGAAGTTCCCTTTGCGCGATCCACGCTCTGGTAACCACGACCTTGCTCGATCGTTAAGTCACAGGCAAAGTGCGCTTTGTCATTTAAGTTTGCAATAACTAGTTCAGGATTAATGATCGTTACTTCAGACGACACTTCAATGTCTCCAGCAGTAATTTGACCAGGTCCTGTTTTGTCGATGCGTGCTGTGATGGCCTCATCTGAAACAGATGTCAACACGACATCTTTAATATTCAAAATAACGTCTGTGACGTCTTCCTTCACTCCTGCAATAACGTCGAACTCATGGAGAACAGTGTCGAAACGCACTTGTGATACCGCTGCGCCAGGTATCGACGAGAGCAACGTACGACGAATGGAGTTACCCAATGTCTGGCCGAACCCTGGTTCTAGTGGTGAGATCGTGAACTTACAGGTATTGCCGATTTGTTCGCCGGCTTCTACCTCAGGTCGTTGGATGATGAGCATGTGTTCTCCTTATTTAAGAGGTTGGTGCAGTGAGCGTAGCTACTACTTCGAGTACAGCTCGACGATGAGCTGTTCGCGGACAGGAACGTCGATCTGTTCACGGATCGGCAATTCAGAGATCGTGATTTTGGCATCGTTCTTATTGACTTCAATCCACATCGGTGGAGTGTGGTCAACAACTTCAATGGAGTGACGAACAACAATCATTTCTTTCGCACGAGATGTCAGCGTGACAACATCGCCCTTCAGTAACTGATAGCTGGGAATATCTACACGCTTGCCGTTGACATGAATGTGACCATGTCGAATGAACTGACGTGCTTGCGAACGAGATGCTGCAAAACCTGAACGGAAAACGACATTGTCGAGACGCGATTCAAGAATCTGAAGAAGGTTGTCACCAGTCTTACCTCCACGACGTGCTGCTTCCTTGAACGTAATACGGAATTGCTTTTCGAGCACTCCATATATACGACGAGCTTTCTGCTTTTCACGCAACTGGAGTAAGTACTCAGTTTCACGCACTCGCCCACGGCCGTGCTGACCAGGAGGATAAGGGCGGCGTTCGATTGGGCACTTCATTGAGTCACACTTTGCGCCCTTTAGAAATAACTTCATTCGTTCGCGACGACACAAACGACAAACGGGTCCGGTATAACGAGCCATGCTTATACCCTCCGTCTCTTAGGTAAACGACATCCATTATGGGGAAGTGGTGTCACATCTTTAATACCCACAACTTCAATGCCAAGTGCTTGGATAGAACGAATTGCTGTTTCTCGTCCGGAACCAGGTCCCTTCACGAGAACATCAACTTTTTTCACGCCATGCTCCATTGCAGCCTTGCCGGCCTGTTCTGCAACAAGTTGAGCAGCATAAGGAGTTGACTTTCGCGAGCCTTTGAATCCCACTTGTCCAGAGCTTGCCCAACAAATGACATTGCCCTGTTGGTCAGAAAACGAAACGATCGTGTTATTAAAGGAACTCTTGATATGTGCCACACCATAGAAAACGTCTTTACGTTCTTTTTTCTTAGGGCGGCGAGTTTTAGTAGGAGTCGCCATTACTTAGTTACCTTCTTCTTACCGGCCACTGTCTTCTTTGGACCCTTTCGCGTACGCGCATTTGTGCTTGTGCGTTGACCGCGAACAGGAAGACCACGACGGTGGCGAATACCGACGTAACAGCCGATTTCCATTTTTCGTTTAATGTTTTGCGAAACATCACGTCGAAGGTCACCTTCAACTTTGACATTTGCATCGATGTACTGACGAAGCTTTGCTACTTCTTCTTCGGAAAGATCGCGAACACGCGTCTGACCCGGAAGGTTCGTTGCTTCACAGATTTGGAGAGCGGTTTTACGCCCAATTCCATATATATAAGAGAGAGAGATGTCGATCCGCTTTTCGCGAGGAATGTCGACGCCGGCGATACGTGCCATAGAAACCTTTCAGTACCTTTCTTATTGTTTAAAAACAATTACCCTTGACGTTGTTTGTGCCGAGGGTTTTCACAAATGACGCGTACAGATCCATGTCGACGAATAACGCGACACTTCTCACACATCTTTTTTACGGACGGACGAACTTTCATTTAATTACCTTTTGGTTCTTATCTGTATGAGCTACGAAGTGAGTTCTCAAATTATTTGTACCGATAGGTGATGCGACCCTGGTTGAGATCATATGTAGTGAGCTCAACTTGGACTTTATCTCCCGGAAGAATTCGAATGTAGTGCATTCTCATTTTTCCTGATATCTGCGCGATGATTTTGTGGCCGTTTTCGAGTTCAACTCGAAACATTGCATTACCCAAAGCTTCGGTGACTGTGCCATCAAGCACAATGACATCTTCTTTATCTTTGGACAAGTCCACTCCATCATCATCGTTTTTTCTCGCGAAAAAATGACATCGTTATTTTCGGGTGAGAATCTGTGCCATTGCCGCAGCACAACATTCTCGGTTTTGAGACGAGGGACAATATTAGACTATTTGCCATGTCTTCGGCGAATTCCGCGACAGATAGGGTTGTCCCTTGGAAAAACGGAGAAAACAGAGAATCTCACATGAGATTTCTCATACGTTTTCCAAGGGGCGGCCATCCCCATAAAACAACGAAGCAGCAGCAGTTCGTTCAGTTGTATCGAGCCTCTGATTTAGCCGAAAGTCCGCAACACCCGCTTCGCGGAATCCTTCGTAGCGTTAAGACGCGCCCTAATCCAGCCAGTAAAAGTGCAATCGGAATAAGGATCGCCACATTGGCGCCCGTTGTGGGAAGAGTGCCGCTAGCCGAGGGAGCAGGGATAACAACGGTCGTCGTAGGAACAACGGGTAGGGGAAACGCTGAGGCAGGGACGTTATCGTTGATGCCGCCCACTAAATCAAAGAGGTCTGTCGTCGGTGTTACTAACCCTAGCGCAGTAGCAAAATCAGAAAAATCTGGATCGCCCGTCACAAATGATGAAAAAGCAAAATTGGTAAATATCAGGTCACTTGTGGGTTGAACATGTACTGTCATATCGAAAGTGAACGAGTCGCCAGGGGCAAGCACATGTGCACCACCGACATATCCACAATTCACTACTTCGTGGTCAGCATGCTGACCGGCGTTCGGTCCAAAGAGAGCGGCTGAACCCGGACCAAAAGTTGTACACGAAACATTGGCGCTACTTTCACTGACATAGGTAATATCAGGCGGCATGAGATCCAGCACTAATGAATTGGCTCCGGGAATAGAAGCATCAAGCGTAGAAATATCCCATGGCCCCGTTCCATTATTCGTCAGAACAAAACGATAAACAATGTCTGCTCCTACTGCTACCGCATTGGGATCGACAATGCTTTTCGCTAAATCGAGATCTGGAAAAGGAATAAGGGTCACTGAAAATTCACTCGTTGAACCAAAGCCACTGGGTGCCGTTGGATCAATTTCTGTCGCCGTGGCAGCTATATTGATGATTCCCGTGCCAGCGATAACATGAGAAAAATTTTCCGATCCTGTACCTGCAGAAGTGATGTTTTGGAAACCAAGGAAATTTTCCCCTTCTCCGTTTCCACTTGAATCTGCCGCGATATTACTAAAGAATTCGATTCTATAGTCGCCAGCTGGAACATCGAGAGAATAGTTGATTGTTGTATTTCCTGCACTCTCAGAAGTATCGATAATAACGGGATAATTTAAAAGATCGTTTACTCCGATGTCTGCATCACCAGCATCGTTATTGGTGACACCGTCGCCATTGAGGTCCAATCCCATAAAGTTGTTCGAATGAATAGAATTTCCCAGAATCGCAATGCGTGAAATTCCAGGATCGTTAGCCGTATTGATTCCCAGGCCCGAGCTATTAGCAATAAGGTTGCCTTCACCCGCGGCCGCACCCCCAATGAGTGCGTCAACATTGTTGACACTTACAAAGATTCCCGAAAATGCATTTCCCATCGCAACATTTCCAGTAATGTCAGTTCCAATATAATTGCCTTGAATGCGTACATCGTCACCCGCATCGAAATATATCCCATGTGCAGTGTTGTTCGAAACGATATTCCTTGCCGCTACGGTACTGCCACCGATTTGAAGATCAGTTGCGTCATTTATAGTAATTCCCGAACCTACATTCGGAAGAGATGCCGTTCCCGAATAGTCGATTCCAATGAAGTTGCCCTGAATTACCAATCCCTCTGTACTGCTCGCAATGATTCCTTGGTCGGCATTACCTGAAATCACATTCGGAGCTCCAAAAAGCGTTCCCCCAATGGTTACATCATTAACACCAATTACAAGGATGCCACTAAAGAGATTTTGGAGTTGTGTTACTCCTGTAATATCTGTCCCAAGATAATTTCCCTGGATAATCCAGTTATCGCAAGAAAATATACCAGACGAACTATTCCCAGAAATCAGATTTCGCACCTCCGTTGTAAGTCCACCAATGATTGCATCTGTCCCTCCCGCGGCACAGCTCACGCCGAAACCACCATTTCCTTGTGCGATAAGTCCCGTTGGATCAGTTCCGATATAGTTGCCCTCCACGCGAAGATTCGTTGCACTGGTAACAATGCCCTCAAAAGCAAAACTGTTGATAACGAGACCTCTCACAACACTGCTGTCCGCGCCAGCATCAATTACAAATCCAGCTGAACCGGCAAGACTGCCATCTATCTCGATCCGCAATATCCCGTTAAGAGGATTAGGACTCACGACTATATTTTCCGTTGCATCATCTTGTGTATAGCCGTCGATCGTTAGTCGCTCAGTTATGTTGGGAAGTGCAGATCCTGGTTGAATCGTCTTTGTTGTGCCGTCGAGTGGCAAGATGTTAAATTCAACCGTATCAGCGCCAGCCAATGCGTTTGCTTCTTCCATTGCGGCGCGAAGGGTACATACACCTAACCCGTCATCACATACGCCATCCCCGGGGATGGCGTCAGAAGTGTCGTTTGTGGAATCAACAGTAAAAGTTGCTGCCGCATATGCAGGACTCGAATCAAGTACGCCAACCCCCAACACGACCAGTGCAATACAAAGCATCAGAATAAAAGGCGTCCTTTTATAAGCTTTGCAACCCAACATAGAGCTCATATATCGCCAATGATATACGTTTCATTGAATAGTTAATCCGCAAAATCAGTCAAAACTACGGTGTAAATGAAGAATTTTTGGACTTTTTGAGAAAATGATGATGTTAATGCTGAATTTTCATGCTCGCTTTAGAGGCAACAAACTATGGCATCTGAGTGCGATTATTCACCACTTCAGTGATGCGAGCAAAGACCACTTCAGTTGTTCCTAGCCCGTCCACTATTTCAAGTAAACCACGATCTTCATAGAACGCCAAAAGGGGTTGCGTTTCTTTTTCGTAAATCTCAAGCCGTCTCTTAATAGCAAGTTCGCTATCATCAGATCGTTGACGAACTTCTCCCCCACATCGATCACAAATCCATTGTTCTTTGGGAGGACGCTCAACATGATAATTTGTCCCACACTCAATACACACGCGACGACCCGTTAAACGTTTGAGTACAACGTCGCTATCAACTTCAACATTGATTGCGCAATGCAGTGGAGCATTCTTTTCTTTCAGAAGAACTTCCAGCGCAACTGCTTGGACATTAGTCCGAGGAAAACCATCGAGGACGAACCCTTTTGTGAGGAGTTCAGGCATCGTCTGAAATTTTTCTTGTACGACTTTGATGACAGTATCATCAGGTACAAGCTCGCCTTGATCAAGAAAAGACCGTGCTTCTCGTCCTGCAGGTGTACCCTGACGAATAGCAGTGCGGAAGATTTCACCCGTCGACAAATGTTCCAGCGCGTAGTGCGCAACCAACAGCTCAGCCTGGGTACCTTTACCGGCCCCCTGCTTGCCAAAAAGAATGATTCGAGGTGCTTGCGTCATAGTGAATTAGACAAAGACTATAGGGGCTAATTGCTCGCCATGTCGCACCAACCCGGCAACAATAGCCTACGCCGTAGGGTCTGATCTTGGAAAAGAAAAGGGAGAGCCTACAAAGGCTCAATCTTTTCCGAGGTCGGACCCTCCCCACAAAAATCGACGTGTTGGCAGTTCGTTCAGTTGTCACGAGATTATTCCAAGCAGGGGCAGCCCTCCCCACGCAAAACGCAGCATTGGCAGGTCGTTCACTAGTCGCGAGAATAAAAAATAAATAAAACAAATAAGGACTGTCCTTATTGCCATTTTTATTTAGACAGAAAGCCCTCGTAGTTACGCAAAGACATCTGAGCATCAATTTGCTTCATCGTTTCAAGTGCAACACCGACGAGAATCAACATCGATACACCACCGAAAGGAAACTGACTGATGTTCCATAGAATTGTAACAACGATTGGCAATCCAGCAATTGCTGCAATCGTCATCGCACCAGGCAATGTAATTCGATTCACAATTCGAGACAAGTAACGTTCAGTTTCTTGACCAGGTTTTATACCCGGAATATAACCACCTTGTTTACGGATGATATCAGCTTGTTGAGATGGGTTAAAAGCAATGTACGTATAGAAATAAGCAAAGGCAAGGATCAGAGTGACTTCAACAAGAAGGTACCACCACGACTGACCATTAATAAAGTGTGTGTCAACAAAATCGCGAAGTCCTTCATTGTCGACCAGCCCTGCAACGAGCGCCGGAAACAACAGCAATGATTGAGCAAAAATCACAGGAACAACACCAGCAGTATTGACCTTGATCGGGATATATGTGCTTTGTCCACCCATCATCTTTCGGCCGACAACACGTTTGGCGAACTGCACGGGTATTCGCCGTTGACCAGATTCAATGAAAACAACACCTGCGATCATGGCGATACCCATCGTTGCAATCACCCAGAACTTGTATGTTCCACCTTCTGTCCATACGGCAGCGAACTGAAAAGGAACCGAACTCGCCACAGACGCAAAAATCAGAATCGACATTCCGTTACCAATACCCTTTTGCGTAATCAACTCACCGAGCCACATCAAGAGTGCAGTACCTGCGACCAATGTCAAAATCATGAAAAGAAATTTTGGTGTCGTCATATTCTTCACAAGAAAGGATGTGACCGTGGTCTCGTCAGCAGTTTGGAAACTCTGTCCGTAGAGTTGTCCTTTATTCAATTGGTATACAAGAACGGACGATTGAAGGAGCGCAAGCAACATCGTTACGTAACGTGTCGTTTGTGTAACTTTCTTCTGTCCATCCGAACCTTCTTCTTTCCAAGCTTTAACCTTTGGAATTACTTCTCCCAATAGTTGCATGATAATACTGGCCGTAATGTACGGCATAATTCCCAAGGCAAAGACAGCTAAGTTGCGCAAACCTCCACCAGCAAGAAGAGCGAAGTAATTAAGAAGGCCCCCGCCTTGTTTCGAGAAGATGTCATTGTTTCCCAAAGTATCTTGGACGACGTCGTAGTCGACGAAGGGCAAGATGATGAAAGAACCCACTCGATAAATAACGATGACGAGAAGTGTAAAGAGAATTTTTTTGCGCAGGTCCGCAATGCGAAACATCGATGCGAGTCGGTCAATCACTGAGTTATCCTCCAAATATTGATTCGTGGATGCAAGGGCGTTAAACACGCCTCATGATCCGGTACGAAGCGGGATTTATCCTAGTGGAGACTGACTGGAAATACTCACATAAGGACAGTCCTTATGTGAGCTTGCGCGCGGGGGTATCTGCCCCGAAACGATCAATTTCCTTGTCTATGTCCAAACGAGTGGTCTTCATGTCGTCCCCAGAACCAAGGAGTTCTGAGGGAACAATCCACATAATTTCAAATTCGTTCTGATCAATATCATGACCGTAGACGCTCTTAGTTGCACCATGGTCAGTTGCACCCACAAACATGTTGTGTTCTTTAAGTTTTCTCTCAAAGTCCACAAGATCGGATAGCGTTTCGACTTGCCATGCCAGATGATACAAGCCCACTGCAGCGCCGCGAGGAATGATCGCTGCATTGTCACCTAACGAGAAAAGACCTAAGTCGTGATCGTTGAGCGAATCTTTCGCCTTGAGAAAAACCGCTCCGGGTAATTCAGCAATCGACTCCATTTCAAAAACATCTTTGTAGAACTGTGCGGCTGTTGCAGCATCGCGAACGTAGAGCACAGCGTGATTGAGTCGAGTGATTGCCATAGGGGTCCACTATAACAATGATGCTCGCCAAGCCATCCCCAACATAAAGGACTGTCCTTATTTAATAAGGACAGTCCTTTTTCACATTTAGTATGGACCTAAAACCACAAGGAGCGATCAGAGGAGCCAGGAGCGAGGGACGAGCGACCGCGAGCAATGCCTGGCTTTGCCAGCATTGCGACTA
>CAYMMG010000002.1:0-122640 GCA_964391505.1 uncultured Burkholderiales bacterium | reverse complement strand
TCAAAGTGATGAACTTGGTGGCGTTGTTGACATTGCCTGCTGTTATTTCTATGAGCGACAACAGCGCGCGTTACCTAGTCAGCGGCGCAGCAGTTGCTGTGTTGCTCGGTGCGATTTGGTATTCAAAATCTCGACCGTCAGGTTTTGATGTAGAGGTAGAGGTAGAGACTGAAGAAGAAAAAGTAAGTAGCTAAAACTTTTTCTATTTATTTACTGTATTGTCAATAGTACATACCGCGAGTAGAACGTATTAACGAACGTTGCCTAAATGCGAGTGCTCTGATGTTGAGGGACCTCGAGGCTCACCGAGTCTGATGTTAAGCGGTCCAGTTAAATCAATATCAAGGGGTCCTTCGAGAAGTCGAATAGTGCTGAGGTCGGGAATACGTTCATGAAATGCTGCCGTTACATCAGATCCCCTTTCAAATTCTGTACAGTCTGTGACTTTCTTTACTGGGAGATAACGCGGATTCCGCATATCTTCTGAATCCACACGAGATACATGGATATTTCCTTCACTATCAAGACTATGTTGTTGAAAATGACCGGCAGGATCTTGTGTGATTATAGACGCAGTTTGTCCTTCGATAATGCACACAACCCCTCCTATTTTTCCGGCCACGGTGACATGTGCGGGTCGGATAAATCTTTCTTGTTCATCTAATACAACTCGGTTATGTTCATAATATAGAACTCCGAGGTGATCATTAGGAGAAAATTGAAGTCGTGCAAAAAGATGTTCTGCCCTTGGCAGAGATTCAAAACTTCCACCGTATTGTTCTTGGTAAATTCTTTCCCAGTGTTGAATAATAATTTCATCAAACATTGTATCGTCGAGCCCTGCTGCAGCAACGGCCTTTGATCCCCACAAAGTTGCGATAGTTGCGGGAACAACGCGTGTACAATTCTCGGAGCGGTCCGAAGCTGACTCTCCTCTTTGGTCGACATCTATAGTCCCGTCGGACACATCGTGAGGTTTAGGGTGATGTTCAGGTCGTGGGTTGACATCCCGTATTACTTCAAGGATTATTCTCGTGACGATGTCGATACGGTTACGATCCGAGCGTTCTTGAAAGTCAAGAGAAATTCCTCCTTCACTAATAGTCCCGCTTGAAATCCGATGTACAACTAGCTGGTCTACAACAGATGTGAAAAGTTGTCTTTGCATTTGTTCACACGCTTTTATGGAGCGGAAGCATTCATCTTTCTGTGGTAAAGATAGTGTGCCTTCAAATTCTGGTCGCGTTCGTATTCTATGCAGAGCATCACTAGAAAAATCCAGCGCACTTCTCACCTCGATGTAAGCTGAACGTCTTTTAGATTCTGACATAGATTCATCAAAAACATCCTTCAAACGAACTTGTGCATACTGAAGACTTGCACGCAAAGCGAAGGTTATCGAACGTAGTGCTTCGTCTCGAAGTTCGTCAGAAACGTGTGGGGTTTCTTTGCATTCTTTGAGTAATATCCTGGCATCTTTTTGTGCTTTTAAAGTTCGAGTTTTACCAAGGAGTTTCTTAAAGTATGTAAACGCTGGCCCGCCATCGAGGACAATTGATTTGGGAAATGCTTCTTCTAGCATTTCGGTATAGATATCAAGAGAGGTAACCCGTAAGACGGGTTTATTTTTCGACACCACGTCACTATCCCCTCTCATCTAGCCTGATTTACACTTTTAGTGTCAGCCGTCGGGAAAATACTGTGATTTCTAATGGTTCACCAGGGCTTTTAGTACGCTCAGGCACTCAGATCCTCGTGCCATTTTCCTTTTCAAGCAGGCTAGTGCTGTTGTTCTGAGTGAAACGAAGAATCTTGGGCAAGGCGCTCCGATCGCGGAGACTATTCGCTGTGCTCAGAATGACGAGGGATCACTCAGGATTGTAGGTGTTACGTTTTTCGGTGACAGAATTCTGGTTTTGTGGCGGAATAGGCCCAAGGATCACGGTATTGCGTTGATAGTGTTGGAGCGTCAAAGACTTATGTGGTGAGTCTTAATTGACTAAACGGTGGTGGTGGTTATGCAATGATCGAGTGTCTTGTCGATTGAGACTCACATAGTGAGCGTTTGGCACTCCAACACTATGAAAACCGACACCGAATAACGTGACATCTACAAGGATGACTGAGACGTATGAGAAGAAGATGCGTGAGATTTTTTATGTTTGATCCACTCGATAAATGGCGGGAGGAGTGAAAGCGCAACGATGAGAAGGACGATGGGTAAAAGATACTTATCGATTTTTTCAGCACCGATACTTTGTCCCAGGAAGTAGCCCAACAAAGTTACTCCTACGCCCCACAAAACAGCACCAATAGCATTGAAAGTAACGAAGGTTTTGTATGTCATTTTCCCTGTGCCAGCCATAATGGGGGCGAGCGTGCGGACGATAGGAACAAAACGTGCAAGCACAATCGTTTTCGGTCCATGCTTTTCAAAAAATGCATGAGTTTTCTCCACATGAGACTTTTTGAGAATCTTCGCATCTTCATTTCGAAAGAAATGTTCTCCGGCAGATTTCCCAATCCAATATCCAGCCTGATCCCCAGAAAAAGCTGCGATAAAAAAGAGAGGAAGGAGTACCCAGAGATCAAGGTCACCCTTGAATGCCAAAAATCCGCTTACAAAGAGAAGCGAATCTCCGGGCAAGAACATTCCGAGGAGAACACCTGACTCTGCAAAGACCACAAGAAAAAGAACTAAGTATTGCCAAGGGCTGATATCGTGAAGAAACTCAGCGATCCATTCAGGATCGAAAATCTTGAAAATACCTGAAGAGCCAATTAGTACATTATTTATCATCCGGAATACGTTAGTGTGCTGGTAAGTAGCTAACCTATTTAAGCAATATGCTCCTAAAACATGGAAATATGATCATATGTTCCTCGAAACTAAGCAATATAAAGCTTTGACCGCACGAACTACCATAATTATGAGGGATTTCTTGAAGTGGGATCCTTCGCGAACGATATGTAAATGCAAATGTGCATGAGCTATTCGCCGTGTGCACTACTAAATGCCCTATGCTCGCACGGCAACGAAAATAAGGAATCATAAGTGTCTAAACCCCTCGTCATTGTTGAATCTCCCGCTAAGGCGCGTACGATCTCAGGTTTCCTGGGTTCGGATTTTGTCGTGGAATCGAGTGTGGGGCATATACGTGATCTCCCTCGGACCGCGGCAGATATCCCTGAAGAATTCAAAAAAACTGAAGCGGGACGTCTGGGCATTGACGTTGAAAATGATTTCACACCTATATATGTAGTGCCAGCCGAGAAGAAAAAAGTTGTAGCTGAACTGAAACGCAAAATGAAAGACGCGTCTGAACTCTATCTAGCAACCGATGAGGATCGCGAAGGGGAAGCCATTGCATGGCATGTGCTTCAAATTCTCAAACCAAAAATTCCGGTCAAACGAATGGTGTTTCATGAAATTACACGTGAGGCGATTGAAGAAGCGATTGGCAATGCTCGTGAATTAGATACACAACTTGTTCAAGCCCAAGAAGGTCGACGTGTCCTTGATCGCCTTGTGGGTTATGAAACTTCTCCGATTTTGTGGCGCAAAGTCATGCCTAAGCTTTCGGCGGGTCGTGTTCAAAGTGTTGCTACCCGATTGGTCGTTGATCGCGAACGAGCCAGGATGGCTTTTGTGTCGGCTACGTATTTCGATGTCGTCGCTCAGCTGGTTGCGAAAGACAAAACTCAATTTGAATCAACCTTGACGCATTTGAGCGATACGCGTATTGCTACGAGTAAAGATTTCGACGAAAAAACTGGAGCAGTAAAAAATGCCAATGTCGTTGTCGTCAACGGTGATGCAGCTACATCTCTTGCCGAAAGAGTTTCAGGTAAAGACTTCACTGTTGCGTCAGTTGAAGAGAGCGATTGGAAGCAAACACCTTATCCTCCTTTCATTACATCTACCTTGCAACAAGAAGCTGGCCGAAAATTGCGATTCTCGTCCGCCCGTACCATGGCAATTGCACAGCGACTATATGAACGTGGTTACATCACATATATGCGTACTGACTCAACCAATCTGTCTGAACAAGCAATTAAAGCAGCACGCTCACGGATCGCATCATTGTATGGTGATACGTACGTTCCAGATGCTCCACGTCAATATAAACGTAAAGTTAAGAATGCACAGGAAGCTCACGAAGCAATCCGACCTGCTGGTGACGACATGCGAATGCCTGATTCCTTGAGCAGTGAACTCGATTCTGATGAAAAGAAATTATATGATCTCATCTGGAAGCGCACTATTGCTTCTCAGATGTGTGATGCGCGTGGTAAAAGAGTGACGGCGAAACTGGTGGCACAACTTTTGCCTCCGATTGAATCGGGTGCTGTGTTACATGATGCTGCTACGTTTTCAGCGCACGGACGAACAATCGTTTTTCCAGGATTTTTGCGCGCGTACGTTCAAGGTTCCGATGATCCCGATTCGGACTTGGAAGACCGTGAATCGATCTTGCCCCCTCTCGTCAATGGTGAAAATGTTCAGTGTTCTTCTGTGGAACCAAAGGAACACGCGACGCAGCCACCAGCTCGGTACACGGAAGCATCTTTGGTGAAGGAATTGGAGTCACGCGGTATTGGACGACCATCTACCTATGCTGCGGTGATGCAAACAATTCAGGATCGCGGATATGTCTGGAAAAAGGGATCCGCAATGGTGCCCAGTTGGACAGCCTTCGCAGTTATTGGTCTCTTAGAAAGTCATTTTGCACATTTAGTCGATTATGAGTTCACTGCGAAGATGGAAGAAGATCTTGATGCGATTGCTCGTGGAGAAAAAGATTCTGTTGCCTGGCTTCGTGAATTCTATTTCGACCCCGAAGAAGGGCTTAAAGTTCTTGTTGGTGACGATCGTGTCAGTTTGATTGATGCGAGAGAAATTAATTCCATTTCAATCGGTGACGATGAACAGGGACGTGACGTTGTTGTGCGTGTTGGTCGTTATGGCGCGTATTTGGAACGCCAAGTTGACGGTGAGCCCCAACGAGCGAATATTCCTGAAGGTGTGACGCCTGATGAACTCTCACCAATATCAGCGGAAGAATATTTTGAGCGAAGCCAAGAAGACGGACGCGAGTTGGGCGTATATCCTCCAACTGGTGAGACGATTGTTGTTAAAGATGGCCGCTTCGGTCCTTATATAACACTGATGCCATTACCAGACGCCGAAGAAACAGATGAAAAACCAAAAACGGCTTCTCTCTTAAAGTACATGGACATGACAGCTCTAACTCTTGATGATGCGCTCCAACTACTTTCTCTTCCTCGCGTCGTGGGTACCGACGAAAATGGGAATACCATCACTGCCCAGAACGGTCGCTATGGTCCCTACATTTCTCGATTGGTTGAAGGAAAAAATGACTCACGTACTCTTGCCGAAGAAGAACAGTTGTTTACGCTTACCGTTGAACAAGCGTTAGAGCTTTTTGCTCAACCTCGTCGTCGCGGTGGAGGAACCGCGAAACCACCACTTGCAGAACTGGGCGCTCATCCGGATTCAGGAAAAAACATCATTGTGAAAGACGGACGTTTTGGTGCTTATGTGACTGATGGAGAAATCAATGCATCGCTTCCTCGTGGTCGCACGCCAGAAACTTTGACAATGGACGAAGCAGTTGAACTTCTCATTGCACGTGCTGAAAAAATTGCAGCAAATGGTGGAGTCAAGAAGAAGCCGGCGAAGAAACCAGCAAAAAAGAAAACCGCTAAGAAAACCGTAAAGAAAACAACCAGAGCAACAACAAAAACTGCTGCGAAGAAGACAGTAAAGAAGGAAACATCCACATCAGCCACAGATTCTTCTCCCAAGAGCACCAAAAAAGTACCATCGCCCGAAAATGTCGAAGAGAATAAGGACTAAACTCGCTTTCTTATGAGCTCAGAAGCTCCCTTCGTTCCCAGAATTAATGATGATCCCATGCCCACAAACTTGTGGGCAGTATTCCGCCAGCATGGATATTGGAGACTCTTTCTTGCCCAATGTGTTTCATCTCTGGGTGATTGGATTGGAATATTTGCGATTCTTGCAATCGCTGCCCGTGTAAGCAGCTCCGAAGCAGCAATATCTCTTGTCATGATTGCGCGCATAGTTCCAGGATTTTTCTTAGCTTCGATTGGTGGATTACTTGTAGACAAATGGGACCGCCGTTGGACGATGGTTGTTTGTGATCTGGGTCGAGCGGGTTTGCTTATTCTTCTACCGTTCACTACTTCACTAATTGGCTTGGTCATCATTTCCTTTTTACTCGAAGTCTTGTCATTGTTGTGGGGGCCAGCAAAGGACGCTTCGGTCCCACATTTGATTGATCAAAAGCATCTTGCGACTGCTAATTCATTAGGTCTCGTTGCTGCCTATGGAACTTTTCCTGTTGGGTCTATCCTCTTTGCAGGTTTGGCTCGACTTGCTGAATATGTCAACGCACGAAACATTTTCTCTATATCTGTTAACAAAGAATTCCTTGCTCTCTGGGCCGATGCATCGACATTCTTGATATCAGCAGCGTGTATATTTTCGTTGACGCGCGTCTTTAAAAAAATTCGTAAAGAACAACTTGAGCGCATAGCTGCGCGAGAAGTAGGGCAACTCGATCAAGTTAATCTTCCCGAGGAAGAAAAGAAGTCCAAGCGAATCGATATCACTAAAGGTATCCGAGAAATAAAAGACGGCTATAAATTCATTGCTCGCAACCGACTTGTGCGTGGAGTCATGCTTGGTTTAGGTGTTGGTATATTGGGTGGAGGGGCTCTGGTCCCTCTCGGAAGTAAGTTTGCCGAACAGCTGGGTGGTGGTACTGCCGCTTTTTCATTGCTCATGGCCGCATTAGGAACAGGTGCAGCTGTAGGAATGGTGACGCTCCTACTTATTCAGAAAAACTTGAAGCGAGGAACTGTTTTTTGGAGCGCAATCGTCCTTTTTGGATGTTCCATGATTGTGACAGGACTTTCTTCTTCTCTGATTCTTGCCATTATTGGAGTCAGCTGTGTGGGTGCGTTCGCGGGTAGTGCATATGTGACAGGCTTCACCGTTCTTCAAGAAGAAGTACATGACGATGTTCGTGGACGAACCTTTGCAGCGCTCTATGCACTTATCCGAGTATGCATGATTTTTGCACTCACCACATCGCCGCTTTTGGCGCTCCTTTTTCAGTGGCTGATAAAAAAATCTTTCGGGACAACCCTGTTAGAGATAGGTTCATGGGATTACAACGTGACAGGCGTGCGTGTCGCAATTGTGACTGGTGGATTAGTTGCGGTCTTTGCTGGATTTTTGAGTCGCTCTCAAGTCGTTCACGCTGACAAACCAAAAATTAATCTTGAAGATAAATACTCGAACGATGTTTCCCGTCGTCAACATGATTCACATCTCTCTTCGGAACCAAAATCGCCTGATCTCTTAAAGAAAGAAGTTATCTCATGAGCGTATTAGGTGTACGTGGAATACATATCGTTTTTGAAGGACCTGATTCAGTAGGAAAGTCAACGCAGATTGCCCTTACGGAAAAATATTTACTTGATGAAGGGTTTGATGTTGTCTTAACGCGCGAGCCTGGAGGCACGCCAGTGGGGTTGATGTTGAGAAAAATATTGTTGGATACTGACATAGAAATTGATCCGCGAGCCGAAGCATTAATGATGGCGGCTGATCGCGCGGCCGATGTTGCACAGGTTATTGCTCCTTCGTGTGAACAGGGGCGAATCGTCCTTTCTGATCGTTACATTCCTTCATCTCTGGTCTATCAAGGAGTAGTTCGGGGCTTAGGGATAAAGGAAGTCGCAGAATTAAGTGCATTTGCTGTAGGGGAACATACACCCGACGTGATTCTTTGTTTTGATCTTGAAGATGATTTGGCTCGTTCGCGTGCTGCTTCGACTCCGGATCGAATTGAAAAAGAAGGTGAAGTATTTCATCAACAAATACGCGAAACGTATCGACAGCTTGCGGCTGATGAGTCTTGGAGTGTTGTTGACGCTCGAGGGACCCAAGAAGAAGTGTTTGCACGGATAGTGGATTTGATTTCACCCCACCTTCCGAACCAGAGTGTGTAGATGTTCCAAACAATTACCGGGCAAGATGATGCAGTGGATCAACTCACTCGAGCTCTTGAGCGACCGGTCAATACGTATGTTTTCTTTGGTTCTCGGGGTACATATGTAGAAGAAGCTGCCCGAATCTTTGCTTCTCGACTTATCGACCCTACAGGTTCCATCGATGATCGTGTGAGCAAATCGCATTATGCCGATGTTATAGAGTTCGAACCGATGGGGGTTTCTTTTCGCGTAAAAGAAGATGTCCGCGAATCCATGTTAGGCGAATTCAGAAAATCACCTATCGAGGGAAGTAAGAAAGTTCTTATAATTCATGATGCGCATCTATTGCGTGAAGATAGTGCCAACACGCTTTTAAAATCATTGGAAGAACCCCCAGACAATTTCTTTTGGATTCTTATTGCTCCTTCGCAAGATTCACTTCTTGCAACCATTCGATCTCGATGTTACTCAATACAGTTTTCGAGGCTTACTCCCCAAGTGATAGAACAGAAATTAGTTGAAGAAGGTATTGAAGCAGCGCGTGCACGCGAAGTATCACTTTCTTGCTCGGGACGACTCGATCGAGCAAGAAATCTTTCTACCTATTTTGCTCCGCTTAGAAAATGTGCCAAGGATGTTGTTGAGAGTATTTCAAAACCTGCCTCTTTTGCTACGGTATCTGCACGCAAAATTGTGGAGACGTTCGATGAGATTTCTTCAGATATAATCGCAAAAAATAAGCTTGAGATGGAATCAATCAAAAAAGAAATGAAAGATTCTGGATACTCAGACAAGATTGCTCAATCGATTGTTACTTCTGCCAAAGTGCGTATTGAGGCAAGAGAGAAACGTCTGCGTCATGAATTACTATATGAATTTCTCGACGCACTGCACTTGAGCTTTGCCTCACGTGCGCTTTCCTTAGGTTCAGAAGCACGAGAAAAGGACACCACTCAAGCGGTTGTAGCTGGCGATGTCATTAATGAATATCGTAAAAGGCTTTTATTCAATCCATCAGAATTGTTGTTTCTGGAATCTATGCTTGCTTCGATATCTTTGCGCGAAATCCATGTAAACTCGTGACGCCTAAAAGCGCAAAGCTTTGAAAGCGGTGCCGGGGTAGCTCAGTCGGTAGAGCGACGCTCTCGTAAAGCGTAGGTCACGGGTTCAATTCCCGTCTCCGGCTCCACGTCGACAGGTTTTTGTCGCTCGCGACGACTGCGTCTTTTCGGTAAAGCGTAGGTCACGGGTTCAATTCCCGTCTCCGGCTCCATTCCCAACCAAAGGTAGCGAGGGTCTCTGTTTCATGCAAATAGTTATTTTGATTACCATCATTTCGTGTGTGTCATTCCTTTGGTATTTCTTTTTATCGCGTCAAATCTGGGATGTTGTCGATACGCCTACGGTATCTCCATCGGGTGCGATTATTGGTCTTTGTGAAGTTCAAGGAAAAGCGGCAGCGGCGTTCGTGCCGTCGGGCGAAGAAATTCCACTTTACACAAGTCCGATTAGTGGATACCCCTGTGTATGGTTTGAGCTCCATGTGGAAGCGTATGTAAAGTCAGGTAAATCTTCTTCCTGGCAGACATTTCGAAAAAGATCTGCAGATGGCGGATTCCGAATTGCAGATGAGTATGGGTCCATTGCTGTGAACCCAAGAGGTTCGGAGTCATATCTCACTAAACCAATTGACCAAAGCACATCAGAAACTGCAATTAAATCTGCATATGATTTCTTCTGCGAATATCCGTCTCGTCGGGAGCAAGAACTTATCGATCAGTGGAGCACATCGCCTGATGGGTATTACATGTGGCATCCACATCTTGGGCAATGGGTTCCCTCTCGATATGTTTCTCCGGATCGAAAATATTATTTTGACTGGAAAAAAGTTACATGGGTTTCAATTACCAAACCCACTTTTCTTGAATCTGCCATCGCAGTATTTTCATGGGGCAGTGAAGATAGATGGTCGCAAGGAAAGTTGCGTGTCACGGAAACTATAGTTTTGCCCGGAAGTGATATATTTGCTCATGGGTATGTTTCGCTAACACCTGACGGTACAGATATCGCAATAGGAAACAGGAAAGGGTCGCGTTTGGGTTTCTTTCTCTCCACTGGAGATGAAAGCAAACTTCTCAAAAAACTACGGGTAAAAAAATGGATTGTTCTCACCGTTGCAGTCGCCCTTGGATTTATCCTCGAATTCATTGCCTTGTCGGAAGTATCTGACGGTGCATCTGGTTTTGAATCAGTCAATGGTTCTCTCTTGAAGTCCATTGTTCTGCGAGCAATTATTTTTGCTGTCGTTTTGATGATAGGTGCTCTACTACTTAAAATACTTCGCACATTTAATCGCTTTATTAGGTTGCGTGAACAAGTACGCCTTTCTCGATCGGCAATTGATGTAACGCTTAAACGTAGAGCTTCATTGATACCCGAAATCTGCGATGTCATTATAGAAGCAACGAATCATGAAAAGAGTGTGCTCGAGCTCGTTACAGAATTGCGCAATATTCAAGCCGAGACTACTTCTCAAGAGATTCTTGCTCTCGCGGAAGCATATCCAGTTATTAATTCATCAGAAAATTTTCTCCATCTTCAGAATGAGTTGGGACGTACGGAAGAAAAGATCGCTATGGCGCGTTCCTTCTTGAACGACTCAATTCTGGCGATGGATAACCTACGTGCGACATTAACAGGAATGATTTTTTCACCGCTTTTTGCGAAGGAACAACCACCTTCCGAGTAATCTGATGTAAGTCTCTTCCGAGGAATAGGAGAGAGAAAGAACGATTATGGCTAATCAAGAAACATTTATGACGGATGTTGATCCTTATCTTGACTCGCTTTATTCAACCGCGTTACGTCTCACGAAGAAACCTGCGGACGCACAAGATCTTGTTCAAGAAGCGTTGATGAAGGCGTACAAGGCTTACGCGAACTTTGAAGCGGGAACAAATCTTAAAGCATGGTTGTTTCGAATTCTCACGAATAGCTATATCAATATTTATCGTTATAAAAAGCGCCGTCCACGTGAAGTGGATGTTGATGACGCTGACACAATGTTTTTGTACCACAAGCTGCGCGGCAGTACAGCCGCTGATGTTACGCAGAGTCCAGAAGAAGATTTTCTCAAAACAATTACTGATACCGACATTTCGGAAGCGTTGTCTGAGCTTCCCGATCAGTACAGGCAAGTGGTTTTATTAGCGGATGTCGAGGGTCTGAGCTATGCAGAAATCGCGGAAATGCTGGAAATTCCACCTGGTACAGTGATGTCTCGTCTCCATCGGGGAAGAAAAGCATTACAAAAGGCGTTATGGGACTATGCAGTGGAACACAACCTGGTGGGTCCCGAGCAGAAGCGACTTGCAGAGGTCGCAACTCAAACAGGAGACGCAAAAACATGAGCAATGAAATAGTGGATAGTCCATGTGATGATTCCAATGGTGACTGTTCGAAAGCATCATCTCTCGTAGACCGCTATATCGATAACATGCTCGAAGACGGGGAACGTTCTTTTATCACACAACATCTCACTGATTGCCCGGGATGTAGTCATGGGTATGAATTTGAATCAACATTTCACGCCCGGGTTCAATCCCTTGAGCCAATTCAGATGCCTCAGAGCGTGCGAGAAAGCATTATGTTGTCCCTTGGTTTTCCAGGGATGTCGGATCCTATGTCTGGGACCTTTTCATCCTTAGGAACACCAGATGCGCGAATTGATGGGGATATTTCTTCACAATTTGGAATTCCACAAGGCGCTATTCCGCGTGGAGAAATCCCTCGGAGCGATTTTTTTGCGGATGAGAGTGACTCGTCTTCTGATGAAAGCCTCTAGGCGACTAAAATCTACACATGAATAATATTTCTGTGCGTTTTTCGAAACTTATTTTTGCAGCTCTACTTTCTGTATCCTTATTAATCATTGCAGCGATGCCTGCATGGGCAACAGAGGAAGATGCCACTCATGAAGTTGCGTCCGTTAAAACAGAGCACAAATGGTTTTATTGGCCAGGGTGGGCATTCGTAGCTCTTCTTGCTGCGGTTGTAGGGTTCATTCTTTTCGCTTGGTTGAAATCAGTTATTTTTCCCAAGTATCGTGGACGCAAAGTCGTTCAATAATATTTGAGCATGTCAATGATGAATATTGACATCACTTTTAATAAAGAAGAACTGGTTGATTGCGCCAATAATCATGATCCCGATCCGACGCTGACCGCGACAGTATTCCGGGATTATTTGCCGCAAAAAACTTTGGTTGCATGTTCGGGTGGTGCTGATTCATTTGCACTTGCACTACTGTGCCACGTGTATGAAATCGATTGTGCCCTTGCATATATTGAGCATGGACTCAATCCATCAAGTGCTGGATGTGAACTCCTGGTTAAGGATCTTGCAGAAAAATTAGACATTCCTTTTTATTGCACGTATCTTGATCTTTCGGATAAGGATGTGCAATCAAATATCGAAGCAAATGCGCGTGAAGCTCGATACGAAGCGCTGGAAATCCTTCGAGTTAAACATGGCTATGATTTGGTTGCAACAGCTCATCATCAGGACGATGTTGCTGAAACGTTTCTCATTAACCTAGCTCGGGGTAGTGGATCGGGTGCCGCGTCATTATCCTCACGTCGCGACGATCTGGTGAGACCTTTGATGCATTGGAGGAAATCAGATCTTATGGCATTTGTATCTGAAGTTGGTCTTGAATATTGGGAAGACCCTATGAACAACGATGTGCGTTTCGTGCGAAATCGAATGCGCAATGAACTGATTCCTCTCCTCAATGAAATTGCAGGACGTGATGTTGTACCTCTCATTGGTCGGATGGCGCGCCATTCTCAGGCAGATAATGAATATTTACAACGAACAGCGAGTGCCCTCTGGCCAGGTGATCTTGCTTCGACCCGTGCTCTGGCCGAACTGGATCCCGCAATGAGAGTCCATGCCTTGCGTGCCTGGATCAAGGGGTATCCTCCGTCGGAAAATGAAATGCAGCGAATTATTGATGTTGTCGAACATCGACGCAAGAGTGTTCAGATTTCCGGTAATCGTACAATTTGGCGAACGGGTGCAGTTCTGTACCAAGATGTAACTGCACATCATATTCCTCAATCGTAAGGATCTCACTCATATATGGACAGCGACTCGAAACATATCGGAAAAATTTTTCTTACCGAAGAAGAAATTCGTGAAAAAGTTAAAGAACTTGGTGCAATTATTACCAAAGATTACAAAGGAAAGAAACCTCTTTTGGTCGGAGTTCTTAAAGGTGCATTTATATTTATGGCTGACCTGATTCGAGAAATAGATTTAGATTGCGATGTTGATTTTATGGCAGTGAGCTCATATGGTGCTGCAACGCGATCGAGTGGGGTGGTTCGAATTCTTAAAGATCTTGATGCCGATCTGACTAATCGTGATGTAATTATTGTTGAGGACATTATTGATTCTGGCCTTACTCTTTCCTATTTGAAGAAAAATTTGCTCGCACGAATGCCACAATCATTAGAAATATGTGCGATGTTTGTCAAAGAGGGACTTCAGAAAACGAATGAAAAAGTAAAATACGAAGGCTTTATGATTCCGCCCGATTTTGTTGTGGGATACGGCCTCGATGCTGCCGAAGACTATCGTGGATTGTCCTACTTAGCTGCATATCTCGACGAATAAAAGTGTTGTGAACCCTTCGCGCCCTATTCCCAATTCGTGGGCAGAGGTTCTTGTCGATAAGTCACCGCTTATTTGTGGAATTCTTAATGCTACGCCAGATTCATTTTCGGATGGTGATCTCTATACGTGCAATGATACTTGCGAATCCCATATCAATTCTCTTGTTAACGAAGGTTCAGACATTATTGATGTGGGTGCTGAATCAACAAGACCCGGTGCTTACGAAGTGCCCGTAGATCAAGAACTGTTTCGGTTGCGGCATGTTTTTAAGATATCTCTTGAGAATACAAGCACTCTTTTTTCCATCGATACTCGACATCACAAAACTGCGCTACTCGCTGTCGAGAATGGTTTTCATATCATTAATGATGTTTCGGCAGCTCGTTTTGATCCGAAAATGGCAAAAGCCATGGCGTCAAGTGGTGCACTCGTTATCCTGATGCATTCACGAGGAACGCCCGAGACTATGCAAAGTCTGATTCACTACGACAACACTGTGGATGATGTGTGTCGAGAACTTGACCAACGCATAGTGGATGTTCTTTCCGCGGGCGTTAACCCAAAAAAAATTATGATCGACCCAGGGATTGGTTTTGCCAAGACTCCAGAATCGGGTCATGAAATCATACGAAGTATCTCTGTCTTGAAAAAAAGGCTCGGATTCCCAGTAATGGTGGGCGTGAGCCGGAAAACAATTGTTAGTTATCTGATGACAGGAGATCCATACGTTGTCCCTTTTGAAGACAGAGATTCTGCTTCCGCGGAACTCAGCCGATATTTCGCTGATCAAGGAGTCGATGCAATTCGTGTCCATAATGTCCAGATGACGGCTAATGCTCTTGCAAATAGACTGGTTAACTGAACCGTGAGAAAAAAATACCTCAATAATTAATGCGACCAATACACCATAAGTGGTCATAAGGTACGAAAAATTTGGAGCTATTGGGGAAGGCCTCAAATAAAAGCTTGTAAGATTTTTTCTTATGGTAAAAGGTCGATGGGCACAAGGGTTAGAACCCCGTTTCTTTACCTGGATTATTCGAGATCGTGTAGCGATTTCTGAACGCCCAGGCGGTTTTGCGCGCAATCACCGTCGTGTCCGTAGGCAAGAAGAGCTGATTTGGCTTGATTTGCACGGGTTTACTCGAGTTGTCTCATTATTGGAGTCTCCCCACAATCTTCATGCTTACAATGAAGCCAAACTTCATTTTGAACACGTCCCTCTCAGTCGTCCCGATGAATATCCTGAACGTCTCGGTAATGTTTATGTTCAGCTCGACCATTTTATTTCAGACCCTAAACACAAAATTTTGATTCATCACGAAGAATTTGGTGATCGGATTCTTGGCCTTATGGGTGGTTACCTTCTTTATACGGGTCTTGCATCCTCTGGCCCTGAAGCAATTCAAATTATTGAAACAATAACTTCTCGTGAGCTTCAAAGCGAAGGCCGAGAGATCATTGCTATTACGGTCGATAATCGGTTGATGCGCGACTCTGTGCGTACAAAGTTCGATCAACGTGAATCTAAAGCAGGACACCAACGTGAAGCTCGACTCGAAGTTGTGAAAAAACAACAGCGTGCAGCTGAAAAACGTGCACAAGACGAAGCTGCTCGAAAGCGTCAAGCCACTTTAGCTGCCGCTGAGATTGCTCGCGTCGCCTTTGTCGCTGAAAAGAAAAAGGCGGCAGAAGAGAAAAAGCGGATAATGAAAATCCGTGCTGAGCAAGCTCGCAAGCTTGCTATTAAGGAAGCAGCTGAGGCCAAAAAAGCTGCAGCTCGTAAAGCCGCAGAGGATAAGAAACTTGCTGCTCGTAAGGCTGCTGAGGATAAGAAACTTGCGGCACAAAAAGCGGCTGAGAAGAAAAAAGTTGAGCTTGCCAAGAAGAAAGCTGCAGAAAAACTAGCGGCTGAGAAGAAACGTGAACGCGCAAAGAAAGATGCCGAACGTAAGAAGTTGGCTGCGCAAAAACTTAGAGAAAAAAAGCAACTAGCCGTACAAAAGAAGCGTGAAGCAGCCGAAAAGCTCCGCGCAAAGAAATCGGCCATTGCCGAAGCTAAGAAAAAAGCTGCTTTAAAGAAGAAAACTGCCGCGAAAAAATCTACAAAAAAAGTTTCAGCGAAAAAGGTAGTTAAAAAGCCGGTCAAGAAAACAGCCAAGAAAGTACCTGCAAAGAAAACTGTTGCTAAGAAAACGGTAAAAAAAGCAGTAGCCAAAAAACCCGCTAAAAAATCTTCTGTCAAGAAGCCTATTGCCAAAAAACTCGTAAAAAAATCTGCCGCTAAAAAATCGCCTGCGAAGAAAGCAGCCAAGAAGCCGGTACGTGCTCGGTCTGCAAAGCGCCGCTAGTTGTGGAGTGCGAGGTCCGTCCTCTAAGAACCACAAAGGTTGAGTAGTGAACGAATCTAAGGAGGACGGACCTCATCCGTCCGGCATCGCGATTAGTGCATAGAAGCTTGATGTTTTTTTGAGGACGGTCCTCGCACTTCACGTTTTCTCGTTATCCGCTTCGGGCTAGCGGTGGTGGTTTTTCCTGTTTTAGATCGTTGTCGATTTGGGGAGGGCCGCACCTGCCGCTTCGCACCAGGAACAACCCTAACTCCGATATTGTTTCGGCGAAGGTTTTGTCGTTATGTAACATGACGTGATGCCTTCTACATAAAAGTGCAAGATTTTCTACGGATGTAATGCCACCATTGATCCAGTGGTGGATGTGGTGGGCGTCGCACCATGTGGATGGTGTGGTGCATCCTGGTATTGTGCATGTGGGTTGGTTGAGCATGAGTTGTTTTTTCATTTTTTGTGGTGCTGTGCGTACTGATCGTCCTAGTTCGTATGTTCCGTCGAGGTTTTTGATGGGCATTTGGATGTATGCGTCACACAGTAGTTGTTCAACAAATGCTTTTGAGTGGGTGTTGATGAGTGGGGAGGGATATGCGAGACATTTTCTGAGAAAGTCTTGTGTTGTAGTGTCCGGGTTGAGATCGTTGATATCGACGACGATATCAACGCTTGTGGAGGGGTTTGCGGTAAAGCTAAATTCGGACGGAAAGTTATTGTCATCTGAGGTGTTTGTTACAGCGGCGCAATGTGAGGTTAGGTATCCTCTCGCAACACAACCAAGTGCGTCTGCTCGTTGTTGTGCTGGCGTGTAGTCGTATCGCGATTCAGGTGAGGTGTCACGCCAGAGTTTTCCTGTGATGTCTTTGAACATGTTGTCGACGTCTTTTCCATCGGTAGCACTCACTTCACCATGGATAAACCAGTTTCCGTTGGGGAGTTCATTGAGAAAAAGTTTTCGTTCGACAAATGCCTGGTATTCATTCGCTGGTTCGTCGATTAGGGCATCGACCATGTTTTTCCAGTGGCGTACAATATACGAGAATCGTTTCGCGTCGACCGTTTTTGCGGCATCAATCAACTGGCCTACTTCATCATTAAAGTAATCAACATATGCATCAGAGGTGAGGGGAACAAGACGGTCAACATGATCTGTTGTGATAGAACGAGTACGTAACGCTTCAGCAACAACAGGGTAGTGGTTGAGAAGAAAACCCTTTGATAGTGAGGAGTCAACAGTCTGGCGTGATAATCCTGTTTCATGAACAATGGCAGTTTTTGCAGAAAGGTATCCATCGGTTGCCCATTCATCTGAGCGTGCATAGCGTGAGGTAATACGATCGCATTCGGCATCGACAAGCTGTCGAAAGGAAATCATCGATTGCAGATCATTTGTTGTGGGAGGGGATTGTGACGAGAACTGTTCGGTGATCTGGAGGAGGGATTCTTCCATTTCTCGAAGGGTTGTGCTAACACCGAACATATGTACGTATTATATCAACAACAGGCTAGAATAGTCAAGGAAAATAGGGGTATTTTACATAAAAATACATCACGTAAACAAAGGGGAGGGTCCGACCTTGGAAAGGTTGTGACCTTTGTAGGTCACGCTCCCTACTTTCCAAGATCAGACCCTAACTACACAGAGATCCTTCGCTTCGCTCTGGATGACAGATGCGCTCTGGATGATAGATGCGCTCAGCATGACGGAGCAGCGAAAACTAGGCGCGAACGACGCGTACTGAGTCTGTTCCACCAGCTTTTTGCCCCGGTGTTCCCGAAGCAACAGCGACTAAGTCGCCTTCGTTGACAAATCCTGCTTGACGGCTCAGTAAGACAATCTGATTCACTTCTTCTATGGGGTCTATTTCATCCAGCATATGTATAGGCTGCACGCCCCAAATGAGGCTGAGTTGAGCCAAGATATTTGGATCACGCGAGATACCTACAATCGTTGCGGTTGGTCGATATGCTGCAATGCGTTGTGCAGTGGCACCTGTGCGGGTGGGACACAGTATTGCGGTGACATTTAAATCTTCTGCTGCTTGAACAACGGCATGAGCCACAGCCCACGCCACTGGGTCTTCACCCAGTACGCAAACATCAGGAACTCGTCTTTTTCTCCAGGCTTCTGCGCGAAGGGCGACCTCAGCCATTGTTGCAACAGTCTCTGCAGGGTAACGTCCTACAGCTGTTTCTCCTGACAACATCACAGCATCGGTGCCATCGAGAACTGCGTTTGCTACGTCGCCGACTTCAGCACGGGTAGGAATGGGAGAAGTTGTCATCGATTCAAGCATTTCCGTGGCTGTAATAACTGGTCGACCGGATTGATTACACGCCCGAATGATCTCCTTTTGGAGAAGAGGAACACGAGTAATGTCGAGCTGAATACCTAAATCACCTCTTGCCACCATGACTGCATCCGATGCCGCGAGAATAGATGGAAGTTCATCCACTGCAGATCGCGTTTCAATTTTGGCAATGAGGTGAGTATGGCAACCCGTAGGTAAAACTGCACGTATTTCTTCAACGTCAGATCCTCGTCGGACAAAACTCAAACCGAGAAAATCTACCTCGGCAGCAACAGATGCTTTAATAATTGCGTGGTCGACGTCAGAGAACGGAGTGATCTTATCTTCCGCATGAGGTAAAAAGAAGCCCTTTTTACTTTTGAGAGTTCCTCCGGTGAGGATTTTGACAGTAATGACCTTGCCATCAACTTTGTGTACCGCTGCACGGATCTGTCCATCAGCAAGAATAATGGGATCTCCCTTTTCTACGATTGAGTAGAGATCCTCGACTGTTGTGGAAATTCCTTGTGCCGTACCAATCACGTTGTCGTTTACAATGGTGAGAGAGTCATTCTCTTGAAGCTCCATTTCCTCGTTTTTAATAACGCCTACGCGCATTTTGGGGCCAGGAAGATCTACAAGAATTCCTAAGGGTTTCCCTAACTTTTCCGAGACAGATCGGACCAAGGAGACACGGTTGCCCAGCGTTTTTACATCTCCATGAGCGCCGTTGATGCGGATAACGTCCACACCAGCGTTAACGATCTTGGCAAGCGCTTCCTCGTTGCTTGTTGCGGGCCCAATAGTGGCCACGATTTTTACTCTACGCATGATCTGTTCAGCATAGGCGAGAACGTTTGATCCTTTGTGAATTGAGTGCATGCAATTGGATAGCATTGGTAGATTCACGCACAAAGGACTGCTATGCCAACTGTCACCTGTTATCTAGGATTAGGAAGCAATATCGAAACTGCTTCTTCGTCGCGGTATGACTACCTGTACTCTGCAGTGCGCCAACTTGCTCAATTTGAAGCCGTAACTGTTGTCGCTGCGTCTCATGTTTACGAAACGCCGCCTGTGGGTTTTGATGATCAAGAAAACTTTTATAATGCGGTCGTAAAGATTTCAACATCTTTATCACCCCAGGAGTTGTTAACAATCTGTCTCGATATTGTAGAAAAACGTGCGGGACGTATTCGCACAACAGAAAATGGCCCCCGCACATTAGATGTGGATATTTTGTTGTATGGCGATGAATCAGTTGATGAAGAAGATCTTTGCGTTCCACACCCTCGAATGCGTGAGCGCGCGTTCGTCATGGTTCCCCTTGCAGAAGTTGCTGCTGATCTTGTGGGTGAACTGAGTCAATATGAATTTGTTGATTCTATTAAGAAGGTCAAGAAAATTGATATGAACTTTGATGACCTCATTGCGTCATATCGAGAACGCTAAATGGATATTATTTCGCAACCCGAAGTTTTACGATCGAATGTCAATAATCTTCGATCGATGAATCAAAACATTGGTTTTGTTCCCACTATGGGATATCTCCATGATGGTCACCGCGCGCTCATTGCGCGCGCTCGTAAAGAATGCGATGTGGTGATTGTCTCAATTTTTGTTAACCCTTCGCAGTTTGGCCCCAATGAAGATCTCGATCGTTACCCGCGAGATTTTGAGGCTGATACTAAATTGTGCAAAGAAGAAAATGTTGACATTATCTTCCACCCGCAGGCGAAGGAAATGTATTCGGGAGCGAGCGATGTTGTGGTGTCGTGTCCACAACTATCGCAGAAGTTATGCGGCCATTTTCGTCCCGGTCATTTCGATGGAGTCACAACGATCATGAGCAAACTACTCACTCTTGTAGGAGCTTGTTCGTGTTACATGGGGAAGAAAGACGCCCAACAACTTCTTATAATGAAAAAACTTGTTGCTGAAATGTTTTTCGACGTTTCGGTAATCGGATGCTCTACTGTTCGAGAAAATGATGGTTTAGCGTTGTCGTCTCGCAATGCATACCTTTCCGCTGACCAACGAAAGCAAGGACTGAGCATTTCATTAAACTTAGAAAATATTGCCCGAGCATTGCAATCTGGTGAAGTGAATATTGAACAGTGTCTCGCGCAAGCAATCGACTCAATGAACAACTCCGGTCTTGAGGTCCAATATTGTGAATTTGTCGAGTGTAATAATTTAGAACCAGTCCGAGAATTGTTCCCTGGTCATTATGTTCTATGCCTCGCTGCTGTTTGCGGGAACACTCGCTTGATTGACAATTTCTTCGTCGAAGTTTCACCAGAGGGCGATGTCATAATTGACCGTGGCCAGGTGAGCAGCGATACACTGAGTGCGTTACCGGACAGTTCCACGGAGGCCACGCATGTCTAGCACCGCGTCAATGCGAGTGATTGTTGTGGGTTCAGGCGTGGCCGGACTTACCTGTGCGCTTAGTTTGATTGAGCAAGGTCATGAAGTGACAATTGTCACAAAATCCCAAACTGCAGACTCCGCGACGTGGTATGCGCAGGGCGGCGTGGCGTCGGTCATGTTTTCTGATGATACTCCCCAATCCCACATAGATGACACCATGACCGCGGGCGTTGGACTTTGCAAACTCGATGCAGTGGAGGTGTTGGTCAACGAAGGAGCGGATGCGGTTCGACGACTTATCTCGCGTGGTGCACAGTTCGATACGCTCGCCGACGGGAGTTATGCACGTACGCGTGAAGGGGGGCATAATAACAGTCGAATTATTCACGCCGGCGGTGACGCTACAGGAGAAGAGATCGAGCGGTCACTGATCAAAGCTGCTGCAGATGAATCTCTAACAAAATTGCGTGTTATCGATTATCACATGGTTACCAAATTACTTGTTGATCATGGAAAATGTGTAGGAGTTGAATGCATCGACGTCGATTCGACCATATTGCACATTATGGCTGACGCTGTTGTCCTCGCAACAGGAGGAGCGGGACAACTCTATAGTGTCACAACGAATCCGCTATTGGCGACAGGAGATGGAGTTGCCCTTGCGTTGAATGCAAACGTTATGTGTGCTGATCTTGAATTTATGCAGTTTCATCCGACGGCATTACATATTGACAACATGCCTCGACCTCTTTTATCAGAAGCGCTTCGAGGTGAAGGTGCAATATTGCGTGATGAAAATGACCATGCATTTATGACTAATGTTCACGAAATGGGAGATCTTGCTCCACGCGATATCGTCTCACGAGAAATCGCCAGAATTTTGAATGATCATAAAATAGATAACGTATTTCTCGACGCCACTTCGATTACAAATTTTTCGGAGCGCTTTCCGACAATCTACGCCTCATGTGAACAAGCACGCATCGACCCTTCTCGAGAGTATCTTCCCGTTAGTCCTGCAGCGCACTACTTTTGTGGTGGTATAGCAACAGATCTTGATGGTGCAACATCCTTGCCGGGTTTATGGGCTGCAGGCGAAGTCGCCTGTAACGGCGTACACGGCGCAAACCGACTGGCCAGCAATTCTCTTCTCGAGGGACTTGTTTTTGGTGAACGTGTTGCACGTTCAATTGCTGTTGGCATTAATACCTTTACTGATACGGGAATGCTGGGTTATCTTAAGGTGAACGAGGAATTGGTCCCTCGTGGCGAGAATTCGATTGCGATGATTTCCGCAGAGCATCGATTAAGTTTCCAAAAACTCATGACAAGAAATGTTGGAGTTCTAAGAGACGCGCTGTCTTTGGAAGAAGCGCAGGCTGAGCTCAAAAAATATCTAGATGGAGATAGCGATCAGAATGAAATTAACTTTGCAAATATCGAGATGTCGCATCTTGTGCTCGTTGCACAGGCCCTTATTTCCTCAGCACTTGCGCGACAAGAATCGCGAGGTTGTCACGTACGAAGCGATTACCCTGATCTTCAGGAATCCTATCGAGGACATTTCTTCACAAATAATGTGAAAAATAAACCTATATTTGTTCCTATGAAGAGTGGGCGTTCATAAATGGATGACGATCAAGCGGAGAAGTTAATTGAGCTTGCTCTCCGTGAAGACTTAGGTCAACAGGGCGATATTACAGCCCAAGCACTCATTGACCCCGAGAAACATGCATCGATGATTCTTCGATCACGCGCAGAAGGTATTCTTTCAGGATCACTTATTGCAACGAAGACAATGCAAACAGTAGATAACTCTATCGAGGTTATTTGGAAAATGAATAATGGTGATACCTGCATAGCAGGAGATTCTCTAGCTCTCATTAACGGGCCACTCATATCCATTCTTACTTCAGAACGCACAACACTTAATTTTCTTCAACATCTCAGCGGAATTGCAACGTTAACTCGAAAGTATGTAGATGAACTCGCGCGGATTGGTTCCAGAACCATTGTTCGTGACACGAGAAAAACTTTGCCCGGGTATCGAGCCTTAGAAAAACAAGCTGTTGTTGACGGGGGAGGCGAGAACCATCGAATGGGGTTGTATGACGCGTTTCTCGTAAAGGACAACCATCTAGTTGGGACCGATCTGGAATCAGTTGTGAATCGGTGTCGAGAATATAATTCGGAAGTTCCGCTGGAGGTTGAAGTCGACGACCTCGAACAATTGCGTTTGGTGTGTGAATATAAACCTGATCTTGTTTTGCTCGATAATTTTTCTGTCGAAGAAGTTCTTGCTGCACAAGAAATAGCACCTGAGATGGTTTTTGAAATTTCTGGAGGAATAACACTGGATAACCTCGCTGCCTATGGCGCAACGAACGTGCAATATATTGCAGTGGGTGCAATAACTCATAGTGCACCTGCTCTTGATCTGGGTTTTGATGCTCTATGACAACAAGAAAAATCGTTCGTTTTGTTATTGATGTGGGTAATACCTCGATAACCTCTGCAGCTGCGATTGATGGAGAAATTATTGCCCCAGAGAGAGTCGCGACATCCTCGATCAAAGATCCGCAAGACTTCATAGAGCTAATTAAAGATATTGCTGCACGGACAAAAATGACTGCTGTCGATATTGTTGCTTGTATCGGCGTGCAAACTGTTCGTGAGTTTGCTAGAGAAGCGTCGCACACAACAGGGTTGTTTCTTCATCTTGTATCTGGAGATAATCCTCGTGGCGCATTACTTGATTATGACTCAGTTTCTACATTGGGTCCTGATCGAATTGCGAACTCGATTGCAGCGCAAAACGTTGTTCCTCTTCCCGGAGTAATTGTGGATTGCGGAACGGCAATCACTATTGATTACATCGATGCCCAAGGCACATTTGAAGGCGGCGCGATTATGCCGGGTATCGAAACTTCGAGAGATGCATTGACACACCAAGCTCCAGTTCTTCCCGCTGTCGATTTAGTAGCTCCAAAAGACATTGTGGGACGTGACACAGTGGAATGTATTCAAAGCGGAGTGCTGTACGGTGCCGCCGCGATCATCGATACTTTCGTAAGACGAATTACGCATGAGAGGGGGTCCGTCACGGTCATTCTTACTGGAGGAAATGCTGCATTGCTCCAACCACTCATTGAATCGGAAGTCTCCTACGATGAGTTTTTTACTCTTCGCGGATTAGCTCTTGCGGAGTTGTGACCAGTTGACTCGCTTCGTTTATATTCACGGAAATGGAACTCCACATTGGTCTGCAGCTTTTGCTCCATGGTTGAAAACAGAGATCGAATCTATGGGTCACGATACCTTTTTTGAAACTATGCCCGACAGTATTAACGCGCGTGCAAAGTATTGGCTAAAATTTCTTAAGAAAACTGTTCGTGTTACTGACGATGATGTCATAATCGGCTGGAGTAGTGGTGCAGTGGCAGCAATGAGGTTTGCCGAGACACATTCCTACGCCGGTCTTATTCTCATCGGTCCGCACTACACCGATCTAGGAATTCAAATGGAAAAGGACAGCGGTTATTTTGATACCCCGTGGGATTGGGAAGCGATTAAACGTAATGTTAAGAAAATCGTACTGATTCACGGAGATCACGATCCCTACATACCTCGAGAAGATTTTCTCTACATTGCTGAGCAACTCGATTGCGAGCGCATAGAAGTTCCTGGTGGCAATCATTTCGAGGAACGATCAGAAATTCCTGAGCTGCTTCCCGCTTTGTCTTACTTTTAACGATCAAGAGGTGGTGTGCCCAGCCCTGATTGGGCTTCTCGCAAATTATGCAAAGCTATAAGCGCGGTTAATCCATTATTTCCAGGACGAGTCAACTTTGCCGCAGCAATTCTACTTATCCCTACACCATTAGCGATACGATCAATTTTTTCTGCTGCCGCTGCATCTAGGAATACGGCCTCATCGTAGTTGTCTCGAAAACCAACGATAATTCGTTTTATATCATTGCTGTCGAGTCGCGATAGACGCTCTGGGTCTTGTTCTCGCATCTCTTCCAAAGTCTTGAGGAATAGGATTGCGATCGATTCATCTTTTTGTTCGCTACTTGCTTCTTTTCTTCCCCTCAATAATCCACTATCGTCAAGAGCACTTTCATCTGGCTCGGGTCGTGTTGAGCCGTATTGGTCAACAAATTTATGAATCAATGCCGTTCGAAAACTTTGATCGAGGGCATCGCTGGTGAGAATCCGCGCAAGAGTATGTCCTGTATATTGAACTGTGGGGTGTCGGAGGAAATCGGGGTTGCTGATGAATTGTGCAAAGCTATCAGGGTCGTTAGGAAATAACGATGCCAGATGATTTATGTCAACATCATTCTCACAATATGTGTCGAGTACCTTGTTGCGGAGAAGCCGTTTATTAACGTCCTGAGTGTCACAACCTATATCTACAAAAAGGGAGGAAATGTAGACACGTATTATTTCAGGTTGTACATCATTCCCTTGTGCTTTGGGCGGAGAAAATTGTCGGGATAAGGCCATTGCAATATCTTCATATGTTGCACCCTCCCGTGGAGGTCTGAGATGATCAACAAGAGAAGTGAGTTCAATTCCAACTTGATTCCGAAACGAAATAGTTAGTTCGTCATTTGATTCGAGAGTCATCACCGCAATATCAATAGCAGTCTTCGTGTATTCCAGCCAGCGCGCTTCTTCTTTGGATGGCACTGGTAAATGTTGAGACATCAGGAGATAGCGTTCGATAAAGCCCTTGTTGCTTTTTTCTGCACTAGGTCCGTTAACGGTGGATATCGATCCATCACGTAAATAATGGTGTGCGAGAGTGGAAGATGCTGTTTTCCGATCGAACGAAAAACAGTTTTCGATTATTTCGATCTGATCAGCCAGCGAAGTATTTCTGAGTGGACTACGCGGATCGGAAAATTCATTCAAAACAAATTCCACCAGATTTCGAGGAAGAGCAATGGTGGGTCGAGGATCTCTTGCAAGAATACGCGGTATATCGACGCGGGTTAAGTTTGAAGCAGCTGAAAGTCTGTCCACAAAGGTCTGTAGAGGTATAAGCGTATTGAAATAATCTAAATTAGCGCTGAATGGATCAATTCTGCGAGCTATAAACAATGCCTCTGCTGGGTCGGAGATGTAGCCATCGTCATCTACGATCACATAGTATGCGCGCGACGCAAATTCGACAGGCGCGTTTTGATCGACAGACAAGATATCTGGCCCAGTAAAGCCCGGTTCAATTTCACCGTCAACCTTTTCTTTGTTCCATGCCTCTCCTGGGAGGTAAATATTAATTGTCGTCATAGGTATCCTTTACTATATAGACAGCTAATCATTATAGACGATATGTCCGAAATAAGGCAAAAGCTCCTTAATCCGCAACAGAGGATTGCTATTTACCCAGCTAGATGGCATTTTGCTTCTCAACGTCTGTGGCGTTAGGGTCGATAGGGTGAGTATGAAGGTTTTCATCACGGGGATTGGAAGTGACCTTGGGACTCAAATAGCAAGCCTTCTTGAACAGCGAACTACGGTGACTGCAATAGCGGGCGTTGATATGTATCCTCCACGTAGGTATCTGGCTCGATCTAGGTTCTTTATGAGTCGTTATGATGACGCTGAACGCATCGCACAAGTAATTACCAATTTTTCACCAGATGTCATTATTAACTTTGGGGTATATGAACCAGGTGCACGTCTGAATTCTTTACGTGCGCTCAATGCAACGCAAGCCTGTACAACAGGAATCATCCATGCCGTAAAAGAAATATCATCTGACCATGATGTCCATGTCATTACTCGTTCATCTGTGGTTGTGTATGGGTTTAATCATTCACGCACATGTGATGAAACGACTCCACTTTCTCCAGACACACCTTATGGGAAAATGTGTCGCGATGTTGAGGAAGAATTAACTAATAAAATTCCTTACGTCACGATCATTCGTACTGCCCCGGAAATCGGAGCACATGTTCCTCATCCCTTGGCACGACTCTTAACTCTTCCTGCATTTCCTGTTCAAGCACGGTTACCTTTTTCTCGCGATATAGGGTTCCCTGTTATTTCTCCTCGTGACGCGATAGAAATCTTTGTACGCGCAGCCGTTGAAACTTTGGATGTGAATGCACGACATCGCGTATTGCACGCAGCGTGTTCAAACAATGCCACAGTGATGATGGCCGCTCGAGAAGGCAACAGAATTCCTCTCTTTACGAGCGGAGTGGGCTTTGCTCTTGCTAAAAGATTGTCCTTTATTGCGGGAGCCCCGATCGATCCCCACATTGAAATGTTTATACGACGCGGAATGATTATTGATTCCACGTCGACCCGTATGTATCTGGGGATAACATCGCAGGATTCTCCAACAGAAATCATTAAGAACCTTTATAGTGGTGAAGAAAAAGTTCAAGATTCCACTTCGGTGACCGAGGTTCCGAAATGAAAACGGTACGAGTTAGTGATGGGCAAATCATTTCTTATGATGTCTGGGGATCTAATCGCGAAAATCCCATTATTCTCCTTCAAGGTTTAGGAATGGATTCGCGAGGTTTTGGTCTGCAGCGGTATCTACTTTCGCAAGACCATCTCTGTATAGCGATTGATCATCGAGGAAGCCCCGGTTCACCAGCGACAAAAGAGTTTTCGCTCTATCGTCTGACTCGTGACGTGTTGCGTGTGATGGAAAATGAAAATATTTCATCTGCGCATGTGGTTGGCTGTTCAATGGGGGGAATTGTTGCACAAATTCTTGCGACTATTTATCCGAAGCGAGTTAAGTCTCTCACGCTTATCTCAACTTCATGTTCGCAGCATGACTGGCGTTCTGAGTTACTTCAAGAATGGAAACAACGACTGTTGCAACGTTGTAGCAAGGTTTTGGATCACGAGATCTTGATGTGGTTGATTGGTCCACGTCTCCTTCGAAGAAGCACAATTTTCCTTCCTATTGCTCAAAAGCTATTTCAAGAGATTGACGTCCAACAATTTTGCATGCAGGTCGATGCGATTTGTGCTTTCTCCGATACGTTCAAGAATCGACTGTCCGCGATAAATGTTCCGACGCAAGTCCTGGTGGGAAGTCAAGATACATTGACGCCTGTAGGTGATGCTCAAGAATTGTGCATGTATATCAAGGGTGCAGAGTTGTCTATTGTCTACGGAACTGCGCATGGGATGATTATTGAATCACCCATCCAGGTGGGGCGTTTGATGCTTGATGGAATTGAGCGTGCGGATGCTCTTAGTTCTTCTACTTATTCAGAAATTCAATAAGCGCTTTTGCTTCAAGGTCATATCTGATTTGGATTCCTTCAACGAGTCTTTTTTCGACTGTGGGTCCTGCCATCATAATTTTGACGATAACTTCACCTTCGACTTCGCGAGTTGTCGTGTCTCCATCTTCGGTGTACGTCACAGTGGCTTCGCAAGATCCGGGGATGGAGCCTTCCATGTAGACAGTAGAAATCGTTCCCGTCTTCGTAGATTTATCAATCGTTATTGTTTGCACCCACGTAAGAGGCTTTCCTTTCAATAGCATGTTGGCCATTGGGTCGAGTTGACCTGTATGCTCCCAAAAGATCTCACAGGTAACAATGTTGCCATCATCTGAAAAAGATCTACGCTCCGGAACAGCCGTTTCCGGAAGATCTGTCATAGAGCTCAA
The DNA here is from genome assembly GCA_964391505.1 of uncultured Burkholderiales bacterium. Classification (GTDB taxonomy): domain Bacteria; phylum Actinomycetota; class Acidimicrobiia; order IMCC26256; family JAGPDB01; genus JAGPDB01. The sequence continues at coordinate 94,243 of CAYMMG010000002.1, read as the reverse complement.
GAATTGTTCGGATGTACTTGCTTCAACAACTTTTTCGAAGCTTGCAGGATATGTGGCGTTATGTGAAAATTTCATAGCGTCATTCTATATCTTTTTGCAGGGCCCGGCCTTGCAAAAAGGAATTTCACGGTAGAGAACGCCTGAGTATGATATTTGCATGAAGTACTTACTGACATCTGCAGGCTTCACTACGGATGAAATTGTTAGCTCTTGTGAAAAACTGGTCGGGAAAAGTCGCCAGGATATTTCAGTTGCAATTATTAATGCTGCTCATGCGGTCGAGCTGGGCGACAAAAGATGGATGATTAATGAGCTTGCATTGATCGCCGACACATTTGGCGGGTTGGTCGACATTGTTAATCTCCTGAGTCTTTCCTGCGCTGATCAAGAAAGCCGCATAAAAGCTTGCGACATGATTTATGTTGTGGGCGGCAACACAGATTACTTGAATAGCGTTTACCGGTCATCAGGCTTTGTGGATGTTCTTTCGAAATTACCCCAAGACATGGTCTACGTAGGAAGTAGTGCGGGGGGAATGGTTCTGGGCAAACGACTTCCGAGTAAAGCCAGATCTCTCCTCTATAACGAGCAAAAAGAATTTGGTGCAGATGGATACCTGGAGATTTTTGACTTTGCTCTTGTTCCACACATGGATGGGGAAGTTTTTAAAAATTGTCGGAAAGATATTGTGCTCGATCAACTCAATGACTTTGATGAACTTGCGTATTGTCTCAAGGATACTCAAGCCGTCATAGTTGATGGCGATGGCATATCTTTTGAAGGCGGAGCGCCAATGATGATACGTAACGGGGGACTAACCGATCCAACTTAATATGTCATCCTGAACGCAGTGAAGGATCTCCGCGCAGAGCCTCGGAATGACAATCAGAAAGTGCGGGTTAATAGCCCATCAATCACACGTGTAAATGAATCGCGCACATCAGAATTGATTTTGGCATAGGCGAGAGATTCTGCAGCGCGCAGTCCATAATCGCGTGCAATGGAGAAGGTTTGATCAATAAATCGGGGCTCGCGCGCAATTACAAGAACTTCGTCGAGTTCTGCGGCGGTCAGATGGTCTCCCAAAACTTCTTTCACGCGCGCATCGTTGTTGGCTGCAAAAATAATGGGAAGGGTATACACGCCTTCGGTTACGTCGTGCCCGGATGGTTTGCCGAGTACTTCTTCATCGGCAGTGAGATCTAATAAGTCGTCGATGATTTGGAATGTCATTCCAATGTTGTAGCCATAGTTATGAAGTGCTTCAACAGTTTCTGGTTCAGCGCCTGCAACCATGGCACCAATTTTGCATGCTGAAGCAAAAAGAGATGCAGTTTTTCCTTCGATAGCTACCAAGTATTGTTCACGTGTACGGCGGGCATCAAAAAGATTTTGCTGTTCGATGATCTGGCCAATTGCGAGTTGTGAAATTGTTTCAGCTAAGAGAGCGCTGACATCAGCACCAAGGGAAGCTGCCAACATAGAAGCTTGACTCAATAAATAATCACCAGAGAGGATTGCGACTGTATTAGTAAACTGCACATTGACGCTCGGAATTGCACGACGCGTCGTTGCGTTGTCGATGACATCATCATGATGCAAACTTCCCGCATGAACTAACTCGATTGCACAGGCGCCTTTGAGAACGTCGTCAGTTGTGGGTTCTAATCCATTCACGCCGTAAGCACACGCAATGCTCAGCGCTGGACGCAATCGTTTTCCGCCAGCAAGAACGACATGACGAGCGGCATCGCGCATAAGAGGTAAGTCGCTTTGAACATTTTTCTCCAATATTTCTTCGAAACGATTGAGGTCGCCTTCGAGAGGAGCAAGATTAAGATCAGTCGGTTTCACTTCTTCAAGGTTATGCCGGAAGTTATGTGACTGTCGCATTCACGACTAAAACAGATAAATCGCCCAGCGCTCTTGCATGATTGACGTTGGAATAGGTTGGTCACGTAGGGTGTTACTATCTTCAGATCGCCCCAATTGACGACGAAATTAACAACTAAGATCTTCAAAACCTGAAAGTCGTTTCTTTATACAAAGAAGCTTCTCTCGCTAGACGAAAAGGACCCCACATGTTTGAGCGCTTTACCGACAGAGCCCGTCGCGTCGTTGTCCTTGCACAAGAAGAAGCGCGTCTCTTAAACCACAATTACATTGGCACTGAGCACATCCTCTTAGGCCTCATCCACGAGGGTGAAGGAGTTGCAGCCAAGGCACTCGAGTCATTGGGCATTTCGCTCGACGCTGTGCGTGGGCAAGTCGAAGAAATTATTGGTCAAGGTGGAGCCGCTCCAAGCGGCCATATCCCCTTTACCCCTCGTGCCAAGAAGGTACTCGAACTTTCGCTCCGTGAAGCTCTTCAACTCGGACACAACTACATCGGTACAGAACACATTTTGCTTGGGCTCATTCGTGAAGGTGAAGGAGTGGCTGCACAAGTACTCGTAAAGCTCGGCGCAGATCTTTCTCGCGTGCGTCAACAAGTCATTCAACTTCTTTCTGGGTATGGCCAAGGCGGTACTGCATCTTCGGGTGGACGCGAAGCTCCTGCTGGAATCGGTGGACGCGAAGAACAAGGTAATGCTGCTGGTTCGATGGTGCTCGATCAGTTTGGTCGCAATCTCACACAACTGGCTCGCGAAAAACAACTCGACCCTGTTATTGGCCGCGCACAAGAAATCGAGCGCGTGATGCAAGTTTTGTCACGTCGCACAAAGAACAACCCTGTCCTCGTTGGAGAACCTGGTGTTGGTAAGACCGCAGTTGTAGAAGGCCTCGCGCAAAAAATTGTGTCGAATGATGTTCCTGAAACTCTTGAAGGTAAGCAACTCTACACACTTGACCTCGGAGCATTAGTCGCAGGTTCGAGATACCGAGGTGACTTTGAAGAACGTCTGAAGAAAGTTCTGAAAGAAATTAAAACACGCGGTGACATCATTTTGTTCATCGATGAAATGCACACTCTTGTTGGTGCGGGTGCTGCTGAAGGCGCCATCGATGCTGCAAGTATCCTTAAGCCGATGTTGGCTCGTGGTGAATTGCAAACTATTGGTGCAACCACTCTTGACGAATACCGAAAGAATATCGAAAAAGACCCAGCTTTAGAGCGTCGTTTTCAACCAGTTAAGGTTGAAGAACCTACCGTTGCTCAGACGATTGAAATTCTCAAAGGTCTTCGCGATCGATACGAAACTCACCACAAGGTCACCATTACCGATCAAGCAATTGTGGCTGCAGCAAACTTAGCCGACCGATACATTTCCGATCGCTTCCTTCCCGATAAGGCAATCGACCTCATTGATGAAGCTGGTTCACGTTTACGCATTCATCGTATGCAAACTCCTGCAGATTACAAAGAACTCGAAGACGAAATCACAACCGTGCGTACAGAGAAAGAACAAGCGATTGAATCGCAACAGTTCGAACGTGCTGCTCAAATGCGTGATCGCGAAAAAGAACTTCTTGCAGACATGAAAGAAAAGGAAGTCCAGTGGAAGGCACAGGGCGTAGATCTTTTCAATGAAGTCACCGAAGAATCGATTGCAGAAATTCTCGCGATGTGGACAGGTATACCTGTGTACAAGTTGACCGAAGAAGAAACTGCGAAGCTTTTGCGCATGGAAGAAGAGCTTCACCACCGCATTATTGGCCAGAATGAAGCAGTCAAAGCTGTTAGTCAGGCTATGCGCCGTACGCGTGCAGGGATTAAAGATCCGAAGCGCCCCAGCGCAAGCTTTATATTCTTAGGACCATCGGGTGTGGGTAAAACCGAACTCGCAAAAACTCTTGCCGAGTTTTTGTTTGGTGATCAAGATGCAATGATCCAGCTCGACATGTCTGAATATATGGACCAACACACAGTTTCTCGACTCTTCGGTTCGCCTCCAGGATTCGTGGGATACGATGAAGGTGGTCAGTTGACCGAAGCTGTTCGTCGTAAGCCATTTTCTGTCGTGTTGCTTGATGAAATCGAAAAAGCTCACCCGCAGGTATTCAATACATTCTTGCAAGTGCTCGAAGACGGACACCTCACCGACGCACAGGGTCGAACAGTTGACTTTAAGAACACTGTCATCATCATGACATCGAACTTGGGTACTGCAGACCTGCGCAAATCCAATGTGGGTTTCGGTTCTTCTGCTTCAGGTTATTCGTATGAAAAGATGAAAGATAAGGCAATGGAAGCGCTCAAGGGCCACTTCCGTCCTGAATTCTTGAACCGTGTCGATGAAGTGATTGTGTTCGCTGAGCTGACTCGTGAAGAAGTGACAGAAATTGTCGACTTGTTCATTGATCGTTCTCGTGTACAACTCATGAGCCAAGGAATTGGCTTGGAACTCACGCAAGAAGCCAAGTTCTATATTGCCGAAAAGGGTTATGACCCAACCATGGGTGCGCGTCCACTCCGTCGTGAAATTCAGCGTCGAATCGAGAATCCATTGTCGGAGAAGATTCTGAACAAGGAATTCCACGCAGGTGAAACTGTTCTTGTCGATGTTGTAGACAAGCTCGGTGAAGATGGCAACCCTGTCTCGGGTGAAAAAGAAGTCACCTTCAAAGGCATGCCAACTATCTCCAAGGTTGAAGACGTCGTGAGTGGTGAGGCTAGCGAGTCCAGTGACCCCGGTGTTGCTGGAATTTCCGGTGCCGTGAAAACCACACCTAAGAAGAATCCTGGCGCTGCTGCCGCTCCCGCTGCTGAATAAAGCTTATGGACAAATGGGAGGACGCTTTTGTCGATGACGAAGCGTTTCCTCCGCCTCCGCTTTCAGAAAGTGGTTATAAATTAGCGGTGGTGGAACATCACGCGAGCCCTCTCGTGGCATTTGCCGACTCTTACTAATGCTCTACACGCCTAGAGAGGAATTCTCAAGACATCAACTGTTAAGGTATATTGTTCCTTTTCCGAGACTATTTATAGAAACGGACAATAGCCTTTCCTGGATGGGACCCTGGCTGTGGAAGGTAAGTATTTGCAGGGCCCGGCCCTGTTGCAAGGCCGGGCCCTGCAAAAAGGTAAGGTAAGGAGTTCCCGTGACTGGTTCGCTAGACGACATCCGTGATTATGTGCGAGAACGTGTTCAGGGACGGAAATTCATTTTTACTGGTGACGGCGCATCTTCTTTCGAAGCAAAAATTGCACAATTACGCACCTTGGGTGCTGGACCTTTTCTGGCTATAACTCTTCGCACCATGCTTAACGCAGAAGTCGATCTTGGCGATGATGTGACACAAATTGAAGTCGATCTCGCAATTAATCCAGAAAACTATACATATGAAGATGGCTGGAATGAACTCTTTGAAAACCCAACGCCAGAAATTAAAGATGCACTTGAGCAGTTTGATCCTGAAGGTAAAGCATTTTTTACAGTATTCCGTTTCCGTACCGCAACGAATGCCTTTGGTCGTCGTATCGATGCATGTCGTAGACAAGACTGGATCCAACTTGAAGACAAAACTTTCATTGATGGTTTCTTTGCCCAACATTCCATCCCAGCTCCTCGTTCAACAGTTGTCGATGCCACACGCGACGCAATGACGCAGGCATCTGAACTTATTAACAGTGGCGACGGAACAGTGTGGTCAGGCGACAATACTTTGGGATTGAACTCGCGAGGGAATATGGTTCGCTGGTTACGCCCGAATGCTGAACCTGAAGACATTGGTCATTTCGTTCGTAAGTTTTCAAGTGCGTGCGAGAGTGTGCGCATAGCCGAATTTGTGGAAGGACGCCCGTGCTCGATCCATGGGTTTGTTCTTGCAGATGGAGTCGCTGTTTTTCGTCCGGTTGAACTACTTGTCCTTCGAGGTGAGCATGGAAAATTTTGGTTTGCTGGTACAAATACTTATTGGCAACCCTCAATTGAGTTGCGTGTCGAGATGCGTTCGATTGCTCGGCAAGTAGGAGAGGCACTCCGACGAGATTATGACTATCGCGGTGCATTTTGCTGTGACGGTATTGCGGGTCGCAATGGTTATGTAATTAATGAACTCAACACACGAATTGGCGATGGACTTGGTTACGTCTCCAATGCTCTTCCTGATTTTCCATTCGAAGTTCTTCAAGATTTAGCAGTGTCAGGTTTAGTTGAAGATCTTCATGATGATTTTATAGAAACGCTCGAAGATGCGATTCAAGCTGCGGGAGACACTGTTCCCTGGGCAAAGGTGAGGGTCTATCAAGCGGGAAGTTTTGATGAAACGAAAACCATGGAACTATTTACTCGGTATCGCGATGATGGGGAAGACCACTTGGAAGGCGATGCTGACTTGAATCGGTTTACCGAAGCTGTCGTGCGCACGGAAGAGCAAACGAACTTGGACCCTTTTGGGTCAGTGACAGCTTACCCCGGAACTAACTATGGGATCCTCGATTTCTCACTTGCTGACGATATTCCTCCGGGCCCTTCTCTTGCGCGTCACATAGCTTCCGCATTGCGTCGATGTTCAGAGGAGTGGGGTGCTGCAACTGTGGGAATAAGTGTTGCAAAAGATGTTTATGCTGATGAGGCTGACGAATAGTTTTACGCTACTTCCAACTTAGAAAGCGGCGGCACTACCTCGTAGGCCCGAGGGATGTCATCTGCGAAGACTGATGGCGGAGTATCAATTTCTTTCTCAAGCTTAGGTGCCGTTACGTGAATGTAGTTTGCGACCAAGACACTTGCAACGACAAGAACAATTCCAGTGATTTGATTGGTTGTCAATACGTCGTGGTTGAGAGTCCATCCAAAAAAACTACTGAACACTGCACCTGTTGGCCCAAAAAGACTGTTGAGTGTAATCGTGGTGTGTTTCTGAACTGTCGTATATATTTTGTCACCTATGAGTGATGCGACGGCACATAACAGTAGAGGAAGTAGTTGATGGAAACTTGGAATAAAAGACTTTTGAGTATCAGTAAAGAGAATAAGTGCTCCCACAATAGGTAATGTAAACAATGCGGTATATGTGTGCATGTATGTCAAGTTCTTAACCGGCGAGACATGTTGTGTGGATCGACGCCACATCACAACCGATATTCCCAAGCAGAACATCGTGATAAACGGAAGAATGATATGAAAATCGAGAAGGCTGAATTGCTGATTGAAGACTCCGCAGATCAGCGCGATTCCTCCGATAGCAAAAATGAGAGGAATAAAAATTGCGCGACGTACTTTTTCACCATTGAGAGGAGCGAGTACTCCTATAGTGAAGAATACATTGCATGAAATAATAGTTTCGACAATTCCTACCTTGATGTACAGATAGCTAATGCATAAAAGGCTCAAAGAAATTGCGCGCATGGCAGCATAGGGGAGAAGTTTTTTCGATTCTTCGAACGTCAATTCAATGCCGCGATGCCTACAGTACACATGCAAAACGATGGCTAGAAGAACAGCAACAAAGAGAAGACTCCCAGCGCCAAAGCGTGCCTGAGCAGTCAGTGTATTACACAGCGACCATGAAATATAGGCCAAAGTAAGGCCTGCAATTCCCCGTCGCGTATTCATAGGTGAAAAAGTCAGCCGATGGCAGGGTTTCGGGCTACAAAAAAGATAGTAAGGGCCCGGGGTGACATCTGATGCGAGTTATTCGCAAAGAAATTAAGCAATTCCCAGTTTTTGTTCTTCGAGAGGGACTACTTCGTTTGGAAAATAGGGCTGCAGAGCCGTAACGGGGCGTTTACGTTGAGCCGTTATCGTCGAGAGCGAAACGCTGCTTACGACGATAAAAAGACCAGTCCATTGCCACCAGGCTAAATGTTGGTGCATAACCACGAGCGCAAAGAGCGAAGCGAAAACGGGCGTACAAGGTGAGAAAATTGCATTGATGGTGATCGTAGTGTGAAGTTGGGATCGTAAAAACAGGACGTCGCCAATACCGGCAAAAACAACGATGCAAGTGAGCGCGACAATGTTGCTTGTGGGAAGAATTTGAGTCGGTGTTAGTAATGACAGGATGAGGATAACAGGAACACTCAAGATGGCTGTCCATGTATGAAGAATTGCAAGATTATGAATCGGATGCATTGTGTGTGCGGAATCTCTCCAGAGAAGCTTCGAGTAAGCGCTGATGAGAGTTCCACAGATTGGGATCAAAAGTTCGATATCGAATGAGAAGAATGCTCCTGCCGATTGTTCGCGAGAGACGAGAAAGATTCCGAACATTCCCACGGCAGAAAAAAGGTAAGTGAGGGTTCGCACATCTTCATTACGCTTTCGTGCGAAGATGCTTAATTCAATAAATGATGAAGCTGCTGAGATGGTGATGACAACGCCCACGGGAAACATGCTGAGTGACGCGAGCATGAAACATAAACTGGCAACGCGCGCACACGCACGAGGAAAAATAAATCGCACTTGTGTTTGTGTGACTTTCTCTCTCCGTAGGTACGCAATACCGCCAAAAATGAGAGCCGAGAAAATCGATAGCCATAAAGTTGATGTTGCACCCATTCCTGCGACTGCGACGGCAACATCAAAAGCTCCCCAGGATGCAAGTGTTCCCAAGAGGAGGGTCGATCCTAGAACGGGTCGATGTGATCGTTGAAAATAGGTTTCTATCCAGAGGTTTTCGACGAGCTACTCGCCGATCTAAATAGCGTTTGTGCGACTTTTATCGCGAAGAGAGGTCGGGGCCCGGTCGCGAAGGAGAGTACCGAGCTACACGGTCGCTACGAAAACCTGAAACTTGTGGTTGCAGATTGCTGGATGTGACACCGTATCGGGCGAGAGTTTTGGCTGCGCTGCATTCAGGGATGTCGACGATCGCTTGGAGGAGATGCCCTACATCGAGATGTGTTCTTTCTGATTCAAGAGACTCCTCGGCTTGATCGAGAACCCTTCTTGCGTTTTCTGTGAAAGGGATAAATCTTTCTGCCCCGTGCGAAAGTGGATCAAGTCCGACTTCAATTTCGGTTTGCAGATCTTCAATGGAAACACCGAGCTGTGCCAAAGAATCGCGTGCCGCGCTATGAGGCAGTTGTAAGATGCCGATCAAAAGGTGTTTGGATGAAATGACAGAGGATCTGTTCTGACGAGCTGCACTATTCGCGAAGACAATTGCACGCACTGCATTTGTAGCATAATGTTCCATACCTGGTGGTAAAGGAGTGTTTCCGCGGAGGTATCGTGGAGAAAGTGTTGTCATCATTCATTCCTTTGAACGTCGAAGTTATAAATCATACGATAAAAGACATCTTGGACGCAAGATTTTAATCTTAGACACTATGCGACGTTGATTTCGCAGTCTCCTTTTCCTACAAGGAAAGGGGAGGATGGGCGCTTTCACGCGCAGGAAGTGCGAGCAAAAGTCCGGTTCGAATCTCAGGAGCAGAAGTTCCTAATCGAGTAAAGATTTCTTTTGCCCTGCATTCAGGGGAGTCTGCGAGAACAAGAAGAAGGTGTTCTAGATCTATAAAGTTATCGTGCAATTCGATGGCCTTCGGTAAGGCGGCACTGAGAGCATCTTTGAGGGTGCGACTAAAAGGAATATGTTCGTGAGAGGGACGGTTACTTGTTTTTTGGTCTGGGTCCATGTGGTGCCGTAAGTCATCAGGAGAGATCGGTCGATCTGGTGAAGGATGTAGCTGTCCGCCTCTGAGCTCTTTGAGCTGTTCGTACACGGCGTCAAAGGAAATATTCTTGTCGTCTAATACACGAGAAGAAATACCGCTTTGGTTAATTACTATACCCAGAAGGAGATGTTCTGTCCCGATACTTTTATCTCCTAAACACTGTGCGGCGAAGTGTGCGGACACCACTGCACGCCGGGCATCTTCCGTGAACCTTTCAAACATGGGCAGTCCTTTGATGTGAGAATGGTTTCAACTAGTGGTCCGCGAGACCTACTCCTGCAGCTGGTGGTTCTTGTGGAGTGGGGGGTTGATTGGCATTTGTTGACCAAATATTACGTCTATGTGCCACGATTGTTTGGTGTATAGCTGCAAGATCTCCACGAAGTTCCATAATGCAAGGTCCCAGCTCTTTCTCGTTTCGAACAGTTGCAAGTTGATCTGAAAAAGATGTGATAACACGTTCGATTTCAGATTTTGCTTCAGCAAGGAAAGGTTCTAATGGAGGGTGCATTGCGTACTGACGAAGCTGGTCGACCGTTATTTTGACGCCAGGAGCAATTGCCAAGTCGTTGAAGACTAATCCAAGTTTTCCCAATACATTTTTGGCGGTTCCTTCATCAAGCTCAATGATTCCCATAAGAATATGTTCTGTATCGACATAGTTTCTATGACTTGTGTCATTTAGGAGTGCTCGCAACGCTTTTTCTAAAGCTATCTTGGCTCGAGGCGTGAAGGGAAAATGCCCAATATTCACAGAGTCACCTTTACCGATAGTTTCTTCTATTTCTCCACGAACTGCTTCAATTGAGATACCTAAAGACTCAAGCGCTTTGGTGCCAACACCTTGTCCCTCGCGAATGAGACCGAGCAAGATGTGCTCTGTGCCAATGTAATTGTGGTTCAACAGGCGGGCTTCTTCTTGCGCAAGAACTATGACGACGCGGGCTCTTTCGGTAAAACGTTCAAACATGGTCAATCCTTTGCTTTGTGGTGTCGAGGGTTTATTTAGCTATTTATAAATCGGGTGTACGTGGTTCCTGAGCTTTTGCTGTTTCTGTAGGTCGGTTGGCCTGTAGTGAAGCTTTGATTTCACGAAAAGGAATGCTCACTAGGTCATCGGCAAGACGTCTCAAAAGTTCGACACTATGACGTATCTCTGTTTCGGTTACAACAGGTGGTTCTTCGCCAGGTTGATGAGTTCCCCGGGCCATTGCGCGCAAGTGGTATCCCGCTCCCATAACGTCAGCAGCTACCGCTCCAAGGGAACGATGTGTGAGAGGTTCACCAGTGGGTGCATCCTCGTCAGTAATTTCTGCGCTGAGAGGCTTGTCTGCAATTTCGTTGATAATTGCTTGGCGAACACGAGGAAGGTCCGCACCCAGTTTTGCGAGAATCTGTGCACCGACTCCTTCGCCTTCACGGATGAGTCCGAGCAAGATATGTTCAGTTTCGATGGTAGGAGAACCCAGTAGAAATGATTCACGCAGTGAGAGTTCTAAAACTTTCTTGGTACGGGGAGTAAAGAGAATTTGTTTATCAAGAGGAACCTCTCCCGGGCCAACAATAACTTTGACTTGCTCGCGAGCAGCTTCGAGTGAGATGCCTAGTGACGCTAGAACTTTTGCGGCAATACTCTCGTCTTCTTCACCTTCATGGATAAGACCTAAAAGTATGTGCTCTGTGCCAATGTAATTGTGGTTTAACAGGCGCGCTTCTGCATCCGCAAGATGAAGTGCTTGGCGCGGTGTTGCTGCAATACGGCTATCAGTGCTGAAACTACTCATTGCTCAATCCTTTGATGTCTCGAAAGCACAAATCTTACACATACGAAAAAGTGGGGCGCAATTGCACCCCACTTTTCAATATATTGCTGTAATCCTGAAATCCTTCTTTGCGCTCAGGATGACATCCACTAATTAGCTGTCGTCGTGACTTTCTTGTTTTCCGTTAAGACATAAGCAGCAATCACGGCAGCAATGATGGCTCCCACAAAAGGGAACACAAAGAATGCCCACACCTGCGAGCTCAATGCATCTCCACCTTTGAACAATGCAACACCGAAGCTTCGTGCAGGGTTCACTGATGTGTTACTCACAGGAATCGAGATGAGGTGAACAAGGGTGAGCATTAAGCCTGCCGCAATTCCGCCAAAACCAGCTGCAAAATCTTTACGCGTTGTGTGAATAACGACCAACACAAACAATGCTGTCAGAATAACTTCGGCGACTGCAACTGCTCCGAGAGAAAATCCTCCGGGAGAAAGTTTTCCGTAACCGTTGGTTGCGAATGCTCCAGCGCCTGTAGGCATCTTCCAGCCCTTAACGCCACTGGCTATAACTTTGATGACCAGTGCCCCCGCGATTCCACCAGCGAACTGTGCTGCCCAATAGATAGGAAGCATTGATGCTTGTGTTTTCTTGGCGATGACCATGCCCAGAGTTACAGCAGGGTTGATGTGACATCCAGAGATTGGTCCAATGGCATAAGCCATGACCAATACGGTGAGACCGAATGCGATGGCCACCCCGAGGACGCCCACACTGAGCCCTAAACCATTCTCGGCATCAATGGGAAATCCCCCTGTTGCCAGTACAGCTGTACCGCAGCCACCCAAGACAAGTACCATCGTACCGATGAGTTCTGCGATGAAAATTTTTACATTGTTGTCTTTCACGTCGCCTCCTTATGTCAGAGCATGTGATAAGAGTCAGAACAGTAGTACAGCCATTGTGAATCGTCGGGGATTATCGCGGTATCGCGTTCGCACGGCGTCCAAGATTGTCGCTGTGGGTGTTGTGTTATGTATCGCTTTAAGTGGATGTAAGGCCACGAGTACGCTCACTATCGAGCTGGGAGAAAAAACGAGCGGGACAATGACCTTTTCTCTTGTTTTGGATGAACAAGCAGCTTCTGCTGTTCGCCGAGATGTATATGAGAAGTCGACGCTGTCTGCAATCTTTGATACGGAGAAATTAAAAAAGGCGGGCTTTAAAGTCACGGTGAAAGATACTCATGGGGCGCCAGGTCGCATCGACATTTCTGCTTCCTTCGCTAATGAAAAACAGTTGCAAGCTGCGCTGTCTGTACTCGCGCCTCCCGATGTTATTAATGCATCTCTTTTTTCTAAGACGTCGCTCGTAAAGGAAAAGCAGGAGGCTTTGATTGATATTGATGTTTCTCGGTTGCGTGATCTGTATCTGAAAGATGATGCAGTAAAAGTAGCGGTCGAAGAATCAGGCATGGAATTTTCTGAATTCGAAACGATTATTAATAATGCGATGACTTCTACAAAGCTGACAGTGATTCTGAAACAAAAAGGACAACGTGATGAAGTTTCCATTTCAGGCGATAATGTCGATAAAAAAACTTTGGATGTTTCAAACGATGTTGTGAGAACGCGCTTTCTTGCCAATATGGCTGGTGCGATTGCCTGCGCCGTGATTGGCTTGATTCTCTTGTGGAAATTATGTCGTACCCCCCGTTTAGTATCACCAGTAGTAGAAGAAACCGCTCAAACAGGGGAGGGCCGCACCTCGGAAAAGATTGAGCCTTTATAGACTCTGTCTTTATCTTTCCAAGGTACGACCCTAAAAGCAGAAAGAAACAGGCACATGACCAAAACGCGAACAGTTTTCGAGTGCCAGACATGTGCAAGTCAATTTCCCAAGTGGCTTGGGCGTTGTAATGAATGCGGCGGGTGGAACACTCTCGTCGAATCCGTTATCGGAAACACTGCCGAAGCAGATCCCATGATCACGCGATCTGCTTCGGTTGCATCGACTGTGGTTTCGTTGAGCGATGTCGATATCCTCGAATCAACCCCTATCCCCACAGGAATTGATGAGTTCGACCATGTGGTGGGTGGTGGCCTGGTTCCTGGTTCCGTTACGCTTATTGGCGGCGAACCTGGAATTGGGAAATCCACTTTGGTGATGCAGATTGTTGGTTCATTGGCAAAACGAAATACAGCATCGCTCTATGCAAGTGCTGAAGAATCCAATGCGCAAATTCGCGGACGCGCATCGCGTCTGGGTGTTGATTCTGATCTCATCAAAGTCGTTTCTACCTCGCGCATCGAAGACATCATTCATCATGCGGGTGAAACGAAAAGTTCCGTCGTTATTGTCGACTCTATTCATACGCTTGTGTGTAACGACATTTCATCATCGGCAGGTACAGTTTCCCAAGTGCGTGAATGTGCGCATCGCCTTACCGAGTTTGCAAAGTCGACAACAACCACAGTCATTGTTGTTGGACAAGTGACAAAAGAGGGAACACTCGCTGGTCCGCGTGTCCTTGAACACGTTGTTGACACGGTTTTGTCATTCGAAGGTGATGATCATGCTTTGGTGCGAACTTTGCGTGCTACCAAACATCGGTTTGGAACGACTGAAGAACTTGGTCTTTTTGATATGACAGAACATGGGCTTATCGCACTGGACGACCCAAGTGCATTAATGGCCATGACCGGTCTGGCTCGACCTTCGGGTCTGGCTGTTGCTGCAGCGGTTGATGGTTCACGTCCTTTTCTCGTTGAAGTTCAAGCCCTCGTTGTTCCAACTACCGCACCGGTTCCTCGCCGTGTGGTTCAAGGTGTAGATAATGCGCGCGTCTCGAGTCTGATTGCGGTTTTACATAAGCGGTGCAACGTCAATGTGTCGCAATGCGATGTATATGTTTCATTGGTGGGTGGAATCCGAGTCAAGGATGCTGGGCTCGACTTGGCTATTTGTGTGGCGATTGCTTCCGCAGATCGAGATGTCATTATTGATCGCAATGATGTTTTTGCAGGAGAAGTGGGGTTGTCAGGAGAACTTCGCCCATCTACCCATGCGTCTCGTCGTGTGCGTGAAGCAGCGCGACGCGGTCATGAACAGATTCATCTCAACAGTGGCAAATCAGAACTTTCTGCAGCTGATCGAAAAAGTATCACAATTGATAATGTTGATTCTTTAGCTGTTGTTCTCTGTAACCTCGGAATCTAATTCGGCTGCTTTCTTCCAGAACGAAGCACGTTATCCTTGGCTCAATACGTCATCCTGAACGGAGCGAAGGATCTCTACCCTATACGTCGAGGTGTTGCGACCCTGGCAGCACTAATAGATATGGAATAATAGTTGAATGGGAAAATTGATTTATTTACTCACCACCTCAGTTGACGGGTATGTCTCAGATAAGAGCGGAAATTTTGACTTCACTACACCAAGCGAAGAAGTTCATCGTTGTATAAATGAAAATTTGCGGAATGTAGGCACGTTTTTGTTTGGGAGGAAAGTGTATGAACTAATGAAAGTTTGGGACGCTATGCCTGCAAATGATGAGAGTGAGGCAACGAACGAGTTTGCTGAGATTTGGCGGGGAGCCAGCAAGATTGTTTATTCTTCTTCGCTGTCTGAGGTGACAACAGATAACACATCTCTTGAGCGCGTATTCGACTTAGAGGAAATTCAAAAAATGATGTCAGAATCAGACAAGGATTTTAATATTGGTGGCCCTCACTTAGCGACAAGCGCAATTAAGGCCAACATTATTGATGAATATCATCAATTTATTGCCCCCGTAATTCTTGGCAACGGAACAAACTGGCTTCCGGAAAATATGACTTCCCAACTTGAACTTACAGCTCTACAAAAATTTGATAACGGGACAGTTCATTTACAGTACAACAAAAGTAACGGTACGCCCCACCATTTCTGATTGGAACCGATTTGAGGAGTGGGTATTCGGTATTAATCTCCTAAGTAGCATCGGTATATAGATGAAAAATTTATTCAAAACTGGGAACTTTTATAGCTAATTGTGGCGTCTCATAATATATGAAACGCACAAAACTTGTATCTATAGTCATACTTGGCACTTTAATGGTAATTCTTGGCACATATTTTTTTATAATGCCGAACAGTACTTCAGGGCATTCCAATCGTCCTGCAAGATCTGTGATATTTACTTTACAAACTGAAGGTGGATATTGTGCCGGTCCTTGTGATCAAACGGAGTTACGAGTTTTTAGTGACGGTAGCTGGATTTCTGAATATGCTTCAGAGACTCATCGAGGAAAATATGACACACGTATACTTAGTAATTTTAAAGCAGCTATAACAGATCAGCTCAATAAGCTCGAGGATTCCAAAAAAAGTGAAGAATTTTGCGATTCATGGGCTGACGGCTCTGATACCGAGATGGTATTTCACTCTGGAGATACAAAGATTGAGATCTCGTCTTGCGACTATGACCTCTCAGATTTTCGAAAGATTTATTTGATCATAGGTGAAGCCATCGGCCAAGTTGAGAAGTAGAAAATAAGCAGACATCAGTAGTTGGTACGCCCCACGGGACTTGAACCCGTAGATCCTTCACTTCGTTTTGGATGACAGGTAACGCCCCAGAATTTCTAATGAACAGCAGTCAGACAACTCTTCACAGATACTGCTTACCGGCTTTTAACCAAATTCTGTTTGAAGACTGGACACTATTATGAGAAACATGAGAAGAGAAAAGCTTCGAGATGATTCACGAATACCTAAAAGATGGAAATGGTCTTTCGGAATACTCTTTGGAATCGTTAACCACTTTATTGTGATATTTGCGGTATGTGTAGAAGCAATTTCTTATGAAACTCTGGCACGCAGATTTGATTGGAGTCCTCTACACTTTGTTCCGAGAGAGCATCCCGTATTTTTTATAGTTCTTTGTACCGTGCAGTATTTCATCGCATGGATTCCAGTTATATGGTTTTTGCGAAAAGCAACATATGCGGATTATTGGAACGCACGTGGACCAATAAGTTTTAAATTTACTTTGTACCTGATCATACCCGTGTTGGCTCTTGCGGCTATCACCATTATTTTGACAATACTATTTGGCGAAACCTCTTGAATAGAAGCAGCAGTGCACCACCTGGACTTGAACCTGGAGATCCTTTCCTTCGTTCAGAGCCTGCCCTCGAGAGAGCGAAGCGAATGAAGGGATGGCAGATAAAGCCTCAGAATGACTGTTGTCTTATCTATCGATGATTCACGGTAAGCTGGCTTGCATGCTCGACTTTCTTCCTGCAGGGAAACACGACGTGCAACTTAACCATTCCGTGTTGTCGTCGGGAACCTCTGTAACGGTGGCCTTTCCTAAAGACGCAACACATGTTGGTCTTGTTCTTCATCCCGATATCAATGGATTACGACCACTCGTCGATGACACGGTTGCGCAGCTTGCGGGTTTGGGTATTGCAACTATTGCAGTAGAACCTTTTTCTCATATGTCAGAAAATCCATCCGAATTGACGCGCGATGAAAAGTTTGCTCGGATTAAAGATCTCGACGACACAATGCAATGCGCAGACCTTTTGGCAGCAGGAAAAATATTGCGTACACAACACAACTGCGCCCGTGTATCAATGATTGGTTTTTGTATCGGTGGAATGTACGCGTTCAAGTGTGCGGGGACCGGAGAATTTGATGCTGTCGTTTCTTGTTATGGAATGATTACTTTGCCAGATGCATGGAAGGGGCCGGGTCAACGCGAACCGCTCGATTATGTCGCAATGGATACTTCATCACGTTTACTTGCAATTCTGGGTGGTCGAGATCACTACACGCCGAGCGACGATGTGCAAAAACTATCGGAAGTTCTGGATACTGAGTATCACAAAGCTATTGGTTCGGAATTGATGATTTTCCCTGAGGCCGAACATGCTTTCATGCACGATCCCGACCGGGATAGTTATCGTGCAGCCGATGCGAAAGCTGCGTGGACGAAAGCATTTGCTCTGATTACTGGTTCGTGAACAGATCTACTAAACGCTCTTAATTAATCCGCCATCAACGGCAAGACGAACGCCGGTGATGTACGACGCAGGTTGGGAACATAAAAAGACGATCGCATTTGCAATTTCTTCTGCACGACCGTATCGGCCAGCCGGAATAGCTTTCCCGTCCTGAGTGAGTTTTTCTTCGTAGGTTATTCCAATTGTTCTTGCTTCATTTCGTGTTACTTCTTGTAAACGTGGTGTGTCGATTCTTCCGGGAATAACAGTATTGACGGTGATCCCTTGTGCAGCAACTTCGTTAGAAAGAGTTTTCGTAAAGCTCGTTAATGCAGAACGCGCAACATTCGATAACGCAAGATTGGGAACTGGTTGAACAACACCGCTTGTCGTGACATAGACAATTCTTCCCCAACTTTTGGATTGCATGTCGGGAAGTAATTTATTGGTCAGCGTAGCGAGTGCGATGAAATTAGATTCGAGTGCAGCAATGAGATCATCACGTGAGAGCTCGTGAGCCTGACCAAAAGACGGGCCACCTGAACTACCCACGAAAATATTGATCTCACCAAGCTGCGTGCGAACGCGAGCGAGCATCTCATCGATAGATTTTTCATCACTGAGATCAGAGGGAAAACCGATAAGGTTCGAATTGCTCACATTCAGAGTTTCAATCGCTTCATTAATATTGTCGGCATTGCGAGAGAAAATCGCAACGTGTACGCCTTCATTTAATAAGGCTTGTGCAGCTGCGAGCCCGATGCCCTGCGTGCCCCCTGAAACCAGAGCTACCTTTCCTTCAATTCCAAAATCCATGACAAGCCTTTCTTACGAACTGCCGACAGTCTGACAAAGCAAGCGCCCAGGTTTATAAAAGTTCCAAAATGAGGTACAATATAAGACCAATTACTTCACAAACTACCTAAAAGGAACATTATGGCCTTCAGTGTCGGTGACAAGGTTGTTTATCCCCATCATGGAGCAGCAACAGTCGAAAAACGCGAAAAGCGAAAAATAGAAATTGAAGGTAAGACCAAGAACGTCGAATACCTTGTGATGCGTGTGGCTTACACCGATCTCGTCGTACGCGTACCCGCTGAACGTGTAGATGAAATTGGAATTCGTGACGTAATTAATACGGAAGAAGTAGAAGAAGTTTTTGCTGTTATTCGGAAAACCGACGCACGTACACCGTCAAACTGGTCTCGCCGATTCAAGAACCATATCGAAAAACTCAAGAGTGGAGACATTTATCAGGTTGCAGAAGTTGTGCGAAACCTTTCTTCTCGCGATGGCGACAAAGGACTTTCAGCCGGTGAAAAGAGAATGCTTTCTCAAGCACGCAACATTTTAACTTCCGAGCTCAGTTATGCGCTTGACCTCAATCGCGAACAAGCAGAAGAAACTTTGAATAAGGTGTTAAACCAAGAAGACGTTTCTGATGTCATTGCAACAAAAAAGAAGAATGCGAAAGAGCAAAAGAAAGTTAAGGCTGCAAAGAAAGCGGTTGCGGACGCAAAAGCTGCAGCTAAGGCAAAAGAGGCTCCGAAGAAACCAGCAGCTAAGGCAAAGCCTGCTGCTAAAAAAGAAGTTGCAAAGAAAACTCCTACGAAGGCAGCGCCTAAGAAGGCTGTAGCTAAGGCAAAGCCTGCTACGAAAAAACCTGTTGCAAAGAAAGCAACGACTAAGAAAACTAAATAGTCATTTCTGAGCTTGCGAAGGATCTCCGTACGGATGTACGAGATTGATATGAGTAATCGCTAAAGGATAAACGAAAAGGGTAACGATGACAGCGCGCATGTTTACAATCGTTGTCGCGTCAGGTACATCCCAAAGATTTGGATCGAACAAACTTTCGGAAACTCTGGGAGACGAGACGGTTCTTGAACGCAGTGTCCGTGTTGCACTGCTCGCAAGTGATGGCGTCATTGTTGTTACCGATCCAAAATCTTTTTCACACGACGGTGTCTATGCCGTGGTTGGCGGTGGCTCCACTCGTTCTCAATCGGTAAAAAATGGTTTAGCAGCAGTTCCCTCAGACGTAGATATCATTGCTGTTCATGACGCTGCGCGTCCGTGCGCAACGGTCGAGCTTTACGAGCAAGGAAAACTTCTCATTGAGCAGGGTGCCCTCGGTGCTATTCCTGCAATCAAGATTGTTGACACCATTAAACAAATAAATGACAACCAACAGATCGATGCGACAATCGATCGAACAAAACTTCGTGCCGTTCAGACTCCGCAAATATTCAACGCTTCTGTTCTCCGAGAAGCGCACATCAGCGAAGCGGAAGAAACAGATGACGCAGCGCTTGTCGAACGCTTGGGCCGCGATGTCACGCTCTTTGAAGGTTCCGAATCAAACATCAAGGTCACAACACCGCGTGATCTGGAAATGTTGCGTCAAAGCTTGAGATCTTCATCGCCCATGCATCCTCGAATTGGTTCAGGTTATGACATCCATCCTTTTGGGACTGATACAAACAAAAAACTTATTTTGGGTGGAGTATCGATTGACCATATTGGTTTAGAAGGTCACAGCGACTCCGATGCAGTGTCTCATGCACTCATAGATGCGTTGTTGTCGGCGATTGGTGCGCCCGATTTAGGAACACTTTTCCCTGCTAGCGATCCTGAACTTAAAGACGCATCATCAATAGAATTTCTTGCCAAGGCAGTCATTCGAGTTCACAACGAAGGATATATTCTGGGGAATGCTTCGGTGATTATTAATGCGCAGGCACCCAAGCTGGCAAGCTATCTTGACGATATGAAGAAAAAGCTCGCAGAGGTCCTTTCCTCGATTTCTACACCGGAGACAATCCTTTCGATCACGCCTAAGCACGGTGAAGGCATTGAAGCCATAGGGCGTGGAGAGGCAATCGCTGTCTATGCGACCGCGTTGCTTATTCCTGCCGGCCACTAAACTCTCTTTCTATGTCTACTCCGCGCTTTTCTGACATTGCGATCCGTTTTTTTGATACTCGACGACGAGACACGCTAGAACTTGAAACTCGTGATGAGGGCAAGGTTTCAATCTATGCCTGTGGACCTACTGTTTATGATCATCCCCACTTAGGGCATGGCCGAACTGCTTTTACTTACGACATGATTCGACGTTTTCTGCGTTATGTCGGCTTTGACGTAACGCTAGCGAGCAACATTACTGATATTGAAGACAAAATTATTCGACGCGCGCACGAAGAAGGTGTTTCGGAAACTGAGATTACGACGCGCTATGAGAAAAGCTATCGTGACCAACTTGATTCCTTAGGCATTGAAAGGCCCGACCATGTTCCGCATGCCACTGAGTACGTTCCCGAGATGCAAGAGCTCATTACGCGTTTGATTGATAAGGGTGTGGCATATAAAACTTCGACCGGCGTATATTTCTCTGTACCCGATTATAAACAATACGGCGAACTTTCAGGCCGAACGCTTGACGAACTTCTTGAGTCTGCTGGTGCGCGTGTAGACGTAGACGACGAGAAGCAATCTCCACTCGATTTTGCCCTGTGGAAGTACGCAAAACCCGATGAACCATTTTGGGAATCTCCATGGGGGAAAGGCCGTCCGGGCTGGCATATCGAGTGTTCAGCAATGTGTGTTGGGATCCTTGGTCAAGATTTTGATATTCATGGTGGAGGAAGTGACCTTGTCTTTCCTCATCACGAAAATGAGATTGCGCAAAGTGTGGGGGCCGGCGATACCTTTGCTCGTTATTGGATTCATTCTGCCATGCTCAATATTTCTGGCGAAAAAATGAGCAAGTCACTCGGCAACTTCATTACTTTGTCGGATGCAATTTCTCAACATGGGCCGCGAGCGCTTCGATTATTTATGATCCAAACGCATTATCGTGCGCAAATGGAGATCAGTGATGATTCTTTGGCTGCTGCAAAGTCAGCACTTGATCGACTGGACACCTTCGCTCGGCGCTGTTCTCAGCTCGGTATTGCTGCGAACGAAGCACAGATTGACGATGAAATACAAAAGCGTTTTATTCAATTGATGGCGAATGATTTTGGTTCTCCCCAAGCTCTCGCCATTCTTTTCGAAGCGTTGCGTGAAGCCAACACGGCAATGGACATTGAAGACTTTGATCGCGTTGCGAGCTTGTATGCAACGATTGTGGAGCTTGCCGAAGTTTTAGGAATCGATCTAGAAGCGCCGAAAAAACAATCGAGTGTGGATGCTGTATGGGTTGAAGAACAGCTAGCGCTTCGCGAACAAGCCCGATCATCTAAAGATTTTGCACAAAGTGATTCAATACGAGATGCACTCAAAAAGGTGGGAGTTGTCATCGAAGACACGAAAGACGGAACAACATGGCACGTCGAATGATGAATCCCGCTGCGCGGAGATCCTTCACTTCGTTCAGGATGACAATGAATGAAGCCCTCAGGATGACATAGGAAGTTGAATCGATAAAATGGCACGCAGAAACGAAGACAAAGTAATTCGCAACAATAATAAAAAAGCGCATTCAAAAATCAAAGCTCAAAATAAACGTGAGACGGGCCGTGCATCGGTCAGGGAAAAGGCTGCAGGTGTAAAACCGGGGCGCACGAAAACGGAAGTTGCTCCGCGTGCAACGGGTCACCAATTGCGCAATGCAACTTTGCAGTACGGGCTCGGCGGGGAACATGTGGAAGGTTTTCATGCCGTCGATACTTTGATTGAACATGGAAAGCGACGCATTACCCAACTTTTTGTTGACCGTGAAGTCGCAGACACTCCGGAAATGACAAAATTGCTTTATAACGCCGAACGCAAACATGTTCGCGTAACGAAACTTTCGCGTGAGCAATTTATGGGACGTGCCCGCACAGAGGCTGCTCAGGGGGTCATCGCTTATTGCGCAGAAAAGAAACCCAAAGACATTGATGATCTGCTGATGGATCCGAATGCATTTCTCGTCGCTCTCGATGGAGTGACGGACCCTCGCAATATTGGCGCCATTGTGCGTAGTGCGGAAGTTGCCGGAGCAACAGGCGTTATTCTGCCGAAACACAGAAGTGGCCACTTATCTCCTTCGGCTACAAAGTCAGCTGCAGGAGCGGTTGAATTTATGGAATTTGGTCTTGTACCTGGTATTCCAACCTTCCTTCAACGTGCTCAAAAAGCGGGCGTCACTGTATACGGAATGGCAGGAGAGGCCGACCAATCCCTCTACGACCTTAAAACGGCAGATGGGCCAATCATCATTGTGATGGGGTCGGAAGGCAAAGGGCTGAGTCAACTGGTGCGCAAGAGATGTGATGGTCTTTTGCGGATTCCTCAACAGGGAAAAGTCGAATCTCTCAATGTTTCTGCTGCAGCAGCCGTAACGTTGCTTCATGTGAGTCATCTGCGATTATAATAAACCGCCACGCCGGATTAGCTCAGTCGGTAGAGCACCTGTCTTGTAAACAGGTTGTCGTCGGTTCGATTCCGACATCCGGCTCCACCGTGTAGCCTGGGGTATGTGAGGGGGAATCATGCCAACGTCAACACCACGCGGACCGCGTAATTCACACGAGGGTCCTTTGGGGCCTCAATCTTTTGCCGCGTCAGCTTCAACGCGAGCATTGGGAATTGTTGCTATTGCAATTCTTATGGGATTTCTTCTTATCGTGATTGTTGATTCCAATGGGACGACATCTACTAAAACGCAGTCGTCGAGCGAGTCAACGGCTTCTTCTGCAACAGATACAACTGCAGAAAATACTGCTACTTCAACAACGTCGACAACAAAGCCGGTTTCTAATACTGCAAAACCCGCCGACGTATCCGTGCTTGTTCTCAATGGCAGCAGTATCGCGGGAGTTGCTGGAACGGTGACGACAGAGATCAAAAATTTAAGTTACAAAACTTTGGTAGCTGGCAACGACACGTCTAAAGATAAAGGCACCATTATTTACTATAAGTCAGGTTTTGAAAATGATGCCAAACAATTGGCAACCAACATTGTTCCGGGCCTTCTCTCAAATTTGAAAATTTCGCAAACAGTAAAGACACTGCAATTTCCAGCGAGCGCGCCTACAGCATGGGATCAACAAGATCTCGTTACAGCCAACATTGTGGTCGTCGTCGGTAACCCTTAAGCCACGTCGCTAGTACTTTTTAAGGATCGCATCGATTGCAGATGCAAAACCTTCATTATGTGAATCCTTAAGAACGACAATATTGTTCTTGTCTTTTATATATGGCTCTACATCAGGATCGCTCGCCACGCCGTTAGAAGGAATGTACACAGTGTTGACAACGTCGTAACACTGAGCGTCCGACATACCATCTCCGATCATAAAACAATCATCACGATTTAGGTTGCGTAGATCTTGATCACGCAAAATCCCAAAACCTTTTGTGACACCCTTGGGGGTAAGGTGATAGATGAGAACATTGTCGAGTCCAGGCATAGTCCGTCGGAACATCCCATGCCCGTTAGGAATGAGTTCAAGGAATGGCCACCCGCCTGACGAGAGAAGGTCGTTGGATTTATCAACAGAAACATTTCCGCGTAGCAAGAGTGAAGCGAAACGATCGCGATTGTACGGTGTGTGAAGTTCGAGACATTCGGCAAAATGATTGATAAGCATGTGTGCTGCATCGGCGACACAGCCAAGAAACTCGGCTTCACTTAAAGCACTTTCTTCAATGAATTCGTGTGCATCTCTTCCGTATTCCACAATGTCGTCACCGGTGGTGTGGAGAACACAACCCATTTCAGCGATATAACGAGCAATTCCTGCCGATCGACAGAACTCTGAGGCCCGATACCGATCACGTCCTGTTGCAATAACTAAATCAGCTCCGGCTTTTTCCGCACGAAAAATTGCATCGATTCCCACTGTGCTTCGGTTACCTGAATGGTCATGCAACAACGATGCGTTGTTGCCTAATAAAGTGCCGTCAAGGTCGATATACACTGTTGGCTTATTCATGGGATGACCTTGCGAGTGAGTTGATGTTGCTTCGCGTTATTCGCTTCATTCGCGATGTGCGTTTTACGCATCGTATCTTTAACGTATTGAGGCGAATAAGTAGTAATAATAGGCGATTTTTGTCTTTCCGAGCCTTCTCAAGACAGGCTTTCTATGATTTAATGGTTTTACCTATACGTATCGAATGTGATTGCATAATCATTTCACATCCTGATACGTATAACAGGTCTCCCCAGACTTAAGCCCTAAGGAATAATATGTCACATCGCTTTTTACGCATTCTCTCCGTGAGTGTTTTGATGATCGTTACCTTGTCTCTAGTTTCTTTTACAGCCGTTTCTGCAACACCCAGAGCTGTGAATTGTGGCGCTGACAGTATTTGTGGCGGCTATCAAGGCGGCGCTGGTGTATATCTCCCCCCTCCTTACACAGGCCCACATTCTCCTGGTGGTTTTAACGGAAGTGTGAATGATCGTTCATCGTATGCTGCAGTTCGTTACGATGGCTTTGCTCCCGACCCCGCTTTCATCAAATGTGAAGTTGTTACCTCAAGTTTAAAAGGAGTACTAAATCTTCCTCCAAAATTGGATGGACCGTTCTATATTCATTATCGCGTGGCAATCTCGAGGTTCACAACAGGCGCACCATTGAACCTTGTTGCAGATCAATCGGTTGTTGGCGGAATACAACCAAATGTTCTCCAAACGGGTGGACCTAACGGTACTGCAATTGATTTCAATGCAGACACCGGTGCTACTCGTCCATCACAACATTCCAGTCAGGGGCCAACGCACTCTAATCCATGGATTAGCCCCGACTATCGAGATGCACCGGTATG
The DNA here is from genome assembly GCA_964391505.1 of uncultured Burkholderiales bacterium. Lineage (GTDB taxonomy): Bacteria > Actinomycetota > Acidimicrobiia > IMCC26256 > JAGPDB01 > JAGPDB01. The sequence goes on along the minus strand of CAYMMG010000002.1, from coordinate 69,152 downwards.
TCTACCTCTTCTCGGCGGAGGCAATGCACAGGCGATACTAAAAGCAGCCAAACCTGATCTTACTTTTAAACCCGGCGTCAAGGGTTTGGTTGGTATGAAAAAAGCGACGGTTAATGTTGAAATTGAAGAACGAACTTTGATCGAAAACGGAATAGACCTTCATTTCGAATTAGACGATATTGTTATTTTGGTTTGCGATGATGACAAGCGTGTTGAAGGAACTTTTGAAGGGTGTATATCGGGGACCCACAAGAAATCTCCGGTGTATTTTAATACAAAGAATATTAAATTCAAGCAAAACGGTAGCAAGAAAAGCGCAGACGTTAAAATAAAGTTTAGAAAAAAGGGAAAGTTTTCCATCACGATCGGCGCTGCATATACGGGCAGGGTTGACGTCAACGGATCTCCTACTTCTTCTACGAATATCACTGCCTTCTCAGCCGTTTCTCAACTTACAGTTCGCAGTTCGACATCGGTGAATCGTAAATAGGGCAGATTACTTCGTTGCCTCTACGTACATCGATTGGCTAATCGTTCGAGGGATCTTTAACTCTGCTATTCCTTCGAGAGAAACAATCACGTTTTCTTGTGTCTTCCCCGTAATGCTGATTTGTGCTCCAGGTGTCAGATTATTCGACGCAACAAAATGTAGAGCTTCATCATTCATTTCAATGCGTTCACCAATACGTCGAATGGTAAGAGGACAAGCTTCTTCTGCATCGTTGAGTGCAACTGTATTTTTTTGGGTTTCCTTTGCTTCTGCATTTTGTGAACCATCCGAATTGGGGATGGGATTCCCGTGAGGACATGTTGTCGGATTATTGAGCAACTTTATTAATTTCTTCTCGACATCGTCAGAAATGACGTGCTCCCAACGGTCGGCTTCTTTGTGTGCATTTTCCCAATCCAACCCAATTACATCGACAAGGAGGCGTTCAGCCAAACGGTGACGGCGTACAACGGTCGTTGCTTGTGCTTTCCCTGTCTTTGTTAACGAAACCGAGTTGTTGTCAGAAACCCTTACCAGACCTAGTTTTTCCATCCGGTGGATATGCTCTGTAACTGAAGGAGCAGAAATATTCAATCGTTCCGCAATACGAGCACGCTTAATTTCAATACCCTCTTCTTCGATTTCAAAAATCGTTGCGAGGTAGTGCTCCGTGGAGTCATGTAGATCAGCCATTCGCTCAGTCTATTGGTATTTGGTCGATGTGAGGAAATGCTTCCTTATGAGAGTCCGAAATGTCGGTTCGATATTGTGACGACCGCATGTTTTGTTTGTTCAAGTGTTCCATAGCTATCTTCAGGAGTGGCGTTGATGAGGCGTGCTCCGAGGCCACCTCTATACGATTTTCTCATGAAGTATTCAGGATTCTGTTGACACTTTTCTAGAAATTCATGTGCTTGACTGAGGTGAATGTCGTAGACCAGCGAGCCTGGAGAGATTACGCGTTCGTTTTTTCCGTATGGGTCAAATATCATTTCCGGCTGTTCAACGTCGTCGTAAAATCGCAAAGCGATGGTGACGTTTCCAGATCTTGGAGCTCCATAAAGTAATTGAACCTCATCGAGAAGAAAATCATCGTGATTCCGAAGGACGATGTTGACTCCAATAGGTGCAACTTCACTAGGAACTAGTTGTGACATGCTCCGCTCAGATCTTCCGACCTGAGAAACACCGTCTGAACCAGCGGATTGCCGTTGAGAAGCGGCGGTACTTGGCCGATTTTTTGGAGAGGATGAATCCAACAAAGCTTTCTGTAGTTTTTGTATAGGTGGAGTTTTAATTGTGTGATCAAGAATATATTTTTTTTGCCAGGTTCTATGTATTCATATGTAATTTGAGGGAAGTTCTCAGCTGAAAATTCTGCTGTCATTGTTTGTCCATATCTTTCACGGCGTAACGGTTTCATGAATTTTTATCGTGGTCCTATTGCTCGTTTTCCTGAAATGTCAGGAATTGCTGCACTGACAGAACGGTTGCATGTAGTGAGAGCTTGCCGAATTGTTGCCGGTGTGGCATTTTCTAGCTCGTTTAATGGTTCGACCATGTCGAGAACTTTTTGAACTTTTTCTGGTGCCACGCCTCGATCTTTTGCGCCACGAGCACCTTCTGAAAGACCTTCGATCAGTTGGGATACTTTGTATGCAATCTGTGGTTTTTCATCTTTACTGAATGCGTCTTCAAGAAGTACGGCTTTAGATAAGGTATGAAAAAGATCGTGTCGTTGGGAAATATCCGGTATCAACGCAAGAGAGATCATGCGATTTTCTCCCGCTAGCTCTTTTCCGACTGTTTCTTTCCATGTTTCGTTTCCTAAAGAATTTCTTTTAGCTCTGGGTAGTTTGTTAATGGTTAATTGTTGGAGAAGTTTGTTGGCAATGGGGGCAGGAATGTGAAGACCAAGTGCTAGTCCATTCATAAGCTCCTCTGATGTTTGTGCTCCATGGACAAGACCAGAAATAACAGCAATTCGAGGTGGACTAAGAGGAGGGTTGCGAGCGATAAGCGGGTACAACGCGCGAAATGCTTCTGTATGAAGCTGTTCAGGGATTGCATCAAAAAGATTAAAGAGAAGACCTTGTCGAGTCTCGCCCAATCCTGCAACGAGCTCGCATATTCCATTAATTCTTTTAATTGAGGAAGGATCGGAAAGAAAAGAAGATGTCGGATCATTAAATAGTTTTACGGCTACTCTGAGCCAATCGGCCATAAGCTCTTCACGTATTTTGTCTTTGCGCGGGTAGGGCGCTTTCCAGCCGTTAGTAGTGCTTGGTTCGAAAGTTGTATAGAGTTTTTTATAAGAATGCCAACCTTGAGTGAGTGCACTCCCGATATCGCCAGCACCTTTCATCCGAGTCATCCTTCCTAAGGAAAACTCGAGGCGTTCTTGTCGAGTATGGGGTAGAAGTTTGTTGGGAATAGCAAGCGATTCCATTGCGCGAAAAGCAATAAGTGTTGTGTCGGGAAGCATATTTAATGTGTCGAAAAAGGAGCCATTGGAACGTCTCTCCAGTGGGAGTGTGGTGTCGCGAGCCTCTAAGCATTCACGGTACATTTCCTGGCGGAGAGCATTGGCCCTGGCCCCTATAGGATCAGCAACGGTGACATCCCAGTATTTTTCTGTGTCAGAGAGTAGGTGTTGTTGCCCAGCTCGCCAACTAACGTCACCTCGGTTATCCATTTAATCTCTATCGTCCAGCGTTTGCATGGACTATACGATCTTTGGCAGACTGTTAGCACTCTCACCTCGAGAGTGCTAATGGTCGCGGATAAGCAAAATCCCAGCATAATCAGGGATTATGTGATTCTGTGGCCCAGTAAGCCGAACCGTTCACAGGTGTGAATAAGGAGAAAAAATGGCAAAGGTAATTGTTTTTGACGAAGAAGCACGTCGCAAACTCGAAGCAGGAATGAACAAACTTGCTGACGCAGTACGTGTAACTCTTGGACCAAAGGGACGCAACGTTGTTTTGGACAAAAAATGGGGTGCACCCACGATCACAAATGATGGTGTGTCCATCGCAAAAGAAATAGATCTTGAAGACCCGTTTGAGCGCATTGGTGCAGAACTCGTTAAAGAAGTTGCAAAGAAAACAGATGATGTTGCCGGTGACGGTACAACAACAGCAACTGTACTTGCGTGGGCAATGGTTCGCGAAGGTCTTAAAAATGTCGCTGCGGGCGCCAACCCAATGGACATGAAAAAGGGAATCGAAAAAGCAGTTCTTACTGCTGTTGAATCCATCAAAGCAATGTCACAAAAAGTTGACACTAACCCTGAGCAAATCGCAAACGTTGCAGCTATTTCAGCAGCAAACGAAGAAATTGGCGCGCAGATCGCTGAAGCGTTAGCCAAGGTTGGAAAAGACGGAGTTATCACCGTTGAAGAAAGCCAGACTTTTGGTCTCGAGCTCGACCTTGTAGAAGGTATGCGATTCGATAAGGGATACATTTCTCCTTACTTTGTGACCGACTCAGATCGTATGGAAGTCGTTTTAGACGACCCATACATCTTGTTTGCTCCATCGAAAATTTCAGCTGTGAAAGACATGCTTCCTGTTTTGGAAAAGGTCATGCAGTCTGGTCGTCCGCTTGTGATTATCGCAGAAGATGTTGAAGGTGAAGCACTCGCAACACTTGTTGTGAACAAGATTCGTGGAACATTCAAATCTGTTGCAATCAAGGCTCCTGGATTCGGCGAACGTCGTAAGGCAATGCTTGAAGACATGGCAATCTTGACCGGTGGCCAAGTGATTGCTGAAGAAGTTGGTCTTAAGCTTGAAACAGCAACGATTGATCTTCTCGGTTCTGCACGCAAAGTTGTTATCACCAAAGACGAAACAACAATCGTTGAAGGTGGCGGCGAGAAAGACGCAGTTGCTGGTCGTATTGGCCAAATCCGCAACGAAATCGAAAACACGGATTCCGATTACGATCGCGAAAAGCTTCAAGAACGTCTTGCGAAACTTTCTGGTGGTGTCGCAATCATCAAGGTGGGTGCAGCAACAGAAGTTGAGTTGAAAGAAAAGAAGCACCGCATTGAAGACGCAGTTCAAACAACCAAAGCTGCTGTTGAAGAAGGAGTTGTCCCCGGTGGTGGACTTACTCTTCTTCGTACACAAGTCAAGGTTCGCGAACTTGCAGAATCACTTGCTGGCGACGAAGCAACAGGTGCCCGTCTTGTAGCGAAAGCTCTTGAAGAGCCTCTCGCGCAAATTGCACGCAATGCAGGCATGGAAGGTGGCGTTATCGTTGAGAAGGTCCGCTCTCTCAAAGATTCCGATGGTCTGAACGCTGCAACAGGCGAATACGAAGATTTGATGAAAGCTGGTGTCATTGACGCAGCGAAGGTTACGCGCTCTGCATTGCAGAACGCAGCATCCATCGCAGCGCTGTTCTTGACAACAGAAGCAGTTATTGCCGACAAGCCAGAGCCTGCAGGTCCTCCTGCTGGTGGCGGCGACGGTGGAATGGGTGACATGGGCGGCATGGGCTTCTAAGTCAACATTTCCACATCAATCTCGGGACCCGTTAATGTGCACGCGTACGTGGTTGATCCTTCTTTGAAGGACCAACCAATGCGCCGCTTGTGCACATTGACGGGTCCCTCTTTGTGTCAAGGTTGAGAATCCCATTTGTGGAGGGGCGCTTCGCGTTTTAAGACTTTACGGTCAAGTTATTTTGTGCGGAGTTGAGAATCATATTTAAAGAGATGAGAATGTAAGTTATGGAAACAAGTGAACGGGCTGTGAATGAGACGGGGCTTTATGTTTCGCACTTGATGATTACTTTTCCTGTGGGCGAAGAACGTAACCGAGTGGTTGATGAACTCACACGCGTGATTGAAAAAAATCGTGATACAACAAGAGATGCTGATACTGATGCGGTAGCATCTCAAATCTTTGTTGCGGCATCATTCGGTCATGAATCTGATGCGATTGTGATGATTCTCACAACACAAGCAGAAAAACTCATCCAGATTGAACAAGAAATTAAAAACTGTGGTGTCCAAGTAGTAGATAGTTTTCTTTCCCTCACCGAAACATCCGAATACACAACCTCAGAAGCCGAAGAGCAGGAACGAGTCGATTCACTCGGTTCATCGGCTGATGAAAAAATAGCAATGATGGATCAATGGCGAGAACGCATGACCATCTACGCAAAACACAAACTGTTTCCTGAATTACCGCCGAAGAATATGGAATATTTATGTTTCTATCCCATGTCAAAAAAGCGCGAAGGGGAGAACAACTGGTTTAGTCTGCCTTTCGAAAAACGTGCAGAATACATGCGCGCTCACGGAACAGTGGGTCGAAAATATAGCGGCAGAATATTGCAACTCATCACAGGATCAACAGGCTTAACCGATTGGGAATGGGGAGTGTCTCTCTTTTCAAAAACTCTCAGCGATATTAAAGATATTGTATATGAAATGCGTTTCGACGAAGCAAGCGCACTCTACGGTGAGTTTGGTCACTTTACGATTGGTCGCATCTGTGAACCTGACCAAATATTTGCGCGCTAATTCTTTTCATTCATTTGTGAAATGAGCAGAGAAACTAGCGAAACTTTTCCACCCGATCTTTCGTATTCATCGCCGATTGCATCATGATCAACATTGCCATGGGCAGTCACCTCAAGATCGAGGAGCTTACATACTTCTTCTGAAAGAGAAGCGGAATCTATTTCGTTCTCGTCATCCACGGAAAATATTTCTACTCCTTCCCAGTAGTGGGAAGGATCAACTTCACCTTCAATTGCAAGATCCAGAAGATCTTCAGGACGCGATGCCTCGGGCATAAGAAAATCCGAAACTGGATGAAGTCGCCATTCAACATCAACTCCGGCGAGTTGTGTGAACCACGTGTGTGAACCATTCCAATAGGAATCGACAGGCTCTGAAAGTCGATCGACAAGTCGTCGAACGAGATCAGGAGCGGATGCAGTGGTTATTAATACTGAAGCTTCACTTGGTCCGATTGTCATGGATGAAATTTAGTACGTAAGCAGACCAGGAGCGATTTGAACCATTTAGCGGGATTGAGTATTCTTAAAACTTCTATTTTGAAAGGCGGCCAAACGTATGGCACCAACTCCACAAGACATCGCGTTAGCAAGACAAACTTTAGAAAACTTTGCTCCTGGAGGTGATTGGCACACAGCTGTTAAACAAGCAGATGCACTTCTCGTATTGGCTCAAGACGAACGATCCTCTACAGATCTTCTTCTCGAAAGGCTTTTGCAAGCAGGTATTGTCGGAGCACATGCTGAAGTCGGACGTTTAGATCGGTTAGTTACGGATTTAATTGCTCTCGTCGAATCGGGTATTGATTATGCAGCTTATATTTGTCAAGAGTTCATCAAACACGGTGCTGCGGATCATCTCACCCCTCCTGTTCTCATGCAAACGCTATTCACTGTGATTAAGCCGGATCTCACCCCAGATATCAGTATTGTCGAGCTAGTCGGCGCGATCATGACCAACAGAGGCGAGCAAACAGTCGAACAGAAACGAAACTTTAAAAGAACGGTTGAGAATTTGGTTGAGATTGCAAGGGGTGGGGACCCTGATGCGTCTTATGCGCTTGCATTAATGATTCGACTTGACGACTCCTCCACGATCTCTTCGGAGAAATTAGGAGAGATAGCAATTTTTCTATTGGGCAATGACGAGATAGAACATGTATTGAACGCAGAAGACCGAAGAGGTTCTCTCGTAAATGCCTTGGATGCAAGAAACGCTCAAAGACTTGAACCCAACCTTGTTCCTACTTCTCGTCGAGGGAATGGCCAACGTAATCCTGGTGATTTCGTATCACTTTCTGCCGTTGTTCAGCGTGCTGATCCTGACTCTTCACGACCTATCCTTTGCCCTGATCGATTGTAACTGTTTGCTTTAATGGAGGGCAGTAACTTTCAAGTAACCTCGTATCATGTCGAATGCCACTGCAGAACTTGTTCAACAGCTCATCCGCAATGAATGTGTGAATGACGGCACATACGAATCGGGAAATGAAACCCGCAATGTTGCCGTCTTGGAAACGCTTTTCAATGGACACGCCCTTGAAGTTGGTCGATTTGGAGAACAGACTGCTCGAACTAATCTCGTTGTTCGGATGCGTGGTCGTGAACCGAATGCGCCTGTCCTCCTGCTTCAAGGTCACACGGATGTCGTTCCTGCAACATCCGCAGACTGGGAATATGATCCCTTTGGAGGGGAACTTGTGGAAGGCATCGTTCATGGTCGTGGCGCCGTGGACATGTTTAACATCACTGGTTCGATGGCTATTGCAATGGCCAATCTTTCGCGTGAAGGATTTGTGCCGCGAGGAGATGTCATTTTCGCTGCTGTTGCAGATGAAGAAGCTGGTGGAAATCTCGGAGCGGGTTATCTTGTTGAAAACCATAGCGATCTTGTTGAGGCAAATTATGTGCTGAGCGAATCGGGTGGAACGCATATGCCTGTGGGTGACGAGACGTATCTTCCCGTTGTTGTGGGCGAAAAGGGTGTTCACTGGATAACGATCAACATCCATGGCACTCCTTCGCATGGGTCAAAGCCATATGGTGCAGATAACGCCATCATAAAAAGCGTTGACATCGTGCAGCGCTTTCTTGACTATAAACCCCCAATAAAATTCGTGGAGGGATGGGAAACATTTCTTCATGCGCTGGGCTTCGATGAACAACTTGTGAAACGCGTATCCAATGTGGATACTCACGATGAAGCACTTCATGAACTCGACCAACCTCTTGCTTCGGTTTTGCACTCCTGCGCACACCAAACATTTTCACCAAATGTTATTCACGGTGGCGTGAAGGTCAATACGGTTGCAGACAAAGCTACGATTCAAATGGATATACGATCACTGCCGGGAACAACACTGGCTCAGGTAGCTGCAATGATTGACGATATTCTCGGGCCTTATGCAGATCAGGTCACAATTTCTTATTCTCAAGACGAAGAATCCACTCTTTCGCCCACACATACACCGCTGTGGGATGCACTACAGCGAGTATCTTCAGATATTTTTCCAGGCACTCAGTTATTGCCAACGATTTCAACGTTCGGAACCGATTCGCGATATTGGCGACGAAACGGAGCCATTGCGTATGGTGCCGCATTATTTGCTCCAGACGATACAACCTATGCCGGCCATTTGGAAATGTTTCATGGAAGAAACGAAAAAGTAAGCGTGAAATCTTTACAACACACTACAGATTTATATGAGGGCGTAATTCGTTCGCTCGGCGATTTTTACTAATATACGCAGTTATTGTTTCTCTGGCGGCTGATCGCGTAGAAATTTTTCTACTTCAGCGGCTAATGCTTCTGCACTCGGGAATTCTTCATCGGCAAGTTCGTATGTTTCAGCAAAATCTCCTGAGTCGTATCGCATTTCAAGTTCTGCAACATATTCGACTGCCTGATCATCATCGGCAACTGCATCATTGACATGATTGACCCAATCAGCCGCTTGACTAGCTAAGTCGCTGGTGTCAAAATCCACTCCCACTAACGCGCTAAATGTGTTGAGCAATTCATTCATGGCGGCAGGTTGCGGTCGTTGTGCAACGTAGTGGGGAATGGTGGCCCATAGTGATGTTGACGATAAATGATTCTGTGTTAAGTATTCGTGGAGAACTCCAATAATTCCGGTGGGGCCCTCATAGTTAGACGGTAAAACTTCTAAGGCGTCGAGGCGCTCACGCTCTGATCCAATACCTGTCAAACGCGTGGGCCGCGTATGAGGAACCTCAGCCATCATGGAACCAAATGTGAAAATCTCCTCACACTTGAGCTCAGAGATGACCTGAAGAATATCGACACAGAAGGATTTCCATCGGTAATTCGGTTCGTGGCTGAGCATCACGACAATATCACGGTCACTGTCATCGAGAGAGATCCCGTAAATACGATTTCGCGGCCACGATACTTGGCGAATTCCGCCTTCCCCCACAGAGATATTGGGTCGGACTGCTTGATAATCGAAATAAGTATCGCCTTCGATTTCAGCTACAAGTTGGCTGGAAAATTTATCAACAATCCATGCAACGGAATCGCTGGCTGCTTCGCCAGCATCGTTCCAGCCTTCAAATGCTGCAACAAAAATTGGATTGCGCAGTTGAGGCCGGTGATACCAAATGATTGATTCTGTGTCTTCGATGCAGAAAATGCTAGATAATCCAAGGTTAAATACTCGTATTCAACACAAAAAGATAATTGATTTTAGGGCTGTTCCTTGCTCGAAGTGCAAGGTGTGGCCCTCCCCCAAATTACTAAAGTTGCAGCTGTTCGTTCAGTTGTATTGCGTCTTGTGGTTTACATAAAAAAAGAGGTCCATCCTCCAAGAAACCATCTGTATGGTTGCCGGGAGAACGGACCTCTATCAAACTAGTTATGCAGGAGCGCTTTCACCGCGGGGTGCAACGGGTGCACCGTCGCCCTTCGGGTAACGAGCTACGCGACCCACAGGCATTTCAACACGGTACCCAGCAGCTGCGCGATCTTCTTCAGATTCGCCGCCCCAGAAACCATATTCGCGATGGTTGCGTGCCCAATCGCGGCAGTCTTCCATCACGGGGCACACTGCGCAGATTGTGCGCGCCTTTGCTTCACGGCGTGCGCGAGCTTCTGGTCGTTCTCCCGGTGGTGGGAAAAAGAGTGATGTTTGGCCGCAACATGCTGCCTTATTGGTCCACGTCAGTGGTCCTGTAAATACGAGTGTAGATTCCATTTTTTTATTGCCTCCCGAGAGCCGTTTAGTATAGAACGTTTCGAAGATTTGAGCCAGAAAGGTTATGCCAGAAGGCCAATGGGGGAATTGGCCTCCCGACATGGATGGGGGAACAGGGTTATTCTGTCACACATAGATCCATCAGTCAAACGTATATATTAGATAGGTTAAATCTCTATTTGTGATACTATATCTCGGAGAAATGCGTACATATATGTCGCTTTATGAAGTGAAAGTGGAATGAACATGGACCTAAGACAACTTGATGTGCTTGCAGCCATCCATCAGTCAGGCAGCTTTACCGCTGCCGCAGATTCTTTAGGAACTGTTCAAAGTAATGTATCCGCACAGATTCAGGCATTAGAGAAAGAATTGCATACAACGCTCATTGTCCGCTCTCGGCAAGGTGCTCGATTAACAGAACAAGGTCAGGTTGTTGTTGACCGTGCGAAACGTATTACCGCAGAGATTGATTCAATGCTTGTTGATCTATCGATGTTGCAAGGTCTGAAGCGAGGTCATGCTTCGATCGGGGTCATCGGAACGGCAAGCCGATGGATTGTTCCTTCGCTCGTTCAAGAAATGCGAGATTCTGCACCTGGCGTTACATTGCACATTACTGAAGCTCCATCCGAACGATTGTTGGCCGATGTTATTACACACGATCTTTCGGTAGCGGTTATTACTGAGCCTGTTGCTGATCCCCGTGTAGAAGTAACAACACTATGTGATGAAGAAATAGTTGGTATTGCTCCCAAAGAATTTGGATTGGATTCTTCGCCAAAAACTTTTACTGAACTGTCTCAGTACCCTCACGTACTCACTCCTAAAACCAATCCTCTTCGCGCTTGGATCGATAAAGCAGCGCGTAAAGAAGACATCACGCTCGATGTGCCAGTGAACTGCGAAGGCATTCGTTTGCTTCCCCGCTTAGTACGTTCAGGAATTGGTTGTTCGATATTGCCTCTAACCGCGCTTCCGAATGAACAAAGCGTTTTTACAGTTTACAAAATTGAAAATCTTCCACCACGTCACTTGGCATTGATCTCAGCCAAGGATGCTGTTTTGTCAATGGCGGAGCGTGTGGTCAGCGATGTGATTATCCGGCTCACCCAGTAAGCCACTCCAAATACTGCGAGTCCACCGACCGCGTCGAGGATGTAATGGTTTGAAGTTACGATAACAACAAACAAGGTGCACAGCGGATAACAACAAAGCGCGACTTTAAGCCACCTCTTTTTTAAATAAGGGAAAAGCGCGAAGACGCACCACGTAGACCAGACGATATGTACCGAAGGCATGGCTGCAAACTGATTTGAGATTGCTGCAAATTCTTCCGTATTAAAAGACCAAAACGTGGGATATTTTGCGAGGGTATCGACATAGCCGTAGTGCGAAGGCATCAAACGGGGCGGCATGAGGGGAAATGTGATGAAGCCCACGAGCGAAATGAGCGTCCCAGACACAATGGTTGTGCGCACATGTGAATAGCGTTTCGGATCTTTGGCGAAGACATAGAACAATGCAAAAAGCGTTACGATGAAGTGTAACGAACCATAAAAATAATTACTGGCAATAATGATCCAATCAAAATGAAGAAAATATGTGTGAATGGATCGTTCGATATACATGGAAAAGAAATGTTCCACACGAATGATGAGTTTTGCATTAGTGAACGCCTGCGACTTCGACGCATCTGTGTTGTTTCGACCTAATGTGTAAATCGCATAAAGTGAACCAATGATAATAATTTCAACAAGAATTCGTCGGGGTTGTTGAGCGTTCTTCGCTTTATGAAAAAAACTCTTTTTTGTTGGCTGAGGGATGTCGGGCATTAAATCCAATTAGCTTTCACGTATAGTGCAAACTTTAAATTTGCCATTCTCTTTATCTAAGTTCACAACTGTCTTATAGGTAGTTCCATTTTCCCGTTTAACAGTTCCTGTTACCTCAGCCTCTCCGTTCGATACCTGGACATCTTTAAAATCAAAACTCTTGATTCCGCGATCATTATTTTCGGACTCCTGGAAAAGACCATTGAATGTTCCCCCTTCATCGAGGAATCTTTTGCAAGTGAGTGAATCTAAATCTTCACCGTCTTGTGCAGCATGATAAAAATTATTTGTTGCATCTACCGCTGGCTTTGTTGTGCTCACGATTAGCGTTGTGCAAGCAACAGCCCCGATTCCACAGAGCATGAGCGGAACAACAATAGAGAGGGTGATCCAGAGCCATAATTTACTTTTCTTTTTTGGTTCACCGTAAGGCACGCCAGCAGGGGCAGTGTTCTGATTCAAGGAAGAATCAATGGCAGGGAATGCGTCCGGACCAACAGGCGTTGGAGAAGGTGGAGGCGTAGGTTGTGCTTGTTCCCCATCGAGTGCAGCCCATCCAGGTTCTTCGTTGAGCGGATCGTTGTTATTTACTTCATCTGACATTTTTGCCCCCATTAACTCGGAGAACAAACTATCACGCTCGAAGGCATTTCGACGCGTGATGCATTAAACATGCGTCAAGCACAGTCAGGAATGCCTTCTATGGATTATTGTAAAGAGACCCAATATGAATATTGATCCCCAGCTCATTAGCGAATCTCTCGAGTATGCTTCCCGAAAGGGGGCATCTTTTGCGGAAGCTTTCTGTGAGCAAACCAGTTCTGCAGCGACGTCTCTTGATGAAAAGCGTATCGATTCACGCACCACGGGCCTCAGTAGCGGAGTAGGTATTCGCGTTGTGAATAATTCACGTGTTGGGTATGCATATACAAGCACGTTTACAAGCGACGGTCTTAATGCGGCCGTTGATGCAGCTTGTGCTTCCGCAGGAGTTGCTGGCGCAATATCAGCTTCAGGTAAAGGGGTGGACGCATCCCTCTTTACGAGCAATGGAGACATCGAAGGTTTAAGTGCTCAGGAATTTCGTGATCCAGCAAGTACGACTGCTGAACGTTTGCGTGAAATTGATGACGTGAGTCGTAGCTTTGATGCATCGATATCTCAAACCTCGGCAACGATTGCGCAAAGTCAACGAGAAGTTCTCATTATGAATACTGCAGGAGTGAATGTCTCCGATTCGCAGACCCGAACAAGGTGCGTTGTGCAAGCAATTGCAAAAAATGCTGACGGTATCCAAAGCGCCCATGAAGCACCGGGAAGAAGTATGGGTGCACAGTATTTCGACATTTTTTCAGTAGATAATATTGCCCGCATCGCAGCTCAACGTGCAGTGACTTTGCTCGATGCAAAACCGGCACCAAGTGGAAACTTAAGCGTGATATTAAAAAAGGGTGCAGGGGGTGTACTTTTTCATGAGGCGTGCGGACATGGACTTGAAGCAGATCACATTGATAAGGCCCAAAGTGTTTTTGCAGGTAAGGTAGGCCAGCAAGTCGCATCACCTTTCGTGACACTTGTTGATGACGGAACTATGGGAGATGAATGGGGGACATATCGTTTTGACGACGAAGGGAACCCTGCACAAAAAAATACGTTGATTCAAGATGGAATATTAAATGATTACATGTGGGATGTATTGCGCTCTACAAAACTTGGACATCATGTATCGGGTAACGGTAGGCGTGAGACGTACGAATATGTGCCCATGGTTCGTATGACGAATACCTATCTTGAACCAGGGACAATGGAAGTTGATGACATCATCTCTTCGACCGACTATGGAATTTATTGTGTTGCTCTTGGTGGAGGACAAGTTGATACAGTCACGGGCGAATATGTTTTTGGAGTTACAGAGGCATATATGGTTGAGAATGGTGTCATTACATACCCCATTCGCGGCGCAACGCTTATCGGGAACGGCCTGCAGACAATGCTTGACATTGATGCGGTTGCAAATGATTTTGATACATGGACCGGAACATGTGGCAAGAATGGTCAAGGTGTTCCTGTTTCCTCGGGTCAACCAACACTGCGTGTTGCCAAGATGACAGTGGGAGGAACGTCTACATGAGTTCCGTTGCTATAACTCGCGCACGCGATACGACAAAGTTGGAAGAAATCGCACAACGACTTGCTGGGCAAGCAGCAGGAATGGAAGAAATCGAAGTATATGTTTCTCAAGGAAGCGATGTAGAAGTTACTGTCTATAGTGGCGAAGTTGAAAACATGACAACTGCTGACTCTACGGCTGTGGGTATTCGCGTCATCAACGACCATCGTGAAGGGAGCGCGTGGGCCGAATCTTTGGATGAGGATATCCTTCAAGAAACACTTCACTTTGCTCGAGAAAATGCATCCATTGCTGAACCTGATGAATTTTCTGCATTAGTAAAACCTTCGGACATCGATGATGTGACCCCTGTGCTCCGAGATGGATGGGATGATTCCATTTTTTCTTTGTCGCTAGAAGAGAAAATCGGACTCGCAATTGACCTTGATAAGAAAGCCAGTTCTTTTGATTCCCGGATTAAAGATGTTCCTTCTGCAGATTATGAAGACGGGTGGGGACACAGTGTCATCGCAAACTCACATGGAATTATGGTGACAAACTCATCGACGTCGGCGAGTCTTTCTGCTTCGGTTATGCTGGGCGAAGATGAATCGTTGGAATCGAGTGGTTTTTCTTTTGGTCGAGGAACATCGACCCTTGATATTGACGAAGTCATAAACATGGCATTTGATAGAGGAGTTCGCTTACTGGGCGGAACTCAACCCATCAGTGAAGCATTGCCTGTAATTTTAGATCCGCTTGTTGCCACACAATTCTTTGGAATTATTGCAGGCATGATGTCGGGAGGCGCTGTAGCAAAAGGTCGAGCGCTTCTCGCTGATCGTTTGGGCGACACAATCGGTCATTCGAATCTAACTCTTATTGACGACCCTACACATGAAAAGGCGTTTACGTCGGCAACCTATGATGCAGAAGGAATGCCAACTCGCAGAAATATCTTTCTTGAGAATGGTGTGTTGCAGCAATTTGCTCACACGATGTATTCCTCTCGGAGATTAAAGATGAAACCCAATGCCTGTGCACGTCGGGGTGGGGTTGCGTCTCGCCCTGGAGCAGGTATGCGTGCGCTTTATGCTCAAACGACTGGTGAAAGTGTGGAAGAAATTTTTGAGCGTGTGGGCGAAGCGATCTACGTACAACATTTTCTTGGTGTGCATTCGGGAGTGAACGCACTTTCGGGAGATTTTTCGGTGGGCGCGCAAGGCGTGTGGATTCGTGATGGTCATATGGCTGAAGCATTCAAGGAAGCAACGATTGCATCCGATCTGTTGACAATGTTGTCACGTACAAGCGCGATAGCAGACGATACGTGGTGGCTCCCAGGGTCTGTTGTGGGCAACACAGTGTTAATTGACGAGATGGTGATGACCGGGAAGTGATTTTCCAGGGTGGAACCCTGGGAAATCATCCTGAGCGAGCCAGGAGCGAAGCGACTAAGCAAGTCGAAGGATCTCGCCAAAGACACTCCGAACGTAAGCTCATCCTTCGCAAGCTCAGGACTCCCTCCGGTCGGCTCTCTCGGAATGACTATTTAACGAAAAGCCACAAAAAGATTCCGAGACCGGCAGCAACCCTATAGATCACAAATCCGGTGAATGATCGTGTGCGAACAAGTTTGAGTAATCCGTAAACGGCGATCCATCCTGTAACTGCAGAAACAATGACACCGACGATCATGGGAATAACTAATGATGAAGGAATTCCCTCACCAGCAATCGTTTTTGCTCCAGTGAAAAGTGCTGCACCAGCAACAATGGGAATGAGCATCAAAAAACTTAATCGTGCCGATGATTCGCGGGAAAAACCGCGGAGACGAAGGGCTGTCATTGTGATTCCGCTTCGACTCACTCCGGGCTGCAAAGCAAGCGCCTGACTCGCCCCCGCGACGACAGCATCCTTCATACCAAAGTTCGTGTCGTTGCGATTACCTTTAATGCGATCGCAGACAAACAATAACAGTCCAAAAATAATAAGCATGCTCGCAATGAGTGCAGGTTTACCCAAATGTTCGGAAATAAATTCTTCCAAAAACGCACCTAACAAAGCGCCGGGAATGGATGTGACGACAAGCAACAATCCAAGCTTGGCGTAGTCATCCATTTTCCGTGTTCGCAATCCTTTCCAGAGTGATAAAACAATACGACGAACGTCTTTATTGAGATAAGCAACTGCTCCAATAAGCGTTCCGGCGTGGAGCGCGACATCAAAAGTTTTTTCTACACCGGGCGATAATTCTTTCCAGCCCAACAGTTGTGGAACTACTTCCAAGTGTCCGCTAGATGAAATCGGAAGAAATTCTGTGAGACCTTGAATGAGTCCAAGGATGATTGCATGGATAATGGGCATCGCAATACACTAATGATTATTACGTCGAAGAGCGAAGCGCACGTCTCCTTGGCTAAGGGCTTGTGTGATATCCGCGGCTTCTTCCTGAGTAACTTCTACAAAATATCCAGGATTACTTTCTTGGTATTGTGAAGATTCGGGCGGGGACAGATCAAAAAGAATTTTCGCATCGTAAGCAATGTATTGTGCACCAAAGCCATCAGAGGTGACACTGACAAGGTCTGTTGTTGTCGAAATGCTTCCATCGAAAACGTCAGAAGTAGGAATGAAGAGAATGCGATGGTCTTCATCGATAAGTGATTCAGCTGTTTTACTCATCATGTTTTTTGTAAGAATCGTTCCTTCTGCAATATCTGATCGGATAAATAGTTTTGTTGGCTGCGAAGTTATAGCACCCGTAGGAGCATCTCCAGAAAACATGGCATGCGTTTTAAAGTCTGATGACGTGAGAATAGAACCTCTCGCCAGATTGCGTGTGACTATAAAATACGTATGTCGTGGGCCGTGATTGTGGGCGAGAGATCGCAAAGTCAGCAATGCATCGAGAACGATGTAAGTTGCAATGATGCTCACAACGACAAAAAGAACTGTAGCGAGTCGTGAGCGTGGTGATCTTTTCAGCACCTGCGCATACTAACCATATATGCAATATAATACAAGATTGCGTTAGATGAACTACTTCTCTTTCTTGGGAGGAGAAGGGGAAGACGCCGATGAATTCGAATCGGTCTTGGGAGATGGCGAACTCTCTGAAGCGGCTTTTTTCGTTTCGGTCGGCGATGCCGCAGATGAAGCACCTGTATTGCTTCCAGCATCAGTTTTTTTCGAATTTTTTGCTTGAGATGAAGCTGAGCTTCGTGTGTCCGTTTTATAAAAACCAGAACCCTTCAATACAATGCCCGCGCTCGAGAAAACTTTGACAACATCCCCGCCACATTCATCGTGTGTAGTCAAGGCCGGGTCAATCATGCGTTGTTCTACGTCAAAATGCTTTCCGCATTTTTGGCACTGGTACTCATATATTGGCATAGCTACACAATTTAGCGTGAAATGTCATGGCATCCTTGAGTCGGCCCCTGTGTTTATTTATCATCCCTCAAAGCCTCAGGATGACTTGGGGCACTCATAACGGCGTGGAGGAAAGTACAATCTAAAGGTGATGTGGGCCTATCTCGTTGTGATACCTGCATATTTGGTCGGTAATCTGCCCTTCGCGGTTCTCGTTGCACGAATGGCTGGACATGATGTGTATGCCAAAGGGTCAGGCAATCCAGGGGCGAGTAATATTGTTCGAATTGCCGGATGGCGTTGGGGCCTCTTGGCGATGGTTCTTGACATTCTCAAAGGTTTTGTGCCGACGCTTGCTGTTCTTACTTTTATGGATAGGTATCTTTCAGACCAACAAACAAGAGTCCTTGCTTACTTAGTCGCGTTTTTTTGTATGTTGGGCCACGTTGTTCCCATAGGCCGCAAAGGAGGCAAAGGAATTGCAACCGGTGGAGGTGCAGCCATCGCTTTATTTCCTCCCGCAGGTATCGCGGCAATCCTGACCTGGGCAGTCGTGATGAAAATAACGAAACTTCCGGTGATTTCCTCACTTGTAGCGGCGGCGGTTTTGCCAATATGGATATCGATCGACCATTATTATTTATGGGAATGCGTTCTTGTGACATTGCTTTTTTGCTTTGTTGTCCTTAGGCACATCCCCAATATTCGTCGATTCATACGTCGCGAAGAGAATACGGTGACCAAACATGGTCGGGACAAATATCGAGAAACAGAGAATTCATGACACAGACTTCTTCCGTGAATACAGCGGTTATTCCTGCTGCTGGTTTGGGAACGCGTTTTTTGCCTCTCACAAAGAGTCAGCCCAAGGAAATGCTTCCGCTCGTAGACAAGCCTGCCATTCAATATGTTGTGGAAGAAGCAGTGCTGGCAGGCATTTCAGATATTTTGATTATTACTGGTCCTGGGAAACGTGCAATCGAAGATCACTTTTCTCACAATTCTGAACTCGACGATGCTCTAAGAGCTAAGGGGAAGTTTGCTGAACTCGAAATACTTGAAGAGATCGAGTCGCTTGCGAATATCCATTATGTTCGTCAAGCACATGCCCATGGGTTAGGACATGCAGTGGCGACTGCTCACGAACATGTGGGAGATCAACCATTTGCGGTGATGTTAGGTGACGACATCATGGTCGATGATTCCCGGTTGCTCTCTGATATGAAAGAAGATTTTGAATCTACGCATTCCAGCGTGATGGGCATCATGGAAGTGACACCCGAAGAGATTTCTTCCTACGGATGTGCTTCTTTCGAGACTGTTGCGGGCGATCCGTCCCGAATCAAAATAACGGGAGTGGTAGAAAAGCCTTCGCCTGAGCTTGCTCCCAGTAACTTTGCCATCATTGGGCGCTATATCTTTGATCCACATATTTTTAGCTGTATTGACAGGATCACCGCTGGCGTTGGAGGAGAAATTCAACTCACAGATGCCATTTCTCTTCTCCTTGAAGAGCAAGATATATATGGACGAGTTTTGTCTGGTGGACGTTACGATGTGGGCCAAAAGACAGACTGGTTGCTCGCAAATGTGGCGCTTGCATTACAACGTGAAGACCTTGAAGCTGATGTTCGTAAAGGTTTAAGCGACATTCTCGATGCACGATAACCTCTCACAAGAGTAGGATTATCTTCTATGCCATCGGAATACACCTTTCTTGATCCCCTCGGTCGTGCACGCATGACGGAATCCTCCGCTAAAGAACCAGTTCATCGTCGAGCCGTTGCTCGTTGCAAAGTTCGTATGCTTCCCGACACTGCAGACAAAGTTGCAACTGGTTCTATTGCCAAGGGTGATGTGTTGGCCGTTGCTCGAGTTGCAGGCATACAGGCTGCAAAGCAAACGTCAAACTTGTTGCCATTATGTCATCCTCTGTTGGTGCAAAGTGTGTTCGTTAACTTTCGTTTGGAAGAAAACTTTGTGGAAGTCGAAAGCCAAGTCGATACGGTCGACCGAACGGGTGTGGAAATGGAAGCTCTGACTGCATGTACTGTTGCAGCATTGACTGTATACGACATGTGTAAAAGCATTGACCGTACGATGGAAATTACCGATGTTGCTTTGTGGGAAAAAAGTGGTGGGAGTCAAGGCCCTTGGCGACGTGCTGCGATTCTTGATGATGACGATCTAGGCTTCTAATTCTGACACTCTCGTACAAGCAATTATCGAAACATAAACTCCATATGAGAGCCAAGAAATTGCATTGAATGTTCATTTGCGAGTTGACTGATATGAATCAGTATGAAATGCACAACTTTCGCCTCAATCAGAGGTAGCGTATATAGTCACGACCTGGAGTTTTAAGGAGTGACTATTCCCGTTCTCATCATTCTCGGGGCCCTCTGGGCTGCGGTTCTTGTACCGCCTCTCTTGCGTGCTCGTTCTGACCGCCACTCAGGCGCTGTCGGCGACTACACAAATACTTTGGGCGTATTACGGAATTCGAATCGAACTGTTACTGCGCGCATGCGTCCTGCCGCTGGTCTGGTTGATGGCGCAATGCATTCACAAACCATGTCTCGTGCTTCTGCAATTAAGAAACGTCGCCGTGATGTATTTACTGCGATGCTCGTCAGCGCAGGCATGACATTTCTTCTTGCGGCATTTTTGGGCAACACTGTTCTTTGGGTTATTCACGTTATTTGTGATCTCGTTTTGGGTGCATATATTTATTTGTTGATCCAAATTAAAGAGCAACAAGAGATGCGTCGCAAGCAATCAATGCAACACGATGACTGATTTTTCATTCGATGTCTCCGACGTAATAGCGAGCCTCGAATCGCAACACAGCGCACGCGAATCCATGTTGGTTGCCTCACGCAAAGTTATACAACTCGCTTCTTCTTCGATTCGTTCTACTCATCGAGGCGAACATGAAAAAGCGACAGAAATGAACGATCAGGCTCGTCAACTCTTGGAACAATGCCAACCTCAGATGGACCAATTTCCCGGTATCGCAGCAAATTCAATGTTTTATGATGCTCAAAAGGAATACACAGAAAGCTGTGTTACAGCAGCGATTATTACCGGGAAAGCCGTTCCATCTCGAAACTTTTTGCATGTCGAACCTGCTGCATATATCAACGGTATTGTTGAAGCAGCCAGCGAATTGCGACGTTCCATTCTTGATTGCTTGCGTGCTAATGATCTTGAAAGAGCCAGCCATCTTCTTGACGTTATGGATGACGTCTACACGGTAGCTATATCGATTGATTTTCCTGATGCACTGACACATGGTTTGCGTCGAACAACTGATGCATTTCGTGCCGTATTAGAACGTACGCGTGGCGATGTAACGACCGCAGCAGTTTTTTTATCCGCTCGGAGCTAGACAAAAGTTCTATTTAATGACCAGATATCTGGACCGTGCGTTAAAAGACTTGATACAACTGAACGAACTGCTGTAACTTTTCTTACTTCTCGGGAGGGTCCGACCTTGGAAAAAATCGCTCGCTTTGTGGCGCTATTCTTGCTTTCCCAAGATCAGACCCTAAAATCGGGCGTATGTCACATCCCATGCTTGGTACCATAGATATTCATGGGGATGTAGCTCAGCCTGGCAGAGCACTACGTTCGCAACGTAGGGGCCGTGGGTTCAAATCCCATCATCTCCACTCATGAATATTTCACCCGACTCAACCCAACAACTGATGTTCGCGGGCGCTCCTGTGCGCGTGACGTCGACGATGGCTGCATGCACGCCTGATGAAGTTGATGCAATTACTTTGCAGCTCGATACGCATCGCGGTGTGATATTGACATCGCGCTACGAATATCCCGGGCGGTATACGCGTTGGGATATCGGGTTGGTAGATCCACCTTTGGTCGTTGAAGCAGTAGGCGATACGGTGACTGTAAGCGCACTCAATGATCGTGGCCAGGTTCTCTTACCTGTATTTCGAGGTATTCTCGAGACTTGTCCCTTCCTGCATTTTTCTTCGTCGAATGATGTGTCCTTTGTGTGTGCTGTGCAACATTCTTCCGAGGCATTTATGGAGGAAGATCGTTCTCGCCTCCCCCATGTAATGAACGTTGTGCGAGCTCTGCGTAATGCATGTGCCTTCGACGATTCGCGCGCCGGCTTCTATGGAATTTTTGGTTATGACCTGGGCATAGATTTTATGGGAGTAACACGTATCCATGATCGAGATGCTGATCGTGATTTAGTTCTCTATTTCGCCGATGAATTATTCATTACTGACCATTCCAATAAATCTTCGTACCGCATCTCCTATGAATTCGATGTTTTGGATGGCGAAACCATTATTGATTCAACATCAGGGAAAGCACGAGTCGGGGACGAAGATGTTTACAGGCCTGCTGATATACAGGCGAATCGCGATATGGAACAGGGCGCGTATGCCGAGATTGTAACTCAAGCCAAAGATTATTTTGCGCGCGGAGATCTTTTTGAGGTCGTACCCTCACAAGTATTTCACGAACCCTGTGCTGCTACGCCCTCGGTAGTGTTTGAGCAACTTCTCGAACTTAATCCTGCACCCTATGGTGCTTTGATTAATTTAGGTAACAACGAGTGGACCGTGTCCGCATCTCCTGAAATGTATGTGCGTGTAGAGGGTCGACGCGTAGAGAGTTGTCCGATTGCCGGTACAATCGCGCGCGGTTCGGGAATCGTGACCGACGCTCAACAGATCGAAGCATTGTTGGGTTCCGAAAAAGAAGAATCAGAGCTGACAATGTGTACCGACGTTGATCGAAATGATAAGTCACGCGTATGTATTCCTGAAACAATCAATGTCATTGGTCGTCGCCAAATTGAAATGTATTCTCGTCTAATTCATACCGTCGATCATGTGGAGGGATACCTGGAAGAAGGATATGACTCTATAGATGCATTTCTCACGCATATGTGGGCAGTGACTGTGACAGGGGCTCCCAAGATGTGGGCAATGAATTTCATTGAAGAGTTTGAGAAATCTCCTCGACGTTTTTATGGCGGTTCCATGGGTCATGTTGGCGTCGACGGCTCAATGAACACAGGACTTATGTTGCGGAGTATCCACTTTCATTCTGGAGCGGCACATATTCGTGTTGGGGCAACGTTACTCGCCGATTCTGACCCGCAAGCAGAGGAAGCGGAAACAGAGCTCAAAGCGAGTGCCATGCTCGATGTTCTCCGTTACTGTCACGCTGTTGCTCTGGGTCAGAATCCTTCGGACGAAAAGATGCATCCAGTTTCGAATGAAGTGGTGATCACGGATAAGAATGAGGACGTGACCGTAGTTTCAATACCCCAAGCGCACGATGATAATGGAAAGCAACCTCGAGTTTTATTAATTGATTGTGAAGATTCATTCGTTCATACTCTTGCTGGATATTTCCGAATGTGTGGAGCGGTTGTTCATACGCGTCGAGTTGGGTTCAGACCGGAAGAATTTGCTGCCGATATTGCAGAACTTCAGCCTCACCTTATCTGTCTATCTCCTGGACCTGGATCACCAACGGATTTTGGTTTGTCGTGGATTATAGATCAATCACGCAAAGCTGGCCTTCCCATTTTCGGGGTGTGTTTAGGTCTCCAGGCACTTGTGGAATACTTTGGAGGCGAGCTCGCTCAGCTTGAGATACCCATGCATGGAAAATCTTCTCAGATTGATCTCGAAGAAGATTCTGGAAAACTTTTTATCGGTTTACCTTCCACATTTGAAGTTGGTCGTTATCATTCTTTGTATGCCAAGCAAGATTCATTTCCTTCTTCTGATCTTCGGGTAACTGCGCGCACGCACGATGACCATGTCATCATGGCTATCGAACATGTCAGTGAATCAATTGCAGCTGTGCAATTTCATCCCGAGTCAATTATGACTCTCGAAAATTCAACCGGACGTGCAATCGTTCAAAACGCACTTGATCAACTTGCCCTCAAGTAGTTTGCAGGGTGGAACCCTGAAACTGTGGATAACTTTTACAGTTGTGAGGAACCTCACAAGATAGATTTGAAAGAAAACAATTAAAGAATAAAAGGAGCACCAATGAAAAACACTCTCAAGGAATTTAAAGATTTCATTGCAACAGGAAATTTAGTCGACTTCGCCGTAGCCTTTGTTCTTGGTCTTGCGGTTAAAGAAGTCATAGATGCGTTTATCAAAGGAATTGTCTTAAATGGGATTGCTGCGATTGTCGGTGAGCCTAATTTTGATTCAATAGGTTTTGATCTAGGTGATTCGAGAATATTAATTGGTATTTTTATAACAGCAGTTGTAAACTTATTAATCGTCGGTGCTGTGTTATTTGCAATTGTCAAAGCGATGAATGCTTTAAAGAAACCATCAGCTACTGAAGCTCCGGCACCTACAGAAATAGATCTTCTTACCGAAATTCGCGATTCCCTCCAAAAGTAATCTCGCTTGCAGGGTGGAACCCTGAAACTGTGGATAACTCACGATGGAAGGCTAAGACTTACAGACTGCCTAAGTTTATTATTCCTCATTCTTTAAAGCGTTCCACCTTGATAGCTTTCGATGTGGTCAACAAGTTGTGATAGCTGAGATCTGTTAGATGAAAGTTCTTTGAGATATGACAAATAACTTTCGGAACCACCCAGTGAATCAAGTATGTATTGTGGACATACCCAATCAGCTTGGTAAGTTCCCGCAAAATAGGGAAGGCTTGAATATTTCCAATCCAGGTAGTTTTTTGGATTCAAATGGATGTAGCAAGAGATGTAGCGAAAGTACTCATCATTATCAACCATGACAGCGCGAAGGTCACCCTGGAATAGATGTCCAACTCGATCATATTTTTTATTGAAATACATTGCGTATGATGTGGATACTGACCGGAAGAGATCAGTCAGTCCATTAGCGCTTTTTTGGAAAATGAGAAAGTGGAAATGATTAGGCATGAGACAATAGGCATTCAGTTCTATTGATCCATATAAGTTCCGATGTGTTCGTCCTAGAGAATCTTTTTCAGGTTCCTTTGTCAATATTCTTTTGAAGAGATTAAGTAAAACCCGGTAGTCCTCGTCATCTCTGAAAATAGGTTCTTTGTTAACTCCGCGGTTGTATAGGTGATAGTAGGTATTTTCTATATATGTCTTTCTTATATTCTTCCCAGTCATGGAGAGAAGAGTACGCGTGGGGTACGACATTATTGTTCGGTGACTTATCCACAGTTTCAGGGTTCCACCCTGTAATTGTGTAGAAAGGCTATGCCGGGGTAGCCTGGAGTAATGGTTGCAGTAGCGATAGCGAATCAAAAAGGTGGGGTCGGTAAAACGACAGTCACGCTTGGGCTTGCTGAAATAGCGATGAGCCATGGGCTGCGCGTTCTTGTTGTCGACTGTGATCCCCAGGCAAATGCATCATCTGGATTGGGACTTTCTGCTGATACGAAAAATACTCTCGCAGATATTCTTGATCGAGAAATCCAGCTCACCTCGACAAATGTGGCTGAATACATCACGAGAAGTTCCTGGAGTTCTTCTGCTCATCCGAAGACTCACAAGCAATCAACTCCAGGATTTATTGACGTCATCAGCGCTCATCCACACCTCACTAATGTCGAAACGCATTTAGCTTCTGACCCTATTGGTGCTTGCGACCGCCTCGATCGCGCTCTCGCCGGCATTGCAGATACCTATGACCTCATTCTTTTCGACTGCCCTCCCTCTGTTGGGTTACTCACTATCAATGCTCTTTTCGCTGCTGACCGTGTGATTGTTGTTTCCGCTCCCAGTGCATGGTCTTCCGATGGAGTGGAAGCGTTTATGCAAAATGTTGATCGGATTGCAGCACGTCGAAGTGGGCAACCTCACGTTGCCGGAATCGTTGTCAATAATGTGGGGCGGACTCGTGATGGTCGATTTTGGGAATCCGAAATTATTGATCGATACAAAGACAACGTTGTAAGTATTGCCTCGCGTGCTGCAATTGCTGAAGCATCTGCGATGTCGACACCGTTGAGTGATCTGGGTGCCCGTCCAGGAGCCGCGGAAGCATTCCAAAATTTTGATGAAGTGTTTCTTCATCTCATTGGATTAGAAGTCGGCGTGATGTCAAATTCTCGCGATCACTCAAATAATATGTCTACACAAACCATTGCAGCTACGGTTTAAGGGGAGAATGTTATGGTTTACGATCCTAAAAAGAAGCGCCCCAGTCGGGACTCGGTTGATGCCATTGTCGATGAAATCTTTGATGACGAGTCTTCCTCCGATGTCAGAGCTGGAGAAGACGAAATATCCTCGGCTCCCGACCAAAAAGAACCCACTATAGATACCGTTTTGCCCCTTTACGCAGAAGAAAAAGATACACCTCTCATTATGCAGCCCCAGGTCTGGGTTGCCACAGGAATCGCAGCGGTGCTTCTACTGATGATTGCTCGTCGTCGTAAAAATCGCTAACCGTAGTTCGCGGAGAGCTCCACCAGCTGAAATAATAAGGCAGTATCCACCCGTTAATGTCCTTTTATTGGCACACTAGTAGGAAACCGGCAATACGGGGGTGGAATGTGACGGGCTTAGAGTGTGTAACCGTGATCGATGTTGATGGCATCGAAGCCCGCGTTGTAGGTCATTACAACGACGATACACCAACGGGCATGTTCGATTGTTTTGATATATATGTGCGAAACGAACGGTCAAATGTTTTTGAATTAATCGATTTAGGGCAACCCTTTGAGCAATGTCCTGCTGATGAAGAAGTGGGCACGATTATTCACGAATTATTTAATCCGAATGCGGTGCGCATTGTGGCAAACGCCTAAATTCTTTCACGTACATCATTTGTCCACCGATACTCATTTTCTCTAAGGAGCCCTGTCATGATAAAGATTATTGCAAGTATCTGTATTGGAATGATTATTTTTACTGGTTGCGGTTCTTCGAAGCCTTCAAAATCAGAAGTGAAGAAAGTATTTACAGAAAGCATCATGGAAGATGAGTCAAAAAAACTTTCTGGAAAAGAAAAGCAACAATTAGAAGAGTATGTGAGTTGCTTTGTGGATGATATCTATGGAGACCTTTCGACAAAGACATTAGAAGCACTTACGAGTGAAGATAAAAAAGTCCGAGACGAATATGAAGCAAGCGATAAAGAAAATGAGGCATTCGACGAGTCTTTGAAAAAGTGTGAAGATAAGTTGCCTGAAGGTGGCTTCTAAAAGGTAATAAGGGGATCCTAAAATGAAGAAAATAGCTCTAAGTCTGTGTATTGGAATACTTGTTTTAGCTGGTTGTGGCGAAACAAAGCCATCGAAAGAGTCCGTTAAGGAATCAACAAATGGCATTATCGTAAAGACTCTTGGCTTTACGCCAACAGAAGAACAGAAAAAAGTGATTGATGAATACGTTGATTGTTATGTAGATGATACATACGACGATATGTCAGCAAAGACGTTAAAGAAAATTGTCGATGCAAAAACAACAAACGAGTTGAGTGCTGTAGAAGGAACCCAAAAGGAAAAAGAGGCACTTGAATCAGCAACGTCGAAGTGTCAAAGTACGTTAAGTAAACTTACCACCGACTACTAAATATTAATTCTTAATATTGTTATGCGAGTGCACTGATAACGAAATCCAAGCTCTTAATGAGTTGTGAAATGTCGTCTGGGTCAATAGATGGAAAAGTAGCAACGCGAATTTGGTTGCGTCCAAGTTTGCGATAGGGATCGCAATCCACGATTCCATTCGCACGCAATGTCGCAACCACATCTTCTGCGTCAATAGATTCTGCAATATCAATGGTGGCTGTAACGAGCGAGCGCTCATCGGTATTGGTTACAAAGGGTGAAGTGAGCTCATGGTTTTCTGCCCACGTGTAGAGCTGGGAGGAAGAATCGGAACAACGCTTGTGAGCAAAGTCCATTCCTCCATTTTCGAGGAGCCAATCGAGCTGTGAGTCAACAAGGAATAATGTTGTGAGTGCTGGAGTGTTGAGTGTTTGATTCAAGCGAGAATTCTCTATCGTCGTTTTCAGATCAAGAATTGCGGGAGCATAACGATCAACGGATTCAATGCGCGCGATCATTGCAGGGGAGCACAAAGCAAAAACGATACCTCCGTCAGCACCAAAACATTTTTGTGGAGAAAAGTAATACATGTCATACGCCGAAGGGTCAACCGCACACGATCCTGCACCTGAAGTCGCATCAATCATTACAACGCTTTTCTCATTTCCCACTCGATAAGGAGAAACCATGACACCTGTAGAAGTTTCATTATGCGTTAAGCAGTATGTGTCTACACTGGAATCTGTCTC
The DNA here is from genome assembly GCA_964391505.1 of uncultured Burkholderiales bacterium. Classification (GTDB taxonomy): domain Bacteria; phylum Actinomycetota; class Acidimicrobiia; order IMCC26256; family JAGPDB01; genus JAGPDB01. The sequence continues at coordinate 41,307 of CAYMMG010000002.1, read as the reverse complement.
AAGATATGCTGCGATTCCTGGTTGTGCTTCAGCAATCAACGGTTCATCGAGATGCGGCGCTTTCTTCGAAATAGCAGCAAAGCGAGAGGAGAATTCCCCATATACTGCATGTGCGCTCTTGTTTTTAATCACGCTAAAGCTTGCAGCATCCCACATGAGAGAAGCCCCACCATTTGTTAAAAGAACTTCGTAATCGCTCGGCAAAGCAAAAAGTGTTGTCATTTTTTCTTGAATACCCGCCACCATTTTTTTAATAGGTTTTTGTCGGTGACTTGTTCCTAAGAGATGTGAATTTTTATTGAGATGCTCAAGCTGCTCCGGTCGAACTTTAGAAGGACCCGAACCGAATCGACCATCTGCGGGAAGAAGCTCATGGGGAATAGTAATAGGTGTACTTTGTGTTTCTGACATGTCACAAGGCTAGCTGCCGACAAGTGGTGAGTTGCATTAGAACGAATAGAGAGTGCGAAGTTTTTTAAGGACAAGATTGGAGATCACATCTCCACCGGCACGAGTGAAATGGATTCCATCGGGAGCACGCAAAAGGGTAGGGGTGCCGTTAATGGTGATGGCATCTGAATAGCTACCGTCCGGATTAGTAAAGGATTGGGCAGTTTCTACATAGGTTGTTGTTGCCGGATGAGCATCGACAGCAGTTCGGGTGATTTCATTGATAACTCTATATCGATCATTACGCACAGGATCTCGTACGGGTGGAATTTCAATCCAAAGCGTGTGGACTTTTTGGCTGGCGAGGAAATCAAGTGTTGACGACACTCGTCGTAAATATTCTGCGCGCCAAGAAGGAGATCCGAATGGTCCAATTGCACCACCCTCCCCAAAGAGAGATTGATCATCGTTGGCTCCAAAGGTAGCGATGACGAGCTTGGGGTGATTTTGTGCAACGAAATCATTGATGTGGGTAAACCAGTTAAAGACATCTGGGCGAGCTAAGCCTGTCGCCACTTGGCCTTCTGTCCCTTGAATATCGAAAGCCGAGGTCGAGAATGACGCGAGCATGGATTCTGCCGGTGTTATTGAAAGGGAATCTCCAATGATCCATACCGTTAACTTGCTGGCTGGGGTAAGCGTAGGAAGGGTTGTAGAGGGTGGCGTGATGATTGGAGATTTCGTTCCCGTGAACGTGAAAGTATCGACTTTGTCATCGCGCGGGAGGTCCATGGTTTTGCGGGCATGCTGACGAAGTGATGTGAGTCCGATTGCTCGCGATGTCAGATCGAAAGGACGCAGGACAGTCATGGTGGATGTGCGAGCGAATGAAGGATCCATCGTCGAAGCTCGGGTGTAGAGCGAGGAAGCGTTGAGCATGGTACCAATCATCAAGGTGATCATAACGAAAAGAATTGCTTGACCTGCTGACATGACGCGATGGGGGTGATCGGCCTGTGCAACAAGTACGCGCTTGGTGGATCCTTGTTTCACGTTATGTGAAGGGGTGTGGTTGATCTGTTCAAAAGGGACGGTCATCACATTTCCTTAAAAGAATCCATAAACGAAAGCTGACACTGTTCCTGAAAGAGCACTAAGAATCATGAGCCCAACACCAAAAATAAGTGCTTGAGCGAAAATCGGCTTCGTGCTGATGGTAGTGCTAATTCGTCCCGTGACGGTGTCTGGGATGCTTTGAATCATGATGCCACACAAAATAAGAATAACGACAGGTACGGTAATGAAAGTTGGCGGCGTAGAGAAACCCGAAAATATTCTCTCCAACATTATTCGAACATTAGACATCGATTCAGATGCAAAAATAATCCAACCGAATGTAACAACATGAAATGTCAAAATTCTACGTAACCATGCAGGAACATCGATGTTGTGTCGCTCGTTGAAATTGCGCAGCCCTCTTTCGACTATCAGCATCAGTCCCATATAAAAACCCCACACGACGAATGTTGTGTTTGCTCCATGCCATAAACCGCCAATTGTCATGGTCGCGATCAGATTAAATGCTACGAACCTAGCTCCAAAAACACTTTTCTTGTTTCCTCCTAGTGGAATGTAGACGTAGTCGCGAAGCCAACGAGACAATGTCATGTGCCATCTTTGCCAAAAATCGCGCAAGGATGTAGCTGTATATGGTCGATTGAAGTTTTCCGGAAAGCGAAATCCCAACAGGAGCGCAACACCTATTGCGATATCTGTATACCCCGAAAAATCGCAGTATAACTGGGCTGCATAGCCGTAAACGGCCAATATAGCATCGAGTGATCCCAGCTTTTGGGGAGCTCCAAAGGCAGGGCGCACGAGTTGTGTGTAAAGCAGGTCTGCCACGATCATTTTCTTAAAGAGTCCTCGTGCAATCAGGGTAGCCGCACGTGTTCCTTCTACTGCTCGTGCATTATGAGGGTTGCGCATTTGTGGAATGAATTCACTTGCACGAACGATCGGTCCCGCAACAAGATGAGGAAAAAATGAAAGATAAACCGCAAAGTCGAGAAATGAAACTTTTTCGATCGTGCCTCGATAGCAATCGACAAGATAGCTAATGGCCTGAAAAGTGAAAAAAGAAATTGCAATAGGAATGATAAGCGAACTTAAGCGGGGAAGCGCAATGGAATCACTCAGGACTTCGTGAGCTTGTTCGATAATAAAATTACGATACTTAAAGTATCCGAGAATTGCTACGTTCACAGCTATCGCACATGCCAGAACGATTTGACGTGCGCGTCCGGGTGCCTGCTTCATCATGAGATGCGTAAAGAAATAATTGATGACGATCGAGCTTGCAAGAACAACGCAGGGGAGAGGGAGCGAGATGGGTCCAAAGTGAAGTAGTGGTTGGTGATATCCAAGAAAGATATAACTTGCAATCAAGATCATGATCTTCCATGGCAAACGATGAAGCCAATTGGTTTTATGAACGCCCATGGGCAGAAGGATCCACGACAGTGGAAATATGACAATGAAAAAGAGGATAAAGGGTGTTGTGGGAAACAGCACCTACTAATGATCTCACAAAATGATGCTTCACATCACTTTCACGTGTCACACACAAGAGCAGTAAATGTGACTATTGTTTCTTCCTTATGTCTAATAGCGGATCACACCAAGATTTTGAACACTTTGACGATTGGGAGTCGTTCACCTTGGATGACGATATTTATGCAGGGACTGAGACAGATCTTCTTGAAGAGTGGGAAGATGATGGTGCAATTGCCCAGGTGCGTGAAGAATTTCCCATGCAGGTCGGGCGAATTCAGGACATCAGTAGCTCTCCAGAAACTATTAGCGATGTTGAACTTGACGATGAGTCCGCGGAAGTGTTTTCCTTGTTGGAGAGGGCGCAAGCCAAACATCAAACTGAGTTGCAAGAATTGTCGGGGCCGTCCATGGATGAATTGCATAAGATCGAAGAAGTGGGCATCGATGACTATATCGATATTGTTCTAGCTGAAGATTCAGAACATGAAAATTCAAACCCAAGTGTTGATTCTTCTACCGTGCAGGAGCCACGTTCTTCTTCCTCTTTTGACGACGAGTTTGGTACAGGACATGCGTCACGCACTCCTTCCCACGCTGGACGCAACGTACAGGAGCACGCAACGCATGTCCTGACAGATTCGGCCGACGTAAAGTCGAATGCATTTTTTGATACCCCCGCAAAGCCTGCCAATGATTTTTTCGATCTTCTGGAAGAAGAAAAAGCCGATGTCCAGCTTCTTGACCTTACTGAGGAGGAAGGGGCGGCCGAGGGCGATGACCAGTCTCGCGATGCCCTTGCAGGTGGTTCGTCGATGGCTTCTTTTGGGGACGAGGAGATCGATTTAGTGGTGCAGCCTTTGTTTGAAGGTCTTGCTTGTGCGCTCCCTACGTTGTTTGACGAAGATGGCGATGTTGAATATAAAACTACTGCGCGTCTAGCAAAGCGCTTGTCGGAGTCAAAAGTCAATGCAATATTTCTTGCCACTCGTGAAGGCGAGGGCGGTACACTTTCTCGCAAAGAACGTAAGAATCTCGTACGTGATGTTGTTAAAGCGACTGATGAAATAGTGATTGTTGATGTGACAGCTGCCAGCATCCGTCAAAGTGTTCAATATGCAGATGATTGTGCAGATGCTGGGGCGAAAGCCTTTGTTGTGACACTCGATTCTTCTGTACGAGATCCCTACGCGCTGTGTGAAGCCCTTCATTCTCGTCATCGAGATGCAGCGATATTTGTACGATTCGATGGCGATTCCGCTGCCGTACCTATCGCGCCTGAGTTTCTTTATGATTTACCCATTAGTGGAGTTATTGACGCAACCGGAGATGCCGCATTCTTTCTCCACCTCATGTCTGCATACAGTGGACCGGTCTATGTGGGGTCAACAGCGCTTATTGCATTAGGCAATGTCATGGGAGCATCAGGAGTTGTTCTTGCAAGCGTGGCGATCAACTCCGAGTTGGTATCTCAAGCATTTACTGGGGATGCGCGCGCTCAAGCTGAACTTGCTATGTGGGAACGAGAATGTGGCGGCTCGAATGCGCGCTCGATCAAAATTGCGTTAGAAAGCGAATTTCTTATTTCATCAACAATGCGTGATTAGCGTTTTACAGGGTGGAACCCTGAGAAACAGCGAAATGAGGTATAGAAAACGTTACAGGGTTCCACCCTGTAAAACTATCGGCGTCCGCAGAGCGGTTTTTTGCCGTGGTTTGCTTTTTTGCGCTTGGCATTGAGCTTGCGCTTGTTCGTTTTCCTACTCATAAGGTCGCTCAGCTTAGCGTAAGACCAGGTAGTGCTGTCCAAGCGAAGGAATCGGACTCTTGTTCAGAGTATGTAAATATGACAGAGTGAAGGGATGGAATCTTTCGAGGACGTACCCGTTGGCATGACCTATATTCGAAGTGGCCCTACTGCGCATGGGTATCGGCAGCGTTGCAAAGGCCTTTCGCGTATAAATCTTATCGACGCGCCCGTTGAACTCAGTTTTGAACGCTGTCGTTCCATTCATACATTTGGAATGAAGTTCGATGTAAGTGTGATCTTCCTTGACCGGAAAAATCGCGTGATTGCATCTCGTATTACGAAACCACGTCGACTGGTCATCGCCCCTCGCGGCACATATACGATTGTCGAACGTCCACTTCGATAAGCTCACACGCAACTATGGAACCTCTTTCTCCCGGCCTCTATCTTGTCGCAACTCCTTTGGGAAATCTTGCGGATATTTCAGCGCGTGCCAAAGATGTCTTGAGTCGCGTTGACGTGATTGCGTGTGAAGACACGCGTGAAATGAAAAAGTTACTTTCGCTTATTGGGGTTGAACGGGGAGAACGAAATATTGTCTCCCTTCATGAACACAATGAGCGCGAGCGAAGCGGCGACATAATAGAAATAATTCTTGGAGGTGCCTCCGTTGCCTATGCCAGCGATGCAGGCATGCCGGCGATTAGTGATCCAGGCGCATACCTTGTTGATGCCGCACACGAAGAATCGGTTATGGTGACGTCGATTCCGGGTGCAACGGCAGTCACAAGTGCAGTGGCGTTATCAGGTTTTACTTCTTCACAGTTTTCTTTCTTGGGATTTTTCCCTCGTGAGACAAAAGAGAAGAAAGCAGTGGTTGAGAAAATTTCCACATCGCGTGCCACTGTTGTTTTTTATGAGTCCCCCAAGCGGCTAAGTCCGACTTTGCGCTACCTTGCGGATGAGCTACATACGCACCAGCGGGTTGTCGTTTGCCGTGAACTCACAAAAAAGTTCGAAGAAGTCATACGTGGCTCTTTGGCAGATATCGCGAACCATTTCTCGGGAGAGGTTAAAGGCGAGTGTGTGGTGATCATTGAAGCTAATAATGATGAACCAGGAAACCCAGATGAAACAGCGATCCGTGCAGCCATGAGTGTGTTGCGTCGATCGGGCGTCTCAAGCCGTGACACCGCGAATGCACTTGTGGAACTCACCAAAGTTCCCAAAAATCGATTGAAGGAAATTTACGCCTCAATTCATGATGACTAGGCGACTCTCGCTCTCTCGTGACGCTATTCTTATTACCCATGGCTAACCCTTTTTATATAACCACGCCTATTTACTATGTGAACGATGCACCTCATATGGGCAGTGCCTACACAACGATTTCTGCTGATGTTGCTGCCCGTTGGCATCGATTAATCGGTGATGATGTCATGTTTCTCACCGGCACCGATGAGCACGGGCTCAAACTCCAACGTGCCGCGGAAGAAAAAGGGATGACTCCCCAAGAGCTTGCTGATTTTTATTCAGAGCGTTTTAAAGATCTTTGGCAAGAATTAAACATCAGTAATGACGATTTTATTCGAACAACAGAAAAGCGACACCGTAAAGCGGTCCGCACTTTATTGCAAAAGGTTTATGACGCTGGATATATTGAACTAGGGACATATGAAGGACTGTACTGTGTTGCGTGCGAAGCGTATTACACGGAAGACGATCTCGTAGAGGGCAACTGTCCTTTCCACGGAAAACCAGTCGAGCATGTTCGCGAAGACAATTACTTTTTCAAACTCAGCGCTTTTGAAGACAGATTGAAAGAACATTATGCGCAGCACCCAGAAGCAATTCAACCTCAGTCTCGACGCAATGAAGTATTAAGTTTTATCGATCAAGGCCTGCGTGACTTTTCAATTTCGCGTACATCGATTAACTGGGGAATTCCCCTCCCTTGGGAAGAACAGCATGTGACTTATGTGTGGTTCGATGCCTTAACCAACTACATTACTGCTATTGGATACCCCGACGACGAAGATAAATTTCAACGATATTGGCCCGGAACTCATTTTGTAGGAAAAGATATTGTTCGATTCCACGCAGTGTACTGGCCAGCAATGTTAATGGCTGCAGGAATTGATCCTCCCAAAACAGTTTTTGCTCATGGTTTTTTAACTGTCGGTGGCGAAAAAATGAGTAAGAGTAAAGCGAATCAGATAGTTCCTGGTGATCTAATCCCCACGTTTGGTGTTGATGGATATCGCTATCACTTTGTTGCCGACCAGCGTTTTGGTGGAGATGGCGATTTCAGTTATGAACAAATGGCTGCGCGCTATAACTCTGACTTGGCAAATAATTTCGGAAACCTTGCGAGTCGTGTTTTGAACATGGCCATAAAATACTGTGAGGGGATGTCGCCCGAGAGCCGACAAAATGGCCCGCTTAAGGATTTAATCAGTGAAACGTTCGAGAAGGCCAATGCTTTGTTTGAGGATTTCAATTTCTCCGAGGCAACGGCGCAAATTTGGAACCTTATTGGTTCAACCAATGCTTACATTGAAACAATGGAACCCTTTAAGCTCGCCAAAACCGACATGGAAGCTGCGGCAGCCGTGTTAGGAGATTGTCTCGAAGCTCTCCGAGCAGTTTGTCTTATGGCTTATCCGATTATGCCTGATACAACGACCGAGTTATGGAATAGGTTGGGCTTGGCAGAGACTCCCATTGACACAATGCGTTTGCCTGACGACATCAAATGGGGATCATATCCAGCGGGAAAGACTTTAGAAAAAGGCGAATCTCTTTTTCCGCGCCTTGAAGAATAAGACCTGGCCTTCTGATGCTTTTTGATACACACTGTCATTTCGATTCTGTTGATGATGCACGTGATCAACTTCCTCGGGCATATGAAGCCGGATTACGCGGAATCAATGTGATCGGATGCGATGTAGAGACGACGATACGCTCGATTGATGTTGTGCGAATGATTAACGATGAGCGAGACTCTCTGGGTTTGCATGATTTGGATGCACGAGCAACGTTAGGCCTTCATCCTCATGAAGCCGGACATATGGATGAACAACGAGTGGAGCTGGAAAAACTTCTTGAAGCAAATGACGACATCATTTCAGGAATTGGTGAAACGGGATACGATTTTTATTACAACCACTCCAGTAAAGATGATCAGACACGCTCGTTTGTGTGGCAGATTGATTTGGCGAAAAGTCATGACCGAACATTGGTGATTCATACACGCGATGCTTGGGACGAAACGTTTTCGTTACTGGAAGACCAAGGCTGGCCCGACAAAGTGGTATTGCATTGCTTTACTGGCGGGCCCGTGGAAGCCTCTCGTGCGATAGATAATGGAGCATATATTTCTATTTCAGGGATAGCCACATTCAAAAATGCACAAGATATTCGTGATGCCATCGAAAGTACTCCTTTGGAGCGATTGTTATGTGAGACCGATGCCCCTTGGCTAGCGCCCGTTCCCCATCGAGGAAAACTCAATGAGCCCGCCTATGTGTCCCATGTTGTGGATCAGATTGTTGAGATTCGGGAAAAGAAGTGCGGAGATTTGGCTGAAGCAGTTGTGGACGCGCTCTTCGCGAATGCCCAAAGACTCTTCCGCTGATTGATTGTGCAGGGTCCTTCTAAGTCATCCTGAGTGAAACGAAGGATCTCCGCGAAGCGGTGTACGAGATTTTCCGCGGCGGGGAGATTCCTCGCTGGCTCGGAATGACTGTTTGGCAGCGTTTTATGTGGGATAAATCGGACATATCTTCCTTAAAAGTGGATCTGAGTGCGCACTCTGGCTAGCGTGGAAGGCTTCATGCGTTCATCCCCGGCCCGCAGTGTGGCCCCAGAACCTCAGTCCTGGATACCCATCGACTCTCTTGCCGAGCTCCCTGAGCTCGAAGAGCTTCTCGACGCCCGCAACCTAGTTGATTCAGGACAGACACGAGCCGTTCGTATGGATACTGATGGCCAAGGATATGTCTTTGTGGATTCTGAAATCCAAGGTGTACTCCAACATGAGAAAAACGCGAATCGCGAACTGAGTCATCGTCGATGGAGAAGTCGCCACCGAACTCTGAAACTTCAGCGTCGTGCCAAAATCCAACGCGCGGGATTTATCGCACTAGGGGCGCTTACCATCATAGCTACGGGAGCATTTACTCTCTTCTTCGTTACCAAGCCCTCCTCCGCCTCCGCTCTTTCTCAGGGACATGCGTCCATGATTCCCACCGCGGTTCCCGTCGTGATTGAAGGAAAGGTAACAAGTGTTTTATCGGTAGCCTCATCGTTAGTTGAATTCGAAAAGGAACAAAATCTTGCGAATCTAACGTCGATGCAAAAAGAATTTAACCGCAGCGATTACGGAAATAAACGTTCTGCCCCTGCGATGGAATTTCGCTATACCAAAAAAATTACTCTGACTGCAGATACGTCCGTCGAAGAAATCACAACAACAGCGCTGACTGTTGAAGAAGTTCTCGCACACAACGGAGTTGTTGTCGATGGAGATGATTTAGTTACACCCCCGCGTGAAGCATCGGTGCAAGGTGTCTCAGCGATATCCATTGCACGTGTTTCCACGACGACTCGGACGCAAGAACGTGACATACCTTTTTCTGTCGAGAAACAAAATGATTCATCACTTCTCAAAGGGAAAACATCCATCAAACGTGCAGGGGTTACAGGTAAAGAAACAGTGACGTATTCCCAAACGATGAAAAATGGAACAGTTGCTTCTGAGGTTGAATCATCGCGGGTCATTACTCGAGCACCTGTGTCGCAGATACTTCTTGTTGGAACGAAGAATCCTCAAAAGGAGTCAGGAAAAGCAACGTTCTATGCAACTCACGCTGGAACTTGTGCACATAAGACATTGCCAAAGGGGACAATGGTTACAGTAAGAAATACCTCTACCGGTGCGAGTGCAGTCTGTCGTGTTGCTGACCGAGGCCCATACGGAGCAGGTCGAGTGATCGACCTTTCCAAAGATGTCTTTTCGAAAATCGCACCTCTTTCACAAGGAGTAGTCCCTGTTACTCTCTCGTGGTGAGATAATGACAGGCGTGAATGAAGAATCAAAACCTTCCGGAGTAACGCTCAATGTCCTAAAAGAACTGCAGCAGCGATACATAGTTACAGCCTCGAAAGCATTGGGCCAAAACTTTCTTATTGATCCCAATATCTCACGCAAAATTGCAGATGTCATCGAGCCACAACACAACGTTATTGAAATCGGCCCTGGCATAGGTTCCTTAACTGTTCCGCTTGCACGTGTCTCTTCGTTTGTACACGCTATTGAGCTGGATGAACATATTTTGGTTCCGCTTGCAGATGTCTTATCTCAATTCGATGTAACAAGCAAAGTTGCTGTGATTCATAACGATGTCATGAATGTTGATCTTGAAAAGATGTGTAGCGAATTACAAATCGATACAGTTATTGGAAATCTTCCCTACAATATCTCAGCTCCTTTACTCGCCAATATTGCACGCAATACTCCTAGTGCTTCACTAGTTGTTGCTATGGTCCAAAAAGAAGTGGGAGAGCGACTGAGTGCACCCTTAGGGACGCGTGAGGTTTCTTCTATTACGTACAAGGTCCAGTTTTTCATGGATGTGAGTATTGCTTTTTCGGTGCCTCGCCAATCTTTCATCCCCCAACCTCGTGTGGATTCCGTTGTGATCATTTTGAAGCGCCGCGACTCCCCAGCAGTTGATGTCGCATTCGAAGATATCGATATTTTTTTTGCAATGATCGACGTGGCCTTTGGTCAGCGTCGCAAAATGCTTCGCAAATCATTGAGCACACATTTTAGAGAAAGATTGTCGGAGATTTTTCTTATTGCTCAGGTGGATCCGACTTTACGGCCAGAGCAATGCACGCTTGAGAATTTTGCAGCACTGTTTCGTGCTCATCAAGAAATGTGTTCGTCATGAAAGCGGCTATCCAGGCACCAGCCAAACTTACATTGACGTTGCGAATTCTTGATTCGACGAATGATGGTTATCACAACCTTGATGCACTGACTGTTTTTCTTCCTGGTCTTACAGATGTTATTGAAGTAATTGACAGATCGGCACAGGACCCATTCTTGACAATTTCTCATACCGATGGTTCCGTATCGGATCTTCCACGAGACAATTCAAATCTCGTGGTGAGAGCTTGGGAAAAATACTGTGAGCATGTGAATGTAGATGAGTATGGTTTAACCAATATTGGCTTTCATCTTGTGAAGTTAATTCCCCACGCTGGTGGTCTTGGTGGAGGATCAGCCGATGCGGCGGCAACATTACGTCTGCTCAACCAACTCTGTGACGATGCATTGTTGATAACTGATCTTCTTTCCTTGGCAATCGAACTGGGCAGCGATGTCGCTGCCTGCATCTATTCTCACGCTGTACGGATGCAGGGTCGGGGAGATCGCGTCGATCCTTTAGGCGAGCCCGATTTCCATATGAGCGCCTGTCTGGTGACTCCACAGGTTCACTGTCCGACGCCTGATGTTTATCGACGTTACGATGAAATTGGGCGTCCTGTCGATGAAGGGGTTCCGGCTCCCGATACGATGAAAGCACACACTCAAACATTACATAACGATCTTGCTTTGGCCGCGTATGACCTTTTCCCCGAGTTGGTTGCTTTCAAAAAGCAACTGGAAGATAGAACAGGAGCTTCTTTCATGCTCGCGGGCTCAGGTTCAACCTTTTTTACTTTGGGCGATCAAGAAACAACCAATTCCATCCATCGTTTATTGATGAGCGAATTCACGGATGAAGAAGGTATGAGTAATCTTCGCCTCTGTGCGGTCAGTAGCTTGCAATGATATCGGCCGTGTCATTCTGAGTGAAACGAAGAATCTGAGATCCTTTACTGCGTTCAAGATGACAGCACAGAACGCGAAAAGTAACAGGTAAAGAGCTACTTGCCCTGCTGGCGACGCTGCCAACGAGTCTTTTTGAGAAGCTTCTTGTGCTTCTTCTTGCGCATACGCTTGCGGCGTTTTTTGATAAGTGAACCCATATGAAGGGTTTAAAACTAGTGGTCCGAGTGCTCTGAACGCCAACCCAAGCCCAAATTGAAATCACTATGTCAAAGCAATCGTATATCCGTGCATAGCCGCAGTCCTCAATCCGCTAAAATCTCACAGTCTTTCGGGGATGGTGTAATTGGCAACACACCAGTTTTTGGTACTGGCATTCAAGGTTCGAGTCCTTGTCCCCGAGCCACTGATCGTATTCGGCTTTGCCGGGGCTTCGCCTGCGCAACGACAAAAAATCACAGGGAGCGAAGGATGAGTGACCGCGAGTTGCGTCGGGCTTCGCCTGCGCAACGACAAAAAATCACAGGGAGCGAAGGATGAGTGACCGCGAGTTGCGTCGGGCTTCGCCTGCGCAACGACAAAAAAAAATAAGCTCAGAAAATTTTCTCGATGAGATCTTTCATGAAGTGAGCAATAAGTGTCCCAAAAGCAACGGTGAGAAAGACGCCCACTGCACCAATAATTGCTCCCGCAATACCGATGACGATATCGCCGACGATAATGCCGAGCGAGATAGCTAAAATCCCGATTGAGGGAAGTGTATCGAGAAAAGAAAAAGGAGGAGCAATAAATGCGGCAATTGCTAATCCGAGAACAGCCACTCCGAACAGTGTACGAGAAATTCTCGTTTCAAGGAATCCAGCCATTCGAGGTCGAGAAATCTTCTCTACTTTTCGGATCATCTTGATGATGGACGGAAGAGTTTTTGTCTGCATCTTTTGAGGAATTTTTAGTTTTTGCCAACGTTTGGGAAGCCAAATACTTCTCCGTTGTGCAATGAGTTCTAATGCTAGCAACATGGTGACTACTTGAAAAACATGTGTAACTCCTCCGGTGGGAAGAGGAAGAGCGGAAATGGTCATCAAAAGGATGAATGCTATAGCAAAACTTTTCTCTCCGAAAACTTCTTCTAGTCCAGAAATAGTTTTTTCTTGGTCGCTGTCCAACCACTCTTGAAGTTCATCACTGAAGTTTTTTTCAGGTTTTTCTTTGTCGTCCATCATTCGTAACAATCTTTATTATGGAGTATAAGTATTACTCTAATCTAGTGGCGAATACCTGTGAGTTGCGAGTGAAAGTCAAGGAAAGGGAGAACCCTTGTAAGCATAATTTCGTGTAAAAATGCAGTTATGCTCTTTTGCAGAGTAGTTCAAAATACTTGGTGCTTCCAAAAGGGATTTTCTGTTTGACGATTCCGTGTGCTCCGAGAGCCGTTGCCATCATGATGGTGGGGATGCCAAATGTCTCATTGATCTCATCCATTGTTTCTGTGATGTGTTCTTCTTTATTAAGGTCCCGAAAGAGTTCTAATTGAGTGGACTCTCCATCTAATGGAGACAGGTGATAGCAGGTAATACTCATCATTTGAATCATTCGGTCACGAGGGCGCTGATCAAAGAGCAGCATGGCATTTTCATATACGCTACGATCGCTAAAAAACGGTTTGGGAAACAAGTGACGCTTGTACCATCCGCCACCTCCATGAAAGCTTAAGTACACATATACTCCTCGTGCACGCATCTCGTTATAGCGAAGTTTTCGAGCAGCGGTGTAGCAAAGATATGACAGCCTTTTTGTTAGATCTCGTTCGTCCATCGTTTTCACGTCGAGAACAAATTGTTTGCCGACTATTCCGAGGTTGGTTTCGACGTCATCGACTTCGTACCCGCGGAGGCGTTGATGCCAGTGCACGCCAATAATGCTTTCAAAAACACTTCGTCGCAAAGTAGTGACGGGCGCACCCAGGAAGTCAAGTGGAGTCATGATCCCGCGTTTATTGAGTCGTGCTTCAAAACGATGAGCAATTCCGGGAAGGTCGGTGAGTTCAAGGGTCGCATATTTTTCGTGAAGATTTCTATGGTCAATAATGGTCAGGCCATCGGGTTTGTTAAAACCTGCAGCGAGTTTGGCAAGAAATCGATTAGTCGAAATTCCAATGTTGCATTTCATCCAACATCCGAGGTCTTGTCTCAGACGAGCTTTGATTTCATGACCAATTTCTTCGAGGGATCGATTGTTGACGGATTCGCGAGTGCCATGAAAATCGATGACACCTTCATCAATGCTTTTCATTACGACGTGTGGTGAATAGCTCTTCATGATGGCCATGAGTTTTTCGTAGGCATGATGATATTTGGGCGGGTCGGTTTCCAGAACAATAAGATCGGGGATCATGGCCTTGACTTCGTCGTAACGCATCCCTACTTTGGCTCCCTGCGCTTTGGCTTCATAGCTCAATGCGATCATGCAGCAGTGTGGGGTGATGCGGTTTGTGACGCCGAGAGCTTTGCCTCGCAAATGAGGGTGAGCCTGTTGCTCTACGGTCGCAAAACAGCTGTTGAGGTCGACATGCATGATCTGAGACTCTTGCGTGTTGAGGCTAAGAGGAACTCCAAGTTCCAAAGGTCGGGGACTCTCTTGCATAGCAAACATATGTTCGTATAGTATCAAGTGCTTACGACAAACACAAAATGGGTTTGAGGTGAAGGTTTATTCAACGATCATTGTCGAAACGAGCGTCCACGTAAGGCCCTCGGCGTCGAACTCTATTCTGTAATCAGCTAACCCATCGGTCATATCAAAAACATGGATCATCCGGTTTCCCTGACTCGTCGGATGTCGGAAACCAAATTCTGTAAATTCAATGATGCGGCCCTTGTGTTTAATTTTGCGCGGCACACAGACCTGTTGCGTGTCACCGCCATCGGAAAAAATGCACATTACTTCAACGCGTTCTCCGACGGATTCAATATCAGGCATGTCGTGAGTATATGCCCGCCATACGACATTGTCACTTCGTCCGAACTTGGGTTCATGTTCATAAGGACAGTCCTTTTGGAAAAAGGACTGTCCTTATGAATTTCTGAACGTTTGCTGAAAGAAATTTCTTGATTCTTTCAGTCAAGAATCAGGTCCACTTTTTATTCTTACATTGTTCCCGTTGAAAGGAGAACCATGAAAAACAGAAAGATAACCACAACAATTGCTGCATCGGCACTTGCATTGACCTCCGTCATCGGATTAGGCGCAGCTGCTTTTGCTGCTGATTCAGAAGGATCAACAACACAATCAAAAGCCCCCACCGCTGCACAGATTGCTGAGCATCAAGCGCAGCGTCAAGAGAAGTTGGAAGAAAAACTTACCCAGGCTGTGACCGATGGAAAAATAACAGAAGCGCAAAAAACTGCGATTCTTAATTTCTTTGAAGAGAACAAGCCAAGTCATGATGCTGACGCAACCAAGGAAGAGCGCGAAGCTGCGCGAGAAGCTTTTAAGGCTCAGGTCGAAGCGTTTGCTGAGGCAAACGACATCGATGCTGATATTCTCAAGCCCCAAGGCGGGCCTGGTGGCCCCGGCGGTCGTGGCGGTAAGCAAGGCACACCTCCTACACAGGAAGAGCGCACTGCAAAGCTCACAGAAAGGTTAGATGCTGCTGTTAAAGCAGGAACAATTACAGAAGCGCAAAAACAAAGTGTGCTGGATTTTGTTTCTAGTCAAGCTGAACCAAACAAGGATGCAACCAAGGAAGAGCGAAAGGCAGAGCACGAAGCTCGCAAAGCTGCCTTCGAATCCTTTGCAGAAGATAACGGTATCCCTGCCGATCTTTTAAAGCCTCCGGCTGGCAAGGGTGGCCCTGGTGGTACTGGCGGACAAGGTGGACCTCAGGGTCGAGGTGGCCCACAAGGTTAGGTAAAACCAAGCAGCTCAGTTGCTTATTAATATCCCCCCACGAAAATGGTCGGTACGCGCATTGCATACCGACCATTTTTTATGTCTTTTACTCGCTTTGGCTGAATGAAGTACTGGGTACGGTAGTTGTTTAAGCCAAAGCGGAAGAATTTGTGGAAACTTAGAGTGTCCCGTGAATAACTCGTACGCGTGAACTCGGAGTTGTGAGATTTTGTGCGACCAAGAGACTTGAATCACTGTTTCTCATGGCGAGTCCCCATGGCCTGCCGATCTGAGCACCTAGTGCTGGCCCATTATCTCCTATGTTTCCTTGAGTTCCAGTTCCTGCATAGTTTGCAACAGTTGTTCCCGATTTTTTCACAATGCAACTACGACCACGCTGTGATACAAGTATTGCTCCACTAGGAGTTTCGACGACATCGGATGGTGTGGCGAGGCGAATGTCCGTTGCGAGTCCTGAGAATCCACAAGTATTGTTCGGCGCCGAGTTGGCTCCTCCGCCCATCACTTGTGAAATTTGTCCTGTTGTAACGTTGAGCTTTCGAATACAATTACGCCCGGTATCAGCAATGAGAAGATTACCTGCAGAGTCGAAAGACATTCCTCTTGGACCTGACATGGATACACCCGTCGCTGTGCCTGAATAAGTACATGCGTTAGTTCCTCCTGTGCCAGCAACAAGTGAAATGACACCTGTTGAGAGATGTACTTTGCGGATCCTGTTGTTGCCAGAGTCTGCGATGTAGACATCGGTTGAGTTAACCGCTATACCGAGCGGGGCG
Source organism: uncultured Burkholderiales bacterium (assembly GCA_964391505.1). Lineage (GTDB taxonomy): Bacteria > Actinomycetota > Acidimicrobiia > IMCC26256 > JAGPDB01 > JAGPDB01. Next base: position 25,082 of record CAYMMG010000002.1, on the reverse strand, counting down.
GCAACGCGAGCAGAGGTTGCTGCACCCCCATCTCCTGTGGAACCGGAGGTTCCTGTCCCAGCGAATTGAGAAACCGTTCCTGTTGCTGGCGTATATTTGCGGATACAGTTCCCGTTTGATCCTGCGATGTAGACATTGCCCGAAGAGTCAACTGCGACATCACTCGGTCCATTGAGTGAGGCTGAGGTTCCTGCTCCGGAAAAGCCGCACCCGGAAGTATTTCCACCTCCAACGATGGTTGTGATGATTCCTGTTGTTCTATTTACCATTCGAACTCTTTTATTCGTAAAATCGGCGATGTAGAGATTTCCGGAACTATCTGTGGCAATGCCTCGAGGAAGTCTGATCTGAGAATCTTCGGCTGCTGCTCCGTCGCCTGAGAACCCTATTGTTCCGGTCCCTGCGTATTCGTCGATAGAGAACTGGCAATTATCACTGCGCATTTCTGGCGTATCCGAACTTGTCCAATTGGTTCCCGTCCTGGTCGAACGTAGTGCATAGAACCACTCATTGGTTACAGGTGAGGGGGAGTCTGTTCCAGATGTTGCGGGGTTGGCAAAGTTTGTTTGTGTTCCATAAGGTCCACCTGTAACTGTTCCGCGTTGGAGTTGAGTGTTGTTTTGGGCTCCCGAGCCCGCCAGCGTCCAAGCAAAGGAAAGCGTTGTGAGCGATGTCGTCCATGAGCAACCCACGGGGGTTACATTTTGAATACTTGAAGATGCAACTATGGGATTGTTGGCAGATGTTGTTGATGTTGCTGTAAATGCTGCATAAGCGCCTGAGTACAGAAGCATTATTGCCATTGTTGCGAAAAGGGCGATAGTTGTCGATGAACGAGACGTGAGTGTCTTGGTAATGAAGTTGTTTTGATTGTTGAAAACGAAACCAGGACGAGAGGACTTTGAATGATTTCGTCTTTTTGCGATTGAGATTCCTGCAATGGTCAAGAAGGCGAGTTCGATAACGATGGTAGCCTCACGCCGGGACCCTCCAGAGAGAAACATAAAAAGGCTACCTACCTTGGGTAGTGATTCCGTAACGACCCACGCGCTGGTTCCCGTGACTGTAAAGTCCCAATCATCACGTGTAGAGTTGGCATCACCTTTGGTTTGAAAGTGAGGATTTTTTTCATCACTAATTTTTATGATCCGATGGGCAACGGCTTCTTTCCCAGATACAGGATCTTGAAAAATCATAATGTCGCCGACCTTAAGGTCAGAGATGTCTTTTTGTGTTGCTATCGCGAGAGAACTTTGTGGCATCGTGGGAGACATCGACCCGCTCAAAATAGATACGGCACGATATTTGCCCGAGGCGAGAAGAACAGTAATAACTAGAGAAATCGTAATAGCGAGGATGAAAGTAAATTGTCCGGAAAATGCGATAAAGGCAACGAGACGGGATTTACGATTTTTCGATGGCGCTGCGGTCACTGATTCCGAATTGTTTAACTCCACGTTGTCTTGCTCACTGTCCATGATAAATCTCTTCTTAATGTCTATTCTGCTTACTAAATGTGCGCGGATAGATACTTTATAAAAAAAAATCGGCCATGGAAAGGATTTCCATGGCCGAAAGGCGAAGTAAAGGCTATTTACAACAGGCTGTTAGCAAGTATTTACACTATATAATTGGGAATTCGCTGGTGGGCCTGTCAGATTCCTTGGTCATTAAGGTTCGAAGTATCCAAGGTATTGGACGAAATATCATTCGACAAATCTTTATCGATGGATGTGAGGACTTCATCAAATTCATCCGCTACAGCATTCGCTTCTGCATTAGGCGCAGGGTTGGTAGTAGCAGTTGTGGGGTTCGGCTGAGTATTGATTGCAACATTGTTGCGATTGCTCGACGGACTGTCGGATGATCCCAGTGCAAAAGTTAAACCGAATGCGACAACTAAAACCGAGGCAGCAATCGCTGCAAGAGCATAAAGACGTTTGTGGTTTCCAAAGTCTCTTTGCACCGTTCCTTGCACTCCTTTTGAGGATTGCTCGATTTTGTCCATGACGCGATCTGTAAAATCTGATGTTGGCTCATGTTCCATTTTCGCTTCTCCGATCAATTCGTCAAACGTGTCCATAAAGCTGCTCCTCTAGTTGTTGCTTGCTTCGAGATAACCATGTTCGTGCAGTGCCCACAGGGCACCCCACAATGGCGGCGATCTCCTCGTAACTCTTGTTTTCCCAATAAAACAAATTGATGACCTGTTGGTAGTCGGGCTTGAGTGTTGCGATTGCAGCACGAACATCATGTGCTCGTGTGCTTTGTGTCAATGCTTCGTCGGGAGTGAGCTCGCTCGTCCGTCCGTCTGGGACAACACGCAGGATTCGTGAATTTTTCTTAAAGTGGTCTTTTGCAATGTTTGATGCGATTGTATAGAGCCATGTAGAAAATGAATACGCAGAATTATATGTAGATAGCTTTCGAAACGCTTGAACAAATGCATCTTGAGCAAGCTCCTCTGCGATGGTTGAATCACGTGTCATGTTATAGAGATAGTTGATAAGACCGCGGTGATAGCGTTCCACAACGACACGGTACTGAGCCTTATCTCCGCTCAGTACCGCATTGATTGCCGTCAGATCGTCTGTTGTATCCCCGCTCATTGCTCTGCGCCTTATTTTCAGAGAGCTCGAAGTTGATCGCGAATACTTTTAAGTTCGGGAACAATTGTGTTGACCCAATATTGGCGTCGAGATAATTTCACTTCTCTAATCTCTTCCACAATGGCCCTGCACTCTTCGAATGCTGCGCGACCACCTTCACGATCGCCATCGCAGACGAGTGAAACTGCTGAATCAATGAGTGCTGCAATTTCGGTTCGCTTGTCTTTTATCTCGTCGGTGAATTCTTCCCAGGTCTCGTGGAATGTTTCAAGATCGCTTGTATCAACTCCGTTTGCTTTTGCTTTCTCAACGAGCGTAGCGAGCTTGGCATCCTGCTTTTCATAGAGCGATTCCGTTGTTGCAGCACGTTCTTGAATCGTTGCCTTTTGAGTGGCGACGCGTGTCGTGATGCGTTCGCAAGCCTCTGCTTGCCGCTGTTCTGTCGCTGCTTGGCGTTGTTCAATCCGAGTTTGTCTCGAAGGTGTCGTTGTAGACGTTGTCGTTTCGTCTGCAAAGGCAGGGGATATCGTTGTGGCGAGAAGCGCGACGCATAGGCCTGCGCAGCTAAGGAATCTGTACTTCATGGGTCCTCCATTCGTTGTGGCATAGGTTATAGGGAGATCCGAGCCAAAAAGTTTCACTTTTCCAGAAAATAAATCTGACCTGGAGTAATTCCGTGCCCTTATATCCCTTTTGGAAGGTCAGACCTCCCGGAAGCATATGAAACCTATTTGCTTTAAGGAGATCAGAGAACGCTATAGATAATTCGAACGCGTGAACTCGGAGTGGTGAGGTTTTGCGCTAGGAAAAGTAGGCTACTGGTGCTGTCGTAGGCGAGACCCCATGGTGAACCGAGGAGCGCGCCGAGCGCGGGTCCATTGTCTCCAGTGTTTCCTGACGTTCCTGTACCTGCAAAGTTTGAAACCGCTGTTCCCGTTTTTTTAACGACACAACGCCGGCCCAGTTGCGTTACGAAAATATCTCCACTGGGTGTTGCAATGACATCAGAAGGATTCGAAAGGTTAATTGCTGTTGCCAGACCTGAGAATGCGCAGGTGTTATTGGGTGCTGAGTTTGCTCCTCCGCCCATCACTTGTGAAATTTGGCCGGTAGCAACTGCGAGTTTTCGGATACAACTACGACCCGTGTCGGCAATAAGTAGATCTCCTGCTGAGTCAAAAGAGATTCCACGAGGGCCAGACATTGAGACACCTGTTCCTACCCCTGCATACGTGCAAGCTGTGTTGCCGCCTGTCCCCGCAATGAGCGAAATGACTCCCGACGACAGAAGGACTCTTCGAATTCTGCTATTGCTTGAATCGGCAATGTAGAGGTGGGTGCCATTGACTGCTAAACCTAATGGTGCGTTGACGCGTGCTGCAGTGGCGAGGCCTCCATCTCCATTCGATCCCGCAGTACCGTTGCCCACATACCGGGATATCTGACCTGTTGCTACTGTGACTTTGCGAATACAATGTCCTGTCGATTCCGCAATATAAATATCACCTGCAGCATCAACCGTCACGTCACTCGGTCCACTAAGAATCGCAGAAGTGGCAGCCCCAGCAAATGTGCAACCTGTTGTGGCTCCTCCTCCCGCTACCGTTGTAATTACTCCGGTTGATTTTGTGACTTTTCTAATTCTGTTGTTTGTAAAGTCTGCAATGTAGAGATTCCCCACACTGTCTGTTGCGATTCCTCGCGGAAGCCTAATTTGTGCAGCAGTTGCTTGTCCTCCATCTCCTGAGAATCCTATTGTTCCGGTTCCTGCGTATGAATCTATCGAAAATTGGCAGCGATCACTGCGGATTTCTGGCGTGTTGGAACTTGTCCAACTGGTACCTGTACGTGTGGAACGAATTGCGTAGAACCATTCATTGGTGACGGGTGAAGGAGCATTTGTTCCCACAGTAGCAGGGTTTGCAAAATTAAATTGTGTGGCATATGGTCCGCCTGTGACGGTGCCGCGTTGGAGCTGAGTATTATTCTGCGATCCTGAACCAGCCAATGACCAAGCAAATGAAAGTGTGGAGAGCGACGTGGTCCACGAGCAACCGATGTAGTTTACGTTTTGAACATTTGATGCCGCGACAACAGGGTTACTTGTCGAGGTTGTTGATGAAGCCGTAAAGGCTGCGTATGCGCCGGAATAAAGAATAAGTATCGCGATGGTTATCGTTAATGCGCTAGCACCTGATGCTGGAGATGAGAGCGATTTAGAGAGGATGCCCCGTCGTTTTTTAAAAACTACTTTATTTGGGGGCGAATTCTTATCTTTATTTCGGCCCCTGAAGATCATAAAGCCCGCAAAGATCATGATTGCGAGCTCAATTACAATCGTGACTTCACGACGCGACCCAACAGAGAAAAAAGTAAAGAAACTTCCCGCCATAGGAATTGATTCAACAACAATCCAGGCCTTTTTGCTTGTAATGGAAAAGTTCCATTTGTCGGGAGAAGAATTTGCATCACCCTTTGTCTTAAAGTGTGGTTTTTTTTCATCACTTATTTCTATAATTCGGTGAGCAACAATTTCTTTTCCAGAGGTTGGTTCTTGAAAGATCATGACATCGCCGACCTTAAGATCAGAAACATCTTTTTCAGTTGCGATTGCCAGCGAATTTTTTGGCATTTCTGGAGCCATCGATCCACTCAGGATTGAAACGGCTCGATATTTTCCTGTGATGAGACTCAGCGCAATGACCAGGAAGAGAAGAATGACAGCTATAAAAATTCCATTGCCGAGATATTTGAGAATGCGCACTAAAGGACGTGAGGGAATTGGTGATGTGTCCGTGTCCTCGGACTTTGATTGAGTTTTATGAACGTTCTTTTTTTTACCAACCATGATGAATCTCTTCTTTATACAACTCTACCGGCAGAATGTTCTGCCGGTAGAGATGCTTTATTGGAGTCCGGTAGTGTTACTGGTTAGTTCCTGCGCGTTGTTGTGCTGCAAGTTCATACTCTATTTGTGATGTGAGGTTCTGGAATGTGTTTCCAGCGCCCACTGGGAAAGACAACGTAACTCTGAGGAAGTTGTCAGTTCCTGAGGTTCCCACAATATTGTTAAGTGTCACAGCAGTTTGGATGACAGGAACGGATGCTAATACCGATGTTGTTGTGCCTCCACATGTGTATGTGTATGCGGGAGCGACACCAGCTTCTGTCCAGGCAACGGAACACTTGTCGATTGCCATTTGAAGACCGTTTGTTGTGTCGGTGTTCAAAAGTGAAGACTGACATGTTCCCAAGCAACCCGTTGCACGACTAGTAAGTCTGATGGGGGTGGTGGCGTTCAAACATGAGGATCCTGAGTTCTTTGCATTGACTGTTCGTTGCATTGTGTCGCCGGGAACAATGTTTGACGCACCTAAGGTGAGTCGGTTGTTCGCCGCGTTGGTTCCAATTCCTGCAAGAGTCATTGTACAAGTGGTCGTTATAGGGTTAGAGGCAGATGTGTCGGCCGTCCCAGTAAACGTTGAAAATGCACCAAAGCTCATCAGGCTCGAGCTCACTGCAATCAGACATACTGCGAATGTCATTTTTGCAAGGAGCGATGTCTTTTTGATTGCTCGTATTGATTTTCTCATTTTGGGTCCTCTTTCAATGGGACAGTTTTTTTGTTCTAGAAATATTTCGGTCGATGTAATCGATTCTGAATATGTAATTTGAGAAATTTTTAAAAAAAGGTCGTTTGGCCTAGTCGAAACCGGAAAAAATTGATCTTTTTGACCTATAGTCAGATTGAAAAGAGAGAAATCGCCGTAAATATCAGAGTGATGAGAAAGAGGGAAACCAATCGGTTTCCCTCAAGAATATATGTAGAGAACAGAATCTGTTGACTATTGGTTAGTTCCTGCGCGTTGTTGTGCTGCAAGTTCATACTCAATCCGTGATGTGAGGTTCTGGAATGTGTTTCCAGCGCCCACTGGGAAAGACAACGTAACTCTGAGGAAGTTGTCAGTTCCTGAGGTTCCCACAATATTGTTAAGTGTCACAGCAGTTTGGATGACAGGAACGGATGCTAATACCGATGTTGTTGTGCCTCCACATGTGTATGTGTATGCGGGAGCGACACCAGCTTCTGTCCAGGCAACGGAACACTTGTCGATTGCCATTTGAAGACCGTTTGTTGTGTCGGTGTTCAAAAGTGAAGACTGACATGTTCCCAAGCAACCCGTTGCACGACTAGTAAGTCTGATGGGGGTGGTGGCGTTCAAACATGAGGATCCTGAGTTCTTTGCATTGACTGTTCGTTGCATTGTGTCGCCGGGAACAATGTTTGACGCACCTAAGGTGAGTCGGTTGTTCGCTCCGTTCGTACCAATTCCCGTAAGAGTCATCGTGCACGTTGTTGTAATAGGGTTAGAGGCAGATGTGTCGGCCGTCCCAGTAAATGTTGAGTAAGCGCCGAAAGTTGTGACGCCCGCCATTATTGCAATGAGACATGTAGCAAATGTCAGTTTTGCGAGGAGCGAAGTTTTTTTGATTGCTTCTAATGTTTTTGTCATCGTAGGTTCTCTTTCAACAAGACAGGGTTTGTACAAGAGATGTTTCGATACTTTTTTAAAAGTCTGAACCAAGATTTTCTTAAAACCAGCATAAACGGTCATTTAGTCGAGTCTAATAACTCAATGGGTGGTCGATGACTCATTAAGACAGCAAAGCGTGATCATAGTAGTTCGAAGTTTGAGATACCCCGTAATGGCATAAAAGCATATTTTCCAGTAATATGGTTCACTTGCCCGGAGGCCAAATATGAGAAATTTACCCAATCGATTTCGAGCGCTTGTACTTGTTGCAGCAGCATTAGTACTGCCTTCATGTGCGAATGACGCATCTGATCAAACAGTTTCAGATCCGACCGTAACTACAGACCCCGCAGGTTCATTCCCCACTCTTCCGGATCTTCCATCTGCTCCAGCACTACCCGCAGATCCTTCTTCCACAGCTTGGCGAATGGATTGTGATGATGAGACAGTGGCCGAAATTGGAACCGATGTAGTCGTTACCGGTTATTCTTCAGACGCAGTAACTTTGTCGCCAGCGGAGGATAGTCCTCTATCGAGTGCAGCAAGTGTGTTTGTTCCTGATGAAGGGCAAACTGCTGATGAAGCATTTGCACTTTTAGGCAAGCAGGAACAGGTCAATGGTCATGCTTATGTAATCGGGACCAGTGATTATGTTGATCTTGAAACTCGACCCACCGGACAATCAAGTTCATTGGTGATGGTGTCGGATCCTGCGGATGGAGAGCAGCTAAGTATTGTGAACCAGTTGGCCAACCATCCTTTCGGTGATGATCCGTTCACTATTACTCAAGGAGAGTTGGATGCGATTGTTGATCCTCTGAATGTCGTCGAAGTTCTTGATTCCGACGGAGGGTCTACCGTGATTACCTATGCGATAAGGCAACCCAATGCTCCGGAAGTACTCGTTCTTGCTAGGGAAGAGATGGGTACACCTGCCAATCCTACCGAGGTAGCATTTTCGATTACACGAAAAAACCGTCCAGAACAGGTGGTGTGTTCATTCATGGATCTGAATATCCCGGATACGGGCAGTAACCCTGGCGGTGGAAGTGGACAAAACACGGACACCATCACTGCCTCGGGTCCCAATTTTCAACCAAATATATTTCGTACGCTCGTCTAGTAATCAGTTTCTGCAATCTTAAAAGGGAAAGACCATCTTCATCCAGGTAGTCTGATGAGATGGAACGAAAGAACATTACGTACGGGCAACCTCTTGAAACGCAAATAGGTTTTTCCCGTGCGGTGCGGATCGGAAATACAATTGCAGTAACAGGTACCGCACCGATTGCTCTTGATGGAGGTGTTTCGTGCGTTGGAGATGCGTACGGTCAAGCTAAACGATGTTTGGAAATTATTGAAGATGTGCTTGGTCAAGCGGATGCGTCCTTGACCGATGTCATTCGTACACGGATTTATCTAAAAAATATTGATGATTGGCAAGAAGTTGCCGGTGCGCACGGAGAAATCTTTTCAGAGATCCAGCCCGCGTGTACTTTTGTAGAAATAAAGGGTTTCATTGATCCTGACTGGCTCGTTGAAATCGAAGCAGACGCAATAATCGAAAAATGAAAGGCACACAATGTCCACAGAATTAGATACGACTTGGAGCATCTCGGCGTTGCTGTGTGATCACGCCCAAGTAGCTGATAACAAACTCTTTATTTCGGGCGGCGGGATTTCTCTATTCCAACACGGGAATGCAATTTCGTTTATCGCAATGAAAATAAATGTGCCATGGAACGAAGCAAATATCGAACATGATTTTCGTGCGTTGCTCGTTGATGAAGATGGAAACGAAGTAGTCGGTCCCAATGGAGATCGAGTTGCATTTGAAGCAAAGTTCGAACAGGGACGCCCACCAGGAATGCCGCATGGAACTTCTATCGATTTGCCTATGGCAATTGGAATCAGTCCACTCAATCTTTCTCAAGGTCAATATGTGTGGCATCTTGATATTGATGGCAAGACCATCGACGTTTTGCGGTTCATGGTTCTAAGTTAAATTTCGTTGCGGTGTAAACGAAGAAAAAGAAATCTCTCGTCCATGAAAATGTGAGTGACGTCAAAACCTTCTGGTGTTTGTAGCTCGGGACCTTCAAATATTTTTTTGCCCGATCCTTGTGTTATGAATGGCGCGATTGTTAAACACAGTTCATCAACAAGTCCAGCACTGAGCAAATCAGCATTTAACGTCGGACCACCTTCACACAAAATGGAGGTAAGGCCCCGCTCGAGAAGTTCTTTGACGGCAAGAGTTAGATCAACATTATCGTTGCCGCACTCAATGATGTCAGCAGTGTCTGTTGCATCTTGTGCGGTGATCGCACCAGTGTGTGTTGTAAGAATGATAGGGCGCGACACTGCTTCACAAAAAAAAGGCGTGTCATAATCGAATACCGCATTCCGTGTGACAACAGCAATAGGAGGAACTGGAATTTGTCCTCGCTCATGTCGACGCTTTTGATCTTCCTGGCTTATTTTCGCGGGACGATATTTTTCCATTCGCATGGTTGTGGCACCCACCAAAATGACATCGGCCAAGCTTCGCATGGCGTGAAATGCGTTCCGGTCGGCCGGACCACTCAATCCCTTGGACTGACCTTCAATCGAGATGGCACCATCGAGGCTAGAAACCATGTTGATGCGAAGATACGGATTTGCATTTGAAGGTAGGACGTATGCATTAAGAAGATCAACGCTGTCTTGTGATGTGGGCCACAGTTGTCTCATAATTTTTTATACTCTTTATTTCCAAGTCAGCATTATGGGTAGAGCGCTTGTCCGATAGCTTTACATGTTCTTGTCATCTGACTCGTTTAATCTTACATAACTCACATTTGTTGTCAGTAAAGAGTAGTTAAGGATTGATTCTGAAATAGCGCATGTAATCGCCAGCGACATCAGCGGTAGTGGTGACGTGAGAGACATCGCCACACGAGTTTGTTTGAATGACGTTGCCATTGCTCAGTACCAAAGCAACGTGACCTTGTGTGGGGAAAAGAAGATCTCCGGGTCTAGCTTGCGCAGGGTTTATTCCTGATCCATGTGCCCAAGCCCCTAACATCTGAGCGGTGTTTGGATTTGGATTGCCTGCAGCTGTTACATCTGTTCCCGTTTGTGTATATGCTGATGTTACAAAGCCACTGCAGTCGAAACTACCGGGCCCAATCCGTGATGAAATGACAGAGCATCCTCCAGTGGCTGGTCCATCTCCCCGACCGTATGGTATTCCTAAATGTTGGAATGTCCAAAGAATAGCTCGAGCCGCTGCTGCTGAAGGCGCTTGGTCAATCGAGTCTCTACATAATGCGTTGGCGCTACCATCAGCTCGAAAGGAACCATCAGCAATGCTCCCATCTGCAGGGCATGCATCCATAAGTGCACCAGTTGATCTGTTCGATATATCATCGAGTACGTCACTTGCTTGATCGCGTAAGTCGTTTCTCAGTCCAGCAAAAGTAGAGAGCATTCGCTCACCCGCGCGATCATCGTTATTCGCGCTCTGGTGTACGAACCTATTTACGGCAGCAAAAAATTCTTCCCGTTGCTCAAGATTGCGAGAAGTGTCACCGATCTTTTCAGCAGCCGCATCAAGGTCGTCCGCCATAGATTCTTCTGTGGATATTATGCGTTGTTGCTCAGCAATCTTGCTGTCAAGACTGCCAGAAAGAAATCTTAAAGAGTTAACTTGATTTTGTAAGCGCTGCAGGTCGTTTTCATCGGTAGAAGGATTATTTACATTCTCTTGATTGAGCGACAAACGCGCTCGCATTTGTTCTCTAAGTGCAATCAAGTCCTGAATTAATTTTCGTCGACGCGATGCGCGTGCTCGTAACGTGATCACTGTGCCCCACAGCATGGTTTCGCTCATTCCTCGATTGACAGAGAGTTCATTGAGGGATGCTCGTTCGCTAGAAGTTGAGGCAAGGAGTGCGGAACTATTGAGTTCGAAAGATGCTGTCATTTAACTGCCTGCTATTGAACGGTAGCTTTGAGTTACGTCGTTAAGAATTCCAGTAATATTTTGTTTCTGAATTCCTGAGAGAAGATTGAAATTAGTCAAAACTCCTCGCGCTGCCCGGCGAGTCGAACCTTCCCAATCTTCTATGTTGAGAGAAACGGGTCGAGCAAAGTCTCTGAGGTAGGAACGTACTGCTTCCATCTGTCGGTTTAGTGTGCCCGAATGTTGGTTTACTTCTTGCTCGAGAGTTGTGGCTTCGCTAAGTAAAGCTTCCATTTGCCCGGAGAGATCTGAAAAAGAAGGTGTTCCTGACATAATAGATACCTCCCTTTCTTGCGGCGTGAAAAACCCGCGGGCTCTAGAAACTTATTAAGTTTGTTTTTCGCTATTCAGTTTCATGGCCATTTGTGTGATTATCCCATATGCCGTATATAGAGTCAATATGCGCATATTACGACATGGTACAAAAAAGACAGTATTCATTGCCGAGCGCTAGGATGCAGCTTGGTATGGATGCTTACAACACTTTTCTTACAGTATTTGCTGAATTACAACTTTCCATGGGGTTTACTTTTTCTCCAGACATATTTAACACCCCCATCCCCATTTGGGCTCAAAAAACTGACGAGAAAGTGCCTGCTGCATTATTCGGCTTTATTGATGCATGTGACCTTATTAGTAGTCTTGATGAAGCTCATGAAGCATACGTTACCTACGGTGATTTTACGAGTACAAAAAACGGGAAAGCCTTGTTGCGTCCCGTGTTAATGGTGGGGGATCAACTTCCCGTGACTTCACAATCTGAACTTATAACGAAAACGTTAGGTGATGTGGCTCTAATATGTGGCTTGCGGAGATCAGGCGTGGGTCTTGTAACAAGGGATCACGGGTTCTTTTTTGCTTCCCATGAATTTTTGAAACCATTGCTTGATGCTGTGACTGAGTTTGTTCGCGATCAGGCGCGTGAAAAGTTTTATCCTGAAGCATATTCCTTTGGGCTAGGAGCTGCTTATGAGGGGATGATCCAAACTCGGCTTTGTGAGAATGCAGATTTTGTGAGGTCTCTTGATATTGGAGCTCTTAACGTTGCAAATGATCGAATTTTAGTTTTGCACATCAATTTCCGAGACGATGTTGATCTCACGGAGGAAGCACTATCGCGCGTCACCGAAGCATTGTCACATTTTCCAGAACCATACGATGGCATTGTTACTGTGCTGCACTCGGTTGGGGAAAGACAACATGACAATCTTTGTATTGCTCGCATGTACGCGGCACCACGAGATATCGATTTTGATAATCTCTTAGGTCGCTAAGATTATGTAGCTTTAATCGATTGCAAATGCCGTGACTTCGCCATCATGGTTGTGCCACGTGTGAGTTTCGAAGTTATAAAGTTTGCACATCTTTACGGTCTGGAGATAATCGCGAAAACGCAAATTTTTTCGACGGATATCAGGGAACGCATCTTCTAAGGCCCGTGCAGCTAGAGGTAAGTTGTAGCACGGGATGCGCATATCAACATGGTGCGGAACATGTACAAAGATATTGTAGAAAAAGAGCGTGTTGATTATCCGCGGGCAGTCGAGAATTGTTGTCCCTTCAATCTGACCTTTGTAGCTGTCCCATTGATTGCGAGGCCACCACTTAATTTCTGGAGAGATGTGGTGAACGTAGACGGTCCATCCAATAATTGTCATGAACCCAAACCAAGGAACACCCACGACTTTGACGATCATCCATAGGGCGCCAAGAACAGAATCGTAGCGCGCTAAGCCATATGAAAAGAGAGCAATTGCCGTTAAGGTGCCGATCAGTGCAACAAAGCGCACATCTTTTTTGATGCGTTCACGGTAGCGTTCGGGTGGCGTGAAGGAAATCATTTTGTCCCACCAGACATTGCGGATGTAATAAAGTCCAGACCCGAGAAAACTCCATTCGATACGATGTTGAAATTTTCGTGCTTTACTCATTGCTTGATACTCTTCGGGCGTTGTGGGATGCCACACGAAATCCATTTGTTCACGAACGGTGTGACCGTGATGGAGGCGGTTGTGGCCAAGAAGCCATCCTTCATAAGAATGAAGTTCAGGCAAGAAAAGCAGTCGACCAATAACTTTGTTTGCTTTTTTTGAATTGAAGAGTGAACCGTGTGCAGCGTCGTGACCCACAACAAACATTCCTGCCAAAGCTAAGGATGCGAATACCCAACCGAGTGCAACAATGATTGGGTTATCCCAAGTGAAAAGAACGATGAGGGAAAGAATCCATAGTGAAATTGCACGAGCAACAATGAACGCACCTTTGTGAGTCGGGCGTTCAAGGCATTCTCGTGGAATGGATCGAAGCGCGGGCTTGAGTGTTCCAGCTTTTTCGGTGCCAACGCCTGCGAATTCGCTAGAAAGTGAAGGAGAAGTAGTTGTCATAGGGACTGACCTTCCGTTAGGTAGGGCGATATGTCCATTTAGCATAGTGGCTTGGCGGACAAGAATCCATCCCTCGAGTAAACAATTGCGAGCTTCAGTTGCCAGCATCTTTTGGGATGATTCAGTACGATTGAGTGCTTTAAAGCTATTTTTATTACAATGAAATTGTGGATCACACTCGGCTTCTTAATAAAGTTGAACGAAAGTTGTCTGAGCCCTTTATTGATCGAAGAGGCCGCGAATGGACAGGGCGCGAAGTCGTTGTGGGTTCCAGCCTTAGGGGAAGCCACTTTATGGGTCTTCAAGCCCTCGATCCTGGTTTCGTTGCTGGCTCGTTTAGTTTCTATGACCCTGCCGAGGTAGAACCAACTCATCCAAATGTTCATTATTTTCGGGCGTTAGAAGAGCGCACGGGCATTCGAGGATGTGCTCGAGGTTACGGAGATCCTCGCGGAAGCGATGAAAGTAAGAGAAAATATGAGGCACGCCTTTTCCGAGAAAGAGAATTTCGGCACGAAATTGCAGAATGTCTTGATAGCAGTGTGGTGCGTGGTAAAGCACCCGTCGTTCTTGCCTACGAACCCGTATTAGAACTTGAATCAATTATTAATGCATCGCGTGTGGCCAAGTATTTTGGAATTTCATGGGCAGAATATCGATACCTTTCTTCGAAACCTCGAATTGAAGAAGCGCTTGATGATCATGAAATAGATGTTCCCGTTATTCCTTGGAATCATGTGAGAAAAATTGAATTCGTTGATGGTTTACACGAAGTACATGATGGAAGAATTATTGTTCGAGGTGATGGGGGTGCCAGCGGCAAAGGAATTCTAAGTATTCGTGGTGACGAAATTTATGATCCGAGAGTACGGCAAGATATCCAGGAGATGCTCGATTCAGGTATGGCAACAGTTTCTGTTGCACGACTTATAGAAAATGCAGTGTCTCTGAACGCTTCAGGCGTTGTATTTCGACCTACTCGCAACGGGAAAGTTGCACCTGTTTCTCGTTTTCCTGTGTCAGCACAAATTATTGGACCACCTGCATTGTCTGAGCTTCCATTTGGTTATTGTGGAAATGACTTTGCGTACGGTTTGGATCTTCCGGACGAGGTATTGCAACAGTGCGACGATATATTGGTCAAAGTTGGAGAGTATCTTGGAAGGCAGGGTTTTGTAGGTGCATTTGGAGTCGACTTTCTTCTTACAGAAACTGGCCAAGTTTTCTTTACTGAAGTTAATGTTCGCTTTCAAGGTTCAACGCGGCTACTTTCTGAGATAGCGAATAGCGCAGGAGAGTCTGATGTGGTCTTAGAGCATTTGGCTGCCTGGTTGGGAATACCTTTTGGTGGAACACTGACTGCAGTGGAATGGAAAAACAGCGGTATGGTTCCTCTTTCGCAAATGTATCTTCACAATACTTCCGGTCAAGATATGGTCGTGAAGGATACTCTCTCGTATGGGATTCTTACAGGCGAAAGAGTGAAAAATGAGATGCGTCCACCATCAGGTTATGTAGTTAAAAATGGTGCAGTAATGGAACGAATTGTTGATGGGCAGCCGTTTCTCAATAGCGATGCACGTTGGCGCAATCCTCAAGCTCATGGTCGCGAACTCAACCAGCATGCGCTTGGTCTAGTTGCCCTTGCTCACACAGCGTATGAAATGCAGGGTATGGATAAGAGACTTGAGCGTGAACTTAGCTCAGTTGCGCTTGCCCGATAGAGTGCTTTTCATCGACGTAATACCGTGAGCTGACATGAAGCTTTGTGGTTGATAAATCCAGGTTTGTTAGCATCTCATACCTATGACAAAAACTTCGTTTGCTGCAATTGTGCCCGCTGCAGGGTTAGGCACTCGGATGAAGTCATCACTTCCTAAGTTTTTACATTCTCTTTGCGGACGAACTGTCATTACACACATCATGCTTTCGCTCGAAAATGTTGTTGATGAAATTGTTGTTGTTGTGGGTAATGGGGGCGAACAAGTAGAGCGCGAAATTGAGACTACCTGCGCATCTTTTCTTGAGCGCATCACTTTCGTTGAACAGACGGAACTGTTGGGTTCTGGCCACGCGACAAAAGTGGGAATGACAGGCTTAAGCCTCGACGCGCAAAATATCATTGTTGTTCTAGGCGATATGCCTTTGCTGACTTCAGATGTGCTGGCCGAAATGTGTAACAGTTTCCTAGCTTGCGAAGCCGACGTGTTGGTCTCAACAGCAATTCTCGAAAATCCTCACGGGTATGGCCGTATCGTGCGCGATGAAAATAAAATTGTTAAAGCAATTGTCGAAGAAAAAGATTGCGATGATGCGCAACGTGTAATAACAGAATGCAACATGTACCCCTTTGTTTTCACGCGTTCGTTTCTCGAGATTGCGTTAGACAAACTTGACACAAATAATTCTCAGGGCGAACAGTACTTGACGGACGTTGTTGAAATTGCGCGAGATTCGAGTAAAGCTGTTACGTCCTATACCTATCACGATCCGAAAATTGCGCAAGGCGCCAATGACCGAGCACAAATGTCTGAACTGGAGTTCATTATGAGAGTCACTATCAATACTGATCACATGAAAAATGGTGTCACAATGATGGACCCAGCCACTACGTATGTGGACGCCAGTGTGACACTTGAAGCTGATGTCACGTTGCTTCCTGGCACGATCTTGCAGGGCAGCACTGCAATCGCAGCGGGCAGTGTTATTGGACCCAACACGCGAATTGTTGACTCTATTATTGGACGCGATTGCACTATTGAATCGAGCACAATCAAAGGGTCCACGATCGAAGATGAAGTAACTGTGGGGCCTTATGCGTCACTGCGTGCGGGCACACGCCTTCGCAAAGGTGCACATGTAGGTACCTTTGTTGAAACTAAAAAATCAGATATTGGTGCGGGAAGTAAAGTTCCTCATCTTTCTTATATTGGTGACGCAACGGTGGGCGAAAATACGAATCTCGGCGGAGGTACCATTACAGCCAATTACGACGGCGCTAAAAAACACCCCACCATCATTGGAAATAATGTGAGCACGGGAGTCAATACGGTTCTCGTTGCACCTGTCAGCGTGGGCGACGAAAGCTACACCGGAGCTGGTGCGGTCGTGACTAAAGATGTACCTCCGGGTTCTCTTGCCAAGGGTGTTCCCGCAACAGTAGATGAAGATTGGATCGCTCCCAAAGATCGCGAATAATAGCATTGGGGATTGAGCGGAAATTACGTTAAGCTTCAGAGACGAAAAGCAAAGCCGAATAATTTGGCACGCTGATTGAAGGGGACTCATGGCATCGATGGAATTGATCAGCAAAAAACGCTTCATGCTGGTGACGGGTAGCGGTAATGACGAACTTGCACAAGAGATTGCTGATGAACTCAAAGTAACGCTTGGCGATATGTCGCTCTCTACTTTTTCTAACGGTGAACTTTATGTTCGCTATGGAGATTCCATTCGTGGTGCTGATGTATTCGTTATTCAATCGCACTGTGAACCCATCAACGATCGCATTATGCAGCAAATGATTATGATCGATGCCGCAAAACGTGCCTCGGCAAAGCGTATTACTGCGGTTGTTCCTTTTTATGGATATGCACGCCAAGACCGCAAAGCCCAAGGGCGAGAAGCGATTACAGCAAAGCTTATTGCTGACATGCTGACCGTTGCAGGAGTTGACCGAGTGGTTACTGTTGATTTGCACACTGGTCAGATTCAAGGGTTCTTTGACTGTCCTGTCGATCACTTAACAGCTGTTCCTCTTTTGGCTGAATACCTCGGAGAAAAAATTAAAGGCGATGTCACTGTTGTCTCACCTGATGCTGGTGGAGGTAAACGTGCACGCAAGTTTGCGAATATTCTCGAAGCGATGAGCATCGATACTGAACTCGCATTTATTGACAAGCGTCGACCTAAAGGAACATTTAATGAAAGTGTTGCTGAAGAAGTCGTGGGTGAAGTCAAAGGACGTACGTGTATTTTGGTGGACGACATGATCGACACCGCAGGAACGATGTGCACAGCGGCTGAACTTTTGAAAGAGCGTGGCGCAATCGATGTATATTTAGCGGCAACTCACGGAGTTCTTTCAGGTCCAGCGATTGAACGTATTGGTGCCGCACCTATCAAAGAGTGTGTGATCACAAATACAATTCCATTAACTGATTCACAAAAGATCGACAACATTACTGTTCTCTCTATTGCTCCGATTATTGCTAAGGCTCTCGACCACGTTTTTGAGGATGCCAGTGTTTCCGAGATGTTCCACGGAGAAAATTACCAATAACCCTACCAACGAAAGCGCTATTTGTCTCAAAACGGACAAAAGGCTAGAATGGATGTTCGAACTTTTCGGAGAGAACTGACATGGCAGGATCAATACAATACGCAGCTACGCCAATAGGCGGACGCGTTCAAAGAGCTCGTGAAGTTGGACCGAATATTCGATTTTTCAGTGGTCCCACTTTAAACTTTACTCCACTCATTGAAAAAACCCCGCCAATAGTAGACGTGTTCAAAAGCTTGGTAGAAGCGCATCCTCTTTTTCAACCCAATGACCCACAGATAACATATAGTTTTCCTGGCTTCTATATACATGCAACTCTTGTTCACGTTCTCGTGGCTTATGGAGCAGGTGATGATCTTTACAAAAATCCTGGGAATACTGCTCTGAGCTCATTGTTACGAAGAGTAATTGATGCAAAGAATCATCCAGAAATAGAACTAGCGATAGCTCCCGTTGGGGTAGATGTACTTTCTGCACTTCTCGATGCCGCAAGTGATGTCGAAAAACTTTGCACTGGCGTGTCATTGCAAGAAGCTGAGCTTGAACAAGTTGAAGGTTGGACACCTATCGCAAATGGGAAAACAATTGCCGGTATTCAGTTGTCTCATGAACCTGAATACGATAACGCTATCCCTTATTTTCATAGAGATGAATTTCCTGGTTCCACTCGCATTCAGTTTCCCGGCAAGGCTGATCTTGCGATCAGATTCAATCATCCACATGCCCGAGCACGAACTGGTGAAGTCATTGCATTTAGAGGTGATGAAGAACTGCATTCCCGTGCCTGGGTTGCGCCCCGTGACAGCCAAGCATGTCCACCCAGGAAAAATGTAGATCGCACCATGGCTCTGGCCACGATGTTTTGAGGTTCGACTGGCGATCAAGGCCACATATAGAGCAGAATAGAGGGCTCACAAGTACTGGATTGTCACAAGTTTTGATGTGTTGTGACAACAATAAATGAACAAAGGTAAAAAATGGCTGCGACCACTCTTAAAGCAAATGTACGAACCAAGATTGGTTCATCGCACGCACGTCGCGATCGTCGTGCGGGTCTAGTGCCAGCTGTTGTGTATGGTCACGGTGACGATACTCTTTCGGTTTCTGTAAATGCTCATGAATTCAGTCGAATCTTGGCGAGCGAAACGGGAGCAAACACTCTTATTGAACTCGATATTGATGGAAAAAAAGATACAGCGCTTGCGCGACAAATCCGTCGCCATCCAGTTCGTCCCGTCATTATTCATGTTGACTTCATTCGTGTAAATGTAAATGAAGCAGTTGAAGCTGAAGTTCCTCTCCATCTTGTTGGTGAGGCCGAAGGCGTTAAAGACGGTGGACGACTCGAACAAATCTCGTTCAACATTACGGTTAAGGCAAAGCCTGCTGACATTCCTGTTTCACTTACACATGATGTATCTGCACTTACACTTAGCGCCAGCTTGCACATGAGTGAAATTGAATTGCCTCCTGGTGTCACCACAGACATTGATCCAGAAACAGTTCTTGCTGTTATCTCCGTTCCTCGCGGAAAGACCGAAGAAGAAGAGGCCGCAGAAGCAGCTGAGGCCGCAGAAGCAGCCGCTACTGCTGAAGGTGCCGCTACTGCAGCCGCTGGTGATGCTCCTGCCGGTGACACGAAAGAGTAAACAACTCGTTTAACCTAAGTTCCTGTGGAATTTCTTGTTATAGGTCTGGGTAACCCTGGCAGAGAGTATGAGCGTACTCGTCATAATGTAGGTTTTACTGTTGTCGATATTTTGTGTTCTCGTTTCGGTGCATCCTTATCAAAAGAAACTCCTGCTTCGATCGCTGCAACAATAACAATAGGGGGCCATAAAGTTTTGCTGGCTCAACCCACCACCTACATGAATGATTCAGGTATCGCTGTAGGTGAAATTGTACGTCGCTACAAAGTCGATGCCGACAGAATCATTGTTGTCCATGACGAACTAGATCTTGAATTTGGATCCGTACGACTAAAAGTTGGCGGTGGACTCGCTGGGCATAACGGTTTACGTTCCATTAAACAACATATCAAAACTCAGGATTTCATTCGTGTACGCATTGGTGTTGATAAACCCACACATAAAACCGGCGGAGCGAATCATGTCTTGAAACCCATGTCCAAAAAAGAACTTGAAATTATTGATGGGGCATGTGAACGAGCTGCCGATGCAGTGGAAATGATTATTAATGAATCTGTTGATGCCGCAATGCGGGTTTTCCATACCGTATAACGTTTGATTTCATATCAATTCACAACGACAGTGATCCGCTGGCAGACGATGTTTATTGCCATACTGTTTTTCTACCTTGCTTTCCATACACCCGGTTTATAACCGAATACTTGCGGGCCTTCAGCAGCTCTCGTCTTCCACTTTCGCTACGGGTATAGAAAAACTTTGCATGTGTTACATGCTGGCACATAGATCTTTGAAAGGCGAGAGCATCTTCTTTCCCCTTAAAAATTGATGGAACGGCGAGCCATGTAGGTCGGCTGATTCCTAAGATCGGATTTCTTGTACCTATACGCATTATGTATCGAGGATTGTCAATCGGTGAATATACTTCTTCAAGTGCGTTCAAGACAATATTGTTTTCGGAAAGCGGTAGGCCGTCGATGGAGCACGCTATTCCAAAGCTAGCAAAAGGTGAGGCGATCGTTATTTTGCAAAATGCAGGACCAGTCTTGATGTGTCTTGATTCGTAAAGTGCAAAAAGCAGAGCTTTGCATATACGATCCATATTAATTTCTGGAGATTTTTGTGTCGCCCAGAGCTTGAAGAGTTTGAAGAGTCGATAAAGCGGGTAAATGCTTATGAGAATTATTGCGAGGAATAGCGCAAAAATATTTCCCTCTAGTTCAAATACTGCGGTGGCTTGATAGAGCAGATAGCCCCATAAGGAGATAATCATTCCTAAAATCACACGATAAGACTTTGCAAAGAAAAAAGATCGAGGAAATTCTGGGATATTTGAGGTTTCTGTCTCGAGCATGGAAACAATTTTTCCGTTTGCCCCGGCACGAATGGAATCAAGCCATTTTTTTCTCGTCTCTTCCCTTTTTGTCGACATTTCTATTTGTTCTAGGTTTGAACTTCTCAACATTGCGCGCTCAAACTTTCCTTTTATGGGAAGTTTAGGGAGCGTATCAATTCTGGAAATTCCCGATTGGATACCGAGCCGATCACTGCAAATTCCAACAAACGTTTCAAATCGTGAACGAAGACTATTGTATTCAGGTCCAAATCCAAATGTGATTTCTGTTTTTGTAATAGGTATTGTTTCGATCTCCGGTGAAATCGCGGCGATATGCCATATGTTGGCAACCTTGTTTTTATCGTGTGGCGATACTCTAATTGCCCGACCTCTCATTTGATTAGACATCATGAATGAGCGCACATCGCTTGCAAGAATAAGAGTATTAATGCTCGGGGCATCCCAACCTTCGCCCAGAAGAGAGCGTGTACCAATGATGACGTTGATTTCTCCTGATTCAAAAATATCTGTTATCGACTGGACAACATGCTGCCGGATAGTATCCGTTACCTTAAGTATTAGAAAATTTTCATCACCTGAATATGTGTGAAATGAAAGTGACGATTCACTGTTGCTATCCCGTGTGAGTATCTCTTTTGTTATTCGTTCAGACTGCGTGCGAGGTACAATAACAATTGTTCCTGTAAGTACACATGTTTTTTCCAAAGTACTCGCGTCGAGCGATTTCCGAAGTTCTTCAAAGATTGGGATTACTCCGATGCGTTCATATTTTTTTGTCTCTTGAGAAGTCGGAAGATATTCCTTTCGAATGAAATCCGTGAGTACAACACAACGTAACGCGGAGCCCAAAGAATGAAGTTCAGCATTGACAATTGTTTGAACAGCAAAAATCTTTGATTGACTTTGCGAAAGTATTTTCGAAAGTATTTTTGGATTCTTGAGATTCACTTCTCTTCTCTCAACGATACCTGCATGAGTGCAGATCTTGTAGAGCTGTTTAACCATAATGCTGAATTGTTCGCTTCGAAAGTAAGGGTCATGAAATAACACATTTCGAAGAAAAATTTCTGCATATTCTGGAGTGAACGTGATGGCACTGCTTTCTTTTGTAGTGAGAAGTTTTGTTAATTGTCGTGCACGGTCAGATTGACCACAATGATGAAAAAATGCACATAGAGAAGCAAAATATTGAGGCGAATCAAATATTTCCTCCTGGTGATGGAAAGGATCCGCTACAGCTGGATGAGCCCCTACTGCGTCAATAAGTTGTTTGTTATCTTTCAATGTCGTTAAGGCATCACTGATCCCAACCTTGACATTGCGAATGATTTTGGATTCTGCCTCGGTTGGTTCTGAAAAGAAAAGGAAATCTTGATGCGGGCAGATGACATTATTTCTGATGAGATCGGGAATGGGAACTTCGAGATCGATTGGACCACAGAATTCTTCGTATCGTTTCCACTCACTTCGTGATACATCGTAAGGAGGTGTTGCGGTCAGCGCAACAATGACGGGCTTGCTGATGTTTTCTTTTAATAACGTCAGACTTTTCCACCATTCATTTCGTAAATGGTGCGCCTCGTCGACAACGATAGTGCGGATTTCCAATTCTTTGAGCTTCTCAATAAATTTAAGTGCCCTATCTGTTGGAGGGAGTATTTCGAAATGAGAAGCGTTTAAATCTTCGTCTGCATCAAGCTTTGTTTCTTCAGTCGTGTCGCCCGGAATCATGATTCGATCACTCTCGCTTTGGTGGTCGATTTCTATATCCTCCTCCTCGGCTTTTTCGAAATCAATTTGTTCGGGTTCGGGTTCGCTATTTTTGAGAATAGAAAAGAGGCCTTGATACGTCGATATGGTTATGTGGCGAGGATTCTTGATATCTGTTGACAACCACTCCGGAGATTCTTCTGATGTCGTGAAATTTTCAATCAAGCGTGATGCCCATTGGTTTCGAATGGTGATTGTCGGTGCTAAAACGATAGTTGGCTTGCCGATTCTTCTGAGTAATTCGAGGCCAAGAATGGTTTTACCTGATCCGGGAGGCGCCACAATGTGGACGTGGCCATCGTTCAAGTATTTTTGAGCATTATCCAGGATGTATTTTTGGTAGTCACGCCATTTGTAGTGAAATTTAAGAGACTCGTATATCACTGTCGAATCTTAGTTCTTGGTCCAGTCCCTAAAAGGTCGAAGTGACTGCAAGGTACTTTCATTATTGAGAACTGATAGGTCGGTTCGGCGATTCTGGGATCACCTCAGTATCCTGGTCAGCAGTGAGCGAAACTAATGTGGCGCCCTTTGCCAAAGTCGTGGCGGAGCTATGCTCATCTTCGCGCAGTGACTTACTGCGCACCAGTATCGGCGACACTTTGGTGGTTCCTGTCCGATCACGTGCTCTCTGTGCCGCGATTGCTTCTCAGCTAAAAAGCGACGTCACAACAATTGTCCTTACACCCACGCATTCCGAAGCAGAATCACTGGCAGGAGACCTTGCATCTTTTCTTAACTCAAGCGACATCGAATTACTGCCAGCATGGGAAACGTTGCCTTTTGAACGAGTGAGCCCAGGGATTGAAACAATGGGACACCGTTGTCGGGTTCAAGTCCGCATGCTCAGTGCAGATCGTCCTCGTATAGTTGTGGCATCCGTGCGGGCTGCAATGCAAAAGGTTGTCACAGCCGACAATATGTTTTCGATCAATCTGGAGCAAGGTACTGAGATCGATCGGGATGAACTGATCGCACGTCTTGTTAACGGTGGGTATTCGCGAGAGTTTCAAGTTGAGTCTCGTGGTGAATGTGCAGTGCGAGGTTCAATTGTTGATGTTTTTCCTTCAACCTCAGCGCATCCCATCCGCATAGAAATGTGGGGAGACACCATCGAGAGGCTTTCGTACTTTTCAATCGCCGATCAGCGTTCGAATGATCGATGTGAGTCGATGACTATTTATCCTGCACGAGAACTTTTACTCGACGACAATTTACGTGAAACATCTCAACAACTTGCCGAGCAATATGGATGGGCGCGAGATTCCTTTATCTCAATATCGGAAGGCAGGATTTTCGATGGAATGGAATCGTTTCTTCCCTTTCTCACTGCAGACACAAAAGGTTTTCTGGGATTAATCGCAAAAAATGATTCCGTAATTGTCTGTGATCCTTTGCAAAGTTCACATCGCGTACAAGAACTTCGTGATGAAGAATCATCACTTGCACAAACACTGTCAATTACCTGGGATGCACCCGTATCTGATGCACCCAGTCTCTTTGTGGATATTGACCTGGTATTACGCCAGTGCACACCGAGTCTGTGGCCTTCCATTGCGCCATCTCCTGATGTGCCTGCGATTTCGGGTGTCGGCTTTGATACACCTCGAGGTGATAATGCTGAACTTGCCCGTCGTCTCAATGCTCATTCGCAAGGCGAAACAGCGACGGTCTTGGTTTCCGATTCTGCTGCAGGAGTATCACGGATGGGAGGCCAGCTTGGTGAACATGCGCTCACAATTACCCCTGTTGATCTGGTGCCTTTTAGCTCTTCTGGTTCTGATGCCATCTATGGAGTTGTTGCAGATATTGATAATGGAGTGATTTGTTCTACCTTTGGGATTTCGATCATCACCGATCATGAGCTCGCTGGACACCGACACGTGCGACGAACGCAGCGTGGTTCACGGCGATCGATTCAAACGTACGATGATCTCACCCAAGGAGATTATGTCGTTCACCACCACCATGGTGTAGGAATTTTTGAAGGACTCGAAACCAAAACAATGATGGGAGTGACACGAGAGTATTTGATACTTTCCTTTAAAGGAAGCGACAAACTTTTTGTTCCTTCCGATCAAGTGGGACTTGTTCGCAAATATATCGGAGGAGATAAACCAACTCTCAATCGTTTAGGCGGTGCCGATTTTGAAAAGACGCGTAGTTCTGTGCGCGCGCAAGTCAATCTGATTGCTCAGGAACTTGTTGTTCTCTATCGGAAGCGTCTTCACGCGACCGGTTTTGCTTTCTCTGCAGACACGGCATGGCAGCGAGAAATGGAGGACCTTTTTCCCTACGAATTAACTCTTGATCAAAAGAACACAATTGATGATGTCAAGCACGACATGGAACAAGAGCATCCAATGGATCGTCTTGTGTGTGGCGATGTGGGATTCGGAAAAACAGAAGTAGCACTTCGAGCAGCGTTTAAAGCAACACAAGACTCCAAACAAGTTGCTGTTCTTGTGCCGACAACTTTGCTTGCCACACAAC
>CAYMMG010000001.1:0-194982 GCA_964391505.1 uncultured Burkholderiales bacterium | reverse complement strand
ACAGGTGCGTATAAGAGAGCTTCCTTTAATCGGTCGACGTTTGATTTTTCCATCGAAACTTCCTTATATGTATGAGACTTAAATATCCTACAACGAACAGCGCTAAAAGCGATAACCAGTCCCCTGTTTTACTGTAGAGAGAATCAGGTTGGCCAAAACTTATTGTTCCTGACAAGACTTTTCTCTCAAAGAGTTCGGTCTGTTTCGTGACAGAACCATCGCGTTCTATAAAGGCGCTGACTCCGGAAACGGATGCGTGAACAACTCCTATGCCGTATTCTGCAGCACGAAGTTGGGACTGGGCAAGGTGTTGGGATGAGTTGCCCGACCGGCGATACGAACGATTATTTGTTGTGACGACGAGGAGCTCTGATTGTGGAGAAAGTGCACGGCGAACATCTGCAGAGAAGGTTGATTCATAACAAATGAGCGTCGTCACATTGCGAATTGTTGAATCATGATTTCCGGGTTGAAAGCCTTCTCCGATCGGTTCGAATATGGACCAGGAGCCAATCAATCGCTTGAAGGGAACGTACTCGCCGAAAGGAACCAACCTTCGTTTGTCGTATGTTCCCAAGAGTTTCATTGAGTCCGAGTAGTAAAAGTTTCGATTTGTTCGTCCATCTGTCGTATCGGCAATGGTGTTGAGAATCATAAGTCGTGACGTTTTTTGTGCGATTCCTTCCAACCTTTTGTGGAGTTCAGTATCTTTTTCTGGATTGGTGTCGAAAGCTGATTCAGGGAAAACGATAATGTCCTTCGATGTTCGTATCGACTCTGCAAGTGAAAGATGGGATTTATTGAGATAGTGGTCATCAATTTCGTCCTCAGTGAGATATCGGTTCTTGTCGTTGCCTTGGACTATTGCAACGGAAATAGGTGTGGAACGCGAACCAAGTTTGATATTTGCTAGACCAGAAACAAGGAGAATACATAAACAGGCTACAGATCCTTGGATAAAAAGTCGTTTCCATGAAATGGATTGTTTTCGCAGACTGTTTGCCGCCCATGAAGCAATGAGGACAATCAGGAAAGTAATCAATGCTCCCCCACCCACTCGCGCCAAGTTTCGAACAAAAGATACGTTCACCATTGTGGTTGCAAGCGAAAGCCACGAAAAGGAAACTATAGGAAGACGGCTCATAAGCCACTCGAAAGCTACCCATGCGAATGCGTATGTAAGATGCGAGGAAAGACTGCTCTTTAGGCTTGCGATATAGGTTGCAAAGCCGTAAAAAAGGATAAATTCAAAGAGCACAAAAGCGCTGAGTGCAAATGTTCCAAAGTATGCCATCCACATACACATCCATGATGCATAAATGATCCAACCAAAACAGAACGCTAAGCGGTCATGCTGACATCTGTTCTCGCGAAAAGAATCGAGCAAAAAAGCGAAACAAATCAGGGAGACAAATACAAGTGGCCACAATCCGTAAGGTTGTTGACTGAGGGCCAGGCTGATGCCGGCAAGGCTACCAATTAAGTAGGGCTTAAAAGTGTGTGGTGAGGGGACTCTTGTTCGAAAGCGAGAAAAGGTCCCCACAATACAAAGAGACTATGCGCAATCGCGGCAAAGCATCTTCTTCTTGTCTGCCAACATGTGATTTGGTAAAACTAGAAAACATGATGAACAGTGGAACTCTGTCGAACGTCGAGGAATGACCTTCGTGCTTCCAGGCTCACCTAAAAGCTCACCGTCGTCGTCGTCATCCAAACTACCTGCCGTAACTCGTTCCGCAAGTAAGGCGTCGAGGGGTGCCTCTACGTCGTCTGGATGAAGTTCCTCTTCAAGGTCGAGAATATCTTCGTCTTCCTCTTCGGCGACCTCTTCTTCCTTTTCATCCTCTTCATCTTCGATGAGAGCATCGTCTTCAACTACTTCGTCTTCGACGAGAACGTCATCTTCTGTTTCATCTTCATCATCAAATTCGTCCTCGTCTTCAAAATCTTCCTCGAGGTCGTCTTCAAAATCGCTGGCCATTATGTCTCCTTTTAGTCGCGCGGATTATAACGCGATTCTTGGCAAAAATCATGAATATCGGGTGAATCATCGACATTTTTTGCCTAAATGTCAAGAAAAAATCTTTTATGCGCCCTTTTTTGTACTGTCTAGCAGCGAAACATCGCGAGATGGGTATTTATTCCCAGAAAAGAAGAGAAGCCCGCGTCACTTTTGGTGCCAAAGCACGAGGTGCTTGTTATCTACTCAGTGACGAGGCTTCTCCTTCACCCCTGCTCCGCCCTCTCAAAGAAAAGGCTTTTTGGGCTGGCGTACAGTTAAGCAACTTTATACCCCCCTCTGTCAAGGCGGACGCGTTCGCGTGTCAAGATTGATTTGTGTTATGGGGAGGGCCGCACATGCTGCTTAGTCGCTTCGTTCCGTGCACCAGGAACAATCCTAACTAAAAAGTTTTTAATTGCAGACCCGCTGCGCGAAGATTCCTCGCAGGCTCGGAATGACAGCAACAAGTTACGAGGGTGAAGTTACGGCAGCACGTTTCTTTTCTGCTGCACGTTCTGCTTTGAGCCTTTCGAGTTCATACACTTCGTAATCGACGTATTTCATTGCTTCGGCTAATGCTTTGTGTCCTGCGACGTCACGAATAAGTGTGTGCATGTCTTGAGCAACTTTTCGGTAAGAAGGATGACCTGCGGGCGCTGAACGTAATTCCGTTAAGTGCATTGCTTCGCGCACATTCATTTGCATCACATAACGAATTTTGTATTGGAGTGCAACTGCATAGGAAGCCCCTACAGGAAAACGTTGTGTGAGAACATCAAACAAGTTCTTCGATGTGTCTAAAATGTCTTCAAATTCTTGTGCAGTTCCCGCTTCTAAAATAGATTCGGGAATGTCATAACCATGGTACGGAGTGAGCTGCTGCCACTCGATAGTAAGCATTCTGTGGCGCTGTAAGTCACGAAAAGCTCCGTAATCGCTGAGGATATCGAAGCGGTAATCCGTACGCTCGAACGCTCGGCCTGGTTTATGTCGACGATTGGTTCGATCGCCCACATATGCAAGAAGAATTTCGGTTTTATCTTTGAGCGACATCTTTGCGACATCGTCACGCAGTTGATCTTCACTTTTATGAGAATGTGAATACAAGATGGCTGCAATGACTTTGTCTTCACCGTCAGGATCAAAATCTGTAAGTTGAACCGATGCCGGTTCATTTTTACTTGTCAGAGTTTCTTCACCAAAGATGCGTTCCATCTGTTCAGCTGTATCTTCACGCGTTTCAGAAAAGTAACGAATCCATTCACCGCCGCGATCGGGACGATCAACGCGTTCAAGAAATGACGGAATGACTTTGCGTAACTCGATCAGCATCAAGTGTGCGTACTCACGCATTTCTGGAAGTGGATGTGCGCGCATTCGCAAAAGTAATGCTTCATAGGATTGACCGGTTCCATACATTCCCACATTGGATAATGTTGCAGCAGGAAGTAAACCTCTTAACGAGTCAAGTGCTTTTGCTTTGATTGTTTGCTTATACACAAAATCAGAATCAGATGGATCTTTGGGATATCGTTGCTTGGCCCACTCGAGCATTCGTGGGATGAGTGCAGAGTAACCATCGAAGATGGAATCAATATCGCCAACATATCGAGCACCGAGCGGAGAATCGAGAATATCGCTCGGGCGAATGTATCGATAGCGACCACCAAGACGAGTATCGTAAGCGATGTATCGGGTTGATTGCTCGAGATAGGCCATCAGCCGACCCCATTCAAGGACTTTGGTGAGAACGTTGCTGGCCTGTTCGCACGCGAGGTGCACCCCACCGAGCTGTGCTACGGAATCATCGCCGAATTCGAGGAATACCCTCTGGTAAAGCGCTTCGGCCTTCTTGAGGCCAACAGTCGCGTCTACGGTTGTGTCACCTGAAACGTCCAGATCGCCCACAAATTCATCGAGGAAGAGTCGCCGCAAACTTTTGTCCGAGCGTGAATAGCGTGCAAAAAGTGCTCCGCGAACAACTTCGGGAAGATTCGTCAGGGCGAATACCGGCCCCTCGAGGTTAGTGAAATATGGACGCAGAGTTGTTATCTCTTCGTCCGTGAAGGTTTCCTGTGCGTACATCACAAGCAGTAAGTCTATCTTATACGCGTATTACCTGAAGGCATTACACGACTAAATTATTGAACAAGATGAAATTTTAAGCTGAAGATTAAAGTGCGAACGACTGATCCATTGAGGCAGTGGCATGACTAGATACATCACGACCAGTGTTATGTTTAATAATTGCTGTTTCGCCGGGCTGTCTTGCACCAGATATTCGAGTTCGGGCACCTTTGCCGTTGACTGCTGTGGCGGCGGGCAGAGGGATATCGTCTAATTTCTTTTTTGAAGGGTCTTCAGGTCGATCTGCTGGCATGCTTTCCTTATGTAGCTAAACGGGACAAAAGCCAGAATAGATGATTAATCTAATCGAAGCTATCTGGCGTGGGAAATCTAGCTAACTAGAGATTTCGATGATGTCTCGGAAACACACCGTATGAGTTGCCTTACACAATTTTTGAATCGTTGGATCCTCGGTCGCATTTTCAATCTGGCGAATGAGGTCAACGATCGATTTGATTGCGCGGACGAAGTCTCCTCCGGCAATATCACGTTTATCGAGAATTTCTTCTAGCGATTTACCTCTAGCCCACATATAGGCAGGGTACATCATGGAGTAATCGAGTCCCCTGGATTCTCGAATACCCGCATCTCGTTCGTCCTTATTGAGATCGACGACAAACCGTTCACATTGTGCCGAAATTTCATCGAGGCGATCTGTAGGAAATCGATTGGGGCGTGTATCGCCATCGTTGCGCGATTCGTAAATAAACGTAGCCAGTAGCGCTGTAAATTCAGCAGCACTTAGATTCGCAAATAGACCTAGATGAATATGTTCAGCAATAACAAGATCTGCTTCTGCGTTAATACGGGAGAGTATTTTCCCTTTTTCAGTTAATGACCACTCCTCCACATAGTCATGTGCTCCTAGGAGAGCCAGGATGCGTTCAAACTGACGAGCTAAAGATTGACCTCGAGACTGTACTCGCCGAGTCAGCCGTTTGAGTTCCTGTTCGCAGGCAACGTACTCTTCCAGAAGTTCAGTGTTGCGAGTTTTACTGCGCGAACTTTTATCAACCGCCCGAGCCTCTTTCTTTTTAGAGCCCAATGCTTTACGCAAAGAGATCGAAGTCGATACACGGAAATGTTTTGTGCGGATCGCGAGGGGGGTAGGCAATTCAATGTGGGCAACGCATGCAACTCCCCCATCGATCTGATCAGGATTAAGCATATGTAAACGACCATGAGTGTCAACCACGCGAACATAGGCCTCTCCTCGTGTGTGTCCTTTCGCAACAACAACACAGGCTTCGAGATGTTTAAACCCATCAAGAACGTCGCCTGAGTGAAGCGAATGCAGCAAGTCATTGCCCGGCGATGTGATTCGTTCCGATGGCTTTTTGTTCTTTGATGAAAGAGATGTTTTACGAATTAAAGCAGCAAATTGGCGATCTGTTTGAGAGAACTGCCTGCGTATCGCATTCATCCGATTGCGTTTCGTTTCCAGACTTGTTTCCAAGGCAACAACAGCATCATCTGCTTGGAATTGGGCAAAGGATAAGTTCAATAAGTGTCGAGCATGAGACGGAGAATATGCATTGATTAGGTTTGTCGCCATGTTATACGTGGGACGAAAAGAAGATCGCAGCATGTAGGAACGAGTTGAGGCAAGTGATGCTGCTTGTTCGAAATCTACAAAACGATTCCATTGCACAATTGCGTGACCTGCGACATCAATTCCTCGCCGTCCGGCGCGTCCAGTCAATTGCGTGAATTCACCGGGGGTAAGAACATCATGACCTTCACCGTTATATTTTGTGAGCTTTTCGATCACCACAGTTTTTGCGGGCATGTTCACGCCGACAGCAAGGGTTTCAGTAGCAAACACTACTTTGATCAATCCTTGAATGAACGCTTCTTCGACCGCTTCGCGGAGAGGTGGAATGAGGCCAGCATGATGTGGGGCAAAACCGCGCTCCATGGTTTGCGTCACGTGATGATAATCCAAAGCTTCGAATTCATCTTCTGAAAGACCATCGAGGTGTCGATCGCAGATTTCACGAATCTGTGCACGCTCTTCTGAGGTAGTGAGTTGAACATGCGTATTGAAACATTCATGAAGCGCATCGTCGCATCCAGCCCTCGAAAAAATGAAAAAGATGGCTGGAAGCATCGCCTGAGATTCAAGATACTCAATAAGTTCTAGACGTCGAGGAGCTAAGGGAGTTTGCTTGCGTTGATGAGGATTTTTTGGCCGCAATGCCCGATAGAGATCTGGGTGAACTGATCTGCCCTCGTTGTTACTATGAGAAAGCAAAGGCATCACTTGCATGTTTTGACGTTTCTGGCGAAAAGTAAACCAATACGATAACGGAATAGGTCGTTCCTCGTGAATGATCGCTTGAGTTGAACCTCGAACCGTTGTTAGCCATTGAGCGACTTCTTCAGCGTTCGACACTGTTGCGCTTAAGCACACTAAGTCGACTGTTTGTGGCAACTGAATAATCACTTCTTCCCATACGGCTCCACGGGAGCGGTCGGAAATGTAATGTACTTCATCGAGGATAACGTGAGACACATTGTCAAGCGATTCGACATCGGTATAGATCATGTTGCGCAATACTTCGGTCGTCATGATAGTGATGCGCGCACGAGGGCGAATAGATCGATCCCCCGTTGCAAGACCGACATTGGCTTCCCCGTACAAAGAGCAGAATTCTTGATACTTTTGATTTGATAACGCTTTGATCGGTGTTGTGTAAATTACACGAGCAGCTGTATCGCGTTCCATATACGCGGCAAAATCTGCAATAGCAGTTTTCCCCGAACCAGTGGGCGCGGCGACAAGAACGGAACATCCATCGAGAAGCGCTTTGCATGCTTGGATCTGGAAATCATCAAGAACAAGTCCGCGTTCAACGCTAAATTCTGTGATGATGTCCATGCTCATCTTTTCGATTTACGTCTGCTTGCTACGGTGTGGAAGAAACGCTTGTGGGTACTGTCGTAGGTGGTGATGGGTTAATCGGTATGTTGAGATCGGGCGTTGATGTACCTGCCCCATAATCGAGGAAAGCGCCACCTGCGATTCCGTAATGAAAGTAAGCAAAGCTCATGCCACCGGCAAGGACACCGCAGACAAGTGCAAATGCAATGCGATGGAAAAGCTTGGTTCGGAATTTAGCATCGTGGAAAAAGCGACGATAAAAAATCATTCCTTCAGCCATGACTGTAAGCAAGGCAGTCCAAGAGATACAAAATACGAAAAATCTGAACCAGCTTGAGTGCACTCCCGAGTCGTGGAAAAAACTTGAAGCTCCAAGACCAATGGCACTTATGATGACCAAAGCCCATGCGAGAGGACGTGAAAAGAAAGACAGGGCTGGTCGCGCGATAAAGAGAAAACCGCTGAAGAGAAAAACAAGAGCAACTCCTATGACCATCGTCATGCGCGGTTGTCTCATGATGATCCCTTGAAAATTAGGTAATGTGATTCCTAATAGTTCTGTTTCTGCATTTGTTCGCAGACTCCGAGGGTTTGTGAAATATACGGCCAAGATACTAACGGCAGAAATTGCTGCTAGAACAACTCCGGACAATATGTAATCTTTTCTCGTACGAGAAATTGGCATGCTTTGAGTGGTCACCTTTTCAATATCCTTCCCACGATGATCGAAGCCTCATAGAAGGCGTACATCGGTATAACCATTAAGAATAGAGAATATGGGTCCTGAGATGGTGTTATTACGGCTGCAAATATAACAATTATCAGCATCGCACCCCTGCGAAACGATCGAAGTTGGCTTGTTTTAATGATTCTGGCAATTAAAAGAAAGACCAAAACAACAGGAAACTCGAATGAAATGCCAAAAGCAAGGAACATCAGCACGACAAAGCTCACATAACTCGATGCGCCAATAACTTGAAAATATTCAACTCCACCTGAATTAAGGAGAAAACTGAGTGCTTTCGTGAGTGTAAATAGAGAAAGGGTGCCTCCAAGAAGAAACAAAATGATTGACGCGCTGATAAAAGGAATCGCATATTTCTTTTCTTTAGGTGCTAGCCCTGGCGTGATGAACCTCCAAAGTTGAAATAACCATACGGGACACGCAAAGACAATGCCGATGTACGTGGCGACTTTGATGCGTAAAACAAATCCGTCCAACACGGTTGTTTGAGTGAGCTGCGCTCCGCGTTGTTGAGAGGCCTCAATATAAAAGTCTGCAATCCAACGAATGATCCAGGGTGCAATAATGTATCCCAGAATGGTTCCCACAATCACGGCAGCAATCGAAATAACTAACCGACGTCGAAGCTCTAAAAGATGCGAGAAGAACGACATGCGTGCTTTGTCGTCGAGAGAGAGTTGAACTTCGTTCATGACTCTTCTTCGTCGAGGATAGGAACAACGATACCATCAGACACAAATCCATCAGTAGTTGCTTGCGACGGCTGAGAAGGTTTGTCGGAGTCTGGCTTGCTGCTTTGTTCAGGCTTTGCTTCGGGGGTCGACATGGCCTTTTCGATTTCGGTCTTAGCCATGTCTTGAAATCTACGAATTTCGCCCATCGTTTTTCCGAACATGCGCAGAGCACCAGGAAGCTTATCGGGGCCTAAGAGGAGAAGAGCGAGAACAATGATGACGAGTATCTCGCTGCCGCCTAAATTCATAGCAACTACTCTAGTAATTGCATTTCAGGTTTTCTGGGTAGAACCAGGGAAAGTTATTAGCGATTGTGTCTTTGGCTATATGCACGAGTGATTGCTTGTGTCATGGGAAGAGCTGAGAGAGTGTGTTGGAAGGCTTCAAATTCTTGAACACTTGAACGCGGATTACGAGCATGGGGAGCAAAAACCGCTGCGGCTGTGACGCCTATTCCTGAAAGAAATGCAAGTGCAACAATCATTGGACTTCTCCATCTTGGGCTGCAGTTCGAGTGTTATGAGTGAGTTGATCAAACCAAGAGTCGTCTTGCAACAGAAGATGGAAATCAAGGATGTCGTCTGCATCAATTGCAGGACCTTCATGTATCTCTGTAAGTTCAGCAGGAGGCTTTACAACCTGAACATCGACGCCTGTTGACATCAAAAGATCGATAATTCGTTTACTTGCATCTTTTGCAACTGCGCGCTCGCAGCTAGGGCAAATGAATGTGTAGCTACCATGTTCGACGCCTGATGTAATGCGAACAGTCAAGTCAGTTGCTCTAAGTTGTACATCGCCACAGTGAGGGCAGTTCGCTCTTATTGTTGTCATAATCTGCTCCTTTGCGACAAACTTTCTTGGTAATAAAGTCATCGACGCCAGCGCAGGTCGCCTTTATGCTCTCTTTGTAAATACAGGCGAATTACAACGCATTGTGAGAATGGAAAGTGTGGCACAATACAGGGGGTGAAAATCTGGTACTCATTTCCCTTAGTTACAGCTCCAGAAGCCGTCATCTTTCCTCACCTAAAATCCAATGTTGACACTATCGGTGCTGTATTTATGCACAATAATTTAGGAATTACAAGAACACGCAAGGATACTGTGGGATTGGAAGCCCTTGAAAAACATTTAAATGATTCTCGAGATAAGCATGAACGCCCCTATGGGTTGTGGATCAAGGGTAAAGCAGATCAGGCACACGCACTGCTTGAACGCTGGAGAGCAGCAAGTGAGCAGTTCTCTGACCTATCTCTCGTTATCAGGGGAGTAAGCAAATTGGATAGCGACATTTTGGAAAATACTCAATTAGATTCACAAGACTCCTTTAATGAGAAGACAATGCTCTATCTCGATGAGAAGCATGACCCTCGGACCTTCGAAAAGCTTTTTTATTCTCTTGCTCGCAATAACTATGCAGGAGTAGTTTTGGATGTGGAACGCGTAAGCCGAGGACACATCGCACTCGCCCATCGCTTTGAGCTCGCTGCTCTTGTTGCTGGCGTTGTTCACGAACGACAAGAAAAGATTGCACTTGCGAGTGGTGCTGACCAGATCCTTATCGGATAACCATTTAAGACAGTGTTGGCTGAATAAAGCGTCCTATCTAACGCTTTATTCAGCCAACACTGAGCTAAAGACTCAAAATCTTAAAGAATGTCACTCTGATTTCCTCGTTGGTGGATTTAGCAGTGAATCGTGCAAGTTTCCATCCGGCTCCTATGAGATCGTTCTGTCGTTGCCGATCATTGTCAAATTTCGTCCGTGAGCTGTGATGAGCAAATCCATCAACCTCAATAGCGATCATTTTCTCTGAAATCGCGAGATCTATTCGGTACATTCGACCATTAATTTTTGCTGGATGCTGTTTCTTTATTGGATAGGGAGATACTTCTGAAAGGACTGTTTGGATTCTTTTTTCCAATGAGCTTTCGGAAGCTGGTTGTTGCCCGTTTTGGAAATACGGCTCCAAAAGAGATTTCGTTCTCTTTTTTTCTCTACCAGGAGCAGTGTGAAGTGAGCTAAGCAATGTACGCATATGTTTCAAGTTGATAAGGCCACGTGAAAGAGCGTTATCGATTACATAGTCGAGTTCATATTTTGTGAGCTGTTGAGCGCAATCAATCAGTGCTCGTTCAACAGAAACGTGACGAATGCCAAAAGTAGATAAAGATTTATCACGTATATCCAAGCATGTGCTTCGATGAAAATAGATATCATCCTTATGGTATTCACGTCGTGGTGTCGTTACATGAATAAGCGTATTTTTTCGAGTATTGGTTCGGCGACGTGATATCCGATTTCTGTCCTTTGGGAGCAGATTAAAAAGCATGAGAACCGATTCATGGGAGAGATATCCTTCACGACCGCAAGAAAGCGTTGCTATTACAGCACGTTGTTCCCAGCTTTCTGTGGAGCCAATCATGGTGTAGACACCATGGGTCACGCGAACAAGAATCTTTTTACGAATGAGATGGGTTATGGAATTACGATTTATCCCCTCGTCAATTAATTGGTATCGTGCGACAGCGCCGTGTTGTTTCGAAGAGATATCGATGAGTATTTCGGTAAAAATCATGACGGTTCCCTTGTTTGTAATTATTCAAGGGAAGAAATGTTCTAAAACAATTCATATTTTTAACACCTAGTTGCGACACTTTCAACTGTGTTGGCTGAATAAAGCGTTGAATGGGACGCTTTATTCAGCCAACACAAAGGGATTACAGAAATCCGAAGCGCGAGGATGGCCAGAGTCGAAAGAATGCGCGTCCAATGATTGATTTTTTCGGCGTGGGGCCAAAGAATCGTCCGTCTTCCGAATCGTCTCGGTTGTCCCCCATTGCGAGAACAGAGTTTGCAGGTATCTCGATTGGTTCAAAGGGAGCGTATGAAATATTTTTCGATAAATACGGCTCATTGAGTTTTTTCCCATTGATGTAAATATCAACGACACACTGGTTCACGGTTTCTAACTCGCACCGACCCTCTACGGTTTCACCGGGTAGTCCTACCACTCGTTTAATCAGGTCCTTGATTTGTGGAGCGTTGGAACCTTCGATATTTTGATTCTTTACGCTGTCGGGTGCATCGAAAACAATAATGTCGCCTCTTTCAACATCGTGAAAAGTGTAAGCAAGCTTATTGACAAAGATTTTGTCGTTCACTTTGAGGTACGGGTCCATAGAAGCTGATGGAATGTAGAAAAGTGCCAAAAAAAACATGCGGAGAATTATGGAACCCACAATTGCGATAATGATGATTACTGCAATTTCTATTGCACCACGAACATTTTTATTTTTCAACACGGATTGCTGGGAAGTACTACTACTTATCATCGTTTTGATACCCTTCAGCGGTTCTGTTCATTCGATCAGATATCGTCTTCAAGGCTTTTAGGATAGCCTCCTTCGAAAAGGATCCTCCGACATAGCGAATATATGGTTGGTGAGAGACAAGAAGTCGTGCTGGAAAATATGGCGAAGGCGTATAGAAACGGTAAATCGATTTTCTTTCATTCATTATTTCATGGGGATATGTATCAAGAATCCATGAAGCGTCACTACTGACGGACAAGTCGGCATAGCTTTCACGGGTCTCGATAAACAACTGTTCATTTCCCAATGAATCCTGTATGTCAGGTTCTTCCATTTCACCGGGTGCTTCAACGAGCGAGATATCCGGACGTAACTCTGCATTGAGAATTCTGTCCGTGCGAAATACTCGAAAATCCTTAACGTCCTGAGACAAAGCGAAGACATATGTAATCGACGCAGCGGTATACAGCCCTCGGGGCTCAATTATCCTGGTTCCGATAGAAGCGGAGCTCAGCGATAAGTACTCAATTTCAAGAGGGAGGTTCTGCGAGATGGCATCACGCAGAACGCCATCAAATTTGGCAGGCGAGGCTTCTACGGTAATAATTTCAGAATTCGATGCATCAATTAATCGACTCACTTCGTTGATCGAAGAACGCTCTTTATCTTCCGTGGTCTGCGAAGCAAGACGTGCAAGCGCGATGACGACATGTGCACGCTCTTCTTCGGTAAGACGAAGTGGTTCAATAAACACATCGTTGAAATACATCGATACAAAATCATCCTCAATAATGATGTCGAAGAGCTGCTCGGGAGAATAGGGCGGCAATCCACAAAACATCAGAATATTAAGATCTGACTGTATCTGTGCTCGATCTGTTCCTAAACGTTCACATAATTCATCTATGTGGATTTCTGATCGCGTGGAGAGAAAGAAAGCTAGGGATACCAGACGAGCGATGCGTCCTTCATCTCGCACTTTTACAGCTGGCATTACGCGCTCTCCATGAGTAGTTGCTCTGTTGTCTTGAAACTCTCATCTACTTCTTTAGCGATTTCGTGTGGTTCAAGAACCGCTACAAATCCGGAATATTCGTAGAGGCGAGTAAGGAACAGCTCTTTCCGAGGGATGATGAATTTCACGGTATCGATCGCCGCATCGTAAGAACCAGACCATGTTGCACAAAATTGCTCTACTAGTGAAGGATGCACACGTACAACAAATGCCACGGATTCACTTTCACTTGTCTCTATGGTTTCGGACACTTTCGAGACAATCGGCTGGTCGCCCACTTCTTTGACTTCTGAGATTCGGTCGATGCGGAAAGTTCGACGTTCATTCTTATTGTGATCATGGGCCTGAACGTACCAATATCCTGAACGGGCGATAATCCGTTGAGGAGTAATCACGCGCTCCTCGCCTCGAAAAGTTATACAGACCGATTTATTTCCCGATGCGGCAGAATAGAGCTCATCAACCATGGCAGGTAAGGCCAACGATGTAACTTCTCCCACAATATTTTCTGGGTTCATTCCTCCGAGCTTTGTTACAGCGTTTTCTGCAAGTTGTTTTTCTGGTCCATACAACGCAAGGGCATATTCAACAATGCTGCGTTGAGCCGAAGTGAGTTTTACATCGAAATATGTGTTTTCCTTTCGTATGCGATAGCCGCTTTCCCCTTCTGGAGTATCTTCGAGTGCGATATCAAAATTCATCGCACGAAGATCTTCTTTGTCGCGTTCAAATGCACGTCGAGCTGCACCAACAGATTCCGGATATCCAGGAACCGTGCTGACAATTTCTTTTAAGGTCAATGGCCGACGAGTGTTGCTTAAATATGCAACCACATTCATGAGCCGTTCGAGTCGAGCTTGCGCCATGCTAATTCTCGTCTGAACTAGTAATGTGCGTCAATGCGAGTTGCGCCGCAGCGGCTGCTGATTCGAAAAACAAAGGATCTTCGTGTGCGGCGCGACCCATGGATGAAACGTTGAGTCCACGATCATCCATCAGTTCAACAATTCCGATCGAAGGCAAGTTGATAACGCTATGACGTTCATCGATTCCTGACTCTTTCACTTGCGATTGCATCATGGGAGTCAGCTCATGATCGTTAATCAGAGCCAGCGAGTGTTTTCTCTGTGTGGCAATGGAAAATGTTGTAATGGAATGATGAGAAATTCCCCGATGTCGCTCTCGTGGGTCAGCCTGAGAGGCGCGTAAGACTCCAAAGGTTTGACCTCCGAGAGTCTGAGCTGCATCAAGCTGGTGTGCAACATCGATACCCGTGAATCCGAATTGGGTATTGGTCCCAACGATACCTGGACCCATGGAAACAATGGTGACATCGGCTTGGGCTCGATGACGTGCAGAGAGCAACGCGGTATAGATATTGATTGCTTCTATATCTCCACCGAAGGCATGTCCGTATGTAATAGTTGAAGTGACATCACCCATGTCTTTGAGCTGATGCATTGTGTCGCTCAAAGCTAGGGGAAGGGATGCGCCATCGGAAATGATGACCGCGATTCGGAGTTGGTCGCTCTGATTTTTAAGAAAACTTGTAATGGCAGGGATATGTGAGTGCAGTGGCGCCACGATAACGGGCATATTTTCAAGAGAAGTTTTCGTATGATCCCAGTCATCGAATTCTTCTGCAACACCTGTATCGATTTGTAAGGGGGTATAACGTAGTTTCATGATGTGTCCTGCGCCTGGGGCGGAGACGTTCGTGTGTGCAAGGTTCCATGCAATAAAGTGCCATCCACCCGTTCCTAGATTCAAATCAATGGCAGTGGTGTTGATGACAACGTCGTTGCCTACTTCTACTCTTCCATTGAGTTGGGGGAAACAATAGGCGCGTGACTCATCATCAAGACGTACCTTGATGATATCGCGCGATTCGTGCAAGATGTCCACCACGCGTTGGGTGCGATATTGGGTCATGTTTCCTCGTGATTAAAGTGATGCGATTAAGCGTTCTACTCTATCATCGTGAGAGACAAAAGGATCCTTGCAAATAACGGTTCGTTGGGCTTGGTCGTTCAGCTTGAGATGAACCCAATCCACGGTATAATCGCGCTTCTTTTCTTTGGCGACCTTAATGAATTCACCGCGAAGACGGGCCCTCGTTGTTTGGGGCGCAAGTGTCATCGCTTGGGCGATGGTTTCGTCTGTTGTAGTGCGCTGGACACGATTATTACGCTCCAAAAGGTAATACAGGCCTCGGTCTCGATTGACGTCATGATATTGCAGATCGATCAGATTAATTTTGGGGTGAGATAAGGCAAGGTCGTGTTTCTTCCGGAAGGACTCAATCATGTGATGTTTGATGACCCAATCAACTTCTGTTGTCAATTCGAAAGGGTCTCGCTCGAACGTTGTCATGACGTGTTCCCACATATCGAGAGCTTTCTGTTCCTCTTTGGGAAGGCCGCGACGTGAAGCAAAGCGAAGTGCACGGGTTAAATATTCACTCTGTACGTCGAAGGCGCTGACATCACGACCATTGCTGAGTCGCTGAAGTTTTTTGCCATAGGGATCGAAACTAATGTCTCGAATCGCACGAATGGGATTTTCAAAAGTGAGATCTCGCCACGGAGCTTGATCTTCTTCGAGCATGCGCAAAATAATTGCTGTTGTTCCCATGCGAAGGTAAGTTGTGTATTCGCTCATCGTGGAATCTCCGACGATCACATGGAGTCGACGATACTTTTCGGCATCGGCGTGAGGCTCATCTCGTGTATTGATAATAGGACGAGATCGTGTTGTTGCGCTTGAGACACCTTCCCAAATATGTTCTGCGCGTTGAGACATAACATAGACGGGGCCTTTTGCTGTTTGAAGTACTTTGCCAGCTCCGGTATAGATCTGTCTCGTGACTAAGAACGGAATGAGAACATCGGTCACACGATCAAAATCTGTTTCTCTTCGCACAAGATAGTTTTCGTGGCTCCCGTAACTATTGCCGGCTGAATCAGTATTGTTCTTAAAGAGGAAGATCTCTCCGCGAATTCCTTCTTCGTGAAGCCTCTTTTCGGCAGCATGGACTAAACCTTCGAGGATTCGCTCACCCGCTTTGTCGTGTGCAACGACATCAAGAAGTGAATCGCATTCAGGTGTGGCGTACTCAGGGTGAGAACCCACATCGAGATAGAGTCGTGACCCGTTCTCAAGAAAGACATTGCTGGAACGCCCCCAGGAAACAACTCGACGAAAAAGATACCGCGCAACTTCATCAGGGCTTAGTCGTCGCTGACCTTTGAACGTACACGTGACTCCGTATTCGTTCTCTATCCCATAGATACGCTTTTTAACCACTTAGAAGATCTCTTCTAGTTCGTCCTTTGTCATACGTCTAAAGCATCGTCGAGTAGCACTCTTTACTAAATACCCCACTTCAAGGTGTTCTACCTCAACGGCTTCATCGTTATCGGGTCGTAATGAGCTTGCGCCTAGTTTTACGGCATCTGCAAGAGACATTCCGTCGCTATAACCAGTTTCTAAAGACGTTTGAATTTCTTCAGCATTTCCACCCAAAACACAGAATTTTGATTCATCCATGACGCTCCCGTCATAGAGCACGTGGAAGATTTCATTGGGAGCATCGCCCACACCGACTTGCGCAACGAGTATTTCAACTTCGAAAGGTTTCATTTCATGAGTGAATACTTGACCAAGACTTTGCGCATATGTATTAGCTAATTCGTTCGCGACAACGTCTTCGCGTGAGTAGGCATACCCCTTTTGGTCAGCGAGGCGCACACCTGCATTGCGGAGCATTTGAAACTCGTTAAATTTTCCAACACCTGCAAATGCAATACGGTCGTAGATTTCAGAAATCTTGTTTAAGGTTTTCGAAGGATTCTCGGCAACCATCACGATACCGTCATTGTATTCAATCGCGACCAAACTTCGACCACGGGCGATTCCTTTACGTGCATAATCTGCACGATCCTTCATGACTTGTTCAGGCGATACATAAAAAGGCATTGTCATTATTGGTCACCACCTTGTTCTGGTCCGGCAAGCAATGTTATGGCGCGCGCTTCAACAAGTGCGTCATCCATGGCATCAAAACCATTAACGTCAATAACAGCAACAGTTGGAAAGATTTTGCGAACCAGATCTGGTCCACCTGTCCCTGCGTCTTCGTCGGCCGCGGCAAACAAAGAACGAATTGCGATGTTGATTGCATCATCTCGCGAGAGGTCGTCTTTATAAGATGCCTTGATCCAGTTGCGAGCATGTACAGAACCTGATCCCGTGGCTGTATAGTCGATTTCTTCGTATCGACCACCTGTTGCATCGTAACTGAAAACACGACCTGTCTCATGGGCGAGATCGTATCCAGCAAAAAGAGGAACGACGAGGAGACCTTGCATGGCCATAGGTAAATTGTTGCGAATCATAAAAGATAGTTGGTTGGCTTTACCTTCAAAGCTAAGAGGCTCGCCAGCCATCTTTTCGTAGTGTTCTAGTTGAACTTGAAAAAGACGAACGAGATCCATTGCTATTCCGGCTGTTCCTGCAATAGCAATTCCGGAATGGGAATCGGCAGGAAGCACTTTATCCATTTTGCGATGTGCAATAGACATTCCCGCAGTAGCTCGTCTGTCGCCTGCCATAACCACACCCTCAGCAAAACGCAGAGACACAACAGTCGTTGCATGAGGAAGCGCACCTGTATCCATGGAAGATTGATGTTGGTAGTGCATCATGTTGGGAAGAAGATCTGGTTGCGCAATTCGTAGATAGTCAATGAAAGAAGCACCGGGATCAGTAAAGGGGTTAGCGTGTGTAAAATCCATACGACTAAGAGTGTATCGGCGTTTGAGGCTGCTCCTGCGGATTCTCTTGAACTGCCATCCACTTCCCCATAGATGCACCGATAAGTGAAGATCGATCGCGACCAAAAAATTCAGCAATTGAAGGGCCAACATCCGCAAGAAGACGAAGGCCAAGGTCATGAATTTGCCCCATGGGGGTGTGGAACATCATGGGAGTGAGCTCATTGCGGAAATCCGGTTTTGTTGCCGTCGCATCGATTGCGGTAGTGGAAAGTACGAGCAGCCCGTCAGCTGATCCGAGCAAAGGCATGATGTCGGCAACCGTTTTGGATAAGTGGGCAAGACATGCTGCAGCAAATGTGGGATTACCTTCAAGTGCTGCCTCACGGAAATCACCAAGCGTCACGACAACACACTCATTGCGAACCAACGGTGCACTGATGACGTCAATTAGCTCTTCTTTTGTTTGCGCATCTGAATCTGTGCTGATGTGCTCGTATGCAGGGACCAACGATTCATCTTCACCGATCGATATTAGAAAGATGTCATCCGCTGGTTCATCGGATGTGGTTTGTGAAAACTCAGAGAATACAGGCAAATGGGTTTCGTCTCCCCCGCCCAATTCGTTCAACGCGGCGAAATCATCTTCACCGTAGACTTTTCGTGATGCCAGACGCGCAGTAACCGAAGATTTGCGAGCTTGAGCACCGTCGTAACGAACAAAGGCATCAAAACCAATGGATTCTAAACCAGAAAGATCAAAAACAAGCTTCTGGTCGTAGACGTATTTCAGGAGTTGTTCAACGCTGTGGTCTGATCCCGAGCTATTGCGAACATCACCAACACCCAAGCCAGGAAAATTAATAAGGATAAAACGAGACCACATATCGACATTCTAATGCATAATACGTTTTGATAAAAAACGACGGTCGTGAAAGGTTACTCTCCACCCTTTTGCACATAGTTCTTGACAAATTCTTCTGCGTTAGTTTCCAAGACGTCATCGATTTCATCAAGAAGATCATCTAGCTCATCTTTAATTGCACCCGAACTATTTTCTTCGCTCGAGTGTGAAACTTCTTCTTCTACAACTTCCTTATTCTTCTGTGTAGGTTTACTTTTTCGCTGCTGCTCTGCCATGAGGTATCCTCTGGTTGTTTGCGTAATATCGTTGAAGTTTATGTGATATGCACGACTTTAGTATGCATATCGTACGATAGTCTCGCTTTCTAAAGCATTCTATAAATGTCATCCTGAGCCTGCGAAGGATCTCCGCGCAGCGGTATACGTTTTCTTTACATCAGATCCCATGCTTTAACCGCGATGCCGGAGAGATGAGGTCCGTCCTCCTTGCATTAGTGGTCAGTGAAATCTTCGCGGTTTTTTGAGGACGGATCTCGCACTTC
The DNA here is from genome assembly GCA_964391505.1 of uncultured Burkholderiales bacterium. Classification (GTDB taxonomy): domain Bacteria; phylum Actinomycetota; class Acidimicrobiia; order IMCC26256; family JAGPDB01; genus JAGPDB01. Next base: position 175,977 of record CAYMMG010000001.1, on the reverse strand, counting down.
ACGCAGACACGGACCTCGCACGCTATGCGCCTAGTGCTTCTACGAGCTGTGCAGGAGTTCCGGCGTTATCGATAAGAGCTTCAACGTGTTCTCGTGTGCCTTTGCTTGGTTCTGCCGTGTGTATACGTTTTAACGAAGGTTCGCCGATATCTAAAGTGACGCTATCCCAGTTTGCGCTATGAACGGAATCGGCAAATTTGGAAAGTACACGACCTCGAAAATATGCACGGGTTGTTTCTGGGGGATGGTTGGTCGCATTGACTACTTCTTGTCGTGTCGCCAATTCGGTTATTTCACCACGTGTTCTCATTTTGTCAAAGAGTTTTCCATCTCTAACGTCGTGATATTGGACGTCGATGGCTATAAGTTTCGAAGCATCAGCGGCTAAGTCGTCGCGTGCGATGTAGCCATCGATGATACGTTTCTTTGTAATCCAATCAACACGACCATTAAGAGAATCAGGATCGGATTGCAGTGCAACTAGTGTGGCTTCCCATTGTTCGAGAATGTCAAAAGCGACATCGTCACCTAAGACGCTCATGTCGGCAAGCTGCGAATACTTCTTGGCTTGTTCTAAATACCATTCCTGTATGTTTAGCGCCGTCATCATTCCCTTATTCGTAGGAACAGCGAGGGTCATGGATGTGTCATGGCTAATGGCACGAATCGAGGCGACGGGTTCGGTCATGATGATGAGACTGTCGTAGAAATAATCGGCTTGATCTTCCAGCATTGCGAGAATGAATGCTGTTGTTCCTACTTTGAGATATGTTGCGTAATCGCACATGTTTGCATCGCCTACGATGACATGCAGCCGACGATATTTGCTCGGTTCGGCGTGCGGTTCATCGCGAGTGTTCACGATTGGGCGTTTCATCGTCGTTTCTAGACCTACGTGCTCCTCCATAAAGTCCGCTCGTTGAGAAAGTTGAAAATCTACGGCTGAGTTCGAAGAGTGTTCTGACCCAACTTTCCCTGCTCCACAATAAAGTTGACGCGTCACAAAATGACCGGTCACGGCATTGACGATGTCGGCAAAATCTACGCTTCGAGAAACGAGGTATCCTTCGTGTGTGCCGTAAGAATTTCCTTTGGAATCAGTGTTGTTTTTGTAGACAACAATTTCACCATGGTTTAACAGTTGTTGTGCTTCCTTCATGGATCGTTTAAGTATTTCCTCGCCTGCGCGATCGAAAAGGACTGCCTCTAGCGCATTAGATACTTCAGGTGAAGCGTATTCAGGGTGCGCATGGTCGACGTAATAACGAGCGCCATTGGTAAGCATGGAATTGACGAGATGTGTTTCAGGGAAAATAGGAGCTGGACTTCCAGCATTAATACGTGCATCGTTCCCTGGTGTTTCATCAGTAAAGTCGAACTCTGTTCTTTTGCCGTGAAGGTATGCGTTGATCAGCAAGGCCGAGGACGTCATTGGATTGCCAAACTGAGGTTCCGTACCTTTGGAAATGATTCCGTATTCGGTTTCTATCCCCATTATTTTTTCGATGGCCACGTTAATAGGTTAGTCTCGTTAATTGGCTTTGATCTTCACTTTGTCATCGTGAGGTTGCGACGGATCGACTTCCGTGACCACTCGCACAGAGATCCTTCGGGCTAAAGTCCTCAGGATGACAAATTCAAAGACTCGGTTACGTGGGTAATCTGGGCAGCAACGTTGACGGGTGAAGTTCCTGCTGATGTGGCACGACGTTCGATAGAGCGTCTCATTGCATCCAATATGTCAGATCCAGTTGCCCCTAATACTTCGGATGCTGCAGAACCGATCTGGTCATCCTCTCGAAGATATTGAGAAAGTGCTTCTTTTTGCAACCCGGCATCCATTGCCTCGCGTATACATGTTGCCACTGCTTTATATGCAACGCGAAAAGGTGTGCCCTGTATTACCATCATCTCGGCAATGTCGGTAGCGAGAGTCAATGGTTGATCACCAAGAGACGATTCGCAGACTTCTTGATTGAAGACGGTTGTTTGCATCATGGCATCCATGGCAACAATCGACAGTTCACAATCTTTTACTGCGCGAAAAAGCGCTTCCTTATCTACTTGTAAATCGTGATTGTATCCGAAGATCTGCGACTTGGTAGCTGCAAGTGCTGCTGTGAGTGCTCCAATAGAAAGTCCGGCTTTACCTCGCACCAGCTCGGCTATGTCAGGGTTTTTCTTTTGCGGCATCATCGAGGATCCTGAAGAAAATTGATCGTCCAGAGTTGCATACCCACATTCTGTAGATGTCATCCACACAACGTCTTCGCCAAGGCAGCTTAAGTTGGTCACAATCTGAGCACAGACGAATAATACTTCAGTGATGTAGTCACGTGTCGAGACTCCAAAGACCGAATTATCAACAACTTTTGCGCAACCTAATTCTTGGGAAACAAAATCTGGATCAATAGGTAGCGTTGAACCAGCGAGGGCCCCGGAACCGAGTACGCAGACGTTCACGCGGTCGTAAACCTGAATGAGACGCTCACGATCGTTCATCAAGCGAGATACATGCGACATGATCCAATGCGATAGCAAAATGGGTTGGGCATGTTGAAGATGTGTTTTGCCAGGAAACATAACATCGATATTCTTAGATGCAAGATTACATAGAGATAGAACAAGATGTTCAACATGTGTTCTTATCCGAGTAACTGCATCACGCGTGTACAAACGTCCACTCATTTGCGCAAGGTCGTTCCTACTTCGACCCGTATGAAGAGCTCGTCCGGCATCCCCTGCTATTTCCGTGAGACGTCTTTCAATTGCAGTATGAACATCTTCATCGGTGGGAACGAGGTTTGCCTGAAATTCTCCAGAAGAAATTTCGCGGTCAATGGTATTTAAACCATCGAGAATTGCTTCACAGGTTGCTTCGTCCACAATTTTGGTAGAACGCAACATTTTGGCATGCGCTCGAGAAACTGCCAGATCATAAGGAGCCAGCACAATGTCGAAATCAATACTGTCGACATAAGCACTAAAAATCTTAGAAGTCTCAACACTCAAGCGACCATCATAAAGAGTTGATGCAGGATTAGGTGTGGCGGACGTAGGTGGATTCATAGGATCTCTAGTCTAATCGCTCGACAAAAGCACCTCTATGTCGCCTAAACTATGCAGCTATGTCAAAAATTCTTTCTTCTCTTCCTGTCGACGAAAAAGTCGGTATCGCATTTAGCGGTGGGCTCGATACAACGTGCGCAATTGCGTGGATGAAAGAAAAGGGAGCTGACCCGTGTGCCTATACAGCAGATCTTGGTCAACCCGACGAGACAAACATCGATGATATCCCCAAACGTGCTCTTGAAGTTGGGGCATCCATCGCACGAGTTGTTGATTGCAAGGATCAACTCGCGAACCATGCCATTATCGCAATTCAAACCGGTGCTTTCCATATTCGCACAGGTGGGAAAACTTATTTCAATACCTGCCCACTTGGTCGTGTTGTCACAGGAACCATGCTTGTCCAAGCGATGAAAGACGATGGCGTCAATATTTGGGGAGATGGTTCAACTTATAAAGGTAACGATATCGAACGTTTCTATCGCTATGGATTACTCGCAAATCCAGATCTTAGGATATACAAACCATGGCTGGATGAAGCATTCGTTGACGAACTCGGCGGCCGCAAACAAATGTCAGAGTGGTTAGCTGCTCGAGGAATTGATTACCGTCATAGCGTTGAGAAAGCGTATTCATCTGATAATAATATGCTTGGCGGCACTCATGAAGCCAAGGATTTGGAATACCTCGACACTAGCTCAAAAATCGTTCAGCCGGTTCTCGGAGTGCGTTTTTGGGATCCAGACGTAAATATTGAAACAGAAGAAGTTGCAGTTACTTTCCAAGATGGTAGACCAACAAACGTCAACGGTAAAGATGTAAATTCAATGGTTGACGCAATTATGTTTGCAAATGAAGTTGGCGGACGCCACGGACTTGGTTTTTCTGATCAGATCGAAAACCGTATCATCGAGGCAAAATGCCGTGCTGTATACGAAGCGCCGGGAATGGCATTACTCAATATTGTCTATGAACGCCTGTTAACTGCCATCTTTAATGAAGAGGTCATCGAAAGCTACGAGACTATTGGACGAAAACTTGGTCGTTATCTTTATGAAGGTCGTTGGTTCGATGCACACGCGCAAATGTTGCGTGAAGGTCTGCGCACCAAGATGGCAAGCTATGTATCTGGAACTGTCACTCTTGAGCTGCGTCGAGGCGATGATTACACCATTCTTAATACGGAATCAGAGAACATGACCTATGCAGGTGAAGATCTCTCAATGGAGCGCGTTGACGATGCAGAATTTACTGCACGAGACCGAATTGGTCAGTTGACAATGAAGAATCTCGCAATCGGAGATGCCTATGAGTATCTTGAGCGAAATGAATCTCATCCTTTGGACGAAAAGGCTTAACCCTGACCTTCGACCAGTATTGATAAGCGTATTCGCAAGCGTACGTGATTGATTGTTTTCTCAAACAATCAATCAATGCGCCGCTTTTGCGAACACACTCATCAATACTTACAATTTCAGTTCTAGCTTATTACATAGACTTTTTTACAATGCGAGATTTGTATTAGGGAGAGATACTCGTAGGTATCTCCGATTGCTCGAAAAGAAGGGAGATCACAGGGAGCGAAGGATGAGCGACCGCGAGTCGTATCGGGCTTTGCCCGTGCGACGATGATGGGTCACAGGTATTGGCCCGTTGTGACTCGCTCGATCTCTTTGCCGCCTTCGGTATCTTCACCGCGTTTGATGAGGGTGCGAACATAAACGATTCTTTCGCCCTTCTTACCTGAGATCTTTGCCCAGTCGTCTGGGTTGGTGGTGTTGGGGAGATCTTCTTGCTCGCGGAACTCTTGCTGGATGGAATCGACAAGATCTTGTGTGCAAATTCCTCGCGGGCCATCGGCGATTGTGCGCTTAACAGAAAGTTTCTTTGCGCGACGGACAATATTTTCAATCATTGCACCTGAAGAGAAGTCTTTGAAGTGCAAGACTTCTTTCTCGCCATTTTGGTACGTGACTTCTAAGAAACGTGTCTCATCGCTTTCGGCATACATTACCTCGACTGCATGGCCGATCATTTTCGCAACGGTTTTTTCTCGGTCCCCATCGAATTTCTTGAGTTCATCTTCTGCCAATGGAAGCGTCGTTGTGAGGTAGCGAGTAAAGATTTCTTTTGCAGAGTTTTCATTTGGACGTTCGATCTTAATTTTTACGTCCAAACGTCCGGGTCGCAGAATTGCAGGATCGATTAAGTCTTCCCTGTTCGATGCTCCGATCACGATCACATTGCGGAGAGCTTCTACCCCATCAAGCTCAGCTAAAAGTTGAGGAACGATGGTTGATTCCATGTCCGAAGAAATTCCGGTACCACGTGTACGGAAGAGCGAATCCATTTCATCAAAGAAAATAACTACTGGAACGCCCTCTTCGGCTTTTTCGCGAGCGCGTTCGAAAATCATACGAATTTGGCGTTCTGTCTCCCCCACATACTTATTAAGAAGTTCAGGACCTTTGACATTGAGGAAGTATGAAGTCTTTTTCGCCTCGCCCGTTTTTTCTGCAACACGTTTGGCTAACGAATTTGCAACAGCTTTGGCAATGAGAGTTTTTCCACACCCCGGAGGTCCGTAAAGCAAAATGCCCTTAGGCGCTTCAAGCTCATGTTCCTTAAAAAGATCGCCATACATATACGGTAGTTCAACAGCGTCATGGATCATTTCAATTTGGGAGTCCAAACCACCAATATCTTCGTATCCGATGTCAGGGACTTCTTCGAGAACGAGTTGTTCCACTTCGGGGCGAACAATTTGCTCTATCAGTAAGCCAGAGCGGCCGTCGAGAAGTAAATATGCGCCGACACGGAGTTTTATGCCAACAAGATAGTCAGCTAGTTCACAAACGCGTTCTTCGTCGCCGCGGCCCATAACCAAAGCGCGCTTACCATCTTCAAGTACTTCGCGTAAAACTACAAGTTCGCCTTGCTTGTCGCCTGTGCGAACTGCGATGACGTTGAGAGAATCGTTGAGGACAACCTCATCTCCTCTGGAGAGACCGTCGAGTTCTATTTCAGGATGAATGCTGACACGCATCTTTCGCCCTGCGGTAAAAATATCAACTGTTTCGTCATCATTATGACCAAGGTATGTACCATAGGCCGCAGGAGGAAGAGTGAGCTTTTCTACTTCATCGCGTAGTGCGGCGATATGTTCTCGTGCTTCGCGAAGAGTCGCACTCAGACGTTCGTTGCGGCGCGAAGTGTCAGAAAGTTGCGCCTTAATATCAATAAGCTTTTCTTCGAGCGTACGAATTCTCTTAGGTGAATCCACAAGTTTGCGTTGAAGGATTTCAATTTCTGCCCGAAGACTCTCGAGCGTCACGGTTTGATCTCCACTTGGGGAGGTTTCGTTCTCTCGCGAAGAACCTGTGTCTAGAGAGTCATCATTCATTTCTTATCCTTAGTCGCCTTGTTCCTTAGACTAATACGGCATCGTCGCGAATAATGGGAATCTTTAGCCAGCGCAACTGTTAGAACTATAGACAGAAACCGCAGGCTTAGGTAATACGTGCTCATCGGCGATACAATGGGTGCACGTTATCGACACGAAAGGGAAACCATGAAGGTTTGGATTGATCAAGATCTCTGTACAGGCGACGGGCTCTGTGAAGAAATATCCCCCAAAGTGTTTACTCTTTTAGATGATGGTCTTGCCTATGTAAGAGAGGGCGATAAAGTCTTTAATCCTGGTGGACCGGCTGGTTTGGCTAATTTTGATGATAGTGAATTAGATGGAGTCGTCGAATCTGCCGAAGAATGCCCGGGCGAGTGCATCTTTATTGAACCGTAGGTTCAATAAAGAAACAAACAGAGAATTGAACCGTAAGTCTCCGCTCTCTGAGTCGGATCACTCCCTCTCTCCCATGCTGAAACGCAACGTACTTTCGGAAGTAATCCGATTCAGAGAGCTAGTTGTCTAACAACTCCAGCCGGTTCGGCATCTTTGCTAAATCATTTTCACCTTTTCTTACTTCTAAAAATGCACTCGTAGGGCAATCTCCACCGATTCTCCTCTTGTTAGGCTTCGCATTTATGGCTTTGAGGACAACTTAAGGTTCGTTGTACGCCGTATTCTTTCCGTTGTATTGCGCAAGAAAATGATTGATGTGTTGTGAGGCGTATGAGCCGCAATCGGTATACATAAGATATGTCTGAAATTGTTGAAAATCGCTAAAGGTCATGTGACAATTCACTTATGCCCCAAAACGGACAACGCCCTTGTTAAAATTTAATCTCGAAAGAAGCGAATCACGCCTTCTTTCACGCTCGAGCACCTTTTTGTATCATCACCGACGTGTTTCACATACGTTTGTCGTCGTCTCATCGTTAGCATTCGTGTTGGTATTAACCTTCGGAAGTTCAGTAAATGCTGCGACACCAACACCAATTGCAGCCCCCACCAATGTTCGTGTCGTCGTAGGAGCTGGAGTCGTCACCTTTTCGTGGAGTGCTCCTGCTTTACAACCGGGACAAAGTATCAGTGATTATCATCTTGAATATAGAGCTGCAGGAGATAGCAACGCTTGGATAGTCGCTCCTCACCCCGCCTTCACGTCTACGAGTTACAGCACCACAGCGAACACTAACGCATCTCCGGTGATTCACCTCCAGGCTCGAGTGGCTGCTGTTGACAGCAGAGGCGTTGTAGGCGCGAAATCGGCAGCAGCAAATTTCTCAGTTGGTAAACCCGCACCTCCTCCACCTCCCCCCGCTGGGCCTGTGTATAGCAAGAAGTTTGTATCTACTCCAGTTTCTACTTTGATGACGCGCCAACAAATGGTTCAAAAGAATCTTTCCATTTGGGCGGATGGAAACATGGGAGTTGTAGCGAAAGGTAATGGGCAGTTCGACTTTTATGCAGCTAACTATGCCGACAACAGGGGTCTCACAGCGAAAACATCAGGTTCACTTACCAACCCTGCGGCTTCGATTTCCTATCTCAACGGTACTATCCAGAACGTTAAAGAACATGCTGATTATGCGGGTGGTGGCCCAATCTATAAAGATCCTAAAACCGGACATTTGCTGCAGTTCTATCATGCTGAAAATTATATTGGCGATTTTTGGTATGCGTCCCTTGGTATAGCGATATCAAAAAATAATGGTGCATCATTTACAGACACAGGTCGAATCATTAAACACAATCACAGAATCGAAAACTTGACTGAGATTAATGGTTACGAAATTCTAGGCAGTCCTTATGTCATCAAAGATGGCTACTTCTACGTGTACTTCGCAGATCGTATGGCAAACAATGCCGTCAGTCGTCTTGCAGTTGCTCGTGCGCCTGTTGATCAAGTCATGGCTGCTGCGGAGAAAAATCAAACCGTGCCTTGGAAAAAGTACTATCAAGGTTCGTTTAGCCAACCTGGCGTTCATGGGTTGTCCTCACCTCTCGAAAATCAAAACGCTGGCATTGGCTGGATGGATGTTGCGTATAGCACCTACCTCGATCAGATCGTTATGGTTTTAGTGGGCTTTGACTACAAGCTATATGTTATGACGTCTGATGATGGAATCAATTGGGGGAAGCGTGAACTGTTAGGAAGTGGAAACGACGACAAACTTCAAAGATTTTACCCCACCATTGTCTCTACTGGGCCAGACCCTAAAGTGATTAACCGTGAGTTCTATGTGTATTCGATTGGCGGTCCCCGCTGGGAAGGGGCTCACCTCGATGGACAGCTTGTAACAATCCCCATTGTGGACGCGCCCGCTAAACCGGTTGACGTCATCAATACTGTCAATATCGGAACAACGCCAATTGCTAAGAGTAAATCCAAATCTTCTGGATCTAGCACGACGACTTCTACCACGACCACAACAGCAGAAACAACGACCGTACCCGCTGGCACAAAAACGACGGTATTAGGAAAAGTTGAAGTTAACCCGATATCGAAAATTAAATCGAAATCTCAGGTAGTTCCCAAAACGCCTGTTAACAAAGACAACAATACACGAAACTATTTACTTGTACTTATTACTGGGTTGATTGGGTCTGGAGGGTTTGCAGGATTCAAGAAATTTGGCTTGAGGAATCCATTCAGATCAAACACATTCTATTAATTGATCCCGAATTGAAATTACAAGAATCGTTAGACGAGTAATCGAGCAACAGTTAGAAAACCTGTGTGTGCGACCATGCGATGATCAGGCCGCACGGCTTGACCTTCAATGTGCCATCCACGTAAAAGCGTTTCAAAAGTTGAAGCCATACCAAATGCTGAATCTACTAACTTCTCGCGCGTTTGAACTGCCTGCGTAATGCTTGGAGAATATGCGATGATCATTCCACCGGGAACGAGAGCCTTTTCGGCATGTTCAATAACTTGCCACGGCTCAGGTAGGTCTAAAACTATTCGGTCGAGAGAGGTTTCCTCAATGCCTTCATAGATGTCACGAACTTCTACTTTCCATGGCAAATTTTCTCCCATGAACTTATGTACGTTTCTCTGTGCCTTGGCAGCAAAATCTTCTCGAATGTCATATCCCACGAGTGATCCGGAAGGGCCAATGGCTCGCAATAAAGAAATACTGAGCGCTCCGGAACCCACGCCTGATTCCAGGACGCGAGCACCAGGAAAAATATCTGCAAAAGTAATGATGGTGCCATGATCTTTGGGGTAAATCACTTGTGCACCACGAGGCATCTTCACTACGTAGTCTGAAAGTGTTGGTGAGAGTGCGCGAAAAAGGGTTCCTCGAGTTGTCTTGAATTCAGAGCCGGCATCGGAACCAATGATGTCATCGTGATACAAAATTCCTGAATGGCAATGAAACTCGCCATGCTCTAACAAAGAAAACATGTAACGACGACCTTTGTTGTCAATGATGAGGACAAGGTCATCCGCTGCAAAAGCCATTACTTTTTTCCCTTTGATTGTTTATCAACAACTACTGTGTATTCCCCTGGCGCGAGTTCGTATTCATCTACGACGACTGGTTGTGCTTTTGTGAAAAGCCATTTGAGAATACGAAATAAAACGACAACAATAAATCCATACCGCCACAGTTTCGAGCCTTCTTTAAAGCCCTTCTTGTAGGCCGCTTGCAAAGTGAATGCTGAAAAAAGATGTTTTTTAATCATTATACTGAGGTCAACTTAGCGTGACTTAGAAAATGTAACAAACGTTTTTGGTCGAAATGCTCGACGACGCCCTGCAACGAATGCAATGCCGACGAGTACTACCACTCCTACAACCAGAGCTATCTTCGATTTACCCGCAGCAGAAGAAGTCGCTTCGGTCACGATGTCATCAATTTCGTTAAGTTTCTTTACAATTTCTTCGCGTGACACGTTACTCGGCGCATCTTTTTTCCGTATAACGGCACGTGGCTTCTTATCTGTTTTCATGCTAAGCCTCACTTAACCGGTCGACTTTTTATGAGTGATGTGCGTGTCATAATAAAAAATAGAATACCCACTACTGCAAGGTCGGCAACAATGACTAAAAGATAGGGTGCGAATGAAAATGTATCGTCAAATGGAGACAAAGTCTGAAGATATCGTAAAAAACCTAGACTGACGAGAAACAGGCCTATCGCGATAAAGAAGGAGCCCGCAATTCCAAAACCTACATATCGCCCGATTCGCTTAAGGGGCATGAGGGTTTGTTCTTTGAGATAGGTAGTGATCAGAGCAAAGAGCTCATTGATGATACGTGAGATCTCGGTTACGGAAGCCATGATGACATTCTAGCCGAGGGTCTATTTGGCGCTTCGCTCCGGTCCTTGACCAAAGGTATCGGGAAACTGTGGGGAAAGAAGAAAAGGAAAACGCGATAATGTTGATACGACACTTTCTTGGAGTGCTTTTCCTCCTTCTTCAGAAAAATCACCATTCGAAATAAAGGAAAAAAGAACATCGTCACCTAATAACCCTGTTAACGCCGTTACACCATTGAGGGTCCCTGTCTTGGCGTATAGGTCAGTGGGTAAATCGGTGAAACGTTTGGCCAGCGTACCATCGTGATTTGCACGGGATGAAAGTTTGACAAGATTAATCTCGCGTGAGTTCATGGCGTCGACAACGTCATTTTCGAGCGCGCAGGTAGATCGAGCGTTTGCTGTGTAGCCAGAACCGTTGACAAAAACGTATCCACTGGCATCGATTGAAAGTTCTTCTAATTGTTGAGAAACGAAGTCACCACGACTTTGGCTCGTAGCGTTTCCTGTAGATACATACATCGCTGCGGCTAAAAGTTGTTCCGCGTATACGTTGTCGCTTGTTTTTAACATGTCGGATACAAGATCTTTCACCGAAGCCGATGAAGTTCGAGCAATAACCGAATCACTCTTCGACAATTTGTCGGGCAGTGCTCCGAAAGTTATATTTTTGATCGTAATTCCCTTTGCCGCAAAGGTATCTTTGAGCAACGTTGCAGCATGGGTATCCGCGCTTACCGCTAAATTATTTCCTTCGAATCCTTCATCGGCATTCAATGCTGCAAGAGCACCTACTTGCTCTTTGTCCTTACTCCATCCAGACTCGATTGCATCAAGATCAAACCAGGTGTTATCAATAACGAGATTCGTAATCGAACGCACTCCTGCGGAATATGTTTTTGACGCGAAATCTTCAAAGGTGTGTACATGTGTAGGAGACAGATATGAAGGTCGACGCGAAGGAGGAGTTGTTGACGATACAAAACTTGGATCTCCCGATGTTTTTACGTAAGCCCGAGAAAGAGTAGAAGATTTTGACTCTGCAATGAGGGAAGTATCGAGGGTCGATGCAGGATCGAGAGCTGAAAGCACGACGGCTGCCGTAATAATTTTATTTGTCGAAGCGGGCACTAGTTGTTGAGTGGGATTGATAGCTATGAATGGTTGCGAAGCTGATTGGCCATTTGGTGCATCGAAAACTTCGATGCAGGAATCTTTTGGCAAAGACGTAGTAAGTATGTTTGTAATCCTGCTTTGTGAAATCGACAAAGCTATAGATTTGCCGTACCTCTTTGGTGCAGTAATAGGCGCGTCAGTAAAATGCTGAAGATCAGACTGAGTCGCCGAAAAGGAAGATCGCGACGAGTGAGTTTTTTCAAACGAAAAAACTTGATATGCATTTGTCAACAGCAGGACTGCAGATGCAAAAAAAGCAGCAACAAGTGCGTATCGGAATTTCACTATGACTAGTTTATTGTCGTTGCGCCGGCAAAGCCGGACACAACTCGCAGTCGCTCATCCTTCGCTCCTTGTGACAGCCTTATTGTCGTTGCGCCGGCAAAGCCGGACACAACTCGCAGTAGTCGCTTCGCTCCTGGCTCATCCTTCGCTCCTTGTGACAGCCTTATTGTCGTTGCGCACAGATCTTTCTTTTCACTCGAGAAAACAGTGCTCAGGGTTCCTATCTGTCACTACAGGGCAAATATGCTTGAGGGCATGTTTCCCAGTGACGAAAGATAATCATGATTTCGGTCGTCCTCCCCGCTTATAACGAGTCTCGCATGTTGCCTGTCACTGTGGAACAGGTACACCGATTCCTTAGTGCCCGAAATGAAGAATTTGAGATTATTGTCGTTGAAAATGGGTCTACTGATGATACATCTCAGGTCGCGCAACTTCTCGCCAAGCAGTACGACCATGTCGTATGTTTCCATCAGCCTAGGCCCGATTATGGAAAGGCTTTACGTAAAGGGTTTCAAGAATCTCGTGGTGAGATCATTGTAAATTTCGATGTGGATTTTTATGACTTTGACTTTCTCGAACGTGCTGTGACTTTGATCCGTGCAACGAAGCACAATCGGCCTTCTATTGTTGTAGGAAGTAAACGTGCTGTAGGGTCGCGCGATGAGCGCACAGTCGTGCGGCGATTCGCCACATTTGTCTTTTCCCTGCTTCTTAAAATTGGATTTGGTCTAGGAGTCACAGATACCCATGGCGTGAAAGCACTTCACCGAGCTAGTGTCCAGCCCATAGAAGCACAATGCCTTTTTGGGATAGACCTCTTTGACACCGAGCTTATATTGCGCTGCGAACGAGCTGAACTTGTCGTTATCGAGATCCCTGTAGAGGTAAAAGAATCCCGACCTGCCCGGTCACCCCTGATCTCTCGAATTCCACGGACGCTAAAAGGGCTCGCTGCTATGAGGATTCTCTTTTTTAAAGAATCCATCGTTCGACGTAAGAGTCATCCGCATGCAAAAATGCAATTGTGAAATTTATTGCTGGTCTTTATGTCGAAAATATCAACTTTCGTAAAAATGAACAAGACTCCACTCGTATTGACATCGATGGCGCATTCTTTTCATTTGCACCCGGAAGCTACCCCACCACTTTTCAACCTCACCTGATCCTTCTCGTAAGTGCTGTGGGTTCAGATCGTGCCACTGATACTCTTGTCGTTGAATTTCTAAAGGGCGAAGAAGTGCTTGCTCGCAACGTTCAACCTTGCCCCGTTGAACCTGGAAAATTTGGGTACCGCTTAGTGAAACCAGAAATAGAATTTACGGAACCCGCCACCGTAATTGCTCGGTGCACTTTGACCGAATCGCAAGAAACAATTGATATTCCACTTATTGCACTTTAAAGAGAACGCTAGCCTTTAACGAAATACAAGGAGACATAATGTCATCTCAGTCATCGAGTCAAGCTCCACAAACTAATGGTGTCGAAGCTCGATGCGTTAATACCATTCGAGCACTAGCAATGGATGCGGTCCAAAAGGCTAACTCAGGACATTCAGGTACGCCAATGGCTCTCGCACCTCTAGCTCATGTCCTTTACACGCGCGTGTTGCGTCATGATCCAACAAATCCACAGTGGTTTAACCGCGATCGTTTCATCTTGAGTGCGGGTCATGCTTCGATGTTGCTCTATTCCACTCTTCATCTGTCAGGGTATGACATATCCCTTGACGACATCAAGGATTTTCGTCAATGGGGATCCCGCACCCCAGGTCACCCTGAGGTGCATCACACTCCAGGCGTGGAAGTCACTACAGGCCCCCTGGGTCAAGGTTTTGCAAATGCTGTAGGTATGGCAATGGCAGAGCAATACCTCCGAGGTACGTGTGGCGAAGATGTCATCAATCACCATGTTTTTGTTCTCTGCTCTGACGGAGATTTAATGGAAGGCGTAAGTTACGAAGCGGCTTCGCTCGCTGGTCACAACAAACTTTCTCATCTCATTGCAATTTACGATGACAATAAAATCACCATTGATGGATCGACCGACCTTTCGTTTTCGGAGGATGTGGCCGGCCGTTTTCGCTCTCAAGGATGGAATGTCATTGAATCCGGCGAAATTTCTGAAGATCTCGACGCTCTCGAACATGCTATTAACCAAGCAAAAACAAATACCAATGCACCGACAATTGTCATTGTTCGTAGCCACATCGGTTTTCCCTCTCCTCAGTTCACAGATACATCGACAGCACATGGAGCACTGACGAACGCTGATGACTTGTCCGCGACGAAGGAACTTATGGGAATGTCTGATGAGGCATTTGTAGTCGATGAAGAAGTAACACAATTTTATGCTGAGAAACGTCTTCGCCATAGGGAGGAATCGACACAGTGGACTAATTCTCATAACACGGACCTTGTGAAAAGTGTTATTGACGGAACGAATGCTGATCTTCACTCGTTATCTTCGCGTGATCTCGGTTCGTACTTCCTCGATGAAGGAGGAAATGAGATCGCTCCAGTTGCGGGCGATTCTGTGGCAACTCGCGTTTCGTGTAGTCAGATTCTTTCAACAATTGCTCAATGTTTTACATCGCTTATCGGAGGTTCGGCAGATCTTACGGGAAATACGGGCACAAAACTGAGCAATGCAGAGATTTTTCATCCGGCCCAATTACGGGGTAAACAAATACACTTCGGCATTCGTGAACATGCAATGGCAGCTGCCGCAAATGGTATGGCATTGGGTTACAACCTACGTCCATTTGTAGGTACGTTTTTTGTATTTGCAGATTACATGCGACCATCGATCCGACTTGCTTCGTTAACACATGCCCCTGTCTTGTTTGTTTTTTCTCACGACTCAATCGGTGTGGGCGAAGACGGACCGACCCATCAGCCCATCGAACAATTGGCGTCACTCCGCGCAATGCCCGGATTGCAAGTCGTGCGGCCCGCGGACGGTTTTGAAACAGCAGCGGCGATTGAATATCATTTGGCTCATGCTGATGGACCCACGGCATTAATTTTGACACGACAGAACGTACCGACATTAGAGAGCACTCGCGAGCGCGCGCGTGGAGGCATTGCTCATGGGGCTTACGCAATCAACGATGTAGTTAATCCTTCCGTAATACTTGTCTCTTCAGGATCCGAAGTTCATCTATGTGTCGAAGCCGCCGCACAACTCGCACAGCAGTCAATCAATGCAAGGGTAGTTTCGCTTCCCTGTATGGAACGGTTCTTTGAACTCAGCGAGAATGAACAACAAACTCTATTTCCCAAAGATGTTCCCGTTGTGAGCATTGAAGCAGGCTCAACATTCGGATGGGCATCCATTGCTAATCAATCTATCGGTGTCGACCGTTTTGGCGCGTCTGCACCGGGCGATGAAGTGTTTTCTCATCTTGGTATCACTTCTCAAGCGGTCGTGGATGCCGCAACAAAAATAATTTCTCAATAAAGAAGGTAGTATGCGCTCATTGACGACTCTGATCGAACGCGGACAATCCCCGTGGTATGACAATCTTTCTCGTGGACTCATCCACTCTGGAAAATTAGCTGATCTTGTTTCACGTGGAATTGTTGGCGTGACATCCAACCCAACAATTTTCGACCAAGCCATTTCGTCGTCGCAGGACTACGACGATGCTCTTCGTTCGTGTAAACAGCGTGGACTTGACGCCACGCAAACTTACTGGGAGCTGGTATGTGAAGACATTGCTGCAGCTGCCGATGTACTTAAACCCATATATGATGCCACTGCAGGCATCGATGGTTATGTCAGTGTCGAAGTTTCTCCTCTGCTTGCACACGATACAGCAGGAACTATTGCTCAAGCGGACGAACTCTTCGCACGAATCGCGCGTGACAATGTCATGATTAAAATTCCAGCAACACCAGAAGGTTTGGGTGCGATCGAGGCAGTAATAGCTAAGGCTATTCCTGTAAATGTGACACTGATATTTTCGCAATCGCGATATTGTGAAGTTGTTGCAGCGTATAAGTCTGGAGCTTCGGCTGTATTGGAATCGGGAGCGAATCCGCCTGCCAGTGTTGCATCCTTTTTCATCTCTCGACTTGACACAAAAATTGATTCGCAGCTCGAAAATAATTCGCGATTACGAGGCAAAGGCGCCGTTGCAAATGCTGGAGTCGTCTATGGAATCTTTCAAGAACTTTTCTCAGAGGAATCCCCCCATTCAAATGCTCAACGTCCCCTATGGGCATCAACATCGACAAAAAACCCTTCCTATTCGCCGACCTTGTATGTCGACGAGCTTATTGCCCCGTATACGGTCAACACGCTTCCTCATGCAACTATTGATGCTATTGAGCATTCTGATAGCCCCTACCCTTCAACGGATCTTTCAGCCGGGCTTGAGGAACACACTCGAATATTTAAAGAACTTGAGTCATTGGTATCAATGGATGCCATTATGAAGGAACTTGAAGACGAAGGTGTTGCTTCCTTCGAGAAGTCTTACCAGTCATGCATCGAGAGCATCTCGGCGCGTCTGGCTACTTTGTAATACTTTCGCCTAAACTATCGCTATGCTGACCACGGATGAAGCGTTTCGTTTAACGCGTTTTTCCTTTTCTGACCTTGCTGACTCTGCAAGCGCAATCCGCGATGATTTCTCACGTCATTTTATAACGTATTCTCCCAGCACTTTCTTACCCATTACGCATGTCTGTCGGAACATCTGCTCCTATTGCACATTTGTTCACGAACACAACCCACAAGAATCTCCTTTCATGCCCCTTGACGATATTCGACACGTGGGTGCAGAAGGTGCGGCGGATCTATGTGGAGGAGCACTTTTTACTGTGTGTGAAAATCCAGCGATACAAAGTGGTGTCGCTACAGATTGGTTAATAAATCACGGCTATCCACATGTAGTTGATTATCTTCTCGATGTATCGCGTGTCATGCTTACTGAATTCGGATTATTGCCTTACATAAATTCAGGCACTATCGCAGATAAAAATTTACTTCGATTAAAAGAAGTCAGTGTTGCCCAAGGACTCATGCTTGACACACTTGCAGGTCGACTTTCTGAGCCAGGCGGCCCCTATTATGGTTCGCCTCACAAGTCCCCAGCCCGGAGACTTGCAACGCTTGAAGCAGCTGGACGCGTGCAGATACCTTTTTCGACTGGCATGCTCGTGGGTGTTGGCGATACGCGGCATGAGCGCATTGAAGGATTACTCGCCCTTCGTGATCTCAATGCTCGGTTTGGGCATATACAAGAAGTAATTATTCGTAACTTTTTGCCAAAGTCCCTTGAGATGGATGAAGAGTATTTATGGAGTATCGCTGCTGCTCGTTTAGTTTTCGAGAATACGACTCACATTCAGGCAAGCATGGCACACGCCCGTTCAGTAACAGATCTTATTCGTGCTGGTATCGACGATCTCGGCAGAATTTCGCCTGTTGCAAACGACGGTGTTCACGGCGAAAAACCATGGCAACATCTCACAACACTTTCCACTCAACTGCAGACCGAAAGTAAGAGACTTCGAGCGCGTGCGCCCATATATCCCGATTATATTCAAAAACCTGGATTCGTCTCTGATCACCTCAAAGGTTTTATCGGTAAGGTTGTTAATGCCAATGGTTATCTCGTACGAAGTCCTCTCGATTCGAGTGATGCAAATTTCACAAAAGGCAAAATAGCTGCACAGCTTGATTCTGCAAAAGTGATTGATCTCACGAAAGAAGATCTACAGAAGAAAAAAACGCGTAAGAAAATAAGAGATAGATCAACAAATTTCCCCACGTCACGCCCAACTGTGTGATAGCTGACTGCTAACTATTATTTATGCCCTTGTACTTAAAATCTCAGCCCAATGTTGTCGCCATTGGTAATGCAATAGTCGATATCGTTGCATATACAGATAACTCCTTTCTCGATTCTCACAAACTCACTAAGTCAGCAATGCAGTTGTGTTCCCGTAAAGAGCAGGATTCACTTCTTGGTGGACTCACTGTGCAATCTCACACTTCTGGAGGATCTGCCGCCAATACAATGACGTCACTCGCTGGTCTAGGCCTCCACTCAGGTTTTATAGGAACCGTAGCGGATGATGAATGGGGTAAAACATTCATCAAATCGCTTGAAGATGCACGCGTCACCTCTTACGTGGAGAAGATCGCCAATGAAGATGTTTCGTCTGGTACATGTGTGGTCCTTGTTACACCAGATTCAGAACGCACAATGAATACTCATTTAGGTGCAGCAGAACACATCACAAAAGCAACGCTTGACCTTGAGGTAATCAGAGCAGCTCCGTATCTATTCATCGAAGGATACGCTTATGATCGAGATAGTGAAAAAGCAGCAGTAATTCATGCGATGAAAATTGCACGAGCAGCAAAGAACTCAGTTGTGCTTGCTCTCAGCGATGCAGCATGTGTTGAGAGGCATCATCGTGACTTTAGTCATCTAGTCAAGAACGTGGACATAATTTTTGCAAATGAAGCTGAGCTATGTGCATTGTTCGGCGTGAATGAACAAGTCGTGACTGAACAACTTCTCCTAGCGAATAAAGACCTCTGTGCTCCACTAACGGTTGTGACTCAATCTGAGCGAGGTTGTTTGATTATGAATAATTCAACGATCGTTTCACTTCCGGCACGAACCCCGGATACTTTGGTGGATCTTACCGGCGCCGGCGACCAATTTGCAGCAGGTTTTCTTTTTGGGATAATTAATAACTATTCACTCGAACGGTCAGGGAAATGTGGCATTGTTCTAGCCACCGAAGTTATATCTCGTTTAGGTCCACGCATTGACCTCCACAAACTAGAAGCATTTTCTCGGCTTTTTGCCCAAGAAGCAGTCTAATTTTTGCTCATCATTGCACTAGCCTGGTCGACATATACCTCGATCTAATAATGAGCGCTCGTTCGGAGCAAAGGAGATCTTCTCGATGAAGCGTATTCCTCGATATCGTATTGGTGATCCAGAAATTGATGCATTAATTTCTGAGATCGTTCAGATAGCTGGAGGCGATGAACGCAATAACGATCTCGTTCAAGAGCTCGTTACCTCTGCTTTACGAATGAGCCGTGAACGTGCCGACCGTGGCGATTTAAAAATTGCGAGTGCCGCTCTGAAAGAGATGCGTTACGCTTTCAACGTCTTCGCTCCATATCGCAATCGACGCAAAGCATCCATTTTTGGTTCTGCGCGTACAGCAATTGACCATCCCCTTTACGATCAAGCTCGCAATATGGCGGCTGAACTTGTAAAGAATGATTGGATGGTGATTACGGGTGCCGGCCCAGGAATCATGACTGCCGGCATTGAAGGCGCGGGACAAGAGATGGCATTCGGCGTGGGGATCAAACTTCCTTTTGAATCTACAACATCTCAATTCATCACAGGTGATCCCAAACTTATTAACTTCCGCTATTTTTTCACACGTAAATTAATGTTCATGAAAGAAAGTAGTGGTTTTGTCTTGATGCCAGGTGGGTTCGGAACAATGGACGAAGGTTTCGAATTACTCACGCTTGTCCAAACTGGAAAGATGATACCAACACCTATTGTGTTCTTAGATGAACCAGGTGGTAATTATTGGAAGAAATGGAATGAATTTATAATCGCGGAGCTCCTCGAAGACAATTACATCTCGGAGACTGATCTCAACCTCTATTTGGTAACTGATTCTGTTGTCGATGCAGCAAATGAACTCACGGCGTTCTATAACAATTATCACTCGCAACGATTTGTTTCAGGAATTCTCACACTTCGAATGAAAAACGCTATTCCCGATGCAGCACTCTCTGCCTTTAATAAAGACTTTGCTCATATTATTGTTACAGGAGAGATTGAACGTTGTGAAGCTAGCGATGACGAGAGAGAAGATAATGATCATCTTGGATTAGCACGCTTGCGGATGAATTTCGATAAACGGCATTGGGCCGATATCCGTATGCTCATAAATAGAATTAACGAGTATTAATCTTCAGTCATTCCGAGCACGCGAGGAATCTAGATTCTTCGTTACACTCAGGATGACTCGGGTGTAGTCATTCTCTCGAGAACATCGCATTCATGGATCGCCTTTTCGATGGCTCGTGAAATCTTTGCAGATTGTCGCTCTAGAGTTTTGGCGGAATCATCACCTCGATATACAGCATCGCTAAGAAGCGAAAGAGACTGGTCTCGTACGCGTTCGCGTAAATCAACAAGAGTTTCTCGTATGTCATCCATGAATACTCCTAAAGGTAGAGTCCAGTTTCAGAAGTGTGATCTGCATCGGCAACGGCGGGGATGTCTCGTTCGCGCAAAACGAGAAAAGTATCGCCGGAGATTTCTGCCTCGTGGCCGCTCTCCGCAGAATAAAGCACAAGGTCTTTCGCTTTTATATGGCGTGCGTTAGGCCCTACAGCCACAACTTCGCCCCAGTGCAAGCGACGATCACTATTCGCAGTGGCGGGAATGACAAGTCCACCTCGTGTTGCGCGTTCTCCATCTTCATTTGAGGGAACGATTAAGATCCTGTCCCCCATCATGCGTAAATCAGGAGTGACAATGTTGGTAGTCACTGGAGTGGACTCAGAGAGAGCCTGTCGCTTCATAGGACTTGTAATCTAGTTTCTTTTCGCAGCTCGCCTCTAAGCCAAACTACGCTAGTCGCATATGACAGCCGCTTCTCCTTCGTCTACTCAGCTGAACGGTTCCGCTAATCAACCCTCGAAGCTAGCTGAAATTATCGCTTTGTGTAAACCTCGTGTTATCGAGCTTCTTATTACGACTGCTCTTCCTGCGATGTTCCTTGCATCTCGAGACTACCCCGAACCCCTTCGTATATTTGGTGTACTCGTTGGAGGCACGCTGGCTGCAGGGTCATCAAATGCCATCAATTCGATTCTCGAAAAAGACACAGACACGCAAATGAACCGAACACGAAATCGTCCCATGGCTCAAAATCGGCTGTCGTTAACATTTGCTTGGTCAGTTGCAATTCTTTCTCAGATTCTTGCTTTTACCATCGTTTCGTTAACATGCAATTTTATTGCTGGAGCTTTCACGTTGCTCGCTTCTTTTGTTTATGTTGTCATTTACACCATATGGCTGAAACCACGAACGGATCAAAACATCGTCATAGGTGGTGCTGCAGGGGCACTGCCTGTAATCATCGGTTACAGTGCAGTAAGTGGGAATGTAACGTGGCAAGCGATGACAATGTTTGCAGTTGTTTTCTTTTGGACACCAGCACATTTTTGGGCATTAGCTATCTTCCATGAAGATGATTATCGCCGTGGCGGATTCCCTATGATGCCCATTACACATGGAAGAAAGAAAACCGCGAAAGCCATGTTGTATTATGCGTTAGCAACAGCGGGAACATCCCTTTTTCTGATATTCGATCGTGATCTTGGGCTTATTTTTACTCTGACTGCTGTCGTTCTCGGTGCTTGGTTTTGCGCTGAGGCATTCGTACTAGCGAAAAAAGCAGAAACTCTTCACAGGGGAACGTTTATGAGGTTCTTCCACATTTCTAATGGGTATCTCGCTCTGCTCTTCATTGCTATCGCTATTGATGCTGTTGTCAAATAACATGAGTGAACGGTGACGAAGATGAAACCCAAGTACGCCTTTGTGCTAGCAGGCGTGATAGCACTAGCGCTTTTCATCATTTTCACGGGATATACATCGGTTCTCAGTAATAAATCTTCAGGAACATCGATTGTAAGAACAGACACGAAGCTAAAGGCGTTTACTGCAACAACTCCTCAGGGTGATCCGTTCGTAGCACCCAAGGACGATGGAGTCGTCGTTTACGAAGCCTTTGCGTCGTGGTGTCTTCCCTGCCGTCAAAGTGTCCCTGAGGCAATCTCCTTTGCAAAGAATCACCCAGATGTTCCCGTTATTGGTATTGCTTATCGCGACGTTTCTTTTGAGATTGCAAAGTTTGAAAAGAAGTACGGATCTTTTGAGTCAACAATCAAATCCACAGGGCAAATAGAAAAGAGCTTTGGTCTAAATAGCATTCCACAAACATTATTTGTCGTGAACGGAACTATTAGATATCGAATTTATGGGTCTCCGTCTGAAGAAGACCTCGATAACGTTCTCTCACTCGTCGAAGGAGAATTTGCGAGCAGCAAGGAGAGGTAGAACAACCGCTTGTATTGCGAGAGAAACTAATGCCAGAGTGGAAAGTTCTTCAATTCCTGCAAGAGCACGTAAAAGAGAATGCAAAGCGCCCGAAGGCACAATGTGGACTAGGTCCCGAAGTGTTGAGGGAAGGCTATCTTCACTGCTAAAGCCGATTCCACCTAATCCCATCATGAGAATATAAGCCAAATTTTGAAGTCCAAGATTTGTTTCAGCTTTTACCCTTCCTGCGATCAGCAATGCAATGCCGGCAAATGAACACGAAGCAATCCAACAAAGTGGAAAAGCTAACACCCATTGAATTTCGGGCCGCCAACCTAACGCCAAGCCAACACCACTTAAGATTGATAGTTGAACTGTTTGAAGCATAATGAGCGAAACAATCTTTGAGATGACTAAACCCTGACGACCTAAAGGAGTAGTCCCTAGACGTACCAGCACTCTAAAGCGTCGATCGAAACCCGTTGTAATACCAAGGCTGACCAAACTTGTGGCTAACACTGCTTGAAGATAGGAAAAAGGAATTGCATGATCTGTTCCTGTTGACGTCTGAGAGAGAGCAACAAGAACAGCAATAGGAACAACAAGGTTAAGAATTAATGCTTCACTTCGACGGGCAGTAATTTTTGTATCTGCAAGAGCTAACGCAAGGATCTTCTTCATTTGGTTGCGCTTTCATCAGATATTTGTGTTTCCTCTGTGAGTTCAATAAACACATCTTCCAAATTCTTTGATTGTGAAGTAAATCTCGTCACAAGGAGATCATTCGTCTGTGCATAATCAGCAACTCGTACAAGAAATTCTGGGGTGGGATCTATCGTCACTCGAACTCCAAGGGAACCCCTCTGTTCGCATGACAAACCAAGAAAACGTTCAAGATCAGAAGCAATCACAGGACTTCCGAATTCCACATCCACAGCATCTTGATGTGAAGATATCAAGGTCGCTGTATCTCCTTGTGCGATCACTCGACCTTTTGAGACTATCGCGATTTCATCACACAGAGTTTCTGCTTCGTCCATTAGGTGTGTGGTCAGAACTACCGTAGTGCCTGATTTTCTGAGTTCATCGATGATTTCCCACGTCCGTCGACGAGCACGTGGATCCATCCCCACAGTGGGCTCATCGAGGAAAACGAGCTCCGGTTTACCAATAATGGCGAGTGCCAATGAAAGCGATTGTGCTTGACCACCAGAAAGTCTGCGTACAATCGTCGTGACACCTTTGAGATCAACACGTTCCAATAAATCATCGATATCGAGCGACTGAGAGTAAAAAGAGCTATAGAGAGTTAAGGCTTCTCGAGGCTTTAGACCTGGGTTTATTCCACCCTGCTGAAGCATTGCACCAACACGAGGAGCAATACGCATGTAATGCTTTTCAGGGTTTTCTCCAAGTACAGTGACGTTTCCTTGATCGCTGGTGCGAAGTCCCAGCATAATTTCAATGGCCGTGGTCTTACCGGCACCGTTCGGACCGAGCATTCCAAAGATTACACCTGAGGGAACGGTGAGAGAAAAATCATCAAGAGCTCTTTGTGTTCCATAGGTTTTACTCAGAGAGGACGCTTCGATCACCGCAGTCATTACAGTTCCCTCCAACACACATAGCGTGCTAGATACTGTGCGAATTCATGGATGTCACTAGATAGGTCTAACTTTTCTAGGGATTTACTCGCTTGATCAAAGAGATATGTGATGCGTTCTTCAACTGCAGCACGTGCACCACAAACGTCTATCACTGAAACGATTTCTTCTATTTGTGAAACCGTTAGGTTTGAATTTCCTCGAAGGTCAAGAAGGATTTGGTCAGAACTTGAGCTTCGTTCAATGGCTTCAGCAATGAGAAGCGTGAATTTTCCTTCCCGAATGTCATCACCCACGGGTTTGCCGGTAATTGACTCATCGCCAAATATGCCGAGTATGTCATCACGCAGTTGAAAAGCCTCTCCTAGCGGCTGCCCAAAATCAGACCACATTTCATGAGACGCATTTTTATCTGCGAGTAAAGAACCAAGTTGTAATGGTCTTTCGATCGTGTACTTTCCTGACTTGTATCTAGCGATAAGAGAAACTTGTTGCTTAGTAATCGAACTTCGGTACACGGCGTCAAGATCCATTTGTTGACCGGCGAAGAGTTCTACTTTGAGTGCATCATACACATCGAGACAACGTGCGGGCAGGCCTCGGGCAAAGCGATCCGCATACGTATATGCGAAGTCACCCGTGAGGACAGCAACGCTATTGGCAAAGTGTTCAATATCGCCAACATACTCTTGTCGGGAATAATATGCTTCAAGAAATTTGTGTACAGTCGGAATCCCCCGACGAGTGTCTGCTCGATCCATAAAATCATCGTGAATCAGAGCAAAGTTGTGGAGCAGTTCTAAGGCGCAGCCCACATTTACGATGTCTTCATTAATTATGTCGGATGAACCGGCACGAAAGCCAAGGTAACAAAACGCGGGTCGTAAGCGTTTGCCTCCCCCATGAAAAAACTCAGTAAGTGCTGTCAAGGGTGCGGCAATTGATGTATCGATTGCACTCCATTGAGCAATTTCGTTGTCCAAAAAAGTGTCGATTTTATTTGTAATCGCCTCAACGTAGGCGGCCAAATGAGCGCGTTCTGTTCCTGTTTCCTCGAGTGCCACCGCACTACGTTAGCCTTGCTCTATGGAAAATGAGCAAATGACTCCATCTACGACGATAGCGGTCATGGTCATCGACCAAAAAGACCTTTCTTTTACGTATGACATTGATTCTGGCGTGACCTCATCTGAGATCAATGGGCAAGAAAACTGCACAATAGAGGTCTCCGAAGTGACCTTCAATCGACTCCTCGACGGAACGTCAACATTTGAGCAGGAAGTTACGGCGGGCAGACTCTCCATTTCTGGAGATAGCCAGATCTTGCGTGACTTAGGAAAAATCTTTCGCAAATAACAATATAAGGACAGTCCTTATGCGAACAGAACTATGCGACTCGACACAGGGTGACTTCAACGGCCATTGAGGCTTGAGGGTTACCGTTTATAACACCTTTAACAGGCGCAATATCGGAATAATCACGACCCCACCCTACAAGTACATGTCGTTCTGCAACAGCCATATCGTTCGTTGGGTCAACACCGTACCAATCACCGAGCCATGCTTCACACCAAGCATGAGATTCACCAAGAACAACCTCACCAATGTCACCTTGATCAACAGGATAGAGATAACCCGACGCGTAGCGACAAGGAATGTCTGCTTGACGCATAATTGCCAACGCTAAATGTACGAAGTCTTGACATACGCCAGCACGATTACGCATAACATCGGAAGCTGTTGTGTTTACATGAGTAGAACCCGGCGAGTAGACGATCGAATCGCGAATCCATGTACAAAGCGTATGGATCGCGATTCCAGGAGTTGCGCATTTCTTCATTTCTAAAACAATTTCTTCGTAAGCTTGAGAATAATCAGTAAATGCCGTTGCGCTGAGGTACTCACAAAATTTATCCTTGACTGAAGGTGACTGCAAGGCTGTCCAGGAAATAGGCGCTTTGGCCGAATGGGGAGCGCCCGAGGCAGTTTCCACTAATGAGTGTCCGCTGACCTGTAAAGTTTGGTGAGGTTCTTCGATTGCAAAGCATGCAACACGCGTACCAAAGTAATCCTTATAGCGATAAATGTTGGTGGCTGGATTAATCGTGAGATTATGTTCTAGCGTGAATTGACGTGGAGTGTCGCGAGGTGTGATACGAAGTTCGTTGTGCTGAGAGCGCAGTGGCTCTGCATATGTATAAGTTGTGTTGTGGTCAATAGATATGCGCCAAGACATTATTGTCTCCATTCAATTGCATTGGTGTGATGAAAATATGTATCTACCATCGAGCTATTAATGTATCCAACAGCTTTGTGGAATTGTGCAACTTCTTCTAAGAGGTTGTCGTGGATAGAAGATATTGAGGCAAATTCAATTTCTGCACACATGCGGCCCAATGCAAAACGAGGATCTGATTCAGAACCAATAGATTCGTCAGTGTGAACGAGCGCTTGAGCTGAGGCCAATGCTGAGCTTGCGCTTGAAAGAATGCTTCGGGGAAATTGAGGAGCACGAAGAAGAAATTCAATGATACTGAGCGTGTCATGGGTGTCACCTTTGGCTCGCATAAATGCTTCAAAAGCGCCACAACTACGCAACATCGTGATCCAGGCACCAGCATCATCATCCATGCCGCAGCGAACAGCAACCATGCGAGCGGTCATATCTACACGTTCAACGCAACGGCCAATGTTAAGAAAATGAAAACTGTCGTCGCGTGCCATTGCTTCATCGATTACGCCATGGATAAGCATGCAACGATTGCGTACCCACTGAAACAGTTCATGCCGGGAACGCGTACCCGATACATCAAACGTGTTGGTAAGGTCACCGTATGTTGCGTGAATTGCTTCGAAGAGTTCGGCGGGGATCGTGTCTTGTACTCCTTTTGCGTTCTCGCTAAGTTGAAAGATTGTGTCAGAGATTGAACCTCGGAACTCTGAATCGAAACCTATGTAACGGACGGCTTCTTCAATATCGATCCGTTTTTGTGTCTGAGGTGAACCCATTACAGATACGAGATGATGAGCAAAAAGAGATGATTCACGAGGATCATTTTGGAGCAGGTTGTGATAGTGAACATCTAAAAGGCGTGCTGTGTAATCGGCGCGTTCAACAAGACGTCCGATCCAGTAACACGATTCTGCGATTCGAGAGAGCATAATCTTTTCCTTTTCTACTGCTGTTGTTGCTGTTGTTGAGCAAGTACAGCGTTTGAGTTGTTATGAGCATCTTCTAATACCCATGTATCTTTACTCCCACCACCTTGTGAGGAGTTCACCACCAATGACCCTTTAGGCAGAGCAACACGTGTAAGTCCACCAGGAACTGCCCATTTACTATTTCCGTCGTTGACAACGAAAGGACGCAGATCCACGTGACGAGGGGAGATTGAAGATCCATCATATGTTGGAGATGTCGAAAGTTGGATCACTGGTTGTGCAATGTATCCACGAGGATCAGCATTCACATTGTCAACAACTTCATCGAGTTCTTGCGATGTGGCATGAGGCCCAATGACCAGTCCATAACCGCCGCTTGCATCGACAGGCTTAAATACGAGACTATCGCGATTTGCAAGTGCGTATGCTCGAGCCTCGGGATCATCGAGTCGGTATGTATCAACGTTATTTATGAGAGGCTTTTCGCCTAGGTAATACTCAATAATTGCAGGCATATACGAGTACACCAG
The DNA here is from genome assembly GCA_964391505.1 of uncultured Burkholderiales bacterium. Lineage (GTDB taxonomy): Bacteria > Actinomycetota > Acidimicrobiia > IMCC26256 > JAGPDB01 > JAGPDB01. The sequence continues at coordinate 148,357 of CAYMMG010000001.1, read as the reverse complement.
TTTGTCGTCTGCAACACCATTACCCACAGCATTCGCAATTGTTACGTTTCCTGATCGTGCAGAATTAATTATTCCTGCGATACCTAGGGTGGAATGAGGAATGAACTGCAAGGGGTCAATGTAGTCATCATCAACACGACGATAAATGACGTCGACGCGCTTCATCGCTTGTGTGGTGCGCATATAGATTTTGTTATCTCTAATCGTCAGATCTCGGCCTTCTACAAGCTCGACTCCCATTTGACGTGCCAGGAAAGCATGCTCGAAATAAGCTGAGTTATGCACTCCAGGGGTCATAACGACAACCGTGGGGTTATCAATCCCACGAGGTGCACTTGCAATCAATGCGTTGAGAAGTTTTTGAGGGTATTCATGCACAGATCGGATGTGGTTACTGCTAAAGATTTCTGGAAAAACATGACTCGTGGCGCGGCGATTTTCAAGAACATACGATATTCCTGAAGGGCAACGGAGGTTGTCTTCAAGGACAACAAACTCGCCATTTTTGTCGCGAACTAGATCGATTCCTGCTACATGAATACGGACACCGTTGCTCGGCGAAAAGCCATGGACATTGCGATGAAAATGACGTGAAGTAGCAACAACTTGACGAGGAATGATTCCATCATCGATGATGTTGCCATCGTTATAGATATCTTCTAAAAACATTTCTAATGCGCTCACGCGTTGAATAATTCCTGCTTCGATTCCCGTCCATTCCTTTGCGGTAATAATGCGAGGGATGAGATCCATGGGCCAAGGGCGCTCTTCACCCGAATATGAGAAGGTGATGCCTTGATCTCGAAATGCTTGGTCTCTCAGTTCTCCGCGTTGGTCAAATTCACGGAGCTGTAGGGCATTGAATACGTTAAGGACTGATTCGTATGCAGCACGGACCTGTCCATGCTCATCAAACATCTCGTCGTAGGTGAGAGATGTGTCATATGTTGAAGCAAAGTCGGTCATGGTCATCAAAGGTTCCTTTGTAATGTGAACAGGTGGTCTTCTCGTCAGCTCGAGAAATTCCGTTTAACACGATCTCACTCCCGGTGAGATTTCTGTTTGCAAGGATGATCTTTGCTCTCAACGCGCGACCGAGCGTGACAAATACTAGAGTGGACAAAATGAACACACAGCTACTTTCTCTTGCAGCATCCAAGGCAAGTGACGATACATATCACGTTGCAATTTGGGTATGGGTAACGGTATTAGTTGTCGTACTTGGAGCACTTCTACTGGACTTACTGGTCTTTAACCGTCATGCCCACGCGATTTCAATGAAAGAAGCTGCATTCGCTTCAATAGGCTGGGTCACACTTGGAGTTGCCTTTGGTATTTTTATCACTATTGACCTTGGCGGTAAGGCTGGAGGCGAGTATTTTGCTGCATACATCCTCGAAAAAAGTCTGTCCGTAGACAACCTTTTCGTTTTTGCTTTGCTCTTTTCCTATTTTGCTGTCCCCAAGATTTACCAACACCGTGTACTTTTCTGGGGAGTCGTTGGGGCATTAATTTTTCGAGGAATTTTTATTGCGGCAGGTGCAGCGCTCATTACGCGCTTTGAAGTCGTTCTTGCTATTTTCGGTTTAATTCTTCTCGTCAGTGCTTGGAAGATGGCATTTTCCTCACACGAAGCGGTCGACCCCGAGAAGAATCCGATTTTGAGATTGATGAGAAAACGTATTGCGATGACCAAGGAATATCATGGTCAAAAGTTCTTCACGAAAATAAATGCAAAGCGATACGCGACTCCCCTTTTTGCCGTGCTGGTAATCGTTGAAACGACAGACATTGTGTTTGCTCTCGATTCCATTCCTGCTGTATTCGGAATTTCCAGAGATCCCTTTATTGTATTTTCATCAAATGCATTTGCGATACTTGGTTTACGAGCGCTGTATTTTCTGGTTGCAGGATTACTTGATCGCTTTAGTGCATTGAAATACGGGTTGTCATTTATCCTCGCATTTATCGGCGTAAAGTTGATCGGTACTTTTTTCTTTGATTGGCATGCTCCCATTTCATTATCTCTTGGAGTAATCGCTTCGGCTTTAGCCGTATCGATTGTCTATTCTCTTGTCCTTACTGGTCCCACTCCCGAAGAAGTTGTGCATAAGGGTGAGGGTTTGAAAGAAGTCGATGAAGAATTCCCTGATCCTGCTGAGTGAGTTATCATGACTATTGATCTTGGGCATGAACTCCTTCCCTCTGCTCGTGTTCTGATTGATCGGCATCTTTCTAATGCCAAGGAATGGTTTCCTCATACTTTTGTTCCTTGGTCTCGTGCTCATGATTTTGGCGAGAACTGGGATCCAGATACGAAATTACCAGATCCGGTTCGTGCTGCTTTGCTGGTCAACCTTCTCACAGAAGACAATCTCCCCTATTACTATCGAACGATTTCGGGAAATTTTGGCCGAGATGATGCGTGGGGTGAGTGGTCTCGCAGGTGGACAGCGGAAGAGGCTCGCCATGCCATTGTCATTCGTGAATATTTACACGTCACGCAAGCTATCGATCCCTGGCAGCTCGAGCGCATGCGCATGCAGCAGATGAGCGATGGTGTGGTTCCTGAACCGGAAACGCCCATTGATACTTTGGCTTATGTGGCTGCACAGGAATTGGCAACACGAATTTCGCATCGCAATACGGGTCAACTTATCGGTGATGATTCTGGTGCGTCCGTAATGTCGCGTGTCGCAATGGATGAAAATTTGCACCATCTTTTTTACCGTGACCTGGTAACTGCCGGAATTGAACTTGATCCTTCACAAGCCGTTGGCGCTATTGCCCGTCAGATCATGGAATTCTCTATGCCCGGCCAAGGCATCGAAGGTTTTTCGAAATACACCAAGATGATTGCTGATGCAAATATTTATAACACCACAATTCACTGGGAATCGATCGTAAAACCTCTTGTATTTACGCATTGGAAAATCCCTGAAATTGAATCCATGGACTCATCGGGCGAGGACGCCCGCGAAAAGCTTCTTACCTACTGCGCCAAATTGGAACGTGTGAGCAATAAGCTTCAAGAGCGTCAGGCGCAATAAAGCCTATTGAATTTAATCCGTGAGGGTTATTGGCGCTCGCCCTAGATCGTTGTCAACAACAACTGAGTCTTTTCCACCAGCGCGAGGGTGATTCGGTGTGAGTCCTGCAACTTTTAGAGGCTCTAACAGCGAGACGATCCTGTCTCTGTCCCTGGGGTCTGTGCACTTCGCAACAAAATCGACAATTGAGCGGTCCATATCACTTCTGTGCGAATAGACGCTTCGTATCACCTGTAATTCATCAATCACTTCTTCAATAGTGAGCGCATTGTCATTACCTTGATCGAAATGCGTATCCTTAAGATCTTCAAGCTTTGTGAAAACAGCTTGACGCCAAGAGTGAGACCTCTTTTCGACCTCGTCTAAGTGCTGTACGCAGAAACGAAAACGCGCTGCTTCTTCTGCAAAACTTTCATCCGAGCGTGGATGTTGCAATGGTGTACGTACTTCTTCTAGATGAGGCTTACCTGCCACAGATCCAGATCGTATCTGTCGATTTTGAGGGTCTTGATGCCGTGCCAAAACTTGTGCAACTCTGTGAGGAATCCTTTCTGCAGGGTAATCCACGTAGCGCCCAATAAGCTCAACCATCTTGTGCGGATCACGCTCAGGAAACCCTGGAGCGTTTGAAGCTACATGAGCAACAAGTGGCCGAAGAATAGTTTTATGATCAAAAGTAACTTGAAAATGTGGGCTCACCTGATCAAATACTTTCTCAGGATCCTCAAAAATTCGCGGGCCATTATGACGAGCTAATCCAGGACGTCGGTCATGGGTAGCTACCCATTGTTTAGCCCATTCTTCATCAACAGAACTCGTTCGAGGATTAGGTCCCTCCTGTGTTCTAATGAAATCGAGAGCATCAGCTAGATCTGCATATATGATTACTTTTTGTTGCGTTTCTAAAACAGTCATTATCAATCCTTTATTTTCTTGTACGTTTCGGCTCTCGTATTACGCTAGATATTGCCCCATTCCTTCGACCTCAGCTGGTTGAGTCACAGCACGTAATTTTCTGACGGATGCTAGGCTCGCCTGTACTGTCTCGGTATGACCATTTGAAGGAGTTCGCAGTACCTCAACAAGCAGTTCACGGTCAGTTAACTTTCCCGATTCAGGAATTTTGACACCCAGCAGATTCGGATTGCTGAGAACAAACTCGTCAGCTTCTTCGCCTGTATTGAACAAGCCCGCATCGAGTACTTGCTGTCGGTTTGCATTTACGAGACCTTCACGAAGGATGGTGTTTGCTTCACTGGTCGGCAATGGATGTCGCTTTAATTCGGTAAGGAAGACATCTAATTCGACTTCATCGAGGATTGCGCAATCCAGATCCTCCTTTTCTTCATGACTTGCTGCATGAAACTTCGAGAAGTTCTCACCAGATAAAGGCCCAATCTTTGCATACTGCTCGACGATTTTTTGGGCAAGAGCAACGCGGAGATCTTCATTCAGTGCAGGAGAACTAAGAAGCCATACGGCAAATGCTCCGCGAGACGTAATGGCATATGGTCCACCACTGAGATGGTCCCACACATCGCTCACAAATTTTTCACGACCTAACTCATCATCAGTATAAAAAGCAAGAAGATCAGAGATGGATTCTTCTTGAGAACGAATTGATGGTTTACTCTGACGACTCAGGTCGAAAATACGTGAGCACAGTTCACGCTGAAGTTGGCGATTCTCTCGAAAGCCAAGATTTTTTCGGCAATACTCAATAACAGCTCTTAGCATTTCACTTGATATAGCTTCATCTGTTTGACTCTTGTACACAACACCTGTCAGAAGTGCACCAGCTATAATTTGTTTAATTCCAGGATGCGGAATGATGGGTCCAATTCCATCTACATACTGCTGGGGTGTCGCGAGGGAACATGCATCGAGATCCATCTCGATAATTCGTTCAAAGACGTTAAGGATTTCATTTTCCGGAAAAACAATTCGGTATCCATAGTCAAGCTCAAGTGCAACTTGCCATGGATCGATAAACTGCCTTTGACTTTGCAGGCCATACAACTCCGCCTGAAGTGCCGAAATTTTGCGGTCTTCTTCGTCTTCCACGAGAGATTCATATTCGGTCTCACCTTTAATTCTCAGTTGTATTTTGTCGCGAACATACTCTGCAACAACGGTATAGGCTTGTACTTGTGTCTTCTGAGGGTTATTCCCGCTATCGCCGGTGATGTGGAGTAAAAGGGGTGTTCGCTCGTCCTGTGTATTATCCATGTTGTTTTCTCCTTGTGACCAGTTCCGCTGATCGGTACAGACAATTCCACCAGATAAACATAAAACGGGCAATTAAAACTACATATTGATCATATATAAGACTTGGCGTATAATTCTATACATGATTACTGTTTCCCAACGCGTAGAAGAGCTCGTAAATCAATCTCCCTATCTACGGGAGGCCATTACCGACAAGCTCATCAACCTCTCATCCTTGGCCCGCAAACTTAGGCCTCAGATAGAAAAGGACCTTGTCAAACCCATCACGGAAGGGTCCATACTCATCGCTCTTCAGCGCTACGCTGCCTCGCTGAAGCCCTATTACCAGGTGAACCCTGCGGATTACCTCGCCAACCTCACATTGCGCTCAGATCTCTTTGAGCTCACGGTGAAGAATTCTTCAGAACTTCTTCCCAAACTTGCCGCGGTTTCGCAAGGAATCGAGAACCCTCATGCATCCCTTCTCGTATTTACCCAAGGCATGTACGAGACGACTGTTATCACCAGTGTCGCGCTTAAGACAGAACTGGATAAAGCATTGGCAACGGAAACGATCGTTCAAACTATTCCAGAGCTGACCGGGATCTCTCTCCAGCGAACGCACGGACAAATTGAAACCACGGGTGTTCTCCAGTTCCCTCTTCGTATTCTGGCATGGGAAGGTATCTCGGTGATTGAAATCATCACCACAATGAATGAAATCATGGTGGTAGTGCGTGACTTTGAAGTCGACCGTGCTGTGACCTCTATCCGTCATGCTCTCAAAACGGTTTCACAGGATCGACCGTAAGAATCCCATAAGGACTGTCCTTTGTCCATAAGGACAGTCCTTATGGATACAGTAGAATGACTTGATGGATCAAGCTCTCGCGCTAGAAATAATGCTGACAGGTGAAAGCGTATTATTAACAGGACCGGCGGGATCCGGAAAAACCTATGTATTGAGCCAGTTTATACGTACAGCACGTGCCAAGGGTAAGCATGTTTCTGTCACTGCTACGACAGGCTTAGCCGCTACTCACCTCAATGGGAATACGATTCATGCTTGGGCTGGAATAGGTATCCACAACTCGATTCCAGAGAATTTTCACGAAGGATTGCTTAAAGGTCGTCGAGATACAATAGAAAAAATAGATGTCCTCATTATTGATGAAATTTCAATGCTGCATGATTATCGTCTAGACATGGTCGACCACATTGCACGCAAGGTACGCAATCGCGCTGAACCCTTTGGTGGTATCCAGGTTGTGTTGTGCGGAGACTTCTTTCAGTTGCCACCTGTAAGCCGAAGCGATGAACCTCCCAGTGCCTTTGTTGTCAATGCAGCAAGTTATAAAGAACTTGATCCTGTTGTGTGTTACTTAACAGAACAACATCGACAAGACGATTCAGATTTTCTCGATATTCTCAATGCCATTAGATCTGGAGATGTTCGACGACGTCATGCGGACACTCTCATGAGTCGTCAAGATGCTGATCTTAGTGATCAAGGTGAAGTGACGGAACTGCATACGACCAACATTGATGTGGACAGCCTAAATACCATGCAATTAAAAAAGCTTGATGGTGAATCGCATTCCTATAGCGCAACCACTACGGGTAAAGAAACCTATGTTACTACATTAAAACGATCCTGTTTGGCTGTGGAAGAACTCGTGCTTAAAAAAGGCGCATTGATCATGTGCATCAAAAACAGTCCCGATAAAAAGTATGTCAATGGTTCGCTAGGAATTGTTACCGGTTTCGAAGATGAAACGCATTATCCGCAGGTGAAACTGAATAATGGACGCGAACTCACTATTGCACCCGATACATGGGAACTTCGTGATGGCGACAAAAAGCGAGCAAGCCTGGTTCAGATTCCCTTACGTCTCGCCTGGGCAATAACCGTCCACAAAAGTCAAGGCATGACTCTCGATGCAGCGCGGATGGATCTACGCCGAACATTCGTTCCGGGAATGGGCTACGTTGCTTTATCACGTGTACGAAATCTCGAAACACTGAGCCTTGCTGGAATGAATCGCATGGCATTGCAGGTAAGCCCTGAAGCGTTGGCAATTGATGAAGATCTAGTGTTCAAATCTCAACGCGATTCCAGTAGATTCCAAAATCTGCGAAAACAGGCTGCAAGCCGTAAAGAGGTTGCTCCTGAGGTATCTACGAGTGGTTGGAGTGAAAAACTCGCAAAGATGCGCGAGACCCATCCCAATGCCTATAAAAAGTGGACCAACGAAGAAGACGCATTGCTGATTGATATGTATAACGAAGACAATGCTGTTGCTATCGCTCTTCTGACGGAAAAACTTGGTCGTCATCCTGGCTCAATACGCATGCGTTTACAAAAACACTTCGGTGAAGATGCCGACGCGACACTGACCAAATAATTTGGGCCAGGCCCATCGTAACGTTAAGTAGCCGCGGGCCTGGCCCGCCGTTACTCTGTGCGTTTTGCGATAGCTGTTGTCCAGTAAACCTGCGAAGCAGCAAAAAGAACTGAAGCCAGCAGCACATGCACTGCGACCATCCATGCAGGGACAGATAATGCGTATTGAGTATAACCCCATGCGCCTTGAACGAAAGTAATACCTAAGAGGACAATGAGTGAACGCATACGATCGCGCTTAAACATTATGAGATAGAGAACGACGAGGACAAGCAGCCAAGCAGATAGCGAATGAATGCGAGCAACGCTTTCGACAGAGACATTTAATCGCTCGACATTTTCGTCTCCTGCGTGTGGTCCTGCAGCGGTTACGACAGTACCGAGAATCACAACAAGGAGAGTTAGAGCGGAAATAAGTGATTGTCTATGAAAACGAAAAAGATTCCGCAATGCAGGAGTATCGTCTGGGCGGCTCACAACACACAAGATCACAGCGCAGCTGAGAATCAAGCAGGAAACGATCATGTGGGCTGCAACAAAAGCCGGATTGAGTCCTACCAGTACTGTGATTCCACCAAGAACAATTTGTGCGAGAACTCCGAAAACTAATCCCAATGATAACCAGATCAATCGCTTTGATCGAGGATTGCGAACGACACTTCCTAATACGGCGAGAATGACACTAGCCGAGAGAAGCCCAGTAAAGAGACGATTACCAAACTCGATAAGACCGTGGTGTGATTCGCTTGCGCGAGGAACGAGGCTGTCGGAACTGCACTGTGGCCAGGTAGGGCATCCGAGACCAGATCCCGTTACCCGTACGCTCGCACCGGTCACGATAATTGCGCCAATAAAAAAACATGCGATAAAGCTAAGTGTACGAAATTGTTGTGGAGTAAGACGCTTGAGCCAGACGGGGATCACAACATCAGTTTCTCAGAACTCAAGTTTCCTTCTCGAATTGCCAGAGAAAGATTAATTTTTCTCTTCAAATTGCAAAGATGCACTGTTCGTGCAGTAACGAAGACCAGTCGTTGCTCGAGGGCCATCGGGAAAAACATGGCCAACATGTCCCCCACACTTTGCACAGCGAATTTCTGTTCGCTTCATGCCGTGAGACGTGTCAGTTATTTCTTCAATGACATCATCAGCAACAGGTTTATCAAAACTTGGCCATCCAGAACCAGATTCAAACTTTGAAGACGATTCAAACAACGGCGTATTGCATCCCGCACAACGATATACACCATCATCGTGATTATCCCAGTAAATTCCCGAGAACGCAGGTTCAGTCCCCTGCTCGCGAAGAACACGAAATTGCTCTTCTGTCAGTTGCTCTCGCCAATCCTCATCCGTCATTTCCTCAACCGGTTTATTCATGTCGGCCATGGTGTTCCTTTCCAGCGATCGTTCCCCTACGCCCTAATCGCGACGCCGGACAAATGAGGTCCGTCCTCTTGAACTAAGTGATCAACTAACCCTTGGTGTTTTCTTGAGGACGGACCTCGCGAAAGATTATCTAATTTCGATGTTTGGATACAACGGGAATCGAGCAAGAAGTTCAGTGATCTGTGTCTGAATCTTCTGCGCAAAATCAGCATCAAGGTTGTACTTCGCAGGTGATGTTTTCCCATCAGTAACAACAGGCTTCGTTGCACGCAACACTTCATCGATCAACCGAGCAATTTCACGGAAATCGTCTTCCTTCATGCCGCGTGTAGTCAACGCAGGTGTTCCAATACGCACTCCAGATGTGTACCACGCGCCATTAGGGTCATTAGGAATAGTGTTTCGGTTTGTCACAATGCCTGAATCGAGCAATGCGCCATCGGCGTGACGGCCAGTGAGGCCATAACTCGTGCAATCGATCACCATGAGATGGTTGTCAGTACCATCGCTCGTCAGCTTGGCACCACAGCGCATTAATTCATCTGCAAGCGCTTGAGCATTCTTCACTACTTGTGCTGAATATTCTTGGAATTCTGGTTCTAATGCTTTTTCGAACGCTATTGCTTTCGATGCCATCATGTGGCCGAGTGGTCCACCCAAGACGAGTGGACACCCGCGCAAAACGAATTCATTCATCCAGTCTTTACACAACACCATTCCGCCACGAGGACCGCGCAAGGTTTTGTGGGTAGTTGTTGTCACGATGTCAGCATGTGCAACAGGATCAAAATCGCCGGTGAAAACTTTTCCAGCAACAAGTCCGGCGAAGTGTGCCATGTCGACCATGAATACTGCGCCAACTTCGTCAGCGATCTCGCGCATGATACGGAAATTAATTTTTCGAGGGTATGCACTGTACCCACCCAAAAGAATAAGTGGTTTCACTTCATGTGCTTGTGCACGCATAGCGTCGTAATCGATCAATCCTGTTTCAGGATTCACAGCATAAGAGTATTGTTCAAACATTTTACCTGAGATGTTCGGACGGAAACCGTGAGTTAAGTGTCCACCTGAATCAAGCGACAACCCCATAACTTTTTGATTACCAAAGGAGTGTCGCAGTGCATCCCAATCTTCATCGTTCATTTCGTTGACATTCTTTACATGAGCAGCTTCGAGAGCAGGCTTTTCTACTTTCGCTGCCAAGATCGCCCAGAATGCAACCAAGTTTGCATCTATCCCTGAGTGTGGCTGAACAAATGCATTTTCAGCATTGAAGAGTTCGCACGCTTTTTCAGAAGCAATCTGTTCTACCGTGTCAACATTCTGACATCCCGCATAGAAACGGTGACCCACAGAACCTTCTGCGTACTTGTCCGTCATCCAGTTGCCCATGGCCAACAGGGTTTCAACATCCGCATAGTTCTCCGAAGCAATCAGTTTGAGAGAATCTCGTTGATCGCGAAGTTCTTTCATGATGGCATCGGCAATATCAGGAGACGTCCGAGCAACGACGTCGAGAGCACTGGCGAAAGAAACAGTTTCTTTATTGATCTGAGAAATCACATCAGGTGAAACGAATTGCTGGAGATAATTATCAAGGTATGCCACGGAGTTAATTCCTTCCTAAGCCCGCATTAAGTACGAAACCAGCCTACACGAAGGCAGTAGCATATTTGAATGGAACCGACCCCCACATCCTCGACATCTTCCGATTCTGACATCCGGGCGCTTCGTCTTGCCAAGCTTGATGATCTTCGCGCAAAATCTGTTGAGCCCTACCCCTTTACTGGCGACCGAACAGTACTTGCTGCTGATCTCCATTCTGAATATGGACATCTCGAAGCTGAGCAACATACAGGAGTAACGCACAGCGTTGCGGGTCGCATTGTCTTAAAACGAGACATGGGTAAGCTCTCGTTCGCGACTCTGAGGGACGCCTCAGGCTCAATCCAACTCTTTGTTTCACTGGGCGATATGCCAGATAGCTTCGATGATTTTGTTGATCTCGATTTGGGTGATTGGGTCAGTGCCACCGGAGAAGTATTTACTACCAAAAAAGGCGAACTTTCTATTAAAGCAACCAACGTAACCCTCCTTTCCAAATGTTTACGTCCTCTGCCAGACAAGTTCAAAGGTATGACAGACGTCGATCAGATTTACCGTCAGCGTGAATTGGACTTGATTATGAATGAGGAGTCTCGTCGGCGTTTCGAAATCCGTCATGCAGCGATTGCGAGCGTACGTCAAACCCTTCTTGATCGACACTACGTTGAAGTCGAAGGTCCAGTTCTTCACGTTCAGCCTGGGGGTGCAACCGCCCGACCTTTTACTACTCACCACAACGCACTCGATCTGGATCTGTACCTTCGCATAGCACTTGAACTTCATCTCAAGCGACTAGTTGTTGGCGGTATCGATCGCGTTTTTGAGATAGGACGAATCTTTCGTAACGAAGGAATTAGTACGCGCCACAACCCAGAGTTCACCATGATGGAGTGTTATGAAGCGCTTGCTGATTACAACACCATGATGGAACTCACCGAGGCCATTGTTAGTAATGCGGCTATGGCTGCTATTGATCGCACCGATATCACTTTTGGGGATAACAAAATTTCTTTGGCGCCGCCATATCGTCGTGCAAGCATGATTGATCTCGTGAAAGAAAGTTTGGGCGAAGACATGCATCCATCTATGGATCGCGAAGCAGCACTAGCAATTGCGAAGAAATATGATCTTGAAGTGAAACCTCATTGGGGTGTAGGAAAGATCATTGGAGAACTCTACGACGAGCATTGCGAGAAAGATCTTATTCAACCCACTTTTGTTATTGATTACCCTAAAGAAATATCTCCCTTGGCAAAGAGCCACCGTGATGATCCTGAACTAGTAGAACGCTTTGAACTTGTTGTCGGTGGTCGTGAATTAGGCAATGCCTTTTCGGAGCTCAATGACCCAATTGAACAACGCAAGCGTTTCGAACACGAACAAACTGCTCGTGATGCTGGTGATGATGAAGCGGGAACGATCGACGAAGAATATATTCGTGCACTGGAATACGGCTTGCCTCCTACAGGAGGCCTTGGTATTGGACTAGACCGTCTCGCGATGCTTCTTGCAGAGACTCAATCGATTCGCGAGGTTGTTCTCTTCCCCACACTCCGACCTGAGCAGTAACGCTGTTTATGTCATTCTGAGTGAAACGAAGAATCTCCGCGCAGCGGAAATCTCATACACCGCTGCGCGGAGATCCCTCGCAGGCTCGGGATGACATGTTGGGCTCAGAATGACATGTGGAAACTCAGGATGATGATACTTCTCCAGAGAAGTGTTTGTACAGCGTAGAAATCCAATTCGCGTGAAGTGCACGTGCATCATTTGCCCATGTCATTCGAGGCAATGCAGCGGGATTATTCGAGTCATAATACCCTAAAGGCATTCGTTGGCCATTTTCCCAATCTCGAAGAAACTCTCCGTGAAGATCGTATTTATCATATTCCGGATGTCCTTGGATGTATAAGTCGATTCCACCATTGTTATTCTCGTCACTCGCAAGCACCCAACCTGTCTTTCGATTATCAGCTAGAACTTGAACGCCGGCTTCAGCTAAATCATTTGAGGCCATATCTCCCCATCGAGCATGTGGAGCACTAAGAACGTCGTCCATTCCTTGCGTTATAGGACTTCGTGTGTATTTGGTTACTTCATGTTCGAACACTCCGAAAACTTTCTCGGCCGCGATTGTTCGCTCGATTCCATGGAGATGATTAAGGGCGAAATGGCTAGCGAGACATGAGTAAATGGTCGAGAAAACATGTTCTCGTGCCCAGTCGATGATTTCCTTAAGTGCAGGACCATAGGTGATTTCGTCAAATGGTAACCCTTGTGGAGTTTGGGTGTCATCCACTTTGCGTAATTCAAGATTATCGCCGGTGACAATGAGGGCATCGAGACCATCAGCTATTCCCGCTGAGAAGGATGTGTAACGCTTGAGGATTTCCTTCCTGCTTGCCCCATCTCGCTCTCGAGCATCGTTGTCGAATTTTAACAGTACGGGTTCAATCTGAAGAACAGTATTGCTAATGTAGCGTAGCCATTGGTTTTCTGTAACTTCCATAGTCGCTGCAGGCATGAGATTCAATAAACCAATTCGCGCAGGACGGATGTCCTGGTGAACAGCATCAGCTTCTTGTATGACTACGGCGCCAGAGCTAACAAGGCGCTCGTACAAATCATCATGTTGGGGTGAAATAACAACAGGCACGCGATAATTCTAATGTCTAGGTTCTTAGCGGCTGTTATTGATTCTTATGATTTATCGTCTCGACTGTAAGCAGCGTTTCCTGTGATAATTGCGTTACGCATTTGTTCGCTGATGTCACCCATTCCACCCGGTGAATGAGGAATCAAAATCGTATTTGTTTTACTCGAAAGACCGATATCTTTTATTGTGTCGAAGTATTGAGTCATAAGGACAAGGTTCATGACGTCACTCGCACTGGTGCCCGGAACATTGTCGCTAAATGATTCAACAGACGATTGAAGTCCTTCAATAATCGCCCTTCGTTGATTTGCAATACCGATACCCTGAAGCGCTTTACTCTCTGCTTCACCTTCAGCGGCCTTAACGACACGAATCTTGTCGGCTTCGGCTTGCTGAATGGCTGCTTCACGCATGCGTTGAGCTGCATTGATTTCATTCATGCTTTGCTTGACCATTGCATCAGGGTCAATGTCAGTCACAAGCGCCTTAATGATGGCATAGCCGAAGTCGTCCATAACTTGATCGAGTTCTGTTTTCACAGCGAGAGCGATTTCATCTTTCTTTTCAAAGAGATCATCAAGAATTAATGCTGGCACGCGAGCACGTACAGTATCGAAAACGAACGCAGTAATTTGCGCCTGAGGGTTTTGGAGTCGATAGAAGGCATCAACAACCTTGGTAGGAATAACGTAATATTGTACGCTGACGACAACAAATACGAAAACATTGTCTTTTGTCTTCGTTTCCACCCGGACATCGAGCTGTTGAATGCGAAGACTTACTCGGCCAACAATTTTGTCAATGAATGGGATCTTTGCACTCAATCCCGAATTGGATACTTTCTTAAATCGACCGAAGCGTTCAATTAAAGCAGCTGTCTGTTGTTGGACGGTATACAGTGCGGATAGCAGAAGGATAAGAAAGAAGAGGACGAGAATTCCGATAATCACGTATTGCATAGAACTTCCTTATGTGGGCGCTATTTACGCTAAGGAGATTACTACAGCCTCGCAGTGAGTACTACGCAATCCAATCAAATTTCCAATTCTCAATAGTTAACGTGACGATTATTCCTTGTTCAATGCCGTGCGCTTCCTTATAGTCACGTACTACTTTGCTGATCTGAGCGAGAAACACGGCCTGCTTCTGGTCTTTTGTCATTGCTTCGTCAACAAACTCTTGTATTCCGGCGCGGTATTCAATTTCCGCAATTGCTGTCGTGAGATCATGGGGCCCGTACGGTGATGAAAATATCGAGATATGGTCAGCGTCGGTGTCAAATATCCTCATCGACTCAGCGAGAAGATATTGTGTAAAATCTACGTACGATTCCTGGGTAAATAGTCTGTCGTTGTAATCAATTCGTATTAATGGCATTTCAGTATCCTACGAGACTCGGTGGAACATTGAGAACATGTTGTCGTAATCTGCAGACAACTCATTCGATGGATACGAAGTAGTTACAGCGGTAGCGATTCTCTTCAAATGAAACATTGTATTTTTTGTAAAAGTCTATTGCGGCTGCGTTCTCTTTAAGTACGTACCACCGGACACATTTGTACTTCCCGTCTTTGGCAAGCTCAAAAAGAAAGTCCATGAGCTTCGTTCCTATGTCGAGACGCCTATGAGATTCCAAAACATAAAGGTCGTCAAGGTAGATTGCTTTTCCTTGCCAGGATAGGTAAAAGTACGAGAATGCAATATATCCGACAGGAACGTTGCTCGCGTCAACGGCGACAACGCATTCATACAACCCTTTATCCCAATCTGATAAATATTGTTCTTGGGTGTTGACCAGATACTTTTCTTCTCTCAAGATAACGGCCATATCGGACAACATGTCGAATATATACGGAGCATCCTCGATCGTTGCTTTTCTTATCGTAATTTCATCGGTCATGCGAAAATCCTAGCTTTTTCGTAAACATGTGAATACGAGCATTCAATAATGTGCGATGAGGAGATTTGCCCCATTTCTCTGCGTGGTCATATAATCTCATTCATGACAACTTCAAACGTACCGACACTAACATCCTCAGAACTCATTAAAGCTCTCACAGGTTTAACGCAAGCAGCGATCGATCAAACATTCCGTGATCAGTGGAGCAAACCTAATGCTCATCTTCGCGGGTCAATTCCTTCAGAATATGCAGCTGCGTTAATTGAAAGAGCTTCATTAGAAGTGATCGATGACGTTGTAGTGACTTCATACAAGGGTGGCATATTCGGAAAATACATCAGCACAGATCTTCTCGATGCACTTGCAATATCTGCTGATCCTGCGAAGCGGGCAACTCTTTTACGCTCCCCTATTTGCCCCTGGAACGAACAAATACGCAACGAAGTACTTGCATCTTCGCCAGAATACATTGCAAAGATTCTTGGTGTTGAAGGTACTTTGCCTGAGGAATTTCTTGATGTACTCGCAGCGGATCAACGCACAGAAGTAGTTCTTTCTGTTGTGCATTCAACACACGAGCTATCTGATACCGCTCAACAATCAATTGCTGAAAATTCTGATGATATTCGCATTGCTTTCGTTCAGGCGAGATCTGATATCGCGCTTAGACCACTTGCTATGTTGATGAGAGATACGAATCCAGCAATTAGTGGTCCTGCTCGTGCAAATCAGAATGCATCCGAAGCTCTGGTTCTCGTATCGACCGCAATTGCAGAACGCTAAGAATCATTAGTGGAGTAAATTGCAAGCGAAAGTGCACATATTGCTGTACCAACTGAAATCATCAGATACTGAATAAAGATCGTTTCGGGAACAACAATAAATTGATAAACAACCCATGGGATAAGGCTGAAGCCGACGATTGCATTTATCAGCAACGCCTTCCTATTCCATATGTGACTCAGAATTAAAGCAACAATTGGCATGAGAGCATACATGAATAAAATATAAAAGCCTGGAAGAAGATAGTCATCAACGGGAGATTTATCTAGCCAGGACAACTCCGCCTGGAGGCCTTTTCCCGTTTTGTCAGTGATGAAACTGATCCCTCCGACAAATCCTCCAAGCGATAAGAAAACATCAAGACCAATGAGCGCTACCCAAATGACACGATGATGTTCTTTATGTTTAATCATGAAAGACCCATCTAATCTACACAGGGAGATCGCGTCTACGAAAGATCAAGAGACCCGCGACCGTACTTATCGCTGCGACACATAAGAAGAAGGCATAACTCGTTGCA
Organism: uncultured Burkholderiales bacterium; assembly: GCA_964391505.1. Taxonomy (GTDB): domain Bacteria; phylum Actinomycetota; class Acidimicrobiia; order IMCC26256; family JAGPDB01; genus JAGPDB01. The sequence continues at coordinate 131,839 of CAYMMG010000001.1, read as the reverse complement.
GATATGGACTCTCCGGTAAGCACATCGAAGGAAGAGAAATAGTTAAATATCGAAAAATGCTTTAACCATGAAAATCCGGTGCTGATATTGGCAACGATATTTGCCACGAAGCTTACAAAAAGTACGCCACCAAGCGTGAAGTAAACATGACCTTTGTCTGATGTAGCTGCAGATATACAGAGCGAAAAGCTCATGACAGATAACCCAAAAAGGAAACAAAGAAGTGTCAGCGAAAATATGTTAGAAACGTCTACGTCAATATCGTGCACTACACACAGAGGAATAATGCATGGGATGGAAACCACGCAAAAGACACACAGAGCGAGCAATTGACCGAAAAACTTAGACATATACAATCGAGTACGCGAGAGAGGCATAGAAATTTCTAATCCGAGTGTTCGATTTTCGATTGATCCAGCAATGGATGCACCCGCTCGTGAAACCAGAAAAAGTATTGAGAGGATTGGCCAAATAAAACTCATAAGTTCAGTAGAGAGGAATCTTTCGACTGTCGTAAATCCAGCTTTATCAATCCCAAATGCCTTCATCATCGCAGGGGGAAAGCTTTTCATGATTTCGTCGAGCTGTGCACTTTGCTTCTCGATGGAAGGAAACAAGGAAATATACATCCACGCGCTGCAAACTGCAATTACGCAGTAAACAATGAAGGAAGTACGATTGCGTGTAAATTCTCGCCGAATAAAACTAATCATTTCTTTTCCTCATAAAAATGCATGAATACGTCTTCTAGATTTGCATGCTCGATCGACAAATCTGCAACGTTATACCGAGAGATTGCATGAACAAACGGATTAATGTCTCCGTCAATCCGTAAACAGATGGACTTGTCGGACTGTGAAATGACTTCCCCGAAAACAGAGAAGTCTTGCAGCGAATCCTTCTCGTGAAATATTGCCGTCGCGATATGAATGTTCTTGTGCCTCAGGGAGTCCATTGTTTCATTGGCTACGATTCTCCCAGATCTAATAATTCCGATACGATCACAAATGCGCTCGACTTCGGCAAGGTTATGGGAGGAAAACATAACGCACCCTCCCCCATCTCGAAACTCGATCAACATTTCATACATTGTTTCTTGAAGGATAGGGTCGAGACCCTTCGTTGGTTCATCGAGAATGAGAATTTCAGGTTTAGTCATTAATGCAATTAAAAATGCAAGCTTCTGCTTGTTCCCTGTAGAGAGATGCTTTACTTTTTCTGATGTATCAAATGATAAACGTTTAATGTAAGGTTCGAGATCTGTAGATATATTGCGAGCGGCCCTCATGAAAGATATGTGTTGATCGCCGGTCCAACTTGGATTGAGATGCATATCTGAAGGGACATATCCAATGGCTTCGCGGTATTCAGCATGCGATCGATCTACAGGAAAATCATTGACTACGATTGATCCGCTATTTGGAAAAATAAAACCCATGACACAACGAATCATTGTTGATTTTCCCGCCCCGTTCGGACCCAGGAATCCAAAAATCTCACCTCTATTGATTGATAAGTTCACGTCATCAAGAGCGACTTTCTTTCCAAATGCTTTGTTGACGTGTGAGATTTCAATTGCATTCATTCCAATATCGTAATCAAATCCAGTTCGATAAATCTTCATTCAATGCTAGGGGTATGAATTCGATGAGATCTGAGGCGATTAAACCGGCTTGTGTTTTTTCTTTCGCCCCTAAATCACCTGCCAGCCCATGTATATAGACAGCGAGGTCTGCCGCTTCTCGAGCACTGATTCCTTGCGCTACGAGTCCAGCAATAATGCCTGCAAGTACATCACCACTTCCTGCAGTTGCTAATCCTGGATTTCCGGTGTCATTTACATATACGCTTCTATCCACATGAGCAACAAGCGTCGGAGAGCCTTTTGCAACGAGTGTCATCCGGAATTCTTGAGCAAACTCAGCTACGGCGGCTTGTCGTTCATCGCCACGTGTGGGCAATTGACAACCCGTAAGCTTTGCAAATTCACCATCATGGGGTGTCACAATAACGTTTGGGTTGTTCCTCCCAACATGTTTGAGAACTTCGAGGTCGTCATGAAAAGATGTAAGTGCACCTGCATCAACAATAAGCGGAATATCAAGTTTGACAATAAGGCTCTTTACGATCTCCGCTCGTGAATTATCCAAGCCCGGACCTACGACAACGACTGAGACTCGTCGTTTTGAGATGAAAGTTTCCAATGTAGCCACAGCTTTAATGGGATCACTTGGAATTCGTACGGTCATTACTTCAACGACACGTTCTTCTAATTTGTCAACGACATCCTCTGTCGATGCTATCGTCACCAATCCAGCTCCTACACGAAGAGCTGCCATCGCTGCCAAGAATGGCGCACCCACCATCCCCGGTGAGCCTCCAACGATGAGAACATGACCAAAATCATATTTATTTGCTTGAGCATCTCTTACAAGCAATTTCTCGATCAACGAATTTTGCATAATATCTGCCGGTTGTTAAAGCTTTGTTTCGCGATTGAGAACCTCGGTATAGCGATCCAGATAGCTTTGCGCCATTGTTGCAGTAGAAAATCGATCCTCGACAGACTTTCGACATATGAACGGATCTATATCGCCAACATGCTTCATATATTCGCCGAATTCTTCTTCTGTTTCAGCGAGGAAACCTGTCACCCCATGCTCAATGATTTCTGGCATAGCACCTCTGTTCATCGCAACAACCGGCGTACCGCTAGCAAGAGCCTCAATAACGGCCATCCCAAAAGGTTCTTCCCAATCGATGGGAAAAAGCAAGGCTCTTGCTTCTGCAATAAAATCACGTTTCTTTTGACCAGAAATATTTCCTACGTTTTTGATCGACTTATGAAGAACAGTAGCTGGCAAAATGTCGTCGCTGTAGTATCGAAAATCAGCATTGCGTCTGTATTTACTGTGTGGATTTAACAATTCAAGTAATAGTTCTTCAGTGGTCGCAATCGAAGCACATGTTCCTGCCATTCGCAGCTTTGCGTTCTGCTCCAGACAATATTTAATTGCGATGTGTTGTCCTTTATCGGGCGAAAAACGTGCGAGGGTAATAAAATGATCTTTCTTGTGATCCAGAAAACGGTAGTCTTCGACATCAACTGCATTGTAAACGGGCTCTAATAATTTGTGACGAATTCCTTGTGGAGCATTTTCCATTAAGGCGTTGGATATACCAACCACATATGAGCGTGACTTGTCGTCGAAGTTATCCCACATCAAGCTACTATCAGGCAGCAAGCTCGAGGATCTGTCTCCTGACTTGAAAGGCGGACCATGGTACGTATGAACGGATGGAGGCATCCCCGGAAGTTTTGTTGCCCAATCAAGAATGAAGGGACCTAAGTGTCCGTTGTGATCATGAATAATGTCGAAATTTCCATCATTCAAAACCGTCATGAGTGCATTTTGAATATGAGCAATCGTAATGGGAAGGGATTCATACCACGGCGAATGAATATGTGGATACTGCTCGGTTTCATATATGCGGTGGATTGTACATCCATCAAGTTCTACATCTCCTGCGGCAAAGATTTCAACCTCTACGCCCAGTTTTACCAAACCATCGACAAGACCTTTGAGGACAGTTTCAATTCCGCCGTACCCTTGTGGCGGTATAGAAAGCCACGGTGGAGCAATCATTGCAACGCGCATATTTCCCGATTCTTACCCCATTATAAATAGGATCTTTGGTAATACGACTCTATCACATATACACATTTTCGTGACGGGGACGCGTTGTTTCACTATGCGAGGGAATGTGAAATAAACGGGTTGTGAGTTTGATCATGCAATCCAGCTAGATATTCGTATCCACCTATCGCCCAAAGCTGAAGAGGATTACCCGCCGGAGTGAAATCCTGTGCATCAACAAGTTCAGGGAACTTATCGTCGAGATAATTCAGTATACGAAGAGTAACTTCTTGTGCATGTGAAAGATTGTGATAACGCGCTGCGCAGTGAATAAGCGCCTGTTCATGACTCCAAACATAATTCGTATGGTAAGTATCAGAGATGTTCGCCTCAGGTATACCGGTACGATATCCCGCTTGGGTTTCTAAAGGTATCGAATAGTTTTGAATTAATTGTGCATAACTTTCCGGTAATAGTTCTTTCGGTAGATAGAGCAGGCTCTGAAGCGAATCGGTTGAGAGCGGATCGATGATGGTTCCTTGTGCATCTATAGCAGTTACAAAATGATCTGTGTTCCACAGCCTTTCGATTCCTTTATGAAACATCTGTGATGCAAATTCGACCAACGATGCGTCTTTGAGCATCTTTCCTGTTTCATAAAGAGCAAGTGCATTTTGAAAATGGGCGAGCGTATATACAATGGGATATCGAGTTCGTTCATCCGGGCTATTGATTACAGAATCTTTCCAATACGTAACGCGCAATGCAAAGTCATCTGCTCCCGCATAAATAGGATTCTCATAAAATATTCCATCTACGACGTGACTTTCAATGTACGTAATTGCATCGTGGACCGAAATGGCATGGAGAGTAAATGCGTCTGTGTTGTGCTGACTCTTCGCAAGAGCACAAACACCGAGCAGATAGAGAGCCGTCGAATCGCATGCATTGTATGTTGTAATTCGATTGCGAAATTTTATCCCCGGATGTTCATGATGAATCTTTCCTGGTTCTTCTCCTGTGAGAGGATCCGGATTTCGACCCTGTAATTCCGAGCAATAGTTAACTTGATTTTCAAGTGCGGCATAGTTCTGTGCGATAAGTGCATAAGTAAAGCCATCACGCGTAAAGTTGGAAGGGTAGCTAGGTAGCCCCGCACAATACAGTTCACGCGCGAGACGCAATTCCTTGAGGGCAGCGGCAACCCTGTCTTCATCTTCTTTCAACACCCCTACAGCTTAAACATTAAAAGGGATCGATCTCATGATGATCAGAATGAAATGTATAGCAAGCTGCTTTCTAGGTCATTTCGCAGGTAAAGATATTTTCCCATCGGAAGATTACGTTTTCACGAGATTGTCTTTGAAAAAGAGATACCCGAAACAAAACACCATTGATATTGCGTAGGACAGGATAACAACCACTCCAAAATTGGTGTACTGAGACAAAGTACTGAAAGATACAGCAAAGAAAGCCGATCCGAAGGATCCTATGGGCATGGTTCGAGCCATGGAGCGAATAATGCTTGTGCCATGGCGATGATTCAAGATTATGAGCGTCGAGGTAAAGGTTGCTGGATATGCAGAGAAGACAGCTCCCCAAATAGGCCCACTTACGCGACCGAGAATAATCGCTGTAGCGATTACTCCACCCGCAAAGCAAAAACGAAAAATCATCTCTCCGCGCGTGTAGTGAATCTTGACAGCCTCGTGGTCTTGCATATTGCGAAAAAGATATTGTGACAGAATAAAGGCCGCAATGCACACAGCCATTGAAATTATAAGGTTCGTAATATGAAAACTTGCGAATGTAAATGAGATACTTGTCCAGACCAGTAACGCACCTGCGTACTTTATGTAGATAGGACGTTCGCCTAGAAGAATGTATACAACCAAAAACATAATGCTTCCGCCAATGACTGCGGGTGTGGACCCTATAGCTCGGCCAGCCTCTTTCAGCGAGTTTGTCCAGGCAAGAAAAGAAAAAGAAACCAACATTGTGGTGGGTAATCCTGTTAAGACTCCCGCAAGTCGAGGACTTACTCTTTCCGCCAACACGGTCGTGCCTGCGATATAACTACCACCGATAAGAAACGAAGCAATAACTTGAAGAGCAAATATCACAGACAGTCATCTTATCTATATTTCAATACACCTAATGACCTAATACATCTCGACGAACTTTAAGTCCTTTGTGTTCAGTCCGTATTCGAGGTGAGTTTGTAAATACGGCCGAAAAACGTTCACAATCGGAAGTTACACCATGCAGTTCCGAGACGATCCCCAACGGTTCCGTAACATTTCGACTCGCGAAGAAGGTAAGCCCATTGCCCTGTCTCTCTTCGCCAGTGATTGAGTCTCGCGTTGGCTCAATTTCAGCAACGATATTCGCATCTCTTTCGCAGGCTCGATCTTCGTGATCTGCAATCACAGCAGGGTGAGCTAAAGTTCCATTCATCCGATTGATTACAACTCGTGCACTTGGACGAGCTTGCATAATTGCGGCTACATCGTCTTGGCCAATTTCACGCAATTTCCTTGCAAGATCTTGGCTAACATAATCCGTCCACTGTGCAACAACGAGTAATTCCGGCGCTAGCCATCTCATGCTGTGAAGACGTTGATCCACACCTACGGGATATCGAAACAACGTTGCACGGTCAACATTTATCCAACCAGGGGGATCGAGCGCTTTTCTCGTAACAGGCAAGGGACGATTCATTGCTCGAACACAAGCTTGACGAATAATAGGAACACAACCAGCTGGGAAGGCGTCACGAACGGTAAATCGACCTCTTGTAACAAATTCACGGGTGTGATCGGGAGTAATACCTGACGGCGCACGAGCTTCCAACAGTGCCTTCCGCAGCACTTGCACTCCATTGCTTGTCATTGTAATGAGTTTATTACACGATTAACGCGAACATCAAATGAACTTGTCGGGCTTTGTCTGAGGGCAGTTTTGGCATTATGAAGGCAACATTCGCAATGAAGCTATTTTGCTGTCAAGCGATCAATGATTGTTTTCAGCCAATATTTTTACACGATCCAGGGCTTTGGGATAGTTGACTGCAAAATATTCTTCCATTTCTGGCGGAACATCAAATGTGACGGATACGGTTGTTGTTCCATCTTTCTCAGTTAGTGAGTAACTTTCCTGGCCGCCAGTCCACTCCCTCTCACGCTCTCGTTTTCCTTCATCCTGCGTATCTGCGCTGTGCCTCAACAAAGTAAACTCACCGTCGACGAGCTTCTCAACCAAACTTGTTACACCGTACCCATTTCCCGAAATGAACTGTATTTCATTGCCTTCTTTCAGGTCACCCACCATGTATGTTCCTGGGTCAATGATGCCTGCCCATTCACGAAATGTTTTGTCTTGCCACAGAGTATTCCAAACCATTTCTTTAGTGGCACTTATTTCAATTGAGAATTGCATATGCTTCATGGTTGAATTTTAGACCAGGACATGCAAAGTAAATGGTAGAAGAATCAGTTCTACTAAATATAAATAGCTGGGTTTACCAGTAATAACTTTGGTGTCGAAGGGGGGACTTGAACTATTACAAGAACCATATCAGCAAGTTACATTTAGGATTATATACTGCGATCTAGTCAAGATACCTAAGAATAAAGGCTCATTTGATGTGATACAAAAACTCATAGTACTCCACAGTCCGGTAGACAAATGGTAGACACTTCACTATTTCGTAGTTCAAGGCGCTCTTAAGCATATTTATCTAATATCGCGTCTATCTTTTCAATAGCGGAATAAGCGTTAATCACATAATCATTTGATTTAGCACTTTTAAGAATTTGAAGTTCTTGAGTAGACAAGTCCTTAAAATTAACAATGTACTCTATGGTGCGTTGTGTCTGTTCATATGTCTTAGTTTCTTGTAACGATTTGAAGATAAATGCTCTGAATCGCACATTAAAGTCGGTCATCACAGTCAGCTGATCACAAATAATTCTACCTGCGTATTTAATGCTGTCCTCTGAATAAGTAAATAAACCAGGAATTTTCTTTACTTGGTATTTGCTAATAAATCCCACAGGATCGCTACCTTCAGAAAGAGTCATTATCTTGACTCCCCTTAAGTATGCGATACCTATTTCTTGATTTACCCACTGGCTTATTTCTGAATCTTTTGTATGCAAATAAACAAAAACATCAGTTTCATTTAGGAAGTTTTCAATTTCGTGCTGCCACTCAGCAGAGATTTGAATAGTTTCATGAGCTACAAAAGGTACAATACCTCTATTATTTAAATTAGTTGCAATAGCTTGAGCTATATCTTTCTGCTTCGTGGAATGACTTATGAAAACCTTGATAGGTCTTTCTTGTTCATTTAACAAAGATTTAGTGCTTTCAAGCTCTCTTTCAATCGCGGTAAAGACTGGGATGATGTATTCTTCACAAACATAGTCAGTAATTTCTTGTAATTTTGGTCCATGATAAGGAGCGAAACGTATGACTTGATTATCAGTTGGATTAGAAGCAATTTCCTTTACAATTCGCCAACAGATTGCTTCATGCTCTTCTCTCGTGTCAAATGAGATAGTTTGGTTCTCGAAGTCGGCAAAACGTTCATTTTCAACATCTTTAAAAATAGAATTACATAATTCTTTTGTTTCAGCATTCGACATTAACCAGTCATAAAAGAATTTAACTTTTCTTGGAAAAGAATCGAATCGTGATTGAACTATTTCATTGTAAAATCGTTTCAACTCAATAATATCCACTTAAATCTTTTCCTTAATCTTTTTTTTAGTAGGAGTTTTGTTTTTAGGTGGTTCGCCTGCAATAGATTTACAAAATACTTGATCAACTAAGCCAGACTCAAAGAGAATCAAAAGTCTGATGAACTGAATTAAACAGTCTTCAGCAGTTACAGCTGTGTTTAAATCGATCTTTCCACCGTGTTGGATATGATTTCTCAGTTTATGGAGTTTGCTATACATCAAGCGCCAATCTGACCCGGGATTGATTCCTCGAGCTTTCCAGATGACTTCCCATATATGGTTTGATTGAATGCCCATACGCTTGGAGAGCGTTATAAGGATTTCTTCGTATGTGGGTCTTCTAGGCAAGTTCAACAAGTTTTCAGAGAGAAAAGTTTTGTGTACGTCATCAAGAACTTGAGAAATTTCATCTTTCGACAACAATTCAAGGATTTCTTGCTTTGAAATTTTATGTTGATTTACTTTCGATTCAGATACAGGATATTCAGAATAGTAATAGGAATCTATTAACCCAAAAAGATAACTAAGTCGGCTATCCAAAGGGATACCAGCACCTTTTGCTCGAAGGAAATACCAAACGCCTGAAATTAAATTAGTCTCTCTTATTTTTGACAATGAGTTAATAATTTGCATTGATTCATCAAGTGTTGGACCGCGCCAGCTTATCCGCTTTTGCGATCTTTGGTCATCGGAACTATCTACGTTCCTAATATTCAGAAAGTCTCCAATTATTTCGAGTTTTGATGCCGCTGCTGCCAATGCATCTTCTGGTGTATCCCTTGAGATTTCTGATTCTTCCCAAACTTGGAGGGAATCAAAAGTGAATTGTTCGAGATCGATAGTTTCAAATAGGTTTTTTAAAGGTAAGACAATATTTTCAATTAGTTCATCGACAGAATAGGCTTCCTCGAAAGCAATTTTGACCGTCATTGGTCTATGAAACTTAATGTCAAATGTCTTGAAATTAGTTGACCCTTCGTAAGCACTCTCAATAGTTAGTTTCATTTTTGTATCGATCCAAGTCTTAGCAATCTCAGTAAGGTCGATAACATATGCATCCGCAATTTTTTGTTGAGATTCTCGTGTCGGCCTTAATACCTGCAACAAATCTTTACTAGTTAACTCAACGTAACGAATAAATTTTTCATCTGCATCAACTAATTTTTTTCCAATAAGTCCGATTCTTGCTTGCCACTCGTAAGTGGAACCATTGTTCGCTAGTTTCATGCCGCCATCTTGAAGCGACAGTAATGTGCAATCACCCAAAAAATTAACTTCGCCAGTTACGAGAGGAATTCTAAGACCCCCCATTCGAGAGCTAGTCGTCATCGTAGGAAAAATAGAGGTGAATTCAAGTGATACATTCTTGCCTCGCTCCCAACGAATCAACCCAACATGAACATTCTCATCAAAGTCGGGCGCAACCCACTCGCCAATCGCCGGAAAATCATGTGTGTTAATTGCCACTAGTCCTCCGCTTGGTCCAATTCATTAAGTTCCATTAAATGATGGGTCAACTTGAGCTGCCTTTCAGTGACATCAGCTGGAAATCGATTTATTGAAGCATGTTTATCTTCCAAAGAATAAAATTCATCGATTTCATTATCAATAAACTCCGAAATCAATAAATTGGTTAACTCTGCGTAATTACAATTGACACTCACAAATAGTAAACCTTCTACATTTGGAATACCTTCTGAATTAAAAGCGCGAATCGGATGGTCACTAACTATTATTCCGATCAATGGCTTTTGCAAGTCAGCGATATATTGTCGATGATCATTAATAGTCGCAACTATTTGGTCCCTTGCATCGTTTACAGAATCAACTGCTTCCTCAAATTTTTCTTCATCAAAGTAAAAATCGAGATTGACCGCGCGACTCTTTTGTTCAATTATCACGATGTATCGTTCTGTTTCAATGATCATATCCGCACGTGATTCATCATGGTGATCTTCGTCGAGATCAATTGTGTTAGTAAATGGAGTAATACGAATTTCTTCAACTGCAGATACCAAAGACGCTAAGTAGCCTTCGTTAATATCGCCCATCCAATTGTTTACTTTTTTCCTTTCAGTGGAAGTCATATTACCCATTATTTGCCATTTCATTGACTGAATACTTGTGGCGGCTAAAAGCAGATCAGGAAGAGGAGCAATTAGATAGTCTCTGCCTTGCACATTTCCCCTAATCAATGGTTTAGTTTCAATAGAAGTTATGGTTTTCAACCCATGAAACCCCCTCAAATTCTCCACTGTTACATCGGCAGCTTCAATACCAGCTTCTTTAGCTACTCTCGCGCGATTCATGTCAATTACAAGCTGTTGATGTTCCTCAAAAGTTCGCGATATAACTGATAATGGATGAGATTGATCGACAATAGATAGCGCAACTGCATCTTCGATCGAGATCAATCCGTCACCTTGATCTGCAAGCGTTTTAAATTCAAGGCACAAATTTATGTACTCTAGATAGGTGAAGCCTGTTGCATTCAGAAAAGCTTCTTTAAATTTCTCTACTTCAGGAAGTTCCATCCGTTCTAAGATTATGGCTGTTCGAATCAATTCCGCACGTGGATCACGCAAACTCCCGTTAAATTGTGGTCCAACAAATTTATTAATGAGATAAGGAAGATTCAGTGCATTACCATTTTCACGATTTTCATATTCTGGATGAGTAATACTCATTTGATTTTGAATCAACCCTCTCAGATCGAGATGAATAACAGATGCTGGATACCCGCCACGATGCGAAAAGAGCAAGAATCGTGTTACTAACTGTTTTGCAGCTTCTGAGCCATTCGATCTGACCATGTCATCAAATCCCGTCTGAATCATATACTCAGCTATACCGGTGAATGCATCTGTGTGCTCGAGCTGGCAAACTATGTCATCAATATCCGATTGTGATCTGCCTGCACCAGTTGGTGGTTGGTTTACCATTACATAACATCCTGTACTGTTTACGTCCACTGATTCTACAGCAAAACACCTATTATTAATAAGTGCTCAAGCGAAAAAGTTAAGTTCTCCGCCATAGCTAAAAGGACAACCGATGATTAGCGTAGATGAATGCAGAATTATATTGAATAATCCTAAACTTTCTGACGAGGATATTATTGAAATTCGACAATTCATTTACGAATTTATAAAAATATGCTTTGAAGATCAGAACGAATCTACATCCAATAATTCACCATCACATACCTATTAAAATCCTTGCACTGCTAACAACTTCGACATTGCTTGACTTCCAAGAACTCATTTCTTTTGAATAATTACAGTTCTCCATTTTCTTCAAGAACTTTCTCAGCTTTTTTTATCAGGTCTACGAGAGTGAATGACTTACTTTCAGAGTTTTCGTCACGATTTTTAACTGGAGGAGGATCAATGAATTGAAACCACAATCGAACTCGTGCTGCATCTCCATATTCAAGAATTCCGTTGAGGAGAGCCATGACTACATCTTTAGTTGACGATTTCGCCCAAGTCCTCCAGTCAAGATGTGCATATTCTGAAGGTATTGGTTGGCTATTCCACTCGGATAAAGTACTTGGATGCAAACCGAAACGTGCAGCAAAATCACTTTGTGTCTTAATGCCAATGAGTTGTTCAATTTCCCAAGTTTCAATTGATAGCTCTGCAGCAATAGCAGCACAGTTAAGTGCATTAACCGGAAGAGCTTTCCACGCTAAGTAGAGACGATACTCATTTGGCTTATATGGCGAAAATTCGGATTCTTTCGGATTTAATTCAACGGATTGATGCTTCGAACTCATAACGTCCTCCTCCCACAAAACCATAATCATCTTGCACACAGACTATGTTCTTCAATCCAACTTCATGTTGAAGGATCGAAACTGGGTCTTGATTATCGATATACAGGACGTGGCGAATTGGTTTAAATCCAGCACCTGTCGTAAAACCTCTCTTTCTATGTATTGTGTTATCAGCGACAGTTTTTGCAAGATATTTTGATACTAAACCCGAACTTGTCCTAGGAAAACACTTAATGTCGATTGAGCCGCGGTTCCAGGTACTTGCAATCTCGTGATACGGTACGAACGGCAATAATGCATGTATATGAACACGCTCGCCCTCAGGGATTCCTTCCAATACTTTCACGTATGGGAATGGATTACAAAATACGCGTTCTCTAAGTTTCCTAATCCAATAATTTGAAATATTCATTGCTTCCTCACTCTTCACTTCAACCGCAAAAGTATTTGTAATCAAAAGCGACAGATTATTTGCTTTAATATAGCGTCGTATCGTTGTGGCTGCTCGTGATCGCTTTTCCTTTGCTGGATCAGATTCATACGTGTGATCCAAGATTCGTGCTCTATGAGACCTCCTGATAGCGGTGTTTGCCTCCCCTGCCTGTGGGTAAATAATCAAAGCCTGTGCATCTTCTCTCATAACAAATTAACTACGAGTTATGCCATGTAATCAAGTTCCTTAAGAAGGATTGTCTGGTCCTGAAAGTAATTTGTTTAATGCTTGGGCTGGGACAATGATTCTTCGACCTAACTTTAAGTGTGGGATCGAGTTGTTATGTATTCCCTCATATGCTGTGTTCCGACTTACGCCGAGTATCACAGCAACCTCTTCAACCGTATAAACCTGTTTGTCAGTCATCATGACCATTCCTTCCGCGTTATAGCTTGCTATCACTTAGCGTATCACCTAGGATGATTTAAAAGGAGGTAGTTTATGTCACTTTTAGATATAACTGTCTGGCCAACGGATTATCCGAATACACCCATGATTACCAAATCGATCACAACGATGCGTTGGAAATCGCATGGAAAGGAAAAAGAGATTGCTCAATTCAATCTCTTCCCCCCACTGACAATGAGGCCGGATGAACAAGAACTTCTCATCAAGGAAATGAAGAATTTTAAGTTTCCTGACTCAATCGATTTTGAAAAGGAAAGCAGACGCAGATATTCGATTGGAACATTCGATGCTGATCCTCAATTTTCTCTCCATGTTATACCTGACATAGACATAGATGATTTCGAGGCATTTCAAGACTTCACCAACCGATACGGAGGCATGTTTCTTGATTCATATTCTGATTATGGAATCGACCTCAATAATTTCACTTACAAATGTGAAAACAAAATCCTCCATTTGAACGGCCGTTCGGACCAACTTGGAACGGTTCATATTTACTCTGAATCTCTAGCAATGCTATTTTTGCGAGATTTAAAAGCAATGTCGCGGCATATTATTGCGCTATCCAATGGAGATGATGAAACTTTGCCATGGAAGGAAGCGGGTTACGAAATTCCCAAAGGTAAGGATGGGCTGTCCCGGAGTCAATTATTGCTAAAGACACGATTAGAAGTGGGCTTAAGTCAATTACGTATGTTCCCGATTTTTCAAGATCGAACCGCAATAGAACGGTATGAATTTGATGAACGCGGTCTTGTAAGTTCGAGTATATATTCCATTGTTTGCTACCAGTTGTACTTATACCATCAACAACAACGCCCAATATCGAGGTGTGCACATGAAACATGCAGGATGTACTTTTCCACTACGGAAGGATATGGCTCTGCTAAAAGGTCGACCAGAAGCGACAGTATATATTGCTCAGAACGATGTGCTCGTAATGCGAGCCAGAAACGATATAGAGAAAACCTAAAGCAAGGAGTGAAATAATGAAAGGTTCAGTCATCAAAAAGAGAGGTAAATGGTATGTAGTCACCGAAGGTCCACGTGATCCAACGACTGGAAAGCGCAAGCGCATTTGGTCAACAGGGTTCAATACAAAACGAGAAGCGGAATGTGCTCGAATTGATATTTTGAACCGGATGCAAAAAGGAGAATACTCCACTCCTACAAAAATTACATTTGGTGCATTCCTTTTAGAATGGTTAACCGCGTCTCAAGGACAATATAAGCCCGGTACGTTTTCGGTAATGAAAAGGCATTTAGAAAACCATGTAATAAGTTCAGTCGGATCAATCAAGTTGCAAGATTTGCACACCGTGAATTTAAATAATCTTTATAAAGAATTGTCTCAGACTGGTAATCTAATCGACAGCTCGGGGCTTTCAATTTCTACCATCAGAGGTATTCACGCCTATATAAGAAAAGCATTAGGTACTGCAGAAAAGTGGGGCTATATCTTTCGTAATCCTGCGATAAACGCAGAACTACCGAAAGACTTTTCTATTTCTTCTAAAGGAGCAGATATTTGGACCAGAGATGAATTACTTAAGTTCTTAGAAGCTAGTGAAGCTGCAGATGACAAATACTATTCTTTATGGCTGTTGCTAGCTACTACGGGACTTCGTAGAGGAGAAGCTCTTGGGCTCGAATGGCGAGACATTGATCTAGATAAGGGTCGTTGCACTATTCGCCAAACACTTGGTTGTGTAGATCATCAACCTGTAATCCAGACTCCGAAAACCAAATCGAGTGCACGTACGATTGCCATACCAGCGAAAACTATTACAGCTTTACGTCGTCAAAGAATCTGGCAAAATGAAAATCGTCTCGCTAATCCAGGAATTTGGGACAGATCAAATGACCTTGTCTTCACCCATGAAGATGGCCGTCTACTTCATCCCGAGCGAGTATTTAAAGAATTTCAGCGAAGATCAGAACGATATGGAGTGCGCCTTGTCACATTGCACGATTTGAGACATGGTTGGGCCACATATGCGGCGAAAGTTGGAGTTTCTCCAAATGTAATGAAGGAACATCTCGGACATGCGAGTTTCGCAATCACTATGGATATTTACAGTCATGTCTTAATTGAACAAGACGAGAGTGCAGCGCAAGATGTCGCAGATTCAATTTTCTTGGGTGCGTAAGCATGACTGTTTTTTTGCATACGCCGCAATGAGTATTTGTACATAAGCTATCTGGATATTAACTCAGATTTTTAATCACGGCTTAGCAATTTCTATTTTTTCTATTCTCGCCATGATCGATTCCGTCTCGGCAAGTCCGACCAATATTTGTTGATACAACGTGATTTCATCAATCGAAAGTTGCCGTCCCTTTCTATCTTTTAACCATTTATACGCGGGCTCATTTCCGCCTATTGAAAACTCCCAGACGGATCGTGGAACACCGTCAAAGTATTGGATGTCATTTATATAAACTTTGCCGTCTATAAACTTATATTTTTCTATGATGTTTGACCCGGAAATGGGATATTGCGTAATTAACTTTTCCAGTTTAGGGCTTGCCAATAGATGGACTTCTCGGAGTTCCTTTCCAAGTGACACAAGTTCCCAAAATACTGCTTTGTCTTTTGGAAAAGGAATAAGTGGAAAATCGGTCTTGAGAAATTCTAAATAGGTTTTTCTATATGTCGGACTATGTAAGACAGCATAGATGTAGTGCACTAGATCATATACACCAAATACATCTTCGCCGTCTTTGGACTGATCGTCAAATACTATTCCTACTTTGTCAGCAAATAAGTTGAGCAATTTTGAATCCAGATTGGGCTTTCTGCCATCGCGCGAATCGAGGTGAGCGTCTTCATATGGCGACGTGTAAAGATACGCAGGAAATACCGTACCGCCACCCCGCCGAAAGGTATTAATATCGCTAAGTGAATCTGTAATAGTGACGGACTCCCAGTCCGACTGATTAGAGGCTTGGCCCTGACGACAAACAATTATGCCTAGATTTTGTTGGAATAAATGTTGCTGAACTTTATATAAATCTCTTTGTAAAAGTTTTCCATCGTAAATAACATAACGTTTGTCGAAGGGTCTATATTGCGTTTCTTGTATCTTGCTCTTCAATTCATTGCTATTCGTTGAAATATATTCGTTTACCCATTCCCATTTAAAATAATTAGTGTCCTTAACTTTAGATTCCGTTGGCACGGATGCATCTTCAATTCTTTTTTCAAGTTCGGTGCGAGTATATCCAACTAGAAATTCGTCACGGCCTGTCATCATTCCCAACGAATGCACGGGAAACATTTCGTCTAATTTAAACCCCAATGAATAATCGTCACTGCCCGTATCGTCTTTTGGCACGAAGAAATAATGTGGCGCAACTGGAACGATCTCTGAAAAGGAAAGATCGTTCAGGTTGCTCGACTCAAGCAACTGATATTTTTCTTCACGTTTACCCCAAACGTCCAAATGATGAACTTTTGCTATATCATTCCGCTTCTTTGAACCATTTTTCACAAAAATATTAATACTTACACCTTGTTGAATATCAAAAACGTTCTCATCGGCAGACCCATCAGGGTTGCGTTCCTTCTTTCTAGTGTTTCCATGAAGATCAATAGTATATATATGATCAAATGTTTTTAATAGATGCCATCTCATACCTCTAAACGTTGGATTGTCCGCATAGCTGTGATTATTTATGTATGCGAGAACACCTTGGCCATTTCGCTCAATGAAGTGTTCCCCTAGTCGGATAAATTTGACGTAATCATCATTTAGCCAATGTTTTTTTTCACCAAAGTGAACGCCATCGACATATTTATAATCATCTATTAGTTTGGTGATCCATTTTCCTTTGTTCACGGATACACCGCTGTACGGGGGATTTCCGATAACACACATCACCGGCGTTTCACTTTTGATTACACTCGCCTCGTTCGATTCTGAACTGAGCCAACTTGAAAACAATTCCTCGGTTTTGGGGATGCTTTCTTCTAAAGAATTAGTTAGATATATCCGGAAACGCTGATTGTCTTCAGCTTTAAATCCAGATTCCGTCAATAAAAGGTCTAATTTAAGGTGTGCAACTGCGTACGAAGCCATAAGTAGTTCGAATCCATTTAACCGCGGAATTAATTCACTTTTTACATATTCATTCCATACCCCTTCCTGGCCTTCAAATGCTCTATGAATATGTCTGACGGTTTCTGCTAAAAAAGTTCCCGTTCCAGTAGCAGGGTCGAGAATTTGAATACGGTGAACTTCTTCATCACGCTTTACAGTGCCGCTTTTAGACCGGGAACGCCCCTGCTGGCGAACTACCTTTATCGTGGTCTTGCTTGTATCCGCTAGTCCCTTTGGATAATCGAAATGCGATTTAAGAACGTCATCGACTGCACGTACAATAAATTTTACGACTGGCACTGGCGTATACCAAACTCCGCGAACATCCTTAAGTTCTGGGTCATATTCACCTAAAAACGTTTCATAAAAATGAACTATTGGGTCTTCTTTACCCGATCGTTTCCCATGAGATAAAAGTATATCTTTTACGTCACATGCTAAAAATATTCTTACTAGATCATCAACAATCCAAATAATTCGTTCGTCGAGGTCCGGTCCTGCAATATATCCAAAGAGCTTTCGAAGGAAAGGATTGGTCTTTGGGATCAACCGTGCGGCCTCTTCACGACTAAACGACGGCAAATCTGGATCATGTAGTCGAGCTGCAAAAAGACCGTAGACGATCGTTTGCGCGTAAATATCAGCAAATCCCTCCGGAGTAATGTCGTGTATAAGTAGTTTTTCGAATCCCTCGAGCTGTTCTCTAAGGGTGCTGTCTTCTTCTGAGGTCGTATCGCTAGTAATCGCATTTCCTATTACGTTGGCCAGCATCCTGGCCTTTCCTGCCATCATTCCTGCCAATTTCTTAGGGCTTTTGATAGTTTGGCTCACCCGCACACAAAAGTTTTTTAGCAAATCTTCAAATGACGCGAAATTCTCCGAAATCGGATGAATTTCACCGCCACGCAGTTCAGCGATCTTTATACTCACAATAAATTCGCCATCGATGTAAAGGTAAAAATCTAAGTAATCTGTGAATAACAGATTTCCAAGTGAACTTTTGTATCTATCAAACTGATTTTTATTTCGAGAATTTCCTTGTAAATCCTTGTCACCGACATCCTTTGCTTCGATATACCCGATAGGAATATCAGTTCTCATCAAAACATAGTCAGGAGCACCACATTCAATTCGTTTCGCTTCGTTCGTAGCGGAAACACCCGGAACTATTGACTCAATAAGATGCTGTAGGTCACCTCGATATGTATGCTCTGTAGCGTTGCCGAGCTTATATCTCTTGTTGATATTAGCAACATATTCTTGGATTTCCATTTGGTCCATATTAATCGAGGACTCGCAGATCATGTGGTTGAAATGGTGTAGATATTTGTAAGAAAGCCGTGAACAATCACTGGCCTTAGGTAATAATTTGATTTCCAGGAGCGAACTTGTCTTTATTGCGGACAGTAAGCCACCACTGCTACCTTTGCATCTGCACCAATTAGTGCTGTATTCAATGTCTGCAAATCTTCGTTGAAATCAGTTCCAATATGGAAACTGGCTTCATCAGATAAAATCTGGTAATTACGATTTATATATCCTTGATCACACGCTTGCTTCCTAAGACTTTCATCTGTAGTCCAACTTGTAGGTTTAGTGAGCCTATATTCTTTACCATTCCAAGTACATGTAAATTCTGTCTCTCCGCTCGACTGACACGTCATGCCAATTTTTGCGATTGAATCATCAATAGTTGCAACTTGCTTAGATTCTTCGTTAGCCGTTTCAATATCTTGAGGAGAAGTCGTATTCAGAGATTTTTTGCTTGAACTCTCAGGCTTTTCATTGTTGTTATTAGATGAACATGCGCCAGTTCCCAATGCGAAGAGAATGAGTCCACCTACTATCACTTTCGCGCTAGTTTTCATTTCATTCCCCTTTTGTACAATGCATCACAGCTTATTATGCGACGAGCTGTCTGCACGGTGGTTTTGAATCGAAAATAAGCCAACATCAAAGTGAATGGTAGACAAATGGTAGACATCGCGGAATTCTAGTCATGAAGAACACGCAGTTACCTGCTCTTATGTTGGTGTCGAAGGGGGGACTTGAACCCCCACGCCCGAAGGCACTAGTCCCTTAAACTAGCGCGTCTGCCAATTCCGCCACTTCGACTTAGGGTCGATTTATATATCAAACCGAGTGAGAAATCATAGCGCAGGAGACCTCACAAGCGTCGGGTTTAGCTGTTGGAAACACGAATATCGTCGATTGAAACGCGCCCGTAATAGTCAAAGGTAACATCGTGCAGTGTTTTGTTCACTGTTATCGTCTTGTGGAAGTGAGCCACCGGTCGCGTTAGCCATAGTTCCTTAATTCGTTCTTGCAGCGCCTGAGAAGCCTTGAGCTTGCCTGCAAAACTCACAGAACTCTCATAGGTGGCGATATTTTTTTCTAGCGTGGCGTCACTTATACCCGATACATTTTCTGTCGAATCTGCTTTGAAACTTTTCACGAGAGGGTCACTCCCCACCGCTACTTCAGATATCCAACCGAATCGAAACAGCTCAACTTCGCCACGGGCTATAACATTAGGAAACTCTGTTGCATCATGTGCTTTTACCGTTGCAGGAATACCCACTGCCGCAAGCTTGGCAACAGCTGACTTTGCAAGAGCATGTTGAATCTCATTGTCTTCAATATCAATCGCAATACCAGGCACGGCTCCAGCTGGATACAACTCTTTTATGAGCGAAAGAGCTTTTACTTTGTTCGTTACACAACTCGACCCGCAATTAACTGAGTCGAAAGTACGTCCAGTAAATTCTTTTGGAATACTTGCTCGCGTTGTATACGCGGCAATAGATTCCTGCGTATCTATTGCCGACAATATTGCTTGACGAAACTTAACATTGGCTAGTGGTGAATCCACTCCCTTGACATAGAGGTTCCAGGAAGCAATCGCGAGCTGCGGGACTTGTATAGGTTTAAAAGATGTACTATTCGATACACTCGATAAAATTAGGTCCACCTCGTCTGCTTGTGGCTTCTTTGCAAAATCTGCTTCGGTTTTTTGAACAACACGCACATTAGGCAATTCTTTGATTCGCGGCTTATACGTCGTCGTTTTCGTTGATGAATTCAACTTTCCAGCAGTGTACAAACCTGAGTGAGCCTTAAACTTTAATGCCCCTTGCTCCCCTATTGATTTTGCAGGAAGTATTGCAGTTGCAGGATGCGTCAACCGGAAAACAAAGAATGGATCAGGCGTGATCAGTTCAAAAGACAGTGTCTGCTTATCGAGAATTTTTATTCCAAAAAAATCTAGACCGCTTTTAGCTTCTCCTGAACCTTTCACGTTTGAAAGCAAAGAGGTGTAGTCTCCACCAACGAGCATCAATCGAGAGAGGGTCGCCTTAACATCAGAAGATGTAATGGTTTTTCCGTCAGAAAATGTATCCTTGTTCAACGTCACTCGAGTATTCAGACCGTCTGAAGACACATGAAATTTTTTAGCTAATTCCACCTGAATGCTTCCGTTAGTTGTAAGGCCAAAAAGTGTTCGATTTTCTAAAGCCGTCAAGAAATGCTGTTCAGAAGTAAGGGCCGCGAGTGGATCATGTGTGATGTCTGCTGCCGTCCAAACGGTTATCACAGATGGACGAACAACAGAAGATTTTTCTTTGACGATCGAACATGCAGCGATCATGCAGCCACATGTCACGATCAAAACAAGCATTAGCGCACGATGAGCAAAAACACGAAAAACTTCCATCACAAGTGATTATCGTCCCCTCTGTGAAGCGATAAAGGGTTCAATAAGGAAAATGACATGCCACTAAGCGCCCATCAGTCATTTTGGCCAAGGGAGGCTGTATTGCGCAGTCCTCTGTCGCACGTTCGCAGCGCGTACGAAAGGGACAACCTTCGGGTGGGTTGGTAGGACTCGGAAGTTCGCCATGAATGACAGAAAAAGGTAAATAGCGCTTCGATCCGTCGTCATTTGAATCAGTTTCGATTTTCAGAGCACCATCACCGATCTTGGTAGGAATCGAACCTATCAGTGCACGTGTGTAGGGATGACAAGGATGTGAAAACAAAAGGTCACTGGGGGCGTCCTCCATGATCTGGCCTAGATACATCACCACCACACGGTCACAAAGATGTCGAACAATACGAAGGTCGTGACTAATGAACAACAATGACATTTGAGTTTCTTCACGTAAGCGCTGCAAAAGAGTAATAATCCCTGCCTGGACGCTGACATCAAGTGCGCTGACTGGTTCATCGAGAATTAAAAGATCAGGTGATGTCGCCAACGCGCGAGCGATACCAATCCGTTGACGCTGCCCACCGGAAAATTCATGGGGGTACCGCAAAGCCCACTCGGGGCGCAGCTGAACCAGCTCCAAGAGCGCTGCAACATATTCTCGCTCTTTCTTTCGGCGTTTACTTTCGAACTTCAAGGCCGCCCGTTTGATCCACGAGCGTTTAAGAGTGCTCCACTCCTCTTCCTTCTTTTCACCAAGAAGTTCGCTGACCTTTGTCATCAATTCTTCCATGGAAAGTAGGTGCATGGGTTCACGAATAAGAGATGCCGTTGACATGCGAGGGTTCAAACTTGCGTACAGATCCTGAAAGACCATAGAAATTCTTTTGCGTATTGACTGCGTAAATGTTTTCAATGGTCGGGATTCAAATGTCATTGCACCGCGGGTCGGTGCATCGAGACCTGCAATCATTCGAGCCAATGTGGTTTTTCCGCAACCCGACTCTCCTACAATTCCTACTGCTTCGCCTTCATGTACAGCAAACGACACACCTCGAACTGCATAGGTTGATACTTTTCTTCCTCGTGAATGCGTCGTGAATGTCCTGTGGATATCGTCTAGGCGAAGAAGAATCTTGCCAGTCGTATCTGAAGATTCAAAAGAGATCGTTCTATCGTCGACGGAGATCACGAGACGCCCTCTTTCTTACGTGAAAGGACGACAGGGTGATAACACGCCACTTTATGTTCGTCAGGATTCAATAAGGAGTCGTCGGCACGAAGCGTATCAAGAGGAGGCATCGATTCGTCGCATTCCTTCGCGGCATATAGACATCGTGCAACGAAGGGACACCAACTGAACTCTTGACCCAGTGTAGGCGGTACACCAGGAATTGAATGGAGCTCTCCACGTTCTGTGTCTAAATCAGGCATAGCGTCCATGAGTGCATTGGTATAGGGATGATACGGCTGATCCAATATTTCTGACGTTGTGCCTGTTTCAACGAGCTTGCCGGCATACATAACCTGTACATTGTCCGTTACCGCGTTAATTACACCCAAATCATGGGTCACAAGAACAACTGCCATCCCTAAAGTGTCTTGTAGCCGTTTTATCGTTTCGAGAACTTGAGCCTGTACGGTTACGTCAAGAGCGGTTGTGGGCTCATCGCACACAAGTACTGCAGGATTGTTCGCAAGCGCCATAGCAATCATGACACGTTGGCGCATACCACCCGAACATTCATGAGGATACTGACGGAAACGAGCTTCTGGCTCGGGAATCTCAACTAAACGCAACAATTCGAGTGCCTGGGCACGTGCAGCCTTTTTTGACATCTTCTTTTTTATATAGATTGCTTCTGCAATCTGTTCACCAATACGCTTCAACGGGTTTAGCGAAGCAAGAGAATCTTGAAACACCATCGAAATCGCATCTCCGCGAAGTGCGCGCCATTTCTTGTAGCTCATCTTAGAGAGATCGTAATGTTCACCTGCAATATGGAGCGTGCCTGTGACGTGCGTATTGCTATCGAGCAACCCCATGAGAGACATCGCAACTGTAGTTTTACCGCACCCAGACTCCCCTACGATTCCGAGAGTTTCGCCGGAATTTAAGGCAAACGACACATCTTGAACAGCGTAGGTTCTACGCTTTTTCTTACCATAGGTAACAGAAAGATTTTCGACACGCAGAACTTCTTGAGCAGTCATGATTGTTCCGATCTCGGATCGAGGGCATCACGAAGACCGTCACCAATAAAGTTAAATGCAAGAACTGTCAAAAAGATTGCGAGCCCAGGAGCGAGTACAAGATAATAATTACCAGTTAAAATATTACTCCGGGCATTTTCCAACATGAGTCCCCATGATGTTTCTGGAGGCTTAACTCCTAATCCTAAAAAGGACAGTGTCGATTCTGTCAGAATCGCGTTAGCAACAGCGAGTACGGAACTAACCGCGATAATACTCCATGAATTAGGAATAAGATGCCGAAACACAATATACATTGTTCGCCTACCGCTGATCTTGGCGGCATCGACATATTCTCGGGTACGCAACGAAAGAACTTGTCCTCGAACATAGCGTGCAGTAGACATCCAAAACACAAGGGCAAGCACCACCACAATTGCGATGTCTCCTGCCTCTTGATATCGCTTGAGAGATATTGCCAGAATTACGATTTGAGGTACACAGAGAAATAGATCTGTGGAGCGCATGATGAGCGAATCGAGTATTCCCTTTTTATATCCTGCGATCGCACCTAAGGTCGCACCTATTACAGTTGAAAGTAAAGCTACTCCGATAGCGATACGAAGCGTTACGAGACCAGAATACAGCAGCTCACTCAATACATCACGACCTGCGTTGTCTGTTCCTAACCAATGTGTACCGCTGGGCAGATTGGTTTGTCGCGAGAGATCAATATCGTTTTGAGGATATTTCGTAAGTAGCCGGGGAAACAAACAGACTACGGAAAGCAGTGCTAAATATATCACCCCGATAAGGGCACCTCTGTTAGCTGCAAATCGACGCAAAGCGCGATATTTAATCGGTGGTGCGATGTGGTCAGCCAGCTGACGGGCGTTCTCTTGGGCTACGACCTCACTCATTGAGTACGAATCCTTGGATCAACGAAAGGCAATATTAAATCAGCAATGAGATTACAAATAATAATTGCTGCCGCGGTAAGTATCGTCCAGCTCACAAGTGTTGTGGCATCACCTCTGCTAAGAGATCTAAGAAATAAGGAACCCATCCCGTTGATATTAAAAATCTTTTCAGTAACGATCAGGCCACCGAAAAGTGCACCAATATCGAGTGCGATCACGTTAACCATCGGAAGCTCAGCATTACGCAATGCATGACGAAAATAAACGCGTGGCCGTGAGGCGCCTTTCGCCTTTGCCGTTCTAATAAAGTCGCTCTGCAATGATTCAATCATTGATGCACGTTGATAACGGCTCCACGAAGCAATAAGCTGGATAGACAGAGTTCCTACAGGCATTGCGAGACGACGTGCGTATTCGATAATGCTTGATGTTGTCCACGCACCCTGGGCATCCTGGCCGAAGTGACCTTCAGGATTTCCAATGATATAAAAGATTGGATCTTCTAATCCGATCCATCGAGGAATCAGAATTGCGAAAAAAGCCATGAGAACAAAGGCAAAAAGAAAAGGAGGCTGCGCGATTCCCATCGAGGAATACGTTTGTATTCCATAGTCAATAGGGGTATTCCGTTTTATCGCTGCGATCACACCCAATGTAATGCCCAGCAGCCCAGCAATAATCACACCCCACAGAAGCAGCTCTGTTGTGATGAGTAATGACCGTTTTAATTTGGCGGTAACTGCTTCTTGATCTGTGTCGCTGACACCCAGATCGCCCTTTATTGCATTTCCCACCCACCTTTTATATTGAGTGACTAAAGGCTCATCAAGGTGTAGCTTTTCTTTGAGATCGATACGGGCTTGAGGGTTGCGGTTTTGAGCTAAGCGGGCAGTTGGATCTACTGTGCTTCGGATTCCTGCATAGACGAGAAATGAGGTAATAAAAAGCAAAACAATACTAATTGCTATGCGTTTTACAATATAACGAAGAGTTCCCACCTAATAAACACTAGGTCCACTACATAAAATAAATGGGGACCCTTAGGCCCCCATTTCGTTTTGTAAATAGTGTCTATCTAAGAGTGAGGCGGACCTTGGACTACATTGCGAGACAACTGAACGACCTACTGCAACTACGTGATTTAAGGGGAGGGCCGCACCTGCGCTTAGTCGCTTTGCTCTTCGCGCAGGAACAACCCTAACTAGCTACCTCTTAACGCCCCAATCAGCCAAGTTCCAGAATGGCCCTTGCACTGGGTTCTCATCGAGTGGACCAAGCACTTTCTTGTTCCACAAAAAGATATTTGGAAGTGGATCGATAGGAATAGAGGTAGCGTCATCCGCTAACAATGCTCCTGCTTTTTTGACAAGCTCTTCGCGTTTATCTTCGTCAAGTTCGGCATCAGCAGCTTTTGAAAGTTTGTCTACTTCTGAAATCTTAGTTCGAGTCCAGTTATTTCCCGACAACTCGTTTGCTTCTGTTGGGATATTTTCCGAACAGAACAAAACGCAGTCGTTAGGAGTCAACGACGTTAGTACTTGAGCATAGATTGCTGCTTGAAAATTACCGCTAGGACCAAGATCACCAAAGAGGTCGCCTGCATCAACAGGAGAAAGGGTTACTTTCCAGCCTTGATCTTCCAGTTGCTTTTGGATAACTTCCATTGTCAATTGGCGTCTGCGATTGCCTTCCGTTGTAACAATCTCGAATTCAAGCAACTTACCATTTTTTGCGTACACGCCATCCTTGTTTTTCTTCCAACCGTCACCGGTTAAAAGTTTGTCGGCCTTCTTCTTGTCTAACTTGTATCGGCTGAAACTCTTTGAGTCGGCAAAGTTAGGCAGAAGTGCGGACACAAAACTGTCGAGAGATTTGGTCACACCAATTCCTCCAAACAACGCTTTAACAATCGAGTCTCGATCTAACGAGTAACCAAGAGCTTGACGTACTGCTTTCGAATCAAAAGGAGCGCGATCGTTGTTGAGCCATAACGCTTCGATGTTTCCTGTCACCGCATTAACGATTTTGTTGCTGTCATCTAGGCCACCGCTGTTAATCGACTCGATCACATCTATTTGTGGTTGAGGATAAATAGCAGAAACTTCGCCGTCCTGAAAAGCAGCAAATTCAGCTGTTGTGTCAGTTATGAATTGGAATGTGACCTTGTCGAGATGTGCTTTGTCACCCCAATAATTGTCGTTAGGAACAAGGACAATGCTCTGCTCTTTATTCCATGCTTCAACCTTGAATGGGCCACCCGAAAACGTGTAACCATCTTTCATGATTGCGTTGCGATCTTTGCCTTTGAGTAAGTGTGAAGGTAAAACTCCGTAGTTTCCACCAAAAAGTGCTTTCCAGTCGGCAAAATTTGTCTTCATAGTCACGACGACAACCTTGTCATCATCTTTGTCTACGACAACAGACTTGATGTCTTTCCAGCCAGTCTGATCATAAATGTTTTCACCGTTTGCAATTTGATCCCAGGTATAAACGAAGTCTTCACCTGTAATAGGTTCACCATCTGACCAGACGGCATCTTCGTGAATTGTGTAGGTCATTTTTTGAACAGGATCCGTTTCGAGTTCAACATCTTTAGCGAGGAGCACGGTCTTGGCGTATTCCCATCCATCTGTCGGCTTCTGTCCATCGTAAACACGCTCTACTTGGTACGCTCGAGGAAGAGTGTTGACAGCGACCATCCAAAATCCCCACGAGGATCCTGAACAAATATCGATGAAGTCGAGACAATCTGGCTCTTGTTCTGCACCAATGGTGATTTCGCCACCTTGAGGAACTTCAGAAGCAGCAATTGTTTGTGGAAGATCGATTGTTCGAGCCTTCTTGTCACTATCGCTTGAACAAGCAACAGAAACCATTGCAATAATTACGAGAAAGATAATTGCTATTTTGTGCGAACTTTTCAAAGTATTCACACCCCCTTGTACTCTGTGATGAGATGCGTCATGGAAAACATGACGACAAGAAGTTACTTTAACGTAATTCCCAACACAATGGAGGTAAAGGTGAAGATAATCGCGGCAATAACGGTCAAACGGTCCAAGTTTTTCTCGACAACCGTGGAGCCAGCCATAGCACCACCCATAGATCCACCACCGAAGAGGTCAGAGAGACCGCCGCCTCGACCAGCATGTAAAAGAACAAAAATAAGGAGACCTGAGGCTGAAATGATGTGGATGACTACAAGTGCAATAGTAAGCATGATGAAAAATATTAGTCCGTTTGGGGGTGTCCCACCGTGATTGTGCAGATAAATCAATAAGATCAATAAGGACAGTCCTTATTCGCTATTAATAAGGACTGTCCTTATAAGTCTCAGCGAGATCCATCGGCTAAAGCCTCAGGATGACTTTGCTTGGCAAAGTCACTTAATGGCAGAAATAACCAATCGAGAGAAATCGTCCGCCTCGAGGCTGGCGCCACCGACGAGAAGACCGTCGATTCCATCTTGGGAAAGAAACATTTTTGCATTTCCGGGATCAACACTTGCACCATAAATCACACGTGTTGTTTCGCCCGAACCCGAGCTGAGAGAATTAAGAACTCCACGAATATGGAAGATCATCTCGTTGGCTTGTTCAATCGTTGCGGGTTGTCCAGCGCCGATAGCCCACACTGGTTCATAGGCAATAATACAGTTTTCAATATCACCTTTTGCAATACCGGCAAGCCCTTCGCGAACCTGAGCCTCAACGACAGCATTAGATTCGCCCGAGTCACGTTGCTCGCGTGTTTCGCCGACACACAAAATGGGAGTCATCTCAAATTTACGAACTGCTTTTACTTTCATAGAGGTTTGTTCATTTGTTTCATGGCAGTGCGCTCGACGTTCTGAATGACCGACCAACACGTAACGAACTGTAATTTTGGAAAGCATAGATGCAGACACTTCACCAGTGAAGGCGCCTTTATCGTTCTCGTTTACATTTTGTGCACCAAGGGCAATTTCCATCTTGTCTGAGTCGATCGTTGTCTGAACGCTTCTCAAAGAGGTAAAGGGAGGACACACAACAACTTCGCATGAATCAAAGACTTCGCGTTCTAATCGATAAGAAAGTTTCTGCACTAATGCAATCGACTCCAAGTGAGTCAAGTTCATTTTCCAGTTACCAACGATGATGGGTTTTCTCATTATTTCCTTTCAATAGTTAGGGTTGTTCCTGATGCCAGGAGCGAAGCAACTAAGCAGCAGGTGCGGCCCTCCCCATAGGAATTCATGCTTGTGAATTCCGCAAAGCATCAATTCCGACGAGCGATCCGGTCTCGATATATTCGAGCGTGGCTCCCCCGCCGGTTGATACATGATCTATCTTGTTTTCAAGATTCATTGAGCGTATCGCAGCAACGGAGTCTCCACCACCGACCACACTAAATGCATCCGAATCCGCAACGGCATGCGCGATGGCTTGTGTACCCGAAGCGAACTGGCTTTTTTCAAACACGCCCATAGGCCCATTCCACAAAATCGTCTGAGCATTCGCAATGGTTTTAGAAAATACTTCGATTGTTTCTGGACCAATATCAAAACCAGCTTGAGTGTCGGAAATGGAATGAGTAATCGATGTCGATTCGCTGTCAATATTGTCGGCTACAACTGAATCGGTCGGTATAGAGACTTTTTCAGTTTCCATCCAGGTTCGTGCTTTATCTACGTAATCATCTTCACAAAGAGACTTTCCGATAGAAACATTTTGACCTTTAAGAAAAGTGTATGCCATTGCTCCACCAATAAGAAGTGAATCGCATCGCTCCACCAGCGCTTCAATTACACCTAGTTTGTCCGAAACTTTTGCTCCCCCAATAATTCCAACAACAGGAGCTTTGCCCTTATGGAGCACGTTGTCGAGTGCGTCTACTTCGCGTTCTAGACACATGCCCGCATATGAAGGTAGATATTTTGTAATTGCCACAATGCTGGCCTGTTTACGGTGGGACTGACCGAATGCATCATTCACATATACATCCGCCAATGAAGCAAGCGATTCTGCAAAGCCTTCATTGTTGGATTCTTCTTCTGACCAGAACCGGAGATTCTCGAGCATCACGGCATTGCCTGGTTTGCATTCGGCGATTGCTTTTTCAACCACGGGACCAAAAGCCTGATCGACATACTGGCAAGACTCAAACAATTTGTCGGCAAAATATTCCGCGATGCACTCTGTCGTGAGCGAGTCATCACGTTGACCCTTCGGGCGACCAATCGCTCCAGCTATAACGATCCGTGCGCCGCGCTCTCGCAAATAATCCAGCGTAGGAATGACAGCTTGTAATCGAAAATCATCGGCGATTACAGTTCCGTTCAGAGGAACGTTGCAGTCGATGCGAACAAAAGCAACATCACCTGTATTAATAGTAATGTTCATTGAATTACAGTCCACACTCTTCCAGGAACATTGCTAAGTCAACAAGACGATTTGAGTAACCCCATTCGTTGTCGTACCATCCCAAAACCTTGACGCTTTTGCCCGTCGCCATCGTGTCGGGACTTGAGTAAATGCATGAAGACGGATTTCCGACAATGTCGCTCGACACTAACTCTTCTGCTGTATATTCCAAAACACCACGGTAACTTTTGTCGTTCGATGCTTTCTCGAAGAGCGCATTGACCTCTTCAACGGAAGCTGATTTGTCGACTTGAACAGTTAAGTCCGTAATCGAACCCACTGGGGTCGGCACGCGAAGAGCAAATCCATCAAGTTTGCCTGCCAGTTGAGGAAGTACCATTCCGATCGCTTTGGCTGCTCCTGTGGAGCTAGGTATAATCGAAAGATTTGCAGCACGCATGCGACGAACGTCTGCTTTCCCTTTTCGACTAGGCGCTGCCATGTCCTGGAGTTGCTGATCTGATGTGTACGCATGAACAGTTGTCATAAAACCAGATTGAATTCCTAGCGATTCATCGAGGACTTTTGCCAGAGGAGCAAGACAGTTGGTTGTGCACGATGCATTAGAGATGACGTCGTGATCTTTGCGTGAGTAAACCTCGTCGTTCACGCCCATACAAATAGTTGCGTCTGCGTCAGGACTGGGTGCAGAAATTATGACCTTTTTCGCTCCACCCGCAAGGTGCGCCGCAGCAGCTTCGCGAGAAGTAAACAAGCCCGTCGATTCAATAACGACATCGACTCCAGCTGCTTTCCAGTCGATTGCTGCAGGATCTTTTTCTTCAAATTTTGTGATCGCAAATCCATCAACATCGAGTCCTGAACTGGTTGCTGCAATGCGATGCTCAAGGGTGCCTCCTACGCTGTCGTGCTTTAAAAGAAATGCCATGATTTCCGAGTCACCAAAGGGGTCATTGATTGCAGCAAGCGTGACATCATCCATTAGGCCTCGCGCCAATAATGCTCGCGTAAAACTGCGACCAATTCGTCCGAATCCATTAATTCCTACACGAAGACTCATGCCATCACCTTTCACAGTATTTAAATATATGGTGGAACGATCTTAGCTTCTCGATGCTGCTCAAAAGGAAAAGCAAAAACAGTTAACACCTAGAGGGACAAGACGTCTACCAGGAGATCTCGCAACAATTCCTCGTCGTGCTTATCGCTACCATCACTTACTGTTACTGTCACAATCTCCATACCTTCTATAGGATGGCTCACTCTCAATGAATCTCGAT
Source organism: uncultured Burkholderiales bacterium (assembly GCA_964391505.1). GTDB lineage: Bacteria > Actinomycetota > Acidimicrobiia > IMCC26256 > JAGPDB01 > JAGPDB01. Next base: position 101,209 of record CAYMMG010000001.1, on the reverse strand, counting down.
CACAAATAACGCGATCAACACGGCCATTGTGCTCTATGACCTTATTGATATGTTCATCGCCTGTCATTCCACGTGTATCGGGTCCATGGTTCACAAGATTCATAACCATGGTGATATCAGCATCCGTAATCTTAAGAGCATGCGCAATCTCAGGAATAATGAAAACAGGAATCAGGGAAGTAAAAAGACTGCCAGGTGCATAAATAATGTGATCAGCATCCAAAATGGCTTCGACAACCCCCGCGAGGGGCAAAGCGTCATCGGGATCTAAAAAGACCTTTTTTATATCTGTGGTGTGTTCGATTTCAACCTGACCGCGCACTAGTCCGCTTTTTGTGTCAGCACAAAGAACAACACTTGATTCTGTAGCAGGTAGGACACGCCCTCGAATATTCAATAATTGACTTGCTTGTGCAACTGCTGCTTCAAACGATCCCAGTTCACGAGCAAGTGCAACCAAAATAAGATTTCCTAAAGAGTGACCGTCGAGTTCGCCTTGATCAAAACGATAGTTAAACATTTTTGTGATTACGGCATCTTTATCTTCTTTGTCAGTTTGTGAAAGCGCCAACATGCATGCACGGATGTCTCCTGGAGCAACGATATCAAGATCATGACGTAATCGCCCAGACGATCCTCCGTCGTCAGCAACGCTCACAATTGCGGTCTGATCTACATTGCAAGGCAGAAGAGTACGCAATACCCTCGACAAACCATGGCCGCCGCCTAAAGAAACAATTCTTTTCATTCGGTTTCGTTTCGATCAAGTTCTCGGTGCACTGTTATAACTCTGTGCCCTGATTGTTGTAGCCAAGCTGAGACGTCGTGAGCAACGGTTACGCTACGGTGAATTCCACCAGTGCATCCAAATGCAACGGTCACAAAACCCTTACCCAACTGTGAAAATTCATTAATGGAAACATCTAACATCGCCTGAAGCGCCTCAATGTATTGTTTATAATTCGGAAATGTTCTCACGTACTCACGAATGATCGGTTCGAGCCCTGACGATGCTCGTAATTTAGGTTCCCAAAAGGGGTTAGGTAAAAAACGTACATCGAAAACAAAGTCAGCATCACGAGGCGCTCCGTATTTAAAACCAAATGAATTCACCAGTACTGTTGTACCTGCAGGCTCGCCGCTAAAAAGTAATGAAAGCTGTTGGCCAAGCTGTGTAGGATTTGTCACCGTTGTATCGATATGAATGTCCGCATTGGCGAGCACATCACTCAAAAGCTCTCGCTCTAGTTCTATTCCCTTCGTTAATACTCCAGCCGAAATGTACGGGTGAGGTCGTCGCGTCTGTTCGAAACGTCGGATAATCGTGTCGTCATCCGCATCGAGAAATACAATCTCTACGTTGTCACCATGTTGACGTAAATTTGCACGAGTAGCAAAAAGCGTATCGATCGACTTTTGATCACGGAGATCAACAGCAATCGCTAATTGAGCATTTTCTTCATTGTTATTGTGCATCTGCGCTACGACATCATTGATAATTGCAGCCGGAAGGTTTTCCATCACATAAAAACCCATATCTTCAAGAATGTCTGCTGCAGTCGTGCGACCGGCGCCGGCTAGACCTGTAAGCAATACGATTCGCGTCATTGTGAAGAACTTTCTGAATTTTCGGGATGAAGAGCCACATAAATGCTCCGTGCCACATTATCGGGAATATATGTCAGACTCTGTAATGTCTCGAGGGATTGTTCACGCAACTGCTTGATCGAGCCGAAAGACTGCAGAAGTTTTTTCTTCCGAGATGGGCCCAAACCTTGGATTTCATCGAGAATGCTTGCCGTCATGGCAGCTGAGCGTTTCTTGCGATGATGAGTTATGGCAAAACGGTGTGCTTCGTCACGGATAACTTGTAGGAGCATAAGCGACAGTGAACCAAATGGAATGACGTATGGCTGCGACTCCCCTGGCTTGAATATTTCTTCTTCGCGTTTAGCTAGAGAAGCGACATCAAAGTGACCTTCTAAACCAAGTGAGGTCAAAGCACGCATGACGGCGGTGAGCTGACCCTTTCCTCCATCAATGAGCAATAGGTCAGGTAAGGTCGAGAACTTGTCGTTCGCCGCTTTGTATCCTCCGAAGCGACGAGTGATGGCTTCTTCCATCGAGAGGAAATCATCGTTCCCCTGTCCGTGCTGAATCGTGAAATGGCGATAGTCGCTTTTCTTGGGCAACCCATCGTCTAACACCACCATCGAAGCAACGGTGTTGGTCCCTTGAATGTGAGATATGTCGAAGCATTCGATACGCAAAGGCACACGCTTTAGGTTCAACTGAATTTGAAGATCAGCCAAGGCCTTCGTTCTTTGTTCAATATCGTTAATACGTGTGCGAGATCTACGATCGAGATTTCCTTGTGCATTCTCTTTAGCGAGATCTAGTAGCCGCTTCTTTGAACCCTTGAGAGGAACCTGCAACCGTACAGGCTCATTGCGTTGAGAATGAAGAAGCTCTTCATACGGTTTCACATTTAAGGGAAGATCTTCAACGTATACAAGACTTGGAATAACGTCGGGTAATTGCGATTCATACAAACGCAAAAGCACTTGATCGATCAGTGCCTCATCTTCGGTAATTTCTTGCGGTTCTAAAATAAAACGACGCGTACCTAATAGGCGTCCTTTACGTACTCGAAAAACTTCTACCGAAATTTCGATATTGTCTGAGGCGTAGGCAACGACATCAAAATTGTCGCGAATGGATCCATAGATTTCTTGACGGTTAATGATACTTTCTAAGGAAGTGAGTCTGTCGCGCAATGTTGCTGCACGTTCGAATTGCAGGTCAGTAGAAGCTTTACTCATTTGCTCTTTTACATAAGCGACAACATCTCTCGTATCGCCTCCGAGGAAATGCATGAGAGAACGAACATAGTCATCATATTGTTCTTTCGTTACTGCATCAACACAGGGAGCGCTGCACTTGCCGATGTCGTAAAGCAAACATCCACGACCAAGCTGCTTGTATTCAGCAAACTTTGACGGCGAGCACGTCCGAACTGGAAAGATCGTCGTGAGCACATCAAGTGTTTCACGAATTGCATACGCTGACATATAGGGACCAAAGTATTTCACGCCACGACGCTGTTTTCCTCGGAGCACGCCAGCCCGTGGCCATTTCTCGCTGGTTGTAACTGCTAACCAGGGGTAGGACTTATCATCTTTTAAGCGCACGTTGTATCGGGGCTTGTGCTGCTGAATGAGCGAATATTCCAGCAACAACGACTCGATCTCGTTAGAAACCACGATCCATTCCACACGCTGGGCAATCTCGAGCATTTGTTCGATTCGGATATTGTGCTTTGGTCCTTTTTGAAAGTATGACATAAGCCGAGAGCGAAGATTTTTCGCCTTACCTACATACAAGATCTCATTATCTGAGGAGTAAAACTGGTACGAGCCAGGCGAGGTCGGGATATCGGCTGGTTTGGGCGCGAGCATTGACCTATATATTCCCTACACTAGTAATGTGACCAAAGTGACAACGGCTATTCGAATACAGATTCCCTTAGAGGAACACTATAGCCGCGCCTCCGATGAGGATCTTCGCCGGAGAATCTTAGCTGCACGCGAAAAACTGGGCACAAAGCTTCTTATACTTGGGCACCACTACCAGCGCGACGAAGTGATCGAGTTCGCTGATGAACGAGGAGATTCCTACAAACTCGCACGTTTCGCTGCCGAGAATGCGCATGCAGAACATATCATCTTCTGTGGGGTTCATTTCATGGCCGAGAGTGCTGATGTTCTCACCCATGAAGATCAGCACGTATACCTTCCCGACCTCAACGCTGGGTGTTCAATGGCAGATATGGCAAGCGAACGTCAGGTGCATGACGCTTGGAAATTGTTTGCCTCAATTGTGGACGAAAATGAGATTGTACCGATAACTTACATGAACTCTTCTGCGGCAATTAAGTCATTCGTTGGCGAACACGGCGGCGCTGTCTGCACTTCTTCTAATGCACACGAAATTATTGAGTGGGGATTAAAAAAGGGAAAGCACATCCTCTTTATTCCCGACGAACACCTCGGACGCAATACTGCCTACGCCATGGGTTACAGCGAGCGCGATTGTTACCTCTACGATCCTCGCATGAGCGTATTACAGAACAAACACGCCATTGCTGATTCTACGTTCTGGCTATGGAAAGGCCATTGCAGTGTCCATCAACGGTTTTCTCCGACCCACGTTCAGGATTTTCGTACTCAATATGATGACGGGATTGTGGTCGCACACCCCGAAACAAAAAATGAAGTTGTCAAGCTTGCAGACGTTGTTGGTTCGACCGAAGCGATTATTGATTTTGTACGCGACGCTCCTTCTGGTTCTGTAATTGGAGTAGCAACGGAAGTGCATCTTGTCCAACGCCTTGCTAAGGAATACCCGGACAAAACCGTGATTTCACTAGACCCACTGTACTGCCCGTGCTCGACGATGTTTCGTGTCGACTTACCTCACTTGGCCTGGTGTATAGAAAACTTAGCTGCAGGTAATCCCGTCAACGAAATTTGCGTTGATTCCATTACTCGTCAGTGGGCACGTATCAGCCTGGAGCGCATGATTGAAATTACAGAAAAACAAACCCCCGATTAAGTGCGAAGTCCGTCCTCAAAAAACGTAGTTGTCTAACTCATCGCCTCGTTCAAGAGGACGGACCTCACTTGTCCGGCATCGCGATTAAGGCGCCGGATCGATGCTGCCAACAATGGCCTCGCTGGCTACAGCAGACCCTTATCGTTCTGCTTCAAAATGAGATCAACCGCTAGTGACGCAGCGAGAACAAGTGAGTGCATGGGGTCTTGCAAGTCTTGATGAATCTGCACGACATAATTATCTGCAGTTGTAAACAAAGCCTTTCCGAATCCTTCCCATGTTTTTGTAATTGAAGCAATCTGAGTTTCTGAATTGTCTTTAATGGAAAAGTTCCATGCACGAAAGTTTTCTGCAAAGACCATCCCGATCTGTTGATCTTGGTGCATGATCTTGATCTGCGCTTTACCAATACGGATTTTAATCGCAAGCGCGCCCACCACTGTTCCGTCTGGTTGTTCAACGATGACTTGAGCTTTAATAAAGGCACGCGGTTTTACAATACGGAGTAACACTTCGCCATTCATGTCAACTATTTCAAGTCTGTGCGTCATCATCGCGTCAATATTGAGTAGTGCGCGTGCAACTTTCTTCGCAGCAGACTGCCCTACCTCGCGAATGGATCCAATCTGGTTCCCAGCTTGATCAAAAATGCCGTACTCGGCAGTGAGTTCCATGAGCTTTGCTTTTTGGTTTACAACCAAGATCTTCTCGGTAAAAATTGTTTGAGTATACGAAGGAGCAGGTACTTCCTCAGAAGAAACCTCAGGAATGGACAGAGCATCAGGAATTGATCCGGTACCCGTTTGAGCTTTTGCGACTTGGGCTTGAACAACTTGAGGGGTTGTGTAGCCAAACATCTCGCCGTCAATAATTCCAGTACTTGACACTTGCCCGGTATTGGCCATTACCTTGCCTTCTTCGTCTACGGAAGTTTGGCCGTTATCAGAAACATGTTCTGTCCACTGCTCTTCGTCCCAGTATCGAGACTGGTGACGCTTGGAAGGATCGGGATGCCATGCGGCTGGATGTTGTGGATCTGTCATAGCAACACCCTAGCAAAAACAAAGAAGAAATAAGTACTGTCCTTTTGTGAAAGGACAGTACTTATTTCTTCTTATTGCGTTTAGTGCTGAAGTTGCTTGAGGAATCGCCCGGTGTGACTCTTCTTTACCTTGGCGATAGCTTCAGGAGTTCCCTGGGCGATAATTTCTCCGCCACCATCTCCCCCTTCGGGACCTAGATCGATAACCCAATCAGCACTTCGGATCACATCAAGGTTATGTTCGATCACAAGTACAGTATTTCCCGCATCGACTAGACGATGGAGAACCATGAGGAGTCGACGTACGTCATCGAAATGTAATCCCGTTGTGGGCTCGTCTAAAAGGTAGAGAGTACGTCCCGTACTTCGTTTTGCAAGTTCACTCGAAAGCTTGACGCGTTGTGCTTCCCCGCCAGAGAGCGTAGGAGCTTGTTGTCCTAATCGCACATAGCCAAGACCCACATCAACCAGAGTTGAAAGATGCCTAGTAATCACTGGAATCTTGATAAAGAACTCATGTGCTTCTTCAATCGACATGTTCAGCACATCGGCGATGTTTTTTCCCTTATAAGTAATGTCAAGCGTGTCGCGATTGTATCGATCACCTTTACAAACTTCACACGGCACATAAACATCTGGAAGAAAGTGCATTTCGATTTTGATTGTTCCATCACCTGAACAAGCCTCACATCGACCACCTTTGACATTAAAGGAAAACCGGCCAGCCAAGTATCCGCGTACTTTGGCTTCTTGCGTTTGAGCAAAGAGCGCACGGATTTTGTCGAAGACCCCCGTGTAAGTTGCAGGATTAGAACGGGGAGTACGACCAATGGGCGACTGATCAATCGAAATAACTTTGTCGATATTGTCCACACCAAGGATTTTGTCGTGACGACCAGGAACATCTTTTGACTTATAGATCTTTTTCATCAAACTCTTCAGGATGATGTCATTGACAAGCGACGATTTTCCACTTCCACTCACTCCACTGACGGCAACAAATTGCGAGAGAGGAATCGAAACATCGACATTCTTAAGATTATGTTCACGCGCACCTTTAACATCAATTGTCTTACCGGTAGGCGGCCGACGTATAACATCGTCGAGAATTTTCTTCTTGCCCACGAGGTATTGGCCCGTAAGAGACTTTTTGTTTTTCAACAACGCAGGAACTGTTCCCGCATGAACAATTTCTCCGCCATGTTCACCAGCACCCGGACCTACGTCAATAACATAATCGGCAGCGAGAATCGTCTCTTCGTCATGTTCGACAACGATGACGGTGTTGCCTAGGTCGCGTAGACGAGTCATCGTACCGAGAAGACGTTCGTTGTCACGTTGATGAAGACCAATAGATGGTTCGTCGAGCACGTAAAGCACTCCAACTAGCCCACTACCGATTTGAGATGCAAGACGGATGCGTTGAGCTTCTCCACCTGACAACGTCGAAGACGTGCGGTTAATCGAAAGATATTCGAGGCCTACATCGTTGAGGAACGTCAGGCGGTTGCGAATTTCTTTAACCACTTCGTGAGCAATTGATTCTTCGCGATCACTCAATGTCAGGTTTTGAAAGAATTCGTTACACTTACGGATCGATAGCTCGCCGACGTCATAAATAGATTGATCGGCAATCGTGACTTTAAGAGACACGGGGTTAAGTCGTGCGCCTTCACAATGAGTGCAGGGCACTTCACGCATGTAACCTTCGATAATTTCGCGAGCACGATCACTTTCGGATTCACTGTGTCGGCGCTTTAGCCAAGGAATGACTCCTTCAAATTTTGTCGTAAAGGAGCGCGACTTTCCATAACGGTTTTTAAACTTCACTTCAATCTTCTCGCCGCCCATCCCGTGAAGAATAATTTTCTGGTGTTTTTTGGGAAGCTTCTTCCATGGCGCATCGAGATCGATATCGGCGATCTCACCTACAGAACGAATGATCTTGGTGAAGTACTCACCTTTGAAACCACTCCATGGAGCAATTGCCCCTTCGTTAAGCGAGAGGTCTGCCTCGGGGGCAACCAGTTCAGGATCAACTTCGAAGCTGGTACCTAAACCATCGCAGTAGGTACAAGCTCCGTAGGGAGAGTTGAAAGAAAAGTTACGCGGAGCGAGTTCTTCAAAACTTGTGCCGCAATGATTACACGCGAGGTGTTCGGAAAAAGTAAGCACGGAAGCATCATCGGTTTGGTCGACTGTTTCATTATCTGTGATGATGTCGATTTCAACGATTCCGTTAGCAAGAGTCAACGCAGTTTCGAGTGAGTCGGTGAGACGTCGTTTGATCGATGTTTTGATAACAAGACGATCGATAATGACCTTGATGGTGTGTTGTTCATAACGAGCCAAGTCGAGCGGATCGATCTCACTAAGCTCAAAGATTTTTCCATCAACGTAACTTCGTGTGAACCCTTGGGAGATGAGATCTTTAATGAGACTGTCATACTGGCCTTTGCGTCCGCGCACAACCGGTGCAAGAACTTGAAACTTCGTTCCTGCGTCAAGCTTCATAATGCGATCAACGATTTGCTGAGGAGTTTGGCGTGCGATGGAACGCCCACAGGTCGGGCAATGAGGATGACCAATGCGGGCGTACATCAAACGCAGATAGTCGTAGATTTCTGTGATTGTTCCCACAGTCGAACGCGGGTTGCGTGATGCCGATTTTTGGTCGATTGAAATGGCAGGTGAAAGACCTTCAATAAGGTCGACATCAGGTTTTTCCATCTGGCCGAGGAATTGACGAGCGTAGGCGGAAAGAGATTCAACGTAGCGACGTTGACCCTCTGCATAAATAGTGTCGAATGCAAGAGATGATTTACCCGAGCCCGACAACCCTGTGAGGACAACCAGCGAATCTCGCGGAAGGTCTACATCAACATTTTTGAGATTGTGTTCCCGTGCTCCGCGAACTGTGATGTGTGTCTGCATGCATGATCATCTTACACGAACGTACGTTCAGATGCTGATTTTGACATTCAGAACTCTTCTCAGTCATCCTGAACGAAGTGAAGGATCCCAAACGTTCTATGTTCGTTAAATGGAGTTTCTTCGCTGCACTCTAAATGACAAATGAGTAAAACTACCCAGCCTGAACATGGATCATTCGTCGATCCTTAATTGCGAAAGTCAGTCGTTGCGGTGAAAAATCTTCTGTCACCGCACAATCCGGCCAGCACACAGTTAGATCGCGAAGAGTTCGCATTCCAAGCTCGTACGCTCTTTCAAGTGCCGTCACGGCACACTCACCCTTTAAATCTTCGATTGCATCGAAGTCGATGGACGCTTGAACATCTTCAAATGATCTCTGCTGATCTATCGGGATAGGTTGGTCATACAGGCTACGAATATCATCCAATTCTTGTTGCGTATAAGGACATTCCGTCGAAGCGTTTGTTTTCGTCTTCTTGTCTGTCGCGCGAGAACCCGCTATCCAGCTCGTGATAGAAAATGCGGTGAAGAGAACCGCCACTGCCAAATAAAAACTAAGCCGCGCGATCTTAGAAACATCCTTCATAACTTATAAGACGTTATCACCCTCCAATAAGTTCCATCTAACTAACCTTTAACCTCAATTCTTCGAAAAATATGACGAAAACTGGTAATTATGCGAGATATTTTCATTGTGATTATTTTTGTTATCGGCGTCCTCGCTTTACAGACGCTTGCATACGCCTTTATCGCTCAAAGAAGATTTCAATACGTAGCGCGACTACGAAAACAAGGTGAAATTAATGCGCAAAGCGCTGTCCTCGTTGCAGGAAAGAACTTGAGCATATTTACACATACCGGGTTTTTTCACACTAAGAGTTTTCTTGTTTTTGAACCTGATCACTTCATTTTCTACCATAAAGGGAACCGTCTGTTCGAGGTCCCCTATAAAGAGATTGAAAAGATTCAAATAAAACATCACCGCTATTTCGATAGTTGCTTTATACACGTGAAAAGCGGTCATACTTTTACGATGAGCCCCGGACCCCTCATAATTAATGTCGAAAGAATTCCGCTTAAAGAACTATTTTCTTTCGCTCTCAAATACAGGTTAAACCGGAAATCCGGCTACGCATTTACTCGCAAATGTGAATCCAGAGGAGTTCGTATAGAAAATTGTTAGGACAAGCCAATCATGTCTTTAAGTTCTTTGCGGATGGTAGAAACTTCATCACGCAGGCGAGCCGCCTCTTCGAAATTTAGTTCCTTGGCAGCTTCATGCATTTCATCTTCTAGAGTCACTATTAAACGCTTGATTTCATCGGTTCCCAGTGCCGCTAAAGAAGAGATATCGATGCGTTCGGTGGCTGGCTTGTCAGACTCTCCCCCACGCAGCATATCGAGAATGTCAGAGACAGCTTTAACAATCGGCGTTGGGTTAATTCCGTTTTCTTCGTTGTACTTTTCTTGCAAAGCGCGTCGACGATTTGTTTCCGATATTGCATAGCGCATTGAATCGGTCATCTTATCTGCATACATGATTACCCGACCATTCACATTTCGTGCAGCACGCCCAATGGTTTGAATCAAGGAGGTCTGTGAACGCAGGAAGCCTTCCTTGTCTGCATCGAGGATAGCAACCAAACTTACTTCTGGAAGATCAAGACCTTCTCGCAACAGGTTGATGCCCACAACAACATCACATTCCCCCAAACGAAGGTCGCGCAAAATTTCAATACGTTCAATGGTGTCAATATCTGAATGCAGGTAACGCACCTTCATTGACGTGTCCTGAAGATACTCCGTTAAGTCCTCTGCCATTTTCTTTGTCAACGTCGTAACCAGAACACGTTCACCGCGATTCACGCTTTCTCTAATTTCGTCAATGAGATCATCGATCTGACCTTTAGTAGGACGCACTTCGATTTCAGGGTCAAGCAAACCAGTGGGGCGAATAATCTGTTCGACAACTTGTTCGGAAATCTCTTTTTCAAACGGACCTGGAGTTGCTGACATAAACACAATACGCGGCAAGCGTTCCATCACTTCTTCAAAACGAAGCGGGCGGTTATCTTTTGCGCTAGGAAGGCGAAAACCGTAATCCACCAAGTTGTTTTTACGAGATAAATCTCCAGCATTTTGTCCACGCAACTGAGGAACGGTGACATGACTCTCATCAAGAATCGTAATGAAGTCATCAGGAAAGTAATTGAGCAAGGTATAGGGCGCTTCACCAGGCTGGCGACGGTCTAAGTACCGCGAGTAATTCTCGATTCCTGAACACACGCCCACTTCACGCATCATCTCTAGATCATGTTCGGTACGAGAACGAAGACGCTGTTCTTCCACCAGCTTGTTAGCTTTTTTCAGTTCAGCCAGACGATCATCGAGATCATTCTCGATTTCAGCAATCGCAGTACGCATAATGCCAGGATCGACAACGTAGTGAGAAGCAGGAAAAATCGCAACTGCATCGACCTCTTGAAACATTTCGCCTGTTAATGGGTCGATAAGTGAAATTCGGTCAATGTCATCACCGAACAATTCAACGCGAATCACGCGTTCTTCGTACGCTGGAAAAATATCAATGGTGTCTCCGCGCACACGAAACTTATTGCGCTGAAAACCTATATCGTTACGTTCATATTGGAGTTCCACAAGGCGACTTAACAGCGCACGTTGATCAAACACATCACCCTTATCAATAAAGAGCATGTTGCGTTTATAGGAATCAGGAGAACCCAAACCGTAAATTGCAGAAACGCTGGCGACAATAATTGTGTCGCGTCTGCTTAATAATGCCGACGTTGCAGCATGACGCAAACGATCTATTTCTTCATTTATCGAAGAATCCTTTTCAATAAAAGTATCCGTTTGTGCAATGTATGCTTCAGGTTGGTAATAGTCGTAATAGGAAACAAAATATTCAACACGGTTGTTGGGAAAATACCCACGAAACTCACTAGCAAGTTGGGCTGCCAATGATTTATTGGGAGCCATTATCAGCGCAGGCCTATTGAGCTTCGCGATTACTGATGCAATGGTAAATGATTTTCCAGAACCTGTAATTCCTAGAAGAGTTTGATATGCAAGCCCCTTTTCAACACCATCAACGAGTGCATCAATAGCTGCCGGTTGATCGCCTGATGGTTCATACTCACTGTTGAGTTCAAACACTACTGTCCTCGTATTTCCGCGAGATCGGAACACATGGATTGTATGGTTTGCACCAAATTTTCTTTCGAACCTTCATTCACAATTGTCCGACTACACAAATCTTCAAAATCAACATGAGCTTCTTGAAAATCATTCCGTAAAGAAAAATCTTCTGCAGTCATTCCCCGTTCAACACATCGTTGTTCGCGAATCGCATGCGATGCGGTCACGCACCACATTTCATCGAATCGAGTTTTAATCGAATCATCAGGAGCGCTCACTTCGACGAAACAAATCTCTTCATTCTTGTTTTCACATTCCATGAAGAATGACGTCACAATCTGCCAAACATGAGGATGGATAATGCTTTCTAGCAATTTGAGGTGATCGTGATCGTGAAAAACATCTTGGGCGAGTCTATGACGATCAATCCGACCTCTGTCGTCAACTACACCAGGAAAAGCTTGAACAACGTCATCATGAGCAATCCCGGGCAGTTCGAGAAGCATCTTAGCGATATGATCTGCCGAAACCGTTGGAAAGTCCATCTCTGAGCAGATACGCACTATTTCCGACTTTCCGCTTCCCAGAGGTCCAATAACCGCGACTTTATGCATATCAAAAGTTTACGCCTTAACCCTTTATCAAACAGATTTTTCCGTCGATGTCCTAGAACGACTATGAGAAAATCTCCTCCCACATCTGATCCACGATCGAGTTCGTTGCTGCTCTCGCATCGGGTCGCACTTATGATTGTTTTTTTGCGCTGGACAGCACTCGCAATGAGCATGTTGACTCTTTTACCGAATATCGCAAACTATGGATCAGCTTCGATTATCGCAGCCACTCTCATCTTGTCTCTTAATGCAGCCCTAAGAACGTTTTACGCAATTCCTCTTCGGGGAAGAATCTATGAGCGAACAGTTAACATCATTATCGATTGCGGAGCACTCATCGTCGCGCTTGGGTTAACACACATGTGGTCAAGCCCCTTTCTTCTTACCGCTATCCCAATCTTGATCGTAATTGGATTAAGTAGTGGTTTCACAGCGCCAGTTATTGCGACAACGTATATGGTTGCAGCAGTCACGGGTATCGATAATGTCGTGAACGAAAACCATGCAACAACAAACGACATTATCCAAAACTCTCTTTACTTGCTGGGAAGTGGAGCCGTCGGAGCTGTAATGCGATTGTTCGCAAATGAAGCAGAAGAGCGTAGTCAATCTGTTGTGGATGAAATGAGACAGATGGGTCAAGCCAATTCCCTCCTGTTAGCACTTCACGATTTGGCTCAAACGCTTCCCGCTTCTCTTGACTTAGGAGAGGTCATCGCATCGACACGTAACCGATTTCACGACCTCTATGACGTTCAGTACCTGGTCATCGTGGTGGCCGATTCAACACACAATACGTATCGTGTTGAACTGGCCGAAGGCCTGCGAATGGGAACACCTTTGTCTGTGCATGAATTACCGGCTCCACTCGCGCAAACTTTAGGAACCCACCACAGCGTTCTTCATGCATTTCCCGACGATGGATTCGTAGGTTGCACTCCTCATGCTCGTTCCGGAATGTATGTTGCTTTGCGCGCCCGCGGAAATGTTGTTGGCATCGTAGCTCTCGAACACACGGACGAGCACAAATACTCGAAACGTGATGCTGCACTCTTGCAAGAGCTTTCCGAACCACTCGCACTTGCGATTGATAATGCGTTGTGGTTCCAACGATTACGAAACATGGGAGCTGAAGAAGAGCGAAGCAGGATCGCACGAGACTTACATGACCGTCTCGCCCAGTCTTTGGCGTATGTAGCATTTGAACTTGAGCGACTTATCGAACAAAAAGATTCTGATCCAGAACTAAGTGAACTGCGAGACATCGTACGCGAAGTAGTAGGCGAATTACGCGAAACGCTGTATGAACTTCGTGCGACGGTCGACACTGATCGTCCTTTCCATGCCCTCGCACAAGAATATCTTCCACGGTTTGGCGACCGGACGGGACTCGACGTTCAGTTCGAGACCAATATTTCAGAGCGCATACTTCCTGTTCAGATTGAACGCGAAATGTGGAGAATCATGCAAGAAGGTCTGAATAATGTGTATAAGCATGCGGAAGCCTCCCATGCATGGGTTTCTTGGCTCGTCGATTCAAACGAAGTACACCTTACGATTCGCGATGACGGAAAAGGTTTTGCACAAGATAATGCAAAGAAAGAAAGTTTTGGGCTTATAGGTATGCGAGAACGCGCCGATACCATCCATGCCCAATTAAATGTTACTTCCCAACCCGGGGAAGGAACTCTAATAGAAGCAGAAGTTGAGGTACCTTCATGACAAGCATTCTCCTAATAGACGATCATAAACTTGTGCGTCAAGCCGTCAAGCGTGCGTTAACAGATAACGGATATGACGTTGTCGGTGAAGGTGGAGATGGCGAAGAAGGGGTGCGCCTTGTCAATGAACTAAATCCGAACATCGTTATGCTTGACATCACAATGCCCGTCATGGACGGAATCGCCGCTCTTAAAATTATTAAGTCTTCCCATCCTGACACGCGGGTAATTATGTTAACCATGCACGGTGAAGCTGCAGTTGTCAATCAAGCAATTAGTTCAGGGGCGAGCGCATTCATGACAAAAGATTCACCCATGGCTGAAGTTATCGATATGGTTCATAAGGTTGCTCAAGGAGAATTAATCTCCCCTAGTATCGCAAAACAAATGCTTGATACGGGTACTTCGCTGACGCCAGAGGCGCACGAACTCCCAGAAGCCGAATCAGGAATTTTAACGAAGCGTGAAACCGAAATTCTTCAACTCATTGCTGACGGTCGCAGCACAAACGATGTCGCGAGCGATCTTTTTATATCGGTAAAAACCGTAAAGAACCATCTCGCATCTATTTACGACAAGCTTGACGCACGCGATCGCACTCAAGCAGTACTGCTCGGTTTACGTACAGGAATTGTTGAAATACGCTGATAAAAAGGACTGTCCTTGCGAGACCGCAAGGACAGTCCTTTTTGAGTTTATTGATTACGCTTCGGGAGTTACTTCTTCTTTTGGAGCTTCAGTTTCCGGAGCTGCTTCTGCGGACTCAGGATTCGACTCGACAGCTTCACTGCTTTCAACGGCTTCTGCACTTGCATCCTCAGAGCTTTCAGCAGCAGGAGCTTCTGCTTCGCCGATAAAGTTTCCTTGCTCATCGTATGCATGCTCACCATATACATCTGCATATTCAGCAGCAACAACGCCACCTTCTGCAGCTTGCTTAATGGAGAGAGAAATACGTCGACGTTCGAGATCGATTTCAATGATCTTGACCCAGAGTTCTTCGTTCGGTTGAACAACTTGTTCTGCGGAATCTACGTGATGTTCTGCCATTTCCGAAATGTGGACAAGGCCTTCGATGCCTTCACCGATTTGAATGAAGGAACCAAAAGGAACAACCTTGCTGACACGGCCATAGACAAGCTCACCAATTTGGTGTCCTTCAGCGAATTCAGTCCACGGATCGCGTTCTGTAGCCTTCAACGAAAGCGAGATACGTTCGCGGTCCATGTCTACTTCGAGAACCTTTACCTTAACCTGATCGCCAACCTTGACGACTTGACCCGGAGAGTCAATGTGTTTCCATGAAAGTTCAGATACATGAACGAGTCCATCCATACCACCGAGGTCAACGAATGCGCCGAAGGGAACCAGCGAACTAATAACGCCTTCTTTGATTTCTCCCACTTTGAGATTAACGAGGAAGCTATCGCGGTTACCCTTTTGGTTTTCTTCAAGGAATGCGCGGCGAGAAAGAACAACGTTGTTGCGATTGCGGTCAAGTTCGAGAATTTTACATTCAACTTCTTTTCCAACAAAAGAAGCGAGGTCTCGCACACGACGCGTATCTACAAGCGAAGCTGGCAAGAAACCACGAAGACCGATGTCAACGATGACACCACCCTTAACAACTTCGATCGCCATACCCTTAACGACTCCATCGGCCTGCTTAATTGCTTCGATGTTTGCCCACGCTTTCTCGTATTGTGCACGTTTTTTGGACAAAATAAGACGACCGTCTTTATCTTCTTTGGTTAATACAAGAACTTCAAGTTCTTGACCGAGTTCAACTTCGTCGAAAGGATCAACGTCGTTGCGAATAGAAAGTTCTTTTGCAGGGATCACACCTTCGGATTTAAAACCGATGTCGAGTAAAACCTCATCTTTATCAATCTTTACGACTGTACCTTTAACCAGATCACCATCATCGAATTCAACTATGGTTGTATTAATCGCATCAGCGAAACTCATTCCAAGGTCGTTGACAGCAATAGATTCATCGGAATCTTCTGACGCATCAGCATTAGCGCTTTCGTTACTCTCATTTGTTGGAGCGATAGCTTCGGGTGTAGTTACATCTTCAGATACGGTTGCGGAATTTTGTTCCTGTTCCGAATCTGAGACAGTTGTTGATACGTTGTCAGACACGAGGTCTCCTGTTTAGATTATTGTGATAGTCGATAGACGCGATTCGTCTAGCTTGAATAGTTGAGACAAGCACCGGACATACTAGCGCCATATAGCAGGATTTACTTAATTCCAGGGGAGGGTCCGACCTTGTAAAGGCAGTTAGGGTTGGACCTTGGAAACGTGATTATTCATACGGGGGCTGGTACAAGGTGCAACCCTCCCCAAAAACGACGGGATCCGTTCACTTAGCCTCTGCCCAGTTGGGCCCTATACCAACATCTGCAACGAGGGGAACATCAAGCTCAACAACATTTTCCATAGTAGAAACAAGGACATCAGAGACTTCATCAATGGAATCTTCACGAATTTCAAACACTAATTCGTCGTGGACCGTGAGCACCATATGCGCTGGTAGACCTTGTTCTGCGATGACTCGCCCTACATTGACCATGGCGAGTTTGAATACATCTGCGGCTGTACCTTGAATGGGAGCATTCGTTGCTGCACGCGCACCAGCAATCTTCACCTTTGCGATTGGAGATGAAAGCTCGGGAAAATATCGGCGTCGACCAAACATCGTTTCGGTATATCCGACCTTCTTCGCTTGAACAACAACATTATCGAGATACTTCTTCATCGACGAAAAAGTACTCCAATACGAATCGAGAATTTCTTTCGCGTGACCCGGATCAATTCCCATCCGTGTGGCCAAGCCATAGCTTTCCATCCCGTATGCGATTCCAAAGTTCACTACTTTTGCAAAACTCCGTTGTTCGGAGGTGACATCTTCAAGATCGACTTCAAAAACATGCGCAGCTGTTGTTGCGTGAACATCTTCCCCACGTTGAAATGCATCGACAAGTGCTTTCTCTTTTGAAAGATGCGCAAGTATCCGTAATTCAATTTGACTGTAGTCAATTGAACATAAAACTGAACCTTTCGGTGCAACGAACATCGTGCGAAGCTTTCTTCCCTCTTCGGTGCGGATAGGAATATTTTGCAAGTTCGGCGCTTCCGAAGAAATCCTTCCCGTCGCACTTCCTGCCTGATTGAAGGTTGCGTGAATACGACCATCAGAACCAATTAAAGGACCGAGAGCATCGATGTATGTGCTGCGAAGTTTTTCCACTTCGCGATAGCGCAGAATTGCTTCAACAATCGGATGATCATCACGTAGAGCATGAAGGGTTGCAGCATCAGTCGAAGGGCCTGTTTTGGTTTTTTTAATAGGAGTAAGACCAAGTTGATCAAAGAGAATACGGCGAAGCTGTTGGGTTGAATTTACGTTGATGGGTTCGCCTGCATAGGAATGGATTTCTTGTTCATATTTTGCACAACGTTCATGTACGTCCTTGGAAATTTCCGCGAGTCGCTCGCGATCAACAACCACGCCATGCGTTTCAATTTCAGTGATGACAGGAGTAAGCGGTCGTTCGATATCACCATAGAGCGCGTTTAATTTTTTGGCGGTGAGGCGCTCGGTGAGTTCATCGAACATTTCCCGCAAGTAAAAAACATGGCTTATCTGATGTGCATCAGCCGAGGCCTTATCGCCCGTGTCGAATCCGTCAAAACCAAGCTGGGCGGGTGCCTCAACGGGAGCTACGCCAAGATACGAAGCACACATTTGTTCAAATGTTTTCTTTCCGCGAGCGGCGTCATCCAAAGATGCCATCACGAAGAGATCATTGCAATCAATTTGATTCAGAGAGCACAATGCAAAATACGCACCCCACGTTTTGATGTCATATCCCACAATGTCGTTCGAATACTCAATCATCACAGACAAGACTTTGGTGAGCTCAGCCACATCTTTGATTTTTGTCGCAGCGATTACATCGTCATAAGAAGTCAGTATCGTCAAGGGAAAAGCAATCGCCTCATCCACGTGAGCACTAGGAACTTGAGGCTCAATATAAACACCTACCGTACCTTGCGCCTTCTTTATCCCCGCCACCAACTTCGCCACCGTCAAAGTCGTGAGTTGTGCATCCTCAACATCCGCTCGGTCTGACGGACGCGAACCTCCATCTTTCGAAAGGTCGCCCTCGCTCATAGCGTCCTTTTTATTGGACCCCTTGCCTGCAGCGTCGGTGGATGCTCGCTTGCCATCCGGCGTACGTTCCGTACTTGTAGCATGGGAGCCGGCTGGCGAGCGAGTATCCACAACTCCGCTGCCGACAAGAGCAGCGGACAAAAGGCGCTTACTCATGGATCGGAACTGAAGCCTTTCACATAACTCCTGAATTTCTCCCGCATCACCGGGCACTCGCTTAAGTTCATCCAGAGAAGCAATGTCGCCAACATCACGCACAAGCGTCATCATTTCACGGTTTAAGAAAACGCGTTCACGACCGGCCTCAAGATTCTCTCTTTGCTTATTAGGTAACTTATCGAGGTTGTCGTAGATACCTTCAAGATTTTCATATGCATTAAGTAGTTTGGCAGCTGTTTTTTCGCCAACGCCGGCTATCCCTGGAAGATTATCGCTGGGGTCGCCTCGCATTGCTGCATAATCAACATATTGAGTTGGTCGGATTCCGGTACGCTCAATTATTCCTGCTTCATCGTAAAGAACAGTGTCACTGACACCTCGACGAACATACATGACATTAATAAAGGGATCTTCAACGAGTTGAAAGTAATCACGATCACCCGTTACATGAATGCTTGCCATTTTTTTGTCTCTTGCCTGTGTTGCATACGTGGCAATAATGTCGTCTGCTTCCATGCCATCTTGTGTACACACAAGGATGTTCATCGCATCGAGCATGTCGCAAATTAATTCGACCTGAGGAATAAAGAGTTCTGGCGTTTCGTCACGTTGTGCTTTATATTGATCGTCTTTTTCTACACGGAAAGTCGGCGCCGCCGTATCGAAGGCAACAACTAGATGGGTGGGATTGTACTGACCGATAACGTTGCTGAGCATTGACGCAAAGCCATATACGGCATTTGTAGGAGTACCGTCTCGCGCGACCATTTCCGGAGGCAACGCATAAAAGGCCCGGAAGGCCATAGAATGACCGTCAATCGTTAAAAGAAGTTCGTCAGCCACAAACGTTACGCTTCTTGTGGCGCAATCGATCCTTCAATGATATCTGTTGAAACATCGGTGATGGCTTTGTTCGTCATTGTCGCCGTCTCGCCAATAAACTTCCATGCCCCTGCCTCAGTTAACCCGTGTTCATCCATGAGCAACGCTTTGGCATGTGCAATCTTCTTTGAAATCTCTGCAGCCGCTTCCACTGAATCTGCGTTGGTATCGATATAGCGCTTTTCTGAAAAGCGAGCATGAGCAGTTTCAATTGCAGGAAGAAGTTCGCCTTTGTGGAAAGGTTTTACAAGATACCCTTGGGCTCCTGCCTGTTGAGCTTGGTCCAGAAGATCTTGTTGCGAAAATGCAGAAAGGATAACCACAGCAGTGGTTTGCAGTTCACTGATCTGCGCAGTAACGCTGATTCCGTCGAGCCCAGGCATTTTGACGTCAAGAATGGCAACGTCGGGCTTGTGCTCTTGGACAAGGTCCATGACTTCGTCACCACGATTAGTTTGAGCAACGACCTCGAAACCAGATTCTTCAAGAAGTTCCACGAGATCGAGACGAATGATAGCCTCGTCTTCAGCAACGATTATTCGCAAACCCATATATCCTCCTCTGCGATATTCTCATACCTTACCAGGCATCAGCCTTGTTGCGACTCCTCAAACAATTTCTCCAGCAGTTCATCTCGCTTAATCAAGAGTTGATCAAGCTCATTATTCATAGAACGAATAACACCTTCAAGACGCTCTTTTGCCGCTTGCATTTCGTGAGCACTAATAGATTCAGCAGGCGTTTCGGAAATCATTGCACGAATACGTGCATCTTCTGCCATTTCTTCAAGTGCTACAAATTGGTCATTTGATTGTTGTAAATCATTGCGTAGAGCATCAATTTGATGCCCCAAATCGACAAGCTGGCGGGTGGTGCGCGACATGTGTTCTCAGTGTACCCGTTAAAGGAACTTAAGTAGTTATTTCCTAGGATAGGCAAAGCACGACTTTATCTACTCGTTAGCTGCGATTACACCTAGTTTCACTCTGCGTAAGCGCAATAATCAGAAAATCGTAAGATTAGCCGAAAGAACACGTAACAGTTCTTGAGAGTGGCTGACTATAAGAGAGGAGAACATGAAAAGCAAGCACGACGAATCCCCTTTAATGATTATTGTTCGACGCCTATGCGCGCCGTGTCTTGTCATGCTCACTCTTGCCGTTATCCCTTCCGCTGTATACGCGGCAGATGAAACAACCACGACTACTACATCTATACCAACCACAACCACCACCGTTCCTGTTCCTACGACAGTTGCTCCCCCACCCACAACAGGAGGAGGACTTGATGCGTCTCTGCCCGGCGAAACAAAACCTCCCGCGGCACCCTCAAAAACAGAAACTGTTGCACAAGAAAATGCAAAAAAAGTTAATTCGAAATTCGACAAAGCCACGAAGAAACTTCTCGACGCACAACTAGCTGCAGATATCACGTCGCAAGATATCCAATCTACAAAAGCAACCTTGTTGGCTTTGAACGACCAGATTGTTAAGAACCAAGCGCTTATCGCTATTCGCGAATTACCCCTTGATCAACTATCTAAAATTATTAAGAAACGCGCAATCACTTTGTATCAAGACAGCGAAGGTGCACCTACCGATGCGCTTGAACAGTTTTATTACAATAGACAAACCGCGCTTGCTTCAACAGCTCAACAATCGAATGTTACTGAACTTAAGTTTTACCTTAAAGAACAACGTGCTCTCAAAACTGCTCGCACTGAACTTGCAGAACAAAAACTCGAAGCAGAGACCAAACAGGCATACCTTCAAGATCTTTCTATTCAATTTGCTGCACAGCTAGAAGAAGCAAAGAAAGAATATGAGAAAACAGCTGCTATCTTTCTTGATGCAAACGCGGTCATCGGTGCACGTGTTCCGATCGAAGGAAAAATGTGTCCAATCGCTGGGCCTATGACCCATGTCGACGATTGGGGCAATCCGCGTTCGGGTGGTCGCACCCATAAGGGTAACGATATTTTTAACGCCTTTGGTACTCCCAACGTTGCAATCGTGCCAGGAAGAATCGAACGCAACATGGACAACTTGGGCGGTCAAGGCATCAATCTTTATGGAGATGATGGCAACATGTATTACTACGCGCACCTCAGCGCATTCGCGGGGGAAAACCGTCGTGTCAACCAAGGCGATATTGTGGGTTATACCGGCGACAGTGGTAATGCGAGCGGCGGAGCACCACACACTCACTTCGAAATCCGGGTCGGCGGTTCATTGCGTACTAATCCCTATCCCGTGATTCGCATTATTTGTGGGGTTTAAGGTCAATAATAAATGTCGTTCTTAGTAAACCGAAGAATCTAAGATCCTTCACTCCGTTCAGGATGACCAGTACCCGAGGGGGACCAGAGTGAACTCGAGCCCCTTGGGGTTCAAGAATAAAGATATTCTCATCGCGAGTAAAACGAAGAATCTGAGATCCTTCACTCCGTTCAGGATGACCAGTACCCGAGGGGGGACTTGAACCCCCACGATGTTGCCACCAACAGATTTTGAATCTGCCGCGTCTGCCAATTCCGCCACTCGGGCTTGAGTGCTACCGGTGTTGGCTGAATAAAACGTCGTATACGACGTTTTATTCAGCCAACACCGAGAAAAAAGATTCTACATCGAATATTTAAGCGTCAGCTAACGCAAAAAGAATTCGTGCTTCACAGGTGGTCACACCATCGACATGTGCTCGGGCTTGTCCCCAACCTCCACGTGACGATGTGCGTTCGAGCGTCATTTCTAGTTGCAACGTTTCTCCGGGGCGCACGATCCGACGCCATCGAATCTTCTCTGCACCTCCGAACAATGGAAGCTTGCCCGAGAAACGCTCCTGAGACAACAGAGCGATTGCACCAGCTTGTGCCAGTGCTTCCAACTGAATCACTCCAGGCATGATGGGATTCCCAGGAAAGTGCCCGGGAAAGAATGTTTCTTCGCCTGTCACATCGTACGAAGCATGAATTGATTCATTATCGACAAGTTCATGCACGCGTGTCACAAAATGAAATGGCTTGCGATGAGGTAACAACATCACCAGTTCTTCGGAATTATCAAGGACGGAACGTTCGCTAAAGATTTCTGACATGTTTAATAATCTAGTCATGCCTGTATTTGCTACACGTAAACTCGGGCAAGCACTCGAAGCCATAAATTTCTCATTACCGTGAGAGTATTAATACTTATGGCACAACGCTTAGCGATGCTTTTTCCTGGGCAGGGCACCCAGTCGCCCGGAATGGGCGAACCCTTTGTTTCCAGGCCAGAATTTTCTCTCGCTCGCGAGGCAGGCAAAATTCTCGATCTCGATGTAGAAAAGCTCCTCTGTGATACTTCTGATGGCGCTCTTTCGTCTACCCACGATGCCCAGCTCTCCATACTTATTACTTCTTTGATGAGCTACGAAACTCTCCATGCAACAGGCAATATTCCTGAATGCTTTGTGGGCCATTCCCTTGGTCAAGTTTCTGCCTTGATGTGCGCTGGTGTGCTCGGCTTTGAAGAAGGCATCATGTTTGCTTCACGACGCGCGCAAGCTACACAAAAATGTGCAGATAAATATGGTGGAGCAATGGCTGCTCTTTTAGGAGCAGACAACGACAGCGCTCAGTCTCTCTGCGATGCATATCCTGAATTGTGGATCGCTAACGATAACGCCCCTGGGCAGATTGTGATCGCAGGAAATACAGAAAGCATTGGCAAGGCCTGCGAAAAGGCCCGCGATTTCGGAATAAAAAAAGCTGTTCTTCTTCCTGTCAACGGTGCGTTCCATACTCCTTTTATGGAAGATGCTGCCAACGAGCTTGGAGTCGTTCTTGGATCCATGACATTTAATGACCCCGATCCCATGAGTTTCATCATTTCAAACGATGACGGCCGCGTTTATCAGTCAGGCTCGATATGGAAAGATAAGCTAAGTATCCACGTTGCTCGTCCTGTGCTTTGGCGTGATTGCATGAACGAGGTTATGGAAACCGGAGCAGACCTTACTTATGAAGTCGGGTATGGCTCAACACTCGCCGGTCTAGCAAAGCGATGTGTGCCCAACATGGAAGTCCACTCGTGGTACACAGAAGAAAGTGGTGGTTGACATGGAAGGTGAACGCATCCTGATTCCTGAGCGAATGATTGTCTCCCCCGCCGACGGAGTCTTTCGTGCCATCTCCAATAATGGAGACCTCATTGGCGAATCTGTCGATGTCGATGAAGTGATTGGTTATGTCGAAACTGTTGGACAATCTATTCCTGTCACTTCCCCGTTCCACGGAGTGGTCCACGGATTGATCGCGCATACAGGGGAACGACTCCGCCGACACGAACCTGTAGCATGGCTTCGTGTTGTGAACGCGTAAGTTTAAGAGCATGTTTTACATCTCCGGCTGCGGCAAAGCTATTCCTTCTCAAACCGTCACGAACGATGACCTTGCGCAATATCTCGACACGAATGACGAGTGGATTACAACGCGCACAGGAATCAAAGAGCGTCGCATTATTGGTGACGGTATCGAAAACACCGTTTCACTTTCCGTGCAAGCAGCACAGGAAGCACTAAACAACTCAGGTAAGACAATCGACCAGATTGATTGTGTCATCGTTGCTACCGCATCTCCGGTTCAGCCAATACCATCGACGGCAAACCTCGTGGCACAAGAGCTCGGGATCTCAGGACCAGCATTCGACATCAATGCAGCCTGCTCAGGTTTTGTTTACGGTCTGACCGTCGCAAGTGGCTTCTTTGCACAAAAAATGTTCAAGACAGTGCTCCTCATCGGAGCAGATTCACTTTCTACCTTTATCGACAAGCACGATCGTTCCACCGTCATTCTTTTTGGCGATGGTGCCGGAGCTGTTGTCCTCAGCGCTACCGATAAACCTGAAGCTGGATTAATGGGCATTGATCTTGGCGGCGACTCATCTCTTGCTCCCATCCTGGAAGTGCGCGCGAAGAAAGATCCCGCAATAGAAGAAAATGCAGAATCATATTTAACAATGAATGGCCAGGAAGTTTTTAAAGTCGCTGTACGTGCCGTTGAAAAATCCATTGCTACCGCTTTGCAATCTGCAGGCATCCCCGGATCTGACATCACCTGGCTCTTGCTCCACCAAGCCAATGTACGCATTATCGACGCAATCTGTGATCGACTCGACATTGATCGAGACAAAGCGCTCACCAACATAGACAAGTACGGCAATACATCAGCGGCCTCCATTCCTATCCTGCTAGCGGAAGTTGCCGAGCAAAATCGCTTTCATGACGGAGATCTTTTAGCATTTTGCGGGTTCGGTGCGGGAATGACATGGGGAACCTGTATTCTGCGCTGGTACGACCACCACTAATGGGAACACGCTTCCCCGATAGAAATTATGACTTACACAGATACTGATACAAAGATTGCACTAGTCACCGGCGGTTCACGTGGAATCGGACGCGCCTGCGTGATTGAGCTCACTCGAGCAGGACACCGCGTTGTCTTTTCCTACTCATCGGATTCTGCTGGCGCAGACGAAACCATTGCACAAGCTTCAGGTCTCGGCGAAACACCAATCGCGATTAAAAGTGACGTATCTTCTGCCACAGGAGTCGATGGACTTTTTACACAGATCGAATCGGAAATCGGCATCGTTTCCATCCTTGTCAATAACGCTGGCATCACACGCGACACGCTTCTGATGCGCATGAAAGATGATCAGTGGGATGACGTCATCAATACAAACCTTTCTGGAGCTTTTTACACAATGCGTCGAGCATCCCGAAATATGATGAAGAACCGTTGGGGTCGCATCATCAACATTTCCTCCATCAACGCTTATGTCGGCCCAGTAGGCCAAGCAAACTATGCAGCAGCAAAAGCTGGAGTCATTGGCATGACACGCTCCGTTGCACGAGAATTCGCATCTCGTAATATCACAGCCAACGCAATTGCACCCGGGGCCATCGCCACGGCAATGACAGAAGAAACGTCAGAAGAATGGCGCGACCTGATGAATCAAACCATTCCCCTCGCACGCTTCGGCGAGCCTAAAGAAATCGCACACGCAGTGACATTTCTCGCCTCAGACAACGCAAGTTACATCACAGGAGTTGTATTACCCGTCGATGGCGGCGTTGGAATGGGAGCATAACGACCATTTGTAATAACGTAATCTATTAACAAAAATTCTCATCTATAAAGGAGCACACATGCAACGTGAAGAAATCTTCACCACAATCAAGGACCTCGCAACAGAACTTCTCGGCGTTGATGCTGACAAGGTAACGAACGAGGCCCGCTTTAAGGAAGACCTCGATGCTGACAGCCTCGACATTGTTGAATTTGTCATGGGCATGGAAGAAAAGTTCGATGTTGAATTGCCTGAAAGCGAAGTTGAGGGTGTTACTACCGTTGGCCAAGCTGTTGATCTTGTCGCGAGCAAGCTCGCTTAAAGTCTTTTCCAAGTTAGGTCAACGATGACGCAACGAAACGACGAGAACCGCGCAGTAATCACTGGCTTGGGTGTTAAAACCCCTGCCGGCTGTGATATTGATACGTTCTGGGCACGCGTCCAAAGTGGCAGCCCCACAGCGCGTATGATCACGAACTTTGATGCCAGTGCACTCTCTGTTCGTTTCGCATGTGAAGTCGATGACGATGCTCTTGATATTGAAAAGTACGCGAATTCCAAAGAAGTACGCCGTTGGGATCGATTCACCCAACTCGGAGTTGCGGCAGCGATGGACGCATACACGAACAGCGGATTGACTGAAGGCGATTTTGATCCCTTCCGTTCTGCTGTCGTCACGGGAACCGGAGTCGGTGGAATTTTGACACTGGAAGAACAGTGGAGCGTCTATCAAGAAAAAGGGCCAGGGCGAGTCTCGCCTTTCTTCGTACCATCCATGATGGCCAACGCGATTGCTGGTCATGCCAGCATTATGTGTGGCTTTGCCGGCGTGAACTTTAATGTCACTACAGCTTGTGCTGCTGGGTCTCATGCAATCGGAGAAGCTGCACGACTCATCTGGGATGGAACTGCAGACGTTGTTCTTTCTGGCGGCGCTGAAGCTGGTGTTACACCTTTAGTTATGTCAGCGTTTGCGAAAATGGGTGCGCTGAGTTCGCGCAACGACGACCCTACCCGTGCTTCTCGACCTTTCGATGCGGATCGTGATGGATTCGTCATGGCAGAAGGCGCTGGTTTTGTCATTATGGAAAGTCTCGCTCACGCTAAAAAACGTGGCGCAAATATTTTGGCGGAAATTGTTGGTTATGGCCGCTCCGGCGACGCACACCACATCACGGCTCCCCTTCCCGATGGTTCGGGTGCAGCTCGATCAATGCAGATGGCTCTCTCTACAGCAGGTTATTCTCCTGAACAGGTTTCACATATCAATGCTCATGCAACCTCAACTCCTTTAAATGATTCCGGTGAAACACAGGCCATGCATCATGTATTCGGTGACGCTGTACCTCCTGTTTCGGGAACAAAGGGTGTTACCGGCCACTTGATTGCTGCAGCGGGCGCCGTCGAAGCCATTATTTCGACACTCACTATTCGCGATAAAGTAATGCCTCCAACGGCCAACTTTGAAAAAGCCGGAGATGACATCGATCTCGACATTGTTCATGGTGAACCTCGCGCGTATGACGGCGGTGCTGTTCTATCGAACTCATTCGGTTTCGGTGGACATAATGCAAGCGTTCTGATCGCGCCGCTATGACGAATCGTGTGAGTCAAAAGAGATACAGATGACCTCGCCGACCACTCCTCTTTCTGCGTCGGATCGATCCCCTTTTCTTATTGAACATTGCACTGTTGCACAGAGCACTATCCAAACAATCGATGACCGCCAAGTTTCTGTTTTAGAAGTTGGTGGGGGTACCCGTCACGGCGCAATTACATCTGCTGATGCCGATTCGATGAAACGTTCCGCGGAGCTTGCACAGACACTGGGTATTCCTTTTCTTCTTATTCTCGACACTTCAGGTGCGGACATCACCGAAGGGCCTGCAGGGTTGCATGCTTGGGGATCTTTTGCTGCTGAACTCGCACGACTTTCAGGCGTCGTTCCCACGACGGCCATTGTCACTGGTGCATGTGTGTCCGGGCCGTCGCTCGTACTTGGTCTCGTAGATCACGTCATCATGACCAAAGATGCATTCGCTTATGTCAGCGGACCCGATTCCGTTCGTGAATTCACGGGTATAGATGTAACTCGTGAAGAGTTGGGTTCCACCACACTTCACGCAACATCAGGTGTTGCATCTTTTATTACCGAAGATCTCGAGTCAGCAATGGAAACATATTCGACATTGTTGGAATATATTCCGAACAACCACATCGAAGATGCAGCTCTGTTCGATTGCGACGATGACACAACTCGCGCATGCAACGACGCAGCTTCGTGTGTTCCCGATTCTCCCAATGCCGGATACGATGTTCGTGATGTTGTGTCCGACATTGTCGACACAGATTCATTCACAGAAGTTCGTCCACAATATGCGCCGAATATTGTGACGGCCTTCGCTCGCGTGGGTGGACGCAGCGTGGGGATCATTGCCAATCAGCCCATTGCTCGCGCCGGCACAATTGACATCGAAGCGTCCCGTAAAGCTGCACGTTTCGTTGCGTTCTGCGATGCCTTCAATATTGCAATACTTACCTTTGTGGACACGCCTGGTTTCGAGCCCGGTAAAGACTTGGAATGGCGAGGAATGATTCGCCACGGTGCTGAACTTGTGTATGCCTATGCACAGGCATCAGTCCCCCGCATCTGCATTATTCTTCGCAAAAGTTATGGCGGCGCGTATATTGTTATGGACTCGAAGAATCTCGGGAACGACTGGTGTGCTGCTTGGCCCAATGCAGAAATTGCCGTCATGGGAGCCAGTGGTGCGGTTGCTATTTTGAATCGTAAACAACTCGGTGCTGTCGAAGACGAAGCCAAGCGAGAAGAATTGCGTAAACAACTCGTGACGGAATATGAAGAGAAGTTTTCTAACCCCAATCAAGCTGCACAACTCGGTTATGTCGATGCAATTATCGAACCGTCGGCAACTCGTGCACTGATTGCAACTGTGCTTGCTTCGCTTTCTACAAAACGAGACACTCCGGCCCATCGCAAACACGGAAACTCGCCACTGTAAACTGAATGGCAGACCAAGGAGCCAAAATGCTGTTAGAAAACAAAAAATGTCTCATCACGGGCGTTCTCACCGATTCATCGATTGCATTTGGTGTAGCTAAGCAAGCACGCGAGCATGGCGCAACTGTTGTTCTCTCATCTTTTGGTCGTGCAATGAGTCTCACCCAACGATGTGCACGCAAAATTAGCGATGACATCGAAGTGATTGAACTTGATGTCACTAACGATGAAGATCTCGCAGCACTCCCCGGCAGACTAAATGGTTCTGTCGATGCTGTTCTGCACGCCATTGCTTTCGCGCCCGAGTCATGTCTGGGTGGAGATTTCCTCGAAGCTCCCTTTGTTGATGTCTCAACAGCATTTCAGATCTCTGCATATTCATATGCAGCGCTCGCACGAGCAGTTGCCCCACTAATGAAAGATGGCGGCTCTATTGTAGGTCTTGATTTCGATGCGCAAGTCGCGTGGCCCAGTTACGACTGGATGGGCGTCTGCAAAGCAGCTCTTGAATCGGTCAACCGTTATGTTGCCCGCGAACTTGGCGACCAAGACATTCGTTCTAACTTGGTTGCTGCTGGGCCTCTTCGCACCATTGCAGCAAAGTCCATTCCTGGTTTTACAAAGTTTGAAGAAATCTGGAACGACCGAGCACCTATTGGTTGGGATCTCACCGACACTCTTCCCGTCGCTGATACCTGTGTTGCGCTGTTCTCAGACTTAATGCGCTCGACAACCGGCGAAATCATTCATGTCGACGGTGGCTTCCACGCAATTAGCGTATAGCCCTAATTCACTAAGTCAAAACTTGTTGATACAGTGCAAGATAATGCCTTATTGTCACCCACGGGGATGTTCAAATGAGTCGGATCCGATGCGGAACCTGCAAATATAGTTCCATTCCTTGCCCAGGAACGATACAAGGTCACATCGCCAATTTCATCATTAAAAAAATCAATAGAATCAACAGTGGTGCCATTATCGTTTATTCGTATTTTTGATGAAGGTGCATTGGGCGTTGAAACCGTTACCCGATATGTTGGCGTATACCAACTGCCTTCATTCTGTTCGTATAGTGTCTCTGATCTGTATACATCAACACGAGCTGTGATTGTAGCTTCTGATCCATTGGCTAGAGGCACAGTGGCGCGTAAGCCATCTTCAACAGTTTGCGGTTGAACAGCCGCGTTGGAATCATTTCCCTCCCACACGTACATATCATAAAATGTAAACTTTGCATCAGTGCCAGCCTCGCCATCACATTCAAAATAGATATGATTAGGATTATCCCCTACTTCAGCATAAGGATCTACTGGTACGCTTTCGCGAGACTCCAGTAAATCCATAATCCGAAGTGGTAAAAAAATCCCTGCAGCTGCCACAGCAAACGGAGTAAGTCCTGCAACTATTACCGTGGCAATACCTCGAACCATCCCTCTAACGTTCATTTTTAATCCCTTTATTGTTAACGCAATCACACAAACGATGAAGCACGTCCAGGGAAACAATTCTACTCATATGAGCGTTTTACGTCAAATGTCCATACCCCGTTACTTCACGTCCATCCTTGGGATTATTCAGACTCAATTCATATTCAATGCCACAAATATCACGTGATGCCTCTACGAACATGGCAGCATATGGAGTATTCGTCGCATCCAGGTATCTATAAAGTCTTCAAAACTTCAACAACCTTGGGAACTGTGTCCTTAGGGGATACCTTATAGAAAGCTCCTGCGATCTTCCCTTTGGCATCGACGACAAATGCTGAGCGAATGATTCCAAAGTACTTCTTGCCGTACAGCGACTTCTCGCCCCAGACGTCATAGCTTTCAGCAACTGAATGGTCTTCGTCAGCTAACAAAGTGAACCTTAGGTTGTATTTGTCGTCAAACTTTTTCTGTTTTGCAACACTGTCAGGAGAAACGCCAATGACGGATGCATTTAAAGTAGAAAGGTCTGCTTCTGCGTCACTCAACGCACAACTTTGCGTGGTGCATCCGGGAGTGTCAGCTTTCGGGTAAAAATAGATCACATATGGCGCGCCAGCAAAGTCCTTATTGGTTTTTACATCACCATGTTGATCTTCAACTTTAAATGCTGGTGCCTTATCTCCGACGCTGAGTGTCATAGTTATCTCCTTGATTCGTGTGTTCTCTTTCTATCAGAAATACAGGAAAATTACGAAGCAGGCAAAGTGAGAGTAGCAACAGGAGCCGCTGCCTTAAATGGAACAAACTTTGTTAAAACAGATTTCATCTGGTCAGCCGTCAGATCTGTCTCGATCCGGACAATCGCTTGATTGACCGTCAGTTCGAAAAGAACGCTCGTATTAGTATCGGATTCTGAAACCCATCCCGCATAATCCCCTACCGTATACGTCTCGGCATCGTTCGGGCGAGGAAATGCACACGTTGCCGCATAAGAATAGATATCGATATATCCAATATCGTCTTCAGCTGTATGCTGGTAATTCTGCAGAACTTCCTCACACCCCGAACGCGCCCTTGTTGCAGCTACAAGCTCTACATGCGTGCGGACATAGCCTGTAGGCACTTTTTCAGGTTGCGAAACCGCATAGGGACGGGCGTCCACAAGTTCCTTCATTGCAGCTGGCAGCGAAGTGCTTGTGGCCGGAATCGATGTGTTCGTAGCATCATCAGCATTTAATGATCCAAATATACCCACACCAAGCCCAGCAAAGAGCGCAACCACGATGAGGATGCACACACCTTTGATAATGCGTTCTCGCATAGCTACATGTTTAACAGATCCAGGTCGAACCACGATTTTTTCCTTCGTTACTTTGCGTCGATCGCATTGCGAATTTCTCGCACCAATGCTGCCACATCTTTGGCTCCATGTGGTTGATCAATCATTTTTTCTACAAGCGATGTACCGACGATAACCCCATCACTCAAACGACTGAGCGATGCAGCATCGGAAGGCGTTCGCACACCTACACCACAAAAGGTCGGCACGGGACTTTCACTTTGAATGTCTCCAATAAAGTCCGTAAAAATGCTTGCAAGATCAATGTTTTGACCCGTGATCCCCTTAATAGCAACGCAGTAGAGAAAGCCTTCGCAGCTTTTAATAATATCTGCACGTCGGCGTGTTTCGGTTGTAGACGAAACCAGTTGGATCAGTGAAATATCAGTATCAATAAGAGCATCAGAAAAAAGGCCTGATTGCTCAAAAGTAAGGTCGGGCAAAATAAGACCCGTGATGTTCGCATCCGAAAGCGATGCGACAATTTCTTTCACGCCATGAACATAGAGAACATTGGTATAGGTCATCACAGCACACGGTCCAGCAAAGGTTTCTTTTCTGATCGATTCAAGAAGATCCAGCGTGTGCGCACCCTCTTTAAGGGCAATCGATGAGGCATGGGCAATGACAGGACCATCCATAATCGGGTCGCTAAAGGGCAAACCAATCTCAACAATATCTGCGCCATTCTCGTAACAAGCATGCACTGCATCGATCCAACCGGGTAGTCCAGCAGTCATATATGTCACAAGCGTTTTTTTGTTGGATGCTTTTCGATCAGTCGTAAATTGTGTAAGCGATTTAAGTGTCATTACTATGTTGCATTCTCTCGTTGAGCTGTAATTTCTTTCACGTAATCCATGACGACATCAGAGAAATTCTCATTAATCGAATATACGTCCTTGTCTCCCCTGCCGGACATCGTGACGACAACTGAAGATCCGATCTCACATGTTTCTTTACCTTGACGAATCAACCAACCAATGGCGTGCGCTGATTCAAGAGCAGGAATAATGCCTTCCAGCTGCGCACATGCAGCAAAACCGTAGAGCGCATCATCGTCGGTTGCAGAAACGTATTGTGCACGACCCGTACCGTTGAGGTATGCAAGTTCAGGTCCCACGCCTGGATAATCGAGACCAGCGGAAATAGAGTGCGCTTCTTGTATTTGACCATCGCTATCTTGGAGTACCGAAGTACGCATACCGTGCAATATTCCGTCTGACCCACGCGAGATGGCAGCACCGTGCTTTGTGGTCTCAAGACCTTCTCCTGCTGCTTCGACACCAATAAGTTTTGATTTCGTGTTCACGAAACCAGAAAACGTTCCCAGAGCGTTACTTCCTCCGCCCACGCACGCAACTACATAATCAGGATCTCCCTGGTTCGCTGTACGGAATTGTTCTCGAGCTTCATCCCCAATCACTCGTTGGAATTCGCGCACCATATACGGAAATGGATGAGGACCCATGACCGAACCCAAGCAATAGTGAGAGTCATCAACGCGTGAGACCCACGCACGCATGGCATCGTTGACAGCATCTTTCAGAGTTGAACTTCCACTTGTTACCGGAACAACCGTTGCACCAAGAAGCTGCATACGAAAAACATTGAGCTCTTGTCGCGCTACATCAACGGCACCCATGTACACAGTACAATCCATTCCCAATAGCGCTGCTGCAGTTGCCGTAGCGACACCGTGTTGACCTGCTCCTGTTTCTGCAATGAGATGCGTCTTGCCCATTTCGCGTGCAAGGAGAGATTGCCCCAATACATTATTGATCTTGTGCGAACCTGTGTGATTGAGATCTTCTCGCTTGAGATACACTTCGAAACCCGTAAACGCACTGAGGTTGTTACACGGCGTCAGCGGTGAAGGTCGACCGGCATAAGTCCCCAAAAGAGTCGCGAACTCGGTACGGAATGCTTCGTCGTTCCAACATCGCTCAAAAGTGGCAGCAATATTATCGAGTGCTGCAACAAGTGTTTCAGGTACGTAGCGGCCGCCGAAGTCGCCAAAGAATCCATTGTTATTCGGCGGGGGTCCAGGAGCATCTAAGTGAACTCCTGCAACATCAATTTCTAAGTTTGTCATTTATTTCTTTTCTTCTTCAATTTTTTTCTTCGTGTTGGCTGAATAAAGCGTCGTATGCGAAGTTTTATTCAGCCAACACCGCTTAAAATCATTGTCCGTCGTCCATCCAATCATAAATAGCTGATTGGGAAACGGCTGAATCGGAATACGAAGGTTGGCGATCATCGCTGAGTGTACCTTGTGCTTGAGCCTGAGCGCGTGCGTGTGTATCGCCACCTTCTTCACCGCGACCCGTATTATCTTGCGGATTTCCAGATGCTTTGGCGAGAGCAATAAATTTCTGCATCTTTTTCGCGTCTTTTTTACCTGGTGTAGATTCGACGCCCGTTGCTACATCCACACCGTAAGGCCTCAACTGGGTAATCGCTTCCGCAATGTTGTCGGGATTTAACCCTCCGGCAATCATTAAACGCACTCCACTGGGAGCATTACTCGCCAATCTCCAATCGAATACGTGTCCAGCTCCTGGCGTTGCAGAATCCACCAAGATGATATCCGCAGGTGAATTGCCTGCAGAAGCGAGATGAGGATCTTCAGCAGAAAAAGCCTGGACTACAAAAGGCAATCGTTTACGAATCCATCGTACTTCGCTGACAGGTTCACGTCCATGGAGTTGAGCACCACTCAGACCGGTTTGCGTTATGGTTGAAACAATTGTGTCGGGTGATTCGTTTTTAAATACTCCTACCGTCACTGTGCCATGAGGTAATCGCCGTACGATAGCTTC
This sequence comes from uncultured Burkholderiales bacterium, assembly GCA_964391505.1. Taxonomy (GTDB): domain Bacteria; phylum Actinomycetota; class Acidimicrobiia; order IMCC26256; family JAGPDB01; genus JAGPDB01. Next base: position 67,181 of record CAYMMG010000001.1, on the reverse strand, counting down.
GGCTTCAGCAGGAGTGATTCGTCGAACGGAACCAGCAACAAAGTTAAAACCAATGCAATCCGCACCCAAAGCTACAGCAAGAAGCGCATCTTCTTCATTGGTAACACCACAGATTTTGACGAACACAGCGTCTAGTTTACGTGATCGACTCAGGAAATATTCCGTATTTGCGAGATAAAATCGGCAGGATCAGTGTGTTGAACAAGTGCCTGGCCCACGAGAACAGCATCGGCTCCTGCAGCACGAGCACGTAGGGCATCATCCACACTCACAATGGAGGATTCCCATACAGAAATTACTTCAGAATCCACCTGGCTCAGCACCTCTTCTCCCAGCTCAGGCTTCTCGTCAAAGGTGGCTAAATCACGTACGTTAATTCCTACGATCTGAGCATTGATTTCGCGAGCCACTTCAAGCTCTGCCAAAGAATGAGTCTCCACCAATACACTCATTCCTAATGACTTCGCACAATCATGCAGAGCGCGTAATAAGCCTTGATCTTCAAATGCAGCAACGATGAGTAACATTACATCCGCACCCATGAGATAGGTTTCAAAAACTTGACGAATGTCGAGAATAAAATCTTTGCGAAGCACAGGTGCGCTGACAGCATCTCGCACAAGATTCAAATCGTCCGGTCTCGCACCGAAATAATCTTGGTCAGTAAGAACAGAAATGATTACCGCACCAGCTTTATCGTAAATGCGTGCAAGAGCTGCCGGGTCTTCAATCACCGCTAGTTCACCCTTACTCGGTGAACGTCGCTTAATTTCTGCGATCACATCGAGATCCTCACCCCAAACAGGAATGCGAATGTCGCTACGTTCATAGTCTGCGGAACGCTGTTCAAGCTCTTCTAATGCAGGGAGGTTTTCAATCGCGACACGCTTTGATTCGAGAATGGTGGAAAGAAAAGTCACTGCACAAGCCTACTAAGTAGAAAAGGATCCGCTGACCGACTTGCAAAGAATAACCGGAGAAATAGTTTTGCCGCCGACACGAATTGTTGTATTAGCAAGTTTGGCTTCTTCTAATAATGCTGAACCCTTACGCGATATACGAGCAATCGCGTTATAAGGTCCCGCACTTAAATCGTTGATAAACGTTTCATTCGATGTTCCCATTGACGTGATAACGCCCACGGATGTTTCGCCAACAAAAACCTGTACCTCGCCTTCGTACATCGCCGAAAGCAATCCTTGATCAGCATTCTTCGAAAGCGTGAGAGCAAAGAAAGAAAACGGTGTCGATGCTTCCCGCGAATCAATTCGACATACAAGTTCTTGACCGAGATAACATCCCTTGTCAAAAGACACAGCGTGTCTATCAAGATTTGCTTCTTGAGGAATTGTGTTATCACCTAAATCTTGTTGTGTAGAAATTGCTCCCCACGAAATGCGAAAATCGTTATGACTGAATGTATCTTGTGAATCCGTGTCGTTCTTTGTTGTCATCTCGAGAACAAGTTCCACACTGGGAGCACCACAGTATTCCGCGTCAAGAACAATGCCATTGGGCGCATCGCCGATGACGGCAACAAAACTCTCGCACATATCTTCAATCACGGCTTTGGTGCGAATTAATAATCGTGACAATGTTTCGAACACGGCATCGCACATACCAACCTCAGAAACTATAAGGAAAGTATCTACCTCACTGCGCAAGATATATAACGTTGAAACGACTTTGCCTGCAGGTGTTAACAACAGTGAATGCTGGGTCTTGCCTACTTCTAGCGCATCTACATCAGACGAGACAATAGCTTGGAGGAACTTTTGTGCCTCAGGGCCCGCTACTGAAGTCACTCCGACGAATAGTTCTCTGTTCATGCACTACTCACAGTAGTACTAACTTTACTAAGTTACTGAGCAGTAGTATAACCAAACCATGCAGGCGGGGAGGGTACATGTATCCAAGTGATGGGCGTTTAACCACGTCCCTGATTGCGCCCATTGAGCCTTCCCCGCCGAAGTTTGTACTTTTGGGAAGTGAACAGCAGGGTAACGGAAATGTTAAATACCGGGTTGGGGTTTCCGTGCCTGTTCATCAAGACCATCGTTTGCGGGACTTAAACGAATTCGTAGGTGTCAGTTTCGCAAACGGTCAGGTCCCCGTATCAGGATCGAGTCAGCACCTTCACCTTTACGGTCGCTCTCATACAGAGAAAAAAAATTATGCTTTTCACCTTGTGGTAGAAGACGCACCACAGGGAGAGATCGCAGCTGACATTGCCGAGCTGTCAGGCAACGTCAGCTTGAGATCGCACAGTGGATACGTCACACATGCAGCTAACCAGTTCGCTCCAAATGGACTCACAGTAGGACTTACGCATTTGACCTATACGCATGAGAATCTGATCGGCATTCGTACACCTGATCAAGGCGACATGGTCATCAATTTAGGAAAAATCGATGAGCTTGTTGTCGAATGCGGATTTATTCATCGAATAGGAGCGGAGCACACTGCTCAGCGAACAAGTGGAACGGTAAAAGTATTTTCGCGAAGTACCAACCCCGACTCAGAAGATCCATTTGGACACCTTCCCATTGCGACGCTGGAATGCTGTGATACATATTCACGCTTTGCTCGTCAACTCGCACTTACGCCGCTCATTCCTCAAATTGCAGCAGGACACGTGAGTGCACCTACCCTCTCGAATTCTGGACTGGGGCATTCTCATCACTAATCTTCAGGCATGATTTCTTCAGTACGTGCCGAGCTTTCGTCCATCACATCACAAGTCGAAGAACTGATGGGACGTGTAACAAAGATTGCCGATGAATATCGACACACGCCCGATTCTCAATTTGTTACCGAATGTAATTCTGCAGAACGTAGTTTGATGACAACAATTCGTGCTCTGGATCGCGCTCGCAAGCACGTGTAATTTTCGTCATTCCGAGTTTACGAGGAATCTCCGCGCAGCGGAACCTCGTACACCCGCTTCGCGGAGATCCTTCACTTCGTTCAGGATGACAGCTTCCCTGCGCTTGGGCAAATATCGTTCAACGCACATTCATCACAGCGCGGCTTTTTCGCGTCACAAGTACGCCGGCCGTGTTCTATAAGCCGCAAAGAAAAATCTCCCCACTGATCTTCTGGAATAATCGCCATGAGATCAAATTCGATTTTGACTGCATCCGTTTCATTAGTTAACTTCAATCTACGAGAAAGTCGCGTCACGTGTGTGTCGACAGGTAAACCCGGCAACCCAAAAGCTTCTGCGCGTATCACGTTGGCCGTTTTACGACCAGCTCCGGGCAATGTAACCAAGTCTTCGCGAGCACTCGGGATGTCACCACCAAAACGTGCAACGACAGCCTGCGCCATTCCAATCACGTTCTTCGCTTTGTTGCGAAAAAATCCGGTGGATTGAATCAGCTTTTCGACATCGACTTGTTTGGCGAGCGCAAGTTTGTCGACTGTGGGATATTTCTTAAAGAACGCAGGTGTCACAATATTGACACGCACATCCGTACATTGGGCGGAAAGGATGGTTGCCACAAGTAATTCGTAGGGGTTTTTATGATCAAGTGCGCACTGCACTACCGGATAAAGATGAGTCAAACGATCAAGAACAATGTCGGTTCTCTGTTTATATCCTCGTGGGCGTGGCATGAGCCCAAGGTTACATGGGAGACTGTACGGATGCCAGAATCAGACAACTCCACTTTTGTGCCACTGGCAAAGCCATCTTCGGTTAAGCCTAAGCAAACGCAAGGCCTTCCTTCACTCTATGCCATCACGCCCGCCGAACTAACAAAATGGATAGAACGTGCAGGCGAAAAACCGTACCGGGTCCGACAGTTCTTCGAGCACATCTACGAACAGCGTCAACCATTTGAAACAATGACCACTTGGTCAGAAAAATTGCGTACTCGATTTAGTAAAGAATTCGGTATGGTTCTCACACAAGAGAAGTATCAGAAGTCTCGTGACAATACCCATAAGTGGTTATACAAACTCTCTGACGGAAAATTCATCGAGACCGTTCTCATGATCTATCGCGATCGCGCAACGGTATGTATTTCATCTCAAGCTGGCTGCGCAATGGGCTGTACGTTTTGTGCAACTGGTCAGGCCGGTTTCGATCGTCACTTAACAGCGGCTGAAATTATTGAGCAAGTCGCACGAGCTTGCCACGCCACTGACACGCGTGTGGGAAATGTAGTTTTCATGGGCATGGGCGAACCTCTCGCCAACGTGAACCCCGTTCGCGAAACTTGTGAACGACTTGTTGAAGACTTTGGTTTTTCTGCACGCCACATCACGGTATCAACAGTCGGTATTGTGCCCGGCATGAATGAGATGAGCAAGTGGTCTTTGCCCGTGACGCTCGCGGTTTCTCTTCATGCTCCTTTTGATGACATGCGCACCAAGCTCGTACCTATCAATAAGCGCTACCCCATCGCCGATGTTCTCGAAGCCGCCAATCGCGTATCCCATACTCATGGTCGACGTGTCAGCTTTGAATATGCTGCGATTGACCATACGAATATCACTGCTGAGTGCGCACACGAGTTTGGTCGCTTATTGGAAGATTTTAAGGGCGCGGGAGGTGCTCACGTGAACGTGATTCCGCTGAACCAGACCTCAAAATTCGATGGCAGTGCCCCTTCGTTAGACTCAATCAATCGTTTCGCCGATATCGTTCGAAAATATGGCCCAACAGTTACAATCCGACGCAACCGTGGAACAGATATCGATGCAGCTTGCGGCCAATTGCGCGAGCGCGTCAGCGAGGAAAACTAGTCGTCGCACGGGCAAAGCCCGACACGACTCGCGGTAGTCGCTTCGCTCCTGGCACCTCTGCCGTTCCCTGACCCAAATTTATTGTCGCAATGCTGGCAAAGCCAGCCATCGCTCGCGGTCGCTCCTCTGTCGCTCCCTGTGATCAACTAACATCGACACATGAATAAATTCGTGTGGACAAACCCATACCTTCCTCAAACGCTGCAAGTGTCGGTGATCCTTGGATACTTCCGTGCTGTAATGACTTTTCTCTTCGCAAGCGTAGGCTCTTTCATCCCGTTTATTGGAGGATCAGGAGGGCTAACGTCGCTGGGACTTTTGCTTCTCGCAGGTGGATTCCTTGGAGCATTTGGAATCGCAAATATTCGATGGTGGGGATATATCCTCGCGCTGATTGTGGCCCTTTTCCCTTTTGTTTTTGGAATTGGCTACACACTCATGAATGGTTACAGCATATTTGAATATCTCAGCGCCATATTCTCAGGATCATATTTGATTAGTACTATTTTTGAGATTGCAATTGTGGCACTACTTGTGCATCCGTTGTCAGTGCAATTTGTGAAAAGTCACTTCGAGAAGACGATCCCGTAACATTTAATTCGGGCCAGGCCCATCCCAGCACTAAGCGTTCGCAGGCCTGTCTCACGACTATTCTGAGTTGCGATGGGCCTGGCCCGATTGAAATCAGTCGAAAGTTGGATGACCGAGTTCGCCGTAAAGCTCATCGGCCGTAGCCCAACCAAAAGCAATCAAACTTTCACCCTTGGTGTAATCGCGCTCGCCCACCATGTCGACAGCAACCTTCGAAGAAGTTTTCAATGGCGCTGTGTAGAAAAGAGGGGCTGAACCTTTTCCGCCTTTTTTGGTGATAAAGGTCCGATCATCAAAAGTTTTTTCGCATCCGAAACGCTTAGAGAGGTGACGACCCCAGTTGCGTTCTTCGCCGGTTGGAGAATAATCAGGACGAGGAACAACATCATGTCGTTGTGCAACGAGTGCATATGTGCTCGGGAAGGCAAGGCGTGTACCAATAAGCACATCTTCATCAGGGAACGAGATCGCACTGCGTCGGTAAAGTTCAGAAATTAAGAGTTTCGTCGCGTTCGTGGCATTCTTGCCTTTTCGCACAGCTCCGAAGCTCCAGAGAGTTGCGGGAGTTCCACCAATACGCTCGAGTGAACCAAAGAGGAAGCCTTCAAGAACTGCATCACGTACAGTCAAAATAAGGGGGTACTGCTCGACGTGGTCGTCAATGACCTGATCAGCAATGGTATAGCCCGTGTCACGCAGGAGTTGACCAAATTCGTCAAGTTCTGCCGGTTTGAGGGATACGGTATCTCGAGATTCAACAATCATTAGCTATATATTCTACAACAGTGATGCCACTTCGCGCGAGTCCTTATTAAAGATTAAGGAGGCACTTCCGGCCAGTTTTAAGCTGGGTGAACGTCATTTATGAGGCTATATCAACATCCATGTCATAGATTACTGATTCATGTTCGCTTTCGGGCGCAGGTGAGTCCTTTTCAAACCCTCCCCAACTCAGTACAAGGGGATCATCGGTGACATACCAGGTGGCATATTGCGTAGCATGAGCTTTCAACACTTCGAGCGCTCGGAGCTTTGTCGACACTTCAAGGTGCCTCAGTGCATCGTCGATCACAACAGGAAGGGGCCCCATCGCTGTGTGCGGTGCACGAGAAAGAATGTCAGCCAAGACTGTAATAATTTGAGACGGAGTTAATGAAACCAAGCTTTTCTCTTGTGTTTCCGCAACCTTCTTTTCAGCAACCAACTCGTCACGGCGTATAAGAAGTTCCAAGCGTCGCGCTCCCCCAACTCCTTGAGCGTTTATGAAGTCTGCATAGGCCGTATAGCTAGCAAAACCTGCGCGTTCCAGCTGCTTTGTCAAGTCCTTGCGAGCTTTATCAAACTTGCGCCAATGTTTCGGTGTTGACGACCTCTCTGCTCGATTGGTCGCATCAAGAACTGTCATCTGTGCCTTTTCAATTTTCATGTATGTTATTTTTTCGTCAGGTACAGTTAATGCTTCAATCTCTGCCTCAACCTGTTCAAGTGTGTGACCTAAAGATTTACTGAGAACACCCTGTGCACGTAATGCCGCTTGTTCAAGAAGAGTCTGGGTAATCATGATGTGTTCAGGAGAACGAACAGATTCAAACATTTCAAGCAGATTTTCTGCCAGTGTTCGAGCTGTGCCAGGTTCGTTAATGATTGTGAAATGTCCGTCAATACTTCGCATGAGAATCCTTCGTCTTGTACGAAAAATATCGTCGCGAGATGAAAGCAACTAAACGACTTTCACCTCAGGAATACTTCCCATACCGGACATATCTCACGTTTGCAAGGCCGGACCCTGCAAAAATTAAAGGGTTGCGAGAAATTTCTGGATGCTATCCGCGAGCTCTTCTTCGTGTCCTTCGAAGTTGTGCGGTGCGTTGTCGATGAGGATCGATGTTGCCTTAGCTGATTCAAGAGCCGTCATCACATCGACCGCTGTCGGATCCGAAGCCACATCTTCTCCACCAAGAACAACGAGCGTGGGAATCGTGAGGGACATGAGTGCCCCCACATCGTGATTGCGTGACGGAAAAAGATCGTATTCGGATCCAGGTTCTGAGAGTTCAAGGAAAGTTTCCGCAGAAATGGGCCACACATCAAAGATGGATGCCGGAAGAATCGCTTTGCCGCCATATTGATCGCGAAACTCTTTTGCATGCGATCGACGACGTTCGGCATTGCGCCCGCCATAAAAACCAACGAGGTCAAAAGGTGAAAGCAAAACAACTGCGGTTACGCGTTCAAAGAATTCGACAAATTCGGGATGAATAGACATGCGTAAAATTTTCAATGCACCGAGACTGTGCCCTTGTAAAATCACAGGAGCTTCTGGTGCGAGTTGATCGCACCAATCACGAATGGCTGCAAAGGATTCATCGAAACTTTCTGTGATTGTTCCTCCGTCATGTCCAGGATTATTCACGGACGCATATGTAAAACCAGCATCCAGATATGTCTGTGCGACATCAAGCACAAAAGGGTTCTCATAAAAGTTTCCCCACGAACCATGGATATGCATCGCGAGAGCGTTTCCCTCGCCTGTTTGTACGCCATGAAGGAGTTCTTGATCTTTTCTTGCAAGGGTTACGAATTCGTAAAGGTGCGTCATCAATCAACTCAATACTTTGCGCATAATGATTGCATCCGTTGTGTAAATTTCAATATCTCCATCATTGCCATACTGCTCCCAAGTTTCAACGCTGGTGCCCCGTTCCCTGTAGCCCAGCTGTTCATAAAGTTTCTGCGCTCGAACATTTTTTGTTTCTACACGGAGTTCAACAGATTCTAATCCGCGTTTACGGATCTCATTCTCCATGGCATCTATAAAAATAGCGCCTAAGCCTTGAGATCGTTTATCTTCACGCACGTTAAGAGCCACGAGCGTTCCCACTTTTGGCACCATAACAAAATCGATATGGCCTACTCCAATGATTTCGTCGTCTTCGAGAAGGCCAAGAAAAATAAGTTCGCCCGTTTGAGAACGTTCCATCCATTCTCGCATGTATTCCTGATGACGCTGACCCCCTGCCCATGACAGGTGCGATAGGTCGTCTTCGCAAAGCTTTCTTACACTGATATTTCGCACAGAGTGATCTTTGCAGATCTTTTGATTCTTTCAAGTATTTTTCAGTTTCGCAGGTCACACTGCAGATATGAGGAGCAACCCAGCACCGAGAAAACGACGCAAACCCGCACTGCGTACACGGCGCTGGGTTGCCATCACGAGCTCATCGATGTTTATTGCACTTACCGCGGCCTGTGCCTTCAGCGCCGAACACAAAGCCACAGCAACCACATCGGATTCCACATCCATCACAACGCCTGCGGAGAATACAAGTTCCACGGTTAACACATCGAACGACATCAGCAATTCAGAGGACGTTCCCACGCAATCGTGGTCCGCAGACACGAGTGCAGCAAGCACAACCACCGTTTCACAATCCTCACAATCGAGTAGCAGTGGAAGCTGAAGCACGCTGGCGGGGAATGGGTGCAGATGTGCACGTAATTATCAATGGTGATCCGTTGTTGATGCGATTTGTTCGCAGACAACTCGCTGAACTTGAAAACAAATGGAGTCGATTCCTCCCCTACAGCGAAATTACGAAACTCAACAATTCCAGCGGCGCGCCTTTTATAGTTTCTCCCGAAACTTCGGAGCTCATTGTTCACGCATTAGACGGATTCCGCATTACAAACGGAATATTCGACCCCACTATTTTGGGGGACCTCCTTCGTTTGGGATATCACACGTCTTTCGTTTCCCTGGAAAATGAAGATTCATCTGAGATTGTTAGTGAATTAAAGCGTGGTGCCTCTGAAATTACAGTCAACGGTTGCCAAATCACACTTCCCCTCGGCGTAGGGTTCGACCCAGGTGGAATTGGAAAAGGTTTTGCTGCTGATCTCATTGCAGAAGAAGTCATGAAACGGGGAGCTAATGGAGTTCTCATCAATGTGGGCGGAGATATTCGCGTCATGGGTAATCCGCCCAACGAAGCCGCGTGGAAAATCGACATTACAGACCACAATGAAAAAATAATTGATACTATTGTTCTTTTACGCGGCGCAATCGCTACTTCCACTACAAAAAAGCGAACGTGGATGCACGACGATCAGGCGGTCCATCATCTTATTGATCCGACACGAGGTGTCAATGCCGATGCACACACGACACTTACCTCTGTTATTACGGCCCAATGTTGGCAGGCAGAAATTCTTACAAAAGCACTGATGATTGGGAATACGGATGCGGGCATGAAGTTGACACAGGAGCTCGGCGCTCAAGGCTTAAGCTGCTTATCAAATAAAGATATCGTCACAACGAAGGGATGGGAATCATTCCGTTGCGTGGAGGTGTGCGGGTGACGTCGCAAGTTTGGTGGTATGTAGCAAGGTCTTCGGGCATCGTTTCTTGGGCTACTTTGTGCTTGAGCGTTGTATGGGGTTTAATGCTGTCTACGCGTACAATGAAACAAACAATAAGCCGTCCGTGGCTGCTAGGTGTTCATCGTGCGTTTTCGGGATTCTCAGTTATTTTTATGATTGTTCATGTGACTGCATTGATTTTTGATAGCTACACACACTTCGACATTATTGATGCCCTTGTTCCCTTTGCATCAACTTGGCATCCTCTCGCTGTTGCCTGGGGAGTTGTTAGTTTATGGATCATGATTGCTGTCGAACTGACCTCTCTGACACGAAAGTTCATTCCCAACGAGTGGTGGAAGCGCGTACATTTTGCAAGCTTCGCATTGTTCGTGCTGGCAACTATCCATGGCCTTACTTCTGGCACAGATACCGGGACAATGCTGGGCGTCTTGATCGTGGTGTGCGTTGCGGTACCCGTTGCCTTGTTGTCAATGTTTCGAATATATAAATGGGTGAATGCTGTGAGTTAGTGGTTATCTAGCGGCAGGTAATCGCTCAACTGTTCGCAAAGTTTCGCAACGAGTGCAAGCTTGTAACTACTGAAGTAATGGGAAGTAAATGATTCCGCATCAACAATTCCCACGACACCAGTGTAATCTGAGTTGTAAATTGGTAGACATGCTTCACTAGCAACTTGCGAATCACATACGTAATATGAACCTCCATGTTCGCTGACATCTTGAATAACAACGCCCTTGCCCGTCAGCCCAACAGTGCTGTTGTTACTTAATTGTGCAAACTCTTGCGTGAGGGGAAACTCTGCTCGACTCGTTAACCCTTGGTACGCAAGCTTGACAAGTACAGGCACGCCGTCTTTGTTGGTTGCTACTTGGTATATCCCTATCCAATCCGCTTTGAGATTTTGCTGGATCCCTTCTAGTAGCTCATACAGCGAATGCAGTTGCTTGATTACAGCGACTTCATTGCTATTCGTTACACCGATAATCTCGCGAAGGTTATAGGGTTCATCAGCAAGCTTCTTACTCGCACTGCATGTGCCGTCTGGGGTCAACTCCGGCACATCGTAGCTCAGTATGTCTCGATCAAAAGTAACTGGTACCGGTTTTATGTCGGCAACTTGCTGATAAGGAGTCTCTGGAAAACACGTATGAATATTTGAGGTTGTCATTGCTTCTCCTTATAAACGAATGAGCGCTAACGCTTCGCCAGCTTGTTGGGGGTATACATTGGTTCCATCGCGCCCCGAGTGACCAATTCCAACAGCAAAGGCTCCACGCAAAGGAATATTTCCTACATGCACTGATGCGAATTCACCTTCGGCAGGACGCACTTCGTAATCGAGGGCAACACCCATTTCGTTAACAAGCGCTAGCTTGCGAGGCGTATATCCTGTCGCCTGCACCACAGGAATATGAGGAGGAATATTGCTCAACGGAATGTAATGGTCGCGTAAATTATGTCCACCTTTCTGCTGCTCACACCAAACGGTTCTTGCTGTCCCACGAACCCCGTCCCATCGATTGACGTTCCCTGAATCGGGACACACGTCGTCATGATCACCTACTAAGTATCCATGTGATTCAGCGTCCTCGATACTTTCGAAAAACGGCCTAGTGGGTGATTTTTTATAGATATTAATGCGAGCACCGAGCGGGAGAACTTTAAGGAGTTCATCAATTGTTGAATATGCACCATGAGACCCTCCCACAACTGCAACATTAGGGCGATCATATAACGATGGTGTTCGAGAAAAATGTTCACACAACTCATCGAAGCGCTCATTGTGAGAAAGAATATCTCGAGATGTGAACACCTTATCTGCACTTCTGCTCTCTAATAATTCAGTCAGAATTACCTCTTCACCCCCTGGTGCAAAAATAATATGAGGCGCTTCAATCGTTTGAGCAGGTACATTACTTGCTTGTGACGACGTAATGACACGATATCCATCGGAGGTAATGACAATTTTTGCAGCGTCTTCTTGTATATGATGGACAATTCCCTCAGCTACAAAAACTTCCGCTACATGCCGGAGAAATTCTGCAGCCTGTGTGAGCGGCACAGGTGATCCGGCTCCGTGAAGAGGAGCTGCCTCAGGAGCATTGAGGATCCTCTGATAGAGGTCCTCATCTGGAGATTGAAGCAGTGCTTGTACGTATGGCAGAGTAAAGTCATTCCCTGGCGAATTGGACTCAATCTGCACGCCATCGAGCCCACCACTACCACGATTTGGCGAAGGGTCGACAACGTAAATATTCTTGTATCCAGCCTGATGCGCACGCAAGATTGCACCCAATCCAGCAGGCCCGAAACCCACCACAATAAGTTCAGATTCTATTGATTTCACTTATATTCCTTATCCTAAAAATTGACATAAAAAAACCCACCAGCCCGGAGCTGGTGGGTTTCTCAAACAGTCACGTATGAGCTATGAAACCAGCCTCGGGCACAGCATGGACATAGGCATCATGAAAACGGAAGAGGAATATGTACTCATAAGTGATTAAGTTTATTCAAATAGGCAATACATGTCAACAAAAAACAATTCATTCGAATTTCAGCCGCAAAAAAGCCCTGGGTGGATTCCTTCTCATCACCCAGGCATCCCCTAGAATAGATCGTTCATGCATTAATGAATTACTACACCAGGCGGTGAATTGTGGCCAGAAAAGGCAGAGCGCGACGATTTCGTGAAGCGCGCGAGTTAAAAGAAGGCTTTGACGACGGTCTTTTCGAAGAAAAACCAGGTGCATCTCTTGCCGACGTAGAAGAAGGCACCGAAGGCTGGAAAACCCTCACTACTGAAGATGACGGTTCCGGTTCCGATGGAAAGCGTGTCACCGACACCACCGATGAGGATTATGATCCTTTGATGGATTAGCCAAGATAACGAATTTAGGGCATTTTGGCCTTATTGCCCACTATGGTACTTATGGGCTACACTCTTTTCTAATAATTGAAACATTGAGTGTGAGAAATAAGGACATTTCAAGGCATGAAAAGAACATCGAGATTGGCTGCAGCGCTGATGCCTGCTTTGCTTGTTGCCGCAAATGGTTGTGCACATAATGTCGATCCACCCAATGTCAGCGGAGATACAGCCGATCAGGCTCAGCCCGCACAACCATCCGCGAACTCCGCTATTAATTCCTTCCCTAAGCCACCGGTCCCCACTATTAATCCTGCTACTCAACTCGTTGCTCATGCGGGAGGCGATACTTTCGATGGACAGAAATACACAAACTCAATCGATGCATTTATCAATAGCTATAACGAAGGAATGCGTGTTTTTGAATTCGACTTCATCCGTTTAGTTGATGGCACGGTAATCGCTGCACACGATGGTTTAGAGGAACAAGTATACGGCTTACCGCCAAACCGATTTCGTAGCGCAACATTGGAAGAAGTACAGAACCTCAGGTTTAACGGCAAATACAGCGTGATGTTTGCTCAAGACATCATATCTCTCTTAAGGGAATACCCTGACATAACAATCATTGCCGATTCAAAATGGGACTTAGCCGAGACATATCAAGCCTTCTTCCACATAGCAAACGCAGAGAACGGAGATATCTCTGTCCTTGACCGACTTATTCCTCATGTGGGTACCCAAGAAGAGTTAGATGTAATGAGAGCAACCAACCCAAGAGTACAGCCCATGCTTGCGGTCTACAGGACGCAATATATGCAAACTGCAATGACAGATCCTCAAATTCTCGACTTTGTTGACCGAAACCAGATTTCATCAGTCATGATGTGGGAGGGGCAATACGATCCCACATTGACACTAGGTGAAAACAGTGAACGAAAACAAAGATTTTCTCCTGAACTTGTTCGTGATTTACAAAATAGAGGAGTCACTTGTTATGTCCACACCCTCAATGACGTAGACCGCGCACGATGGTTCATGGGACAAGGAGTACACGTTTACACAGACCATCTTGGCCCACATCTGTTCATAGAAGATACTTCGACTTCGCAACAAATAAGTAACGTCAATCGACCTGCCGTGCGGCCCGAAATGACGATTAGCTCGTTGCTGCAACGGCCCGACCTTGCCACCCAAACGCAAGCAGCAGCCGGCCGCGCAGTTAACAGAGCTTTTGGTAGGTCAACACCAGGGCGTTAGCCCACTATCGTTGACCCGCCAGTTCCAAGTGAGGAACTTCGTGTTCAACGCTTTGAGGATTGGGTAAGCCAAATTTTGTTCGAATCACTTGCGCCACACACGGAGGAATTTTCTCAAGTGTACTTTCAATCACTTCAGCAGAGGGAAGTTCTCCCCCGTTATCTTTTTTCAGTTTCTGAACGACAGGAACAGCCATATGTGCATTGCGGACACTATCTGTAACCGTAACATCGCGTCCGCTCGTTTTTTCCACGAAATACAAAAAACTAGCCATGTTTCCAAAATAATTAATTATTACTTGATTGCTCGGCATAAGCGTTGACGGCACGCCGGCTAGTTCAGCAGCATCTGCATTTAACACAATTTCTTTACTCGGGGCATTAGCGACACTTCTTTTAGCGTACGGACTGCGTGTCATTCCTTCGGTTGCAACAACTTTGAAGAGACCTTCGTTAATTAAATCAGTTTGTTTAGTCACCATACCCATAAGCGCACGAGGAGAAGGCGGTTCCTGATCTGCTCCAATGAAATTCCACGCAACAATATATGCTTGATATATTGATGATTTATCCCAGTTTTTGCCAAGGCGAGTACGGGGTGTACGCTCTTCTATGCGAGGATCCTCAGGTAAACCCGCGAGCCTACGCACATCGTTAAGTGTAACGTTACGGTTTTGTTTATCTGATTCTCTCTTTAATACTGTCTTGTATCTATTTGACCCAAGACCTTTTTCGTTTTTTCCAAATTCGCTCAATTGTTTATAGGTAACAAAACATTGATCACCCTCTGTGAAGTGCGGATAAAAATGTTCAAAAGCCCGTTCATAATCTTCAACAAGCTCGTCAAGATCAAGTCGCCAAACATGCTTTCGGCTGAGCTCTTGCGAGGTCGCACTCAATTTCTGAACAACAAGATCTGTCCACTTCGATATACCAAATCTTCTCATCATTGTGTCCGCTGTTGGCACAGGTGACACGAGACCCGGAACAACCAAACCCGCCTGTGCAGCGCGATCAACTTCTGCTGCTGTAGGAATGACACGGGCTCCATCGGGCGATTTCGATGTGAGGTGATTCGTGTACCAGACGAGAGCTACCTCGCATTCTTGTGCTTCATGACGCCATGTCGAGTCTGCCAAGAAGCGGCGAACAGCGGCACTGAAAGGGATATCTTCATTATGAGGAAAGAGGTGCGCAAAACAAAAATCTTCAACTTCGTCAGGTTTAAGAGCAGCTTCTCTGCCGTGACGCACGCTTTCTCTCCGTAGCAATGTATATTTTAATTCTGAACGCGGAAAATCGCCGTGCTCGCGACGATAAAGCTCATAGATTTTCAGACAAAGAAGCTCATCGGATTTCAACTCGCGCAGCAGCCCCAGTTTTTGCCAATCAACCGTGAAGTTTCCTTCGCGATCAACTTCTATGCCTTCAATGGCGAAGGCGCCCTGGAAGGAACGCCTCTTCCCGTTGGGTTTACGAGACTTTGCCCCAATTGATGCAGCCATCAACATTTCCTCCGTGAAATATAAAACCAGACTTAGTTTTTAACGAAAGTAATAGCTTTCCCTAATTTTCCAGCACGTCCGGTACGACCAATACGGTGAATGTAGTCTTCATATGCACGCGGTGTGTCATAGTTCACAACATGGCTTACGTTCGGAATATCCAGACCACGAGCAGCAACGTCGGTTGCAACTAACACTTGCACTTGATTGTCCTTGAATTTCTTCAATGCACGCTGACGTTGAGGCTGGCTCTTGTCTCCGTGAATTGCTTCGGTGTGCACGCCTAGTTCGTTGAGGTTGTCACAAAGCTGCTGAACAAATGACTTTGTCTCACAGAAGACAAGAATCTTTTCGAAGTCATCATCGTCAAACATCGTAATAAGTTTGTTCCACTTTTCGTTACTGCTTTTCGCATAGATAACTTCTTGTTGAACATTGGCGGATGTATCTCCTGTTTTTACCGAAACGCTGACGGGGTTATCCATCACACCGTCGATAAGACGCTTGATGGTTTCTGTCATCGTTGCGGAGAAACACAGTGTTTGACGTTCTACGGGAATCTTGTCGACAAGGAAACGGATATCGTCGATGAAACCCATGTCGAGCATGAGGTCCACTTCGTCGAGGACGAACATTGAAATGTCGTCAAGGTTGAGCACTCCTTGCTGGTAGAGGTCTTTGAGTCGGCCTGGCGTTCCAACAACAACTTGAGGGTCGCGTCGAAGTTGAAGTTTTTGCTTATGGATGGAAAGTCCGCCCACACAAAGAGTGGAGAATAATTTCATTCCTGCTGTGAAGCTTCTGAATTCTTGATCGATTTGCTGCGCAAGTTCACGGACCGGAGCAATGATAAGAACACTGGTGCGCTGACCTCTTGTTTTAAGAAGCGTGTTAATGATGGGCAAAACGAAAGCTGCGGTTTTACCCGTGCCCGTGTTTGCCATACCGAGAACATCACGGCCTTCGAGAGCAAACTTAATGGTTTGGTCTTGGATTGGGGTTGGTGTGATGTATCCCTTTTTGATAACACTTTGCGTTAGACGGTCATCGAATGCAAAGTCAGCAAATGAGTTAGTGATGGCAACTTCGGTTTCAGGAGTTACTTCAACAACGTCGTTAATGAAAAGGTTGACGTCGAGTGCTTTCATCTTGGAGCCATAACGACCTCCACCGCCACCTGATCGACCGCCACGTCCGCCTCGGCCACCTGCTGATCCGCCACGGGAAGATCCACGAAAACTTCCTCCAGATCGACCACCGGAACGTGAGCCGCCGGAACGTTCTCCACGGAAACCGCCAGATCGTTCTCCGCGAGATCCTGATCCTGAGCGTTCACTTCTTTCATTTCGCTCACCGCGAGGTGCACCAGATCCTGATCCTGAGCGTTCGTTACGGAAACCACCAGAGCGTTCTCCTCGATCACTTCGAGGTGCGCGATCTCCATGAGCGTCGCTTTTTCGGTCGTTGCGGAATCCACCGCTTGAACGTTCTGCGCGTGGGGAGCTCGAGCGTTCGTTTCGATCTCCACGGGAGCGATCTCCACGGGCAGCTCCTGAGCGTTCGCTGCGAGGAGCATCAGATCGTTCTGATCGGAATCCGCCAGAGCGCTTTGCACGGGTTTCGCCCGCACCATCGCCTGTTGGCTTTCCGCGATGTACGTTGCGGCTTGAGCCAAGTCCTGGAGTGCGTTCTCCGCGTTGTGAACCCGAACGGTCGTCGCGAGAGAAGGATCGTTCGCCACTTCGTGCAGAGCTGCCCCGTTTTTTGGCACCACCAAATGAAGATGATTTTTTAGTTGAATTTGAAGGGTTGCGGTCGCCTGATGCGCGCGCAGGTGTATGTTCTGAAGGCATAATGCCATACTCTTTTCTATTTGTTATTTCGTTGCACCAAGTTTTCTTGGTGACTAGCTCGCATGAGCTGTTTCTCTAAAGAAAACGAATAACAAAAGAATCAATATGACAATTATTACTCGCACAGGTGAGAAGAGATAAATACTAGCACATGTGGGGATTATGAGCGGATTGCGGGTTTTGGGGCTTGGGCGGAAAAAGGGGCACCCTCATTTTTTACTCATTGCACGTAGACATTTCGTGGCATTTAATCCTCAGACGATTGTCTAAAGAAGAAGGAAACGGGCTTTGTTTTGTACATCTACCCGCCGCCATAATATCCTTTTAAATTCCATCTTGAAAATCACTATCTGTGTTTACCTTGCTTACTTTGGGTTATTCTTGTCGTAAGTGGATGTTATCTTAACCTTATGAATACAGAAAAGCAGCTTTGTTCTCCGGTCTACGAAGTTGCTGCCCACATTAAAGAGTTACGACTAAGCGGGGTGACCTTTACGACGGCGGTTATAAAAGAGCTCATGATGGCTCAACAGGCACTGAGCGCTGAGTGTGATCAAATTCTCTCTGCATATAACGATTCTGGAGTGTGGACAGAAAACCATTACCTCGAAGGCAACCAGGCGATCATGAACGAGACTCGTCTGTCACGTCGGAGTGTTGATCAAGCGATTGGGCGAGGAAAACTTTTACATGATTTCCCTTGTCTTGCCGATGCTGTGGACGACGGGGTTATGACCACTGACCATATTTCTGCTCTTCTCCCGTTAACTACCAAAAAATACAACGAGCGTCTCGCCTACGACATCGATCTGATTGTAGAAAACGCTGGTGCTCTCGCCATGCCTGAATTTTCAAAAGCGATCACCCGCTGGAAAAATATCATCGACCGTGAACGCGAAGAAACGTCCTCTGAGTATCAAGCTTTTCAAGATCGTCATTTTGAAATGTGGGAAATGGCACATGGCTGGAAGGTAGAAGGTGAACTCGACACTATTACCGGCAAGATGTTCAAGAAAGCCCTCGACGACATCTCTAGCAAGAACTGGAAAGCGACAGCCATCGAAGACGGAGAACGTTATCTTAAATCAGAACAATATGCCGACGCTATTGGTTTTCTCGCGCAAGGCTACATAACTCACAAGTCATCGGCCATCGACCCCAATGTAGACGACGAAGGTGGAGAGCCAAAAGAATTTCACTACAGCACTACAGCACTACACCTTCACTTGCAGCCGATATTGTTATTGACATTAATGATCTCGATCCCA
Source organism: uncultured Burkholderiales bacterium (assembly GCA_964391505.1). Taxonomy (GTDB): domain Bacteria; phylum Actinomycetota; class Acidimicrobiia; order IMCC26256; family JAGPDB01; genus JAGPDB01. The sequence continues at coordinate 48,701 of CAYMMG010000001.1, read as the reverse complement.
ATACCACCACAAGACATTTTCTCTCGCGCAATCTCAAAACTGCTTCTCCCATTATCTCTACTCATTCACAAACACTCACTGAACAAATTTTGTGCGATACAACTATTCAAGTACCAATAAAACGAGATGACGGAACTTATGACCTAGGACGAAAAGTAAGAACTGCTCCCCCACACATGAAAAAACAACTTATTCTTTCGCAACCGACATGTTCTGTTCCGGGATGCAGAGTGCCTTCCAAGTATTGCGATGCTCATCACATTAGACACTGGGCACACGGCGGAAAAACAAGTTTGGAAAACATGGTTCTCTTATGTCATCGGCACCATACGATTGTGCACAACGACAAAATGCTAGGAGCATTCCTCCCGCAATTCCTGAAAAATACTAGTTAACGAATGCGAGGATCATCCGCGTTGACATCAAGGTTATATTTTTCAATAGCCTTCGTCACAATATGAGGATCTATGTCACCTTGTTGCGCCAAACCTTCTAAGACTGTTACAACAATGTGGCCGGAATCGATTTCGAAGTGACGACGAAGAGCTTCACGGGTATCAGAAAAGCCGTAGCCGTCTGTTCCCAGTATCAAATACGGCGCAGGAACGAAACGAGAGATCGTGTCAGGCAGGGCCTTCATATAATCAGAGACAGCAACGATCGGTCCTTCGACTCCACCGAGAGTCTTTTGAACAAACGAAATCTTTGCAGGAGCTTCGGGATGCAAACGATTCCAACGCTCACACTCCAGCGCATCTTCACTCAACGACTTATATGACGTCACGCTATACACATCAGCAGCAACATTGAACTCTTCTGCCAAGAACTTTTGCGCTTCGAGAGCACCGAGCATGGCAGTACCCGAAGCCAAAATGTTGGCTTTGTGTTCGCATGCTTTCTCTTGGGCGGAATAACGATAGATACCCTTGATCACGCCCTCTTCGATTTCTTTTTCTGCAACCGTACCCAAGCCAGGCATTGCAGGCTGAAGATGGTTTTCGTTATATAAAGTGATGTAATAGAAACAGTCTTCTGGCTCTGAGCCATACATACGCTTAATGCCATCTTTAATAATGATCGCCATCTCAAAAGCAAAAGCGGGATCGTAGCTTCGGCAATTAGGAACTGTCAGCGCGAGAACAAGGGAATGTCCGTCACAGTGTTGAAGGCCTTCACCTGTCAGCGTTGTTCGACCTGCGGTTGCACCGAGCAAGAAACCTTTTCCTCGCGAATCGCCAAATGCCCAAATCAAGTCACCGACACGTTGGAATCCAAACATGGAATAGAAAATAAAGAAAGGTATGGTTGCTTCACCCAAGCTGGCATAGCTTGTTCCGGCCGCCGTGAAACTTGCAAGCGATCCGGCTTCGGTAATCCCCTCTTCCAAGATCTGTCCTTCTTGGCTTTCTTTATAAGAAAGCATCAAGCCAGAGTCGACAGGATCATACTGCTGACCATGTGCTGCATAAATTTTTACTTCACTAAAGAGAGCGTCAAAACCGAAGGTACGTCCTTCGTCAGGAATGATGGGAACAATACGATTTCCGACTTCCTTATCGCGCAACAAGTTACGCAAGAGACGACCAAAGGCCATTGTGGTCGAAGCCTCAATCTTGTCGCCTGTTCCAACCAGAACATCATTGTAAATTTTGTCATCTGGAATAGTGATATTTTTTGAACGCACTACACGTTCGGGAGAGAATCCACCCAACGCATTGCGTCTGCCAACGAGATATTCATATTCCGGCGAATCAAAACCAGGGTGGAAGTATGGAGGAAGACCTTCAGCCTCAATCATCTCGTCAGTGATCTCATCAAGCCGAAGAGTGTTGCGGAACTTCTTTATCTCATCAAGATTGAGTTTCTTGATTTGGTGCGTGGCATTACGTGAAGCAATCTGTTCACCAAGAGTCCAACCCTTAATTGTTTTAGCCAAAACAACAGTTGGCTTGCCCTTCGTATTCGCTGCACGTTCGTATGCTGCGTAGACCTTGCGGTAGTCATGACCACCACGAGGAAGACGACTGATTTCTTCATCAGAAAGCGCTGCAAAGATTCGTTTGAGTTCTTCGTCGTCGCCACAGAATATTTCACGTATTTCTGCACCCGTCTTTGTTGCGAGACTTTGGAATTCGCCATCGACGGTTCGGTTGAGCTTGTCAACAAGGACGCCGTTGGTATCTAAATCGAAAAGTACATCCCATTCACGACCCCAAACAACCTTGATAACTTCCCAACCACATCCACGGAAAAGTGCTTCGAGTTCTTGGATAACTTTTGAGTTCCCGCGCACAGGACCATCAAGGCGTTGAAGATTGCAGTTAATAACATACGTGAGGTTGTCTAAACCTTCGTTGGCTGCAATACGCAATGCAGTTACGGATTCTGGTTCATCCATTTCGCCGTCGCCACAGAATGCCCAGACACGAGAGTTTGATGTGTCAGCAATTCCTCGATTGTGCATGTAACGATTGAAGCGAGCTTGGTAGACAGCGTTGATCGGACCGATTCCCATCGACACTGTTGGAAATTCCCAGAAGTCGGGCATGCGTCGAGGGTGCGGATAACTCGAGAGTCCTTTGCCTGCAGTTTCGCGACGGAAGTGATCCATCTGCTCTGTTGTGACACGACCTTCGAGATATGCACGCGAATAAATGCCAGGAGCCGCGTGACCCTGGTAGAAGATTTGATCTCCCGGGCCATCAGCATTCTTTCCACGAAAGAAATGATTGAAGCCGACTTCGTATAGCGATGCAGCTGAAGCATACGTAGATAGGTGACCGCCGAGTCCATCGAATCGGTGATTGGCACGATCAACCATCGCAACAGCATTCCAACGAATGATGGCACGCACCCGTCGTTCCATTTCTTCGTTACCGGGAAAATCTGGTTCCTCAGCCGAATCAATGGTGTTGACGTAATCAGTGGTGATGAGATCGGGAAGATCGACACCGAGTGAGCGAGCACGGTCAATCGCGTGCGTTAAAAGATAGTCAGCTCGTCCGCGTCCGCGTTGTTCGACAACAGCATCGACAGAGTCAAGCCATTCGTTCGTCTCGAGCGGATCTATATCGGGAAGTTGAGTCACGGGCTACAAATCTAGATCAAAATGGGCATTTATGGGTGATCCTGGCGCTTGAAGCTGTTTGCAGCTACTTTCGTGTTAAGGCAACCACAGGGATTACGCGTCCGGCTTTTTCTCGGTATTCCGTGAACCCAGGCATGATACTTTCTTGACGAGCATAGAGTTCATCACGTTCTGCGCCCGATGTAATCTCAGCGCTGACTGGAAATTTTTCTGTTCCTACTTCAATTGCAATATCGCCATTGGCAACAATGTTGTTGAACCATGAAGGATCTTCCGGCGCCCCACCCTTGGAGGCAAAAATAATGTAGCGGTCACTGTCAGCTAAGTACACCAAAGGAGTTGTGCGCTGCTGACCTGTTTTGGAACCAATTGTTGTCAACAAAAGCATGGGAGCACCCTCGAACATACCTCCTACCTTGCCGGCATTTTCACGAAACTCTGTGATTACTTGTTGGTTAAAATCGAGCATGTCGTTCATTCCTGTCCTCCCGTGAAGTTTTCGATATCGCAATTGCACCAACCGTCATCGATGGTTGCCCCTATTTTTTTATATAAGTTAACGGCGTCTTGATTCCAATTCAATACTTGCCAACGTATGCGTTTACAGTTCTGCTCTTTACCAACCTTAAAGACTTCGTTCATCAATCGGGACCCAATGCCCCGACTTCGGTATTCCGGTTGAATATAGAGATCATCAAGATAGAGAGATTTGCCCACCCACGTATAATACGCAAAAAAGTAGAGGGCCATTCCCGCGATAGTGTCGCCATCGAGTGCAACAATGGCTTCGAATAGATCGTCTTCCTTATTCATTTGTTCGACGGTGTTCGTTACTTTCTCAGAAGCATGCTCGAACTCGGCCAGTTCTTTGATAAGTCCAAGTATCGCTGGATAATCAGTTGGAGTGGCAGGGCGAAGTTCAATTGACATGAAAACAGTTTAATCCCAGTTGATTCCGAGATCTTTAAGATCAACAGTTAGCTTCTTATATCCCGTGAACAGAACACCTTGGATCCCAACGCTGTTTGCGCCTTCAACATTCTGGGGATTGTCGTCAATGAATATTGTCTCGCCTGAAACGGCATCTAGTCGATCGAGAGCGATCTCGAATATCGCTCTTTCGGGCTTAATAAATCCAACCTCGCCAGAAATAATGATCTCGTGAAAGATTTCCTCGAGGTTTTCCTCTTTCAGGAGGGATCGCAGGCCTGGTCCGCCTGAATTAGAAAGCAGTCCAGTTTTGTAAGTCTTTTGAACCGTGCGGATGAGCTCGATGACATCTCGATCGAAAATATTCGCTCCTTTAAACTCCGCATCGATATCATCGCGATGAATAGCGCTTTCTTTACTTAGACCTGCAATAAATTCGGTCCTGGAAATCATTCCCCTGTCATACTGTGCTGCGATGTCATACCAATATCCTTCACGCGAGTAATTGTTGGTGTCGAGCCACTTCTTATATGGGTCCACACGGATAACGTCAAAAAAATCAAAGAGAATGGTTGTAATCACTCGGCACCATCTTCCCATTCGAGCTTCATGAGGTGATCTTCATTGGTTTCATCATATCCGACAATTTCAAAACCAAGACGTTGATAGATCGCCATGGCATGTTCATCCCTATTCGTGCTGAGAGTAAATTTCGCAAAGCCGTTCACCCGCGCCCAGTTCATCAATTCGTCGGTTAAACGTGTTGCGATCCTCTGTCGTTGATACGCAGGTTTGACTGCTAGGCGTTTTACTTCACCACGACCGTTGCTATCGTTTTTGAGTGCAACGAAACCAACGAGTTCACTCGTTTCATTGTTGCGGGCAACAAAGAAATTGCCGCCCGACTCAATATAAAACTCCTGAAGATTTGTAAGATCCTTTTGGGAATCATAGATGTCCGCGAATTTATTTTGTCCGGCAGATTCTTGCCATTGTCGAATTTCTAAATGCAATGCGGCGATCTTATCCATGTCGGACTGATCCCCAGCAAAAGGCGTTACAACAATCACAAGTATTTATGCGTTATCGTAAGCTTCTTGAATAGTCATTAACTCGATCTTAGACATCTTCATCATGGCCTGCATAGCTGCGTCAGCTTTTTTAGTGTCGGGATCTTTAAACAACGTGATGATATGTGCTGGATAAATTTGCCATGATAGACCGTACTTATCTTTGAGCCATCCACACTGAGATTCTTCTCCCCCATCGGCTGTGAGCTTGTCCCATAATTCGTTGACTTCTTCTTGGGTTTCACAACCTACCGAAAGTGAAATCGATTCATTAAAGGTAAAGCCCGCGTTTCCACCGTTAAGGATTTGAAACTGGCGACCATTGAGTTCAAAATCTGCCGTCAATATTGTGCCAGGTTCACCTGGACCATTTTCACCCCATCGGCTTATGTCTAAAACCTTGGAGTTAGGAAAAAGCGATATATAAAAATTCAAGGCTTCTTCGGCACGACCATCAAACCAAAGGCAGGGTGTAATTTCTTTTGGCATGGCGGGCCCTTTCAACTAATTCGATTCAGTATACGATTTGAAACTATCAAGGATAGATTGCCATCCGCCTTTCTGCATTTCTATTGGATTCGTATCTTCTGCTTCGAAAGTTACAGCAACATTTGTAGAGTCGCCTTGATCTTCAAAACTGATGCTCACTTTTCGGCCATCAGCAATCGTGTAGTCGATGTGCTTGAATTCATCGACTGCGTCGTAAGTACCCTCGAAATCAAAACCAAAACTTCCATCTTTGGCTTCCATGCGAGATTGAAGTTTTCCTCCGACACGGAGATCATTGGTTGCACTGGGACAATGCCAACTTGGATCCGCCTGATTCCACTGCGTGATGTGTTCGGGAGAATTGTAGTAATCCCAAACCTTTTTCACATTTGCGTTGACTGTTGCTTCAATATCTATATTTGTCATGCTGAAATTCTATAAGAAATATGTGCGGGAAAGCCTCCGTGGCGTCTGAACGGCTTCCAGAGGAGACAAATACAGTGGCGATTGCCCACGAAGAGTGGAGCGTAGCGGAATGATGAGTGGGCGATACAGGATTCGAACCTGTGACCTCTTCCATGTCGAGGAAGCGCTCTAACCAGGCTGAGCCAATCGCCCCTGGTTGGGTGGAGAATCTATCAGATGAATGAAATCAAAAGAGAATCTTGCAATCTTTAACTACGTGGCCTAGGTATGGCGGGAAGTTGTTGCCAACTTTGATGCAAGCGCTAGAAAGATCGCAGCAGTCGCTCCATCGAGCCAGCGTTGCACCACTCGTCTCTTGAGGAAAACTCCCAGCTTGTTCGTAGCCAAAGCCAATGCACAGAACCACATCAATGCAATAGAGACTTCAATGATGCTGATGATAATCAATTGGAGTGTTGCAGACTGTCCAGCTTCCACAAACTGTGGCACAATCGCAACGAAGAACAGTGCAGCTTTGATGTTCAAAACATTGGTCAAGAATCCACGCAAGACATATTTCTTTGCTGAAACACGCTTCATCACCTCTTCTTCAAAATGACTCGGTGCACTATCTTCTTGATTGCGTGATCGTGCAAGATCAATCAACAGCTGAATAGCCAAGTAAGCCAAGTACCCAGCACCAATCCATTTCACAATCTCGAATGCATGTGCAGATTTCACCAACAAAGCAGAAAGACCAATGGTGGCGGCGGTTCCATGTACACACAGGCCTGCCGCAATTCCCACAGCGCTCATCACGCCAGCACGTTTACCTTTGCGCAACGACGTTTGAAAAACGAGCAAAAAATCAGGGCCAGGAAGAGCAACAGCTACAAGTGAGGCAACGGCAAAGAGAAAATAATGCGACATGTTTTACTCGCTATCAAAAACTCGTGCCGTGGATGCTGTGTCAGGCGCAGCTTCGCGTGTTCGTTTCAATTCAAAAAAGTTAGGGTATGAAATCATTGCTGAAATTCCATCCCACAGAGCCAAGCCCTCTTCGTGTTCGGGAAGAACAGAAATGACGGGACCAAAGAAACCTTGAGGTCCTGATTTTGTATCGGTTTTAATGATTGGTACACCGACATCCGTTCCGACGACTGCAAAGGCTTCATCCATCGACGCTTCGATCAGGGTATCAAAGGCTTCATCGTCTGCAGCTTCAACATGAGCAGTGTCGTACTTCAACGAATCGAGAAGGAAACTGATCCACTCTGTCGTCTTCTCACCATCAACATGAATCTTGCGACCAATTTCTGTGTAGAGCTTTCCTGCTGCTTCGTCACCATATTCTTTACGAACAGATTCAATGACACGTAGGAGGCGATGCGAACTTCGCGATGCATCCGCATAGAGACCCTTTGTGTCCGGATCAAGGACATCATTTTTAATCGCGAGACTAAAAGGCTTGAAGTTCACAGTAAGGTCACGATCGCTCGCAACATCGTTAAGCCAACGGCTGGTAATCCAGCACCAAGGACAAATAGGGTCAAAGAAAAAGTCAACGTTCATAGATCCATTCTACCAAAACACTAATACCTTCGCTCTTGTCGATAAACAAACACCCAAGTAGAATATAATAATGTCTGATTCCAAGGATGGAACCAAAAGTTTTCGCCGTTCTGCACACAATAAACCTACAGACAAAATTGATCTGCGAGAAATGCATGCAGCTCACCTTCAAAGCGCACTTCAAGGCACAGCAACTGCATGTTTTAAGTTACTTGAATCTCCCGACCGAGATGTCGATGAAGACGGAAACACGATCGCCCATAGGAGAACCGTCGGAGAGCGTTGGCAGCCCCTCTACAGAGAAGTAACTTCACTATTACGACAACTTAGCAATCAAGAACAACTTAGTACTCTAGTCGCGTACATTACATCCTCGGAAAAATATCCTCGTGTGGAGTCGGAAAAATTCGCCAAACATTTGTGGGGAATACAGGAGATCATCAACAGCATTTACGATCTTCTTGATCCGAAACATACTGTTGACTTATTCAATAGAAATTTCCCGCGAGAGTGTCCCCCTCCGCCCTTTGACCGAGAAGAATGTATTGAGTGGCTCGATAAGCTCTGCACGTTTGCGCGCGAGTTTTTGCCAGCATATAACGACCTGCGTCATCTTTTTCTTACAAAACAAATAGAGAATGAACCTCCTACCCATCCTTGGCTCATGAGGGTCGGGAAAATACCCGATGTCGAAACCGGAATATATCTGTAAATTAACTTTGCGTAAGTCGTTCGAGTGCTTCGCTGTCGACTTCTTCTTCCCTTGCCTCCATTGAGAAGGTCAAGGGCGTAATCGAAACATGACGAGATACAAGAAGTGCGTGAGCATCGCTACCGGGTTCCCATTCAACCCCAGGGATATCTTCGCAGAATAATTGGAATGGAAGAGTTAGTTCTCGCACTCCCGGTGATTTCCACACCCATCGATTCAAGTGCGACTGATGTGTGATCTCCATAGGTGTTGTAGTTGTTGCTCCTAGCGGCACGTTGACATTTAGACACGTGAATTCCGTATCCATGGGATGTTCTAATAGTTGGGAAACGATTTTCTTAGCAAAGTAAGCAGCAAAACCGAAAAGTTCCCGGTGGCCTTCAAAGAGATAGATGTCTTTAAGTTCCATCTCCTGCGAGATTGCAATCGTTGGTATACCTGCAGTCGCTGCTTCCATTGCAGCACCTACGGTTCCGCTGTAATGCAGTCCTTGACCGACGTTCTCGCCGAAGTTAATTCCACTAACGCATATATCTGGTTTTCGTGGAGCAATTTCCAGCAATCCGTGGGCAACGCTGAGAGCTGGCGTGCCGTCCACTGCATACGCAACGATATCAGCGCCAGGAGAGATTTCGATCTTATGTTCTTCTATGGAACCTGAGCCCGAATATGATGCCCCAAAGGGAACTCCTCGACCCGTACCCGAATGATGGTTCAGCGGAGCCACAAGCAAAACATCACAATCGTCTACAAAGTGTGCTGCGAGCTCAATAATGCCCGGCGAATTGTATCCATCGTCGTTGGTGAGAAAAACTAAGGGGCGGTCGGACGACATATCTCAAGGTTAGCGTAAATGTTCAAAAACTCTCACGTGTATTGGAGCGGAGCCGGTAGGCATTGGGGATTCGAACCCGCACCGGTGTAAAAAAAGAAAAATGGAGCGGACGACGGGATTCGAACCCGCGACCCTCACCTTGGCAAGGTGATGCTCTACCACTGAGCCACGTCCGCATTGGAAAGACAACGATAGCACGCTACCTTATTCAGATATAACTTCTCGCACACCCACTTGACTTACCGCAACTGGAGCACACGAAAATGCGCAATCAAGTTTGAGCTGTTCTATTTGCGCAATCACTTCAGCGACTTTATCTTCTTCAATAAGAGCAGCCACACTCGGCCCCGAACCCGAAAGCCACTCCGCAACTGCCCCAGCTTTCTTGAATTCCTCAAATGCTGCTTGCGATGGTGGACTTGCCTCTAACCGCGCTGGTTGATGCACCACATCTTGGGTAACGATTCTCAATACTTCATCATTGAATGTATTGGAGGCAAGCATGGCAGTTAGCATTGCCACATTACCAATTGTCCGTACCTTATCAGTATGAGAATATGATTCAGCCAAAGTTGTGCGAGATTCTTTAGTAGAAGTCGAAACTTCAGGTATAAACATAACAAGTACAAGTCCTTGACTTTCGGGTTCACAATCAAAGCGCATGACATGCCCGCTCGTCGTGACACAAAATCCGCCATAGGTCGAAGCCGCTGCATTATCGTCATGACCTTCAAGATCACCGGCAATACGAAAAGCATGATCACGTGCATCATTTTCAGCCATACCGTTTTGAATCATGGCGCCATAGGCACCCGCAACGCGTGCCGCACCAGAAAAACCCATTCCTCTAGCATAAGGAATATGCGATTGAATCCATATTTTTGACAAGGATGTAATTCCTGAAGCATCGCTGTAGGCAACAATTGCTGGGTGCTCATGTGTTGCTGGCTCCCATGCTCCACCGCGAGGTTGTTCATTGAACGCAATCGAGAAATCAACGTCAAGAGCTAGTGCGAGTGCATCAAATCCTGGTCCGAGATTTGCCGACGAAGCCGGCGCGGTAATAATCACAATCAGACTCCTGTGGAGCCGAACCCACCAGTACCGCGTTCGGATTCTTCAAGGTCTTCAACAATATTCCAGTCAACTGTCTCATATTTTTGAATAACAAGTTGAGCAATACGATCACCTTTATTAATCACAAAAGTTTCCATAGGATCATGATTAATCAAAATCACTTTAATTTCGTCTCGATACCCTGAATCGATAAGTCCAGGAGAATTCAAAGCAGTGATTCCACTCTTTATGGCCAAACCACTTCGAGGTTGCACAAAGCCTGCATATCCTTCAGGGATCGCAAGAGCGATGCCTGTTGAGACCAGTACTCGCTGGCCAGGTTCAATTTTGCAATCCTCAGCGGATCGAAGATCGTATCCCGCATCACCCCTGTTTTGAGCCTGGGGTGGTTCAATTTCTGAATCGATGAGTTTGAGAGGAATAGTTACGTTAGCCATAGACTCAGTTTAGATCGCTCTGAAGCTGCTCTATCGTCTCAGGAGTAAGAACTGTTGACTCTTTATATTCTGGATGATCGATAACGATCCGAACTTCCTCGTTGTTAGAAAGAAACGCTTGACGCTGTTCATCCGTAAATGAAAAGTTCATGTAATGAACAGTAGTGGTCATTTCATCTTCTCGAGAGAGGCGATCTTCGCCGATTTCATATGCAGTTACCTTTAACTCACCAAATGTGAGATGTATGTGATCCTGAATTCCAGGCAACTTTGGCAACCAAGTTCGCAGTTCCTCTTCGGTTACGAGTTCGATCATCAACGTGGCTTTAAGCTGACTGCGTGAAGGGATTAATTCGTTATAGATACGGATCTCTTCTTCAATTCGTTCATCCGAAGAAATCTTTTCCACGCGCGCCATCTCTTGAATCTGAAGCCGCATCGTGTCACGATTCTCAAACATAAATGTCATGATGTCACCCACATGAATCCGTCGACTCTTCTTCATTTCTCTTACGCGTGCAAGAAATTCAGGTCGTTCGCGCTCGTATGCCCGTTGATCTGCAATATCTTCAAGTGTTAATTCATTCGCCATTTTCTACCGTTCCTTCTTCTGTCTCTTTGAACTTTACATTTGACGTTACATCTGCATATCCGTACGCTGCCGCTAATACTTCAATAGGGTGCACGGGCACACGACCTGTATCTTCGCGAATTGCAGTGTTTGCTAAATTGCAATCACCTGCGACAAGCTCAGAATCTTTTTTCTTGATGAAATCCATGAGGGGTTTTGCGATCTTTTTGGCCATTGCCACATTTTCTTTACGCAGTCCCCAGGTTCCGTCAATCGCCGAACAACGTTGCGTCATCTCCACTTTGGCTCCCGTGAGCTTCATGAGCTGCATGGATTGTGGACCCATTTGCTGCGCTTGATAGTGACAGGGCTGGTGCCACGAAATGTTAGAAAAAGTTTGGCCGGTGAATTCTTTATCAAGCGGGTCAAGTTTATGTTGCGCCATAAGATACTCTGAAACGTCATAGGTGTTCTCTGCCACAAGACGCGCATCATCGGTATCGAGATAATCCGGGTAATCCTTCTTAAGAACGTATCCGCATGTTGGCTGTGGAACGATGATAGGCATCCCCTTTTTCACGTAGGGTGCCAAAATTTCAACATTCTTTCTTGCCTGGGCAAGGAACTTATCATCATCTCCTGCATCAAGCCACGGCATTCCGCAACAAACTTGGCCTTTCGGCAAGGTGCATTCAATTCCATTATGTTCAAAAACATTTACCGCGGCATGACCAATTGCAGGTTGCTGATATTCGACAAGACACGTAGGAAATAAAGCTACGGTAGACCGTCGTTTCGGTGATTTAAGAGCTGCATGCTTTTTGAACCATGCCGAGAATCGCTGATTTGTGAAAGTCGGCAAAAGGCGTTCTTTAGCGATACCCGTTGTTGCTTGGATAATCGAGCGCGCAGGCTTGATGTTGCTACTTCTATTGACAATCGACGAAAACGTTGTTGCGACCTTCCCCTGCATGTCTGTGCGCGCTAGCAGTCGAGATGCACGCGTTGTTTTCTTTTCGTTTTGCATGATCGAAAGCGAACGTAACATTAAACGCGGAAAATCAATTTTCCATTCTGCATCTTGATCAGGAGTGTACGGGCAGTTCACATAACAAAGCTTGCATTGAAAACACTCGTTGACGATCCTATCGTGCTCAGGTTCAGTAAGCGCGTGAGCGTTCGCGGCATGGACCTCGTCGACCAGTTGAAAGAGCGTTTTAAAGCTATAGCAATACTTAATACACAAACGACAGTCGGCACACTGGTGAAAAGTACGATCTCGTTCAGCACGAGCATCGTCCCGATCCCAATAGAGATCGTCCGTGGGCAGGTAAAGAGATACAGTCACGAGATTATCCCATCATGGAAACGAACATAATGAATGCGAGAACGAACATAATTCCATCTTCTATTCCTGACACAGTTGCTAACGGCATTTTGATCACATTCCCCAAACATGCGCATTGAATTTCTCTTTTGTTTTTTAGCGACAACGCAACGCCAACGAGAGCTATGCCTGAAATCACCATCGCAAGGAAATGAGTTACCCACAACGAAGGCAAGCCGAACATGGAGATTCCAAGAGCAAGTTGAAGAAACGGGTATGCGTAGGCGTAGGCACGCGAGCGTCCCGCAATGATGTCATACATTGCAAAACCATCTACAAAGCTTCTTAGATTAACGAGCTTAAAGCCAGCAAAAACGAGAAAGAATACGCCCATAAACTGGGCAACATACGACTCCAATGCAGCGAGGTGATGAAAAGTGCCGTGACCATCGATCAGCAGATTCAGTACACCCGAAATAAGAGTGATCGCGAGAAAAACGAGCGCGAGCTTTCCGTACTCCTTAGGCGGAGTTTCTTCATGCGCATGATGAGACATGTCGTGAACAGGAATGGTTTTACGTGATACGTTCATATAATTACCTTTTGGAAGGTCAGACCTTCCAAAAGGTGCAAATTATGTGCCGATTAAGCGTCGAGCGAGTCGAGTGCAGCTTGGAATCGACCAGCATGACTTTTCTCTGCACGAGCAAGCGTTTCGAACCATTCAGCAATTTCGTCAAAGCCTTCATCGCGAGCAGCTTTCATGAATCCTGGATACATTTCTGTGTATTCATACACTTCTCCAACAACAGCAGACTTAAGGTTGTCCTCTGTTGAACCGAAAGGCTCATCTGTTGCGGGATCACCAGCGTCTTCAAGAAAGTCCATGTGACCAAACGCGTGACCAGTTTCACCTTCAGCAGTCGAACGAAAGACTGCAGATACTTCTGTGTAGCCTTCAACGTCTGCCTTTTGTGCGAAGTAAAGGTAGCGACGGTTCGCTTGACTCTCTCCAGCAAATGCATGCTTCAAATTCTCATGGGTTTGTGAACCTTTGAGTTCCATTATTTCTCCTTATTGTGTGGGCGGTTAGTTTTACTGAGTGGATACTGCACACTCGCGGCATACACCACGATAGACAACATCAACACTCTCGATCTCACCAAAGGCAAGAACATCTTGTGCGGGCGGCGCGGGTTTACGCCTAGCGATATCAGAAACTTTTCGACACTGCGAACAAACAAAGTGGTCATGCTCATATTCAACCGTAGGATCAATTCGAACTTGACCTGTCCCAACATCGACTAATGAGATTGCGCCAATGTCAGCAAGGTCATATACGATTTGATACACAGTCTTACGTGATAAAGAGGGCTGTTTTTCAACCACTTCGTCAAATATTTCGTCTACAGTTGGGTGTGATTCGTTGATACTGATGGCGTCTAGTACTGCAATTCGTTGAGGAGTAATGCGACCACCCGTTTCGCGAAGCGTTTCAACAAGCTCAGCTGTAGATTTCATAAAGCCATGCTATCACTATCAACATTGATTGTCAATAAACATAGAAAGTTGAATATTGTGGATAAACAACCGGTTTGTGCACAACAAATACACATGAAGAGACTCTACCGTTCCACAGGCAAGGCATGTCATCCTATATTTATGACTTTTGAAATTACCCTTGCCGATCAAAACCGCGAAACCATTCTTCAGGCTGACGGATATGAATTAGAAGGTCCTTTGACAACGTTCTTCATGTCTGATGGACACACCCAAAGACTTTCTTCTTGGTCTACTCGCCTGGCCAGCTATAAAACTGACCAGATTACGTGTATTAAAAGAGTGCTAGACGGCGAACATTCTAAAGCATTACATCACGTAGAATAACGCCTATGAATCTTTCGTGGTGGGTATGGTTACTACTTACACTCTTTGTTACCGGGACTATTACCGTTCTCTTCGATATCTTTCAAAAGAAGCATTCCATTGCACGCAACTTTCCTTTAGTGGGCCGTCTACGTTTTCTTTTAGAGGAAGTTGGGCCTGAGCTTCGTCAATATATTGTCACCGACAACAATTCCGAACTTCCTTTTTCGCGTGACGAACGCAGATGGATATACGCATCATCAAAAAGTGAGAATAATTACTTCGGTTTTGGAACCGATAACGATCTCGAAAAATCTTCCAATTACATCATCATTAAGCATGCAACCTTTCCTTACCAGCAGCCCGCAGATTCAGACTTTGGAATCGAGCCTGACTGGAAATTGCCGTGCGCAAAAACACTTGGCGCTACGCGTAGTCGAGTCCATGCATTTGTTCCACGCTCAGTAGTTAACGTTTCCGGCATGAGTTACGGCTCGCTAGGCCCTAATGCCGTCACGGCATTAAACAAAGGAGTTGCTCTCGCCGGATGCCTACAATCCACAGGCGAAGGAAGCATTAGCCCTTACCATCAAAACGGTGGAGAACTCGTCTGGCAAATAGGTACCGGATACTTTGGCGCACGCAACGATGATGGAACTTTTTCCTTCGAACGATTACTTGACACTGTTGGAAAAAATCCAAGCATGCGTGCAATTGAAATAAAACTTTCACAAGGCGCCAAACCTGGATTAGGCGGAATGCTACCCGGCGAAAAAGTCACACCAGAAATTGCAGCAATCCGAGGCATCCCTGTCGGAGTTGATTGCCACTCCCCTTCTCGACACAGCGCATTTTCTGATGCCGACTCTTTACTTGACTTTGCAGAACGCATCGCAGATGCAACAGGTTTACCAATTGGAATTAAATCAGCAGTTGGCAACACTTCCTTTTTCGAAGAGCTCGCACAACACATGGATCGTGATCGCGACAGAGGAATTGACTTCATTACGATCGACGGAGGTGAGGGAGGCACGGGAGCTGCCCCTCTTTCTTTCACTGATCACGTATCTCTCCCCTTCATGCTCGGCTTCGGTCGTGTACGAAAGATTTTCGATGCCCACTCTTTGGGTGATGACATTGTTTTTATCGGATCAGGTCGATTAGGTTTGCCTGATCGAGCATTTCGAGCTTTTACGCTTGGAGTTGACATGGTCAACGTGGCTCGCGAATCCATGCTTTCTATTGGTTGCATCCAGGCTCAGCGTTGCCATACTGGACATTGCCCCACTGGTGTAGCTACCTCTTCTGCGT
Source organism: uncultured Burkholderiales bacterium (assembly GCA_964391505.1). Taxonomy (GTDB): domain Bacteria; phylum Actinomycetota; class Acidimicrobiia; order IMCC26256; family JAGPDB01; genus JAGPDB01. Next base: position 33,011 of record CAYMMG010000001.1, on the reverse strand, counting down.
GGCTCAACCGCGGACTTGACCCTGCACAAAAATCAGTCCGTGCCTCAAAATACCTTATTGAGCTGCGCAAACAGTTAGTGCTCCTGTCGTACGCATGCGGAATTTCGCACCCGAGCATGGCGACACCTGAAATGATTGAAATTCTCTCAACTAGTTAGCTACATAAGGCCTGTACAAGGTCATTTTCCTCTTCATATTGCCTTTTAATGTGCCGAATAGAGGTTATATGGACACCCATGCCAAAAATGAAGATACCCGACTGATCCTTTCTGCATTAGGACTAGCCATCAGCGCATGTGCGCTTTCGTCTGCATTTATATCTTCTTTGTATTCAAGCCCAGCCCAGGTCGTCGTATGTGCAACTATTCTCCTTGCATGGTCTGCTCTTGTTTTCTTTAACTCTCACCTAAGCGAATTCATGGTGGCGCGAGCAGTGACATTATTGCTTTCGGGGATTGCCATCTCGTCAATGATCATGACAGCAACGGAACAAAAACAAGACATCGTTACAGTTTTCGCTTTTGCGTCATGCAGTCTCATTATCGGTGTTTCCGCACTTAACGAAAAAAAGAAAAATGCATATATTTCACTGATATTCACGATGGGCTTTCTTCTCAGTGCGCTCATTGTCTCCAAAACCATAATTGAAGAACCGATCATTCCTCTTTTAGGCATGCTGATGATGTGTACTGAGTTCTTCCTTATCCGAAGCATCCATCTCCCTGTTGCTGCATCACTTCATGAAGCGCGTGCGCGTGCTGACATTTTTTCTACTATTACCCGTTCATCGCGGGAATTCGATTCTAAGAATCCAGAAAAAGCGATTCGCAACATTGCGAATGTGACAAAGGCTTTAGGATACACCTCAATGTCTCTCGTCTCTTTCGATCGTCGACAAAAGATTTTTGAAGAAGGGGCACCTATCCCCGGCGTCATGGATATCGCTGTTAAAGCGTCTGCAATGCGACGTGTTACCATCACGAAAGATGATCATGCTTCCAAAAATTCTCGAGATCATCGGGGCGATATTGTCGGAGTTCCTATTTGGATTAATGGGAGATACTCAGCAGCATTGATTGTTCAAACTTCCCCCACTGTCAAAGTGGCTCAACGCGATTGTGAAGCTCTCGAGCTCCTCGCGGACCAAGCTGGCCGTGCACTTGAAAATGCGGGCAAAGCAGCAATGGATCGACGCATTGTAGAACGCCTCACCGATGAATCTCAGCGTGACACCCTAACGGGTCTCGGAAATCGACGTTTTGCTGATTCAATGGTCGCATCGATGAAACCCGGAGATGTTCTTGCGATGGTTGACTTAGACGGACTCAAAGGAACAAACGACCTCTACGGCCATTCATCGGGAGACGAATTACTACACGAAGTTGGAGTCTTTCTTACCGAGCAAATCCGCAATCCCGACCTTGTTGCTCGCCTAGGAGGTGATGAGTTCATCATTCTTTTACGCGATGCTAGTGAGGGAGCTCAAGCGATATTAGAGCGATTACTTGTTCTATGGAAAGATAAAAAACTCTATAACACAACGTTTTCGATAGGAATGGCTATCCACAACATGTCTCGCAGCACAATGGAAACCGTCGAAGCTGCGGATGATGCTCTCTACCAAGCAAAAAGCAGAGGTAAAAATCGACTTATTTGTGCTGTACCTAGTTAAAGAGTGTCGTATTTATAACTACATGAATAAGACGCACTAGACGAATAACGCGAAACACAATACAATGGTCTCATAACCGTTAAAGGAGACCTTGTGTCTGAGACCACCGATTCATCAGTTGTACTCGAACCCGTAGACTTTGCAACGTCAGCTTTGAATCATGCACGTCTTTGTGAGGCTAAAGGTGATCGTCGAGCAGCTATGAAAGCATATGCGCACGCGTGGCGCGCCGGCGCAGCTGCAGGCAACGCAGTCTTACCATCCATCGCACGCTCGGAAATGTTTTCGATGTCATTACTCATTAACGATACTGTCTTTTCGAGTTACTTATACCGAGAACTTATTTCAACCTTTTCATTGCAATATCGCGAGATGGCTGCGCTGGCACATCACGATCTAGGAAAACTTTTTAGAAATGCATGGCAACATGGAGAAATTGTAAACCCCTCAGATGCAATTAAGCATTTTGTTGTCGCGCGCGATGAGTTTATGGCCCTCTGGGAAGCGAGAAATGCAGCGCTTGTCGAAATGGACCTCGCACACATTTACATGCACATCGACAAGCTTGATCAGTCCGTGATGCTTCTTGAATCCGCACGCGCCACATGGCAAAGTTTGGGTGAATCTTCAGGAGCTGCTGAAGCAGCGCTCAGCATCGGCGATTGTCTCACGCTGCTTGGACGCAACGAAGAAGCTGTTGCGGTATACCAACTCGCCGTTGAAGATTTCGAGGTTGCTGGCAACGAGCAGCAAATGGCTCTTGCAACAGAGCGGGCTCAAGCCGACTATAACGCTGCTAGTTCTGAACAATAACGTTATTCATTAACAAGAATTTGGCGAAGTTCTTCGTGAAGTATTCCGTTCGTAGATATCCCACTACCTCCGCGAATGGAATCCTCGCCACCAAATGACGTGAAAGTTCCTCCTGCTTCTTCAACAATAATTTTGAGCGGAGCTACGTCGTACGGTTCTGCTGCTGCATCAAGACCACATTCAAGGGCACCCTCAGCAACAAGCATGTGTGACCAAAAATCACCCACTCCTCGTACACGCGCGATCGTGTCGGTGAGGCGATCCAAACTTCCGTGATATCCCTCTGATTCAAAATAGGTCATGTTTCCAATACTTGCCTCAGCTCGAGTGAGCTCATCGATTTTACTGACATGAATCTGCTTGCCATTTAGATAAGCGCCGGAACCTTTGCTTGCCCACCAACGGCGATTCAAACTGGGAGCAGATGTCACACCCATAACGGGTTGATCATCGACGCAGAGTGCAATTAACGTTCCCCATACAGGTACACCGCGCAAATAATTCTTTGTCCCATCGATGGGATCAATAACCCAGTTGCGACTCATCGAAAGAGTTTCAACGCCATACTCTTCGCCCTCGATACTATCTCCCGGAAATCGTTCGTGGATTGCCTCACGAATCCTTCTCTCAGTCTCTTGATCAATTTCCGTAACGGGCGTAAGATCCGCTTTGGTCATAACATTAAATTCACGTTTTTCAAAGCTAGATAGTGTGTACTGGTCAATTTCATCGCAGAGCTCGCGAACGAAATTTAATTCTTGGGAATAGTCAGATGTCATTTCTACGATTCTAGTGATGCTATGCACGCAAAAGCGCTGCATAAGGTCGACCGAGCTTTTTAAGCTCAGCTGCAGTGATTGTTTTGCATTCGCCTGTTGAATGAGCATGAAGCATCGTGGCAGTTTTATTTGCATGAACCACGAACAAATCTTCAATTATACTGGCAGCGGCATACACACATTCTTTCGGAACATATCGCGATTCACGTAACAACGGAGCTACTCCTATACTGCTGAGACTCCATACAATTTTTTCAATAGTAGAAGTAAGCGTAAGAGGAGAAGCGTCTTGCTCGAGAAGTGCGGTTATAAGAGTTGGGCCACGACGGGGAACATTGATATCGAACTTATCGACGTGACCAGACTTATTAGTTACCACACATGTTCGACTTTCTGCATTTTCAATAAGGTATTGACGTAAAGCTTCATTTTTTGCCGTTGCATCAACAAGTCGGATTTTAAGCGTCGACCCAACTTCTCCTCCGTTGCGCTCATTGAGCAACATGGTGCCATGGCGAGTGTCTACATCAAATGACTCAGCGAGCGCGTCGAGCGCGTCGGTCTCATCGCGAACAAGAACATCAAAAGTTCCTGAGAATGTTCTCATAAAATGTATCGAGGAAAGGAAGGAACCGAAAGAACAGTATTTGATTGAATCAAGATGCGACAAGACTTCACGCAAGGCGGGAACGCCTAAAAACTTCTCATCCGAAAACATAATTTCGTGCATAACATCCATAACTATCTTTATCATACGCGTCTAAGACGCTATGGGAAGTGATTTTCTTCTACACTTAGCAATAATGCGTATTGCGGCCATAGATTGCGGGAGTAATAGTTTCCATCTCCTCATTGCCGACGCCTTGGGACACGATCAATTGTCAGTCATTGAAGATGATAAGACTCTTTTATATCTGGGTGCGGAAGTTGCAAGTCTCGGTTCGATCTCTCCTGCCTCACTTTTGCGTGCACGCAGAGTAATGCGACACTACAAATCACTAATTACTCGCCATAACGTCGATGTTGTTCACTGTGTTGCAACAAGCGCGATCCGATCTGCAAAAAATGGCAGTGATGTTATTGATACTCTGTCAAAAACGCTCGGCCATCCCGTTCGCGTTATTTCAGGGGAAGAAGAGGCACAAACCATTTTTCGTGCCATCTCTGCTGTTTCAACACTACCGGAATCGCGTGTTCTTGCCTGCGACATGGGAGGAGGGAGCCTCGAGCTTATGGCGGGTCAACGCTACGGACTGGAAGGCTCCATCAGCGTCTCATTAGGAGCCAGCAGAGTTGCTCGCGAACTTAAAGTTTCTGATCCCCTTACCACAGCCGATATCGATGCAATTAAACATATGTGTGAGACATATTTTGAAATCTTTTCCCATCAATATCCCTCTGATCTATTTTCACATATCGTTGCATCATCTGGAACGTTGACAACATTGATTACCATGGCGCGCGCGCAAACAGATGGCTACGTTTCGGGCCCGCTTTCCCTCCTAGCCGCGTCCGCAGATGAGATGACTGCTCTGTGTGAGCGGATCGTCTATAGGACTCCCGATGATCGACGCAACCTTCTTGGATACGACAATGCACGAGACGAGTTTATTACTACAGCAGCCGTTATTGCTCTCGAAATTGCGCAGCTTGTTTCAGCGCAAGCATCCTGGATGATTTCTCCTTATGCGCTGCGTGAAGGAATTATTTTTCGCGTAATGGATGAAGCAGACGAATACCTCATCCCTCATCAGTCAGCGGTTGCACAACGCACCGTTGTCGATCTTGAACGTCGCATGAACGCGATCGATGATTCGCTAACACGACACGGTCAAAGGGTACACCAGCTTGCGCTCATCCTTTTTGACAGCCTTACTCCGTTGCATAAACTTTCCCTCAACGACCGGACTTTGCTTGGTTTTGCTGCACGACTTCATGATATTGGAGAAATGATTAATCATTCAAAACACGACCAGCATGGGGCCTACATGCTCTCCAGCATTCCGCTCATTGGTTTCGCTCCTGATGATGCCATGATCTTGCGAGGAATCATTCGATGGCATCGAACACGAGATCCGAGACAAAAGGACCGTTTTGTTGGTCGCATGAGCGATATCGAGCTTGAACGTGCGCAATGGTTGACGGCTATTCTTCGTGTCGCCGATGGAGCAGATGCGGGCAAGTCCGACACTATCGACACTCTGTCCGTATCTCTTAATCCCGATGTCATTTTTATTCGATGTCGATCCTCGAAAGACTGTGAACTAGAAATGTATTCCGCTCGTCGAAAACGGAAATTGCTTGAATCAATTACCCATCGCGATGTTGTTATTGAGCAGGAACTGTCGAATCCACAGGCGCAGGATTAAAACGCCCAACACCCAAAACTTCGTACTCGTGACCTTTAGCTGCAACAAAGTCCACATACGACTTCGAATAATTGTAGGCAAAAAAGGCACTCCGGCGTCCTTCTTCGGTCGTCATGTTTGGACGAGCTGCATTACACAGATATTTTCCAGCAGCTAACGCAGCATCATAAATATTTTGTGGATTTATGTCACCATCAGAATTACCATCTGAGCCCCAACGATTCCATGTCCCCGGAATGAATTGCATTGGACCTACGGCCCGATCCCATTGCGTATCTCCATCAAAGCGTCCCTGATCACTATCCCCAATCGCAGCGAAGCCATTACCGTTGAGAGCAACACCGATGATCGGAGGCGTGACAGTACCCGTTTGATCAAGTACCGTGCCCTGGTATCGCCCGTGGTTTGATTCCGCACGGCCGATGCCAGCGAGCGCCCACCACGTTAGAGCACACTCAGGTTTCTCGACGCTCAACACTTTTTCAGCTCGCAAATATGCATCCATTGTGAGCACGGGAATTTCCAAACCTTCAATGAGAGCAAGAGGGATTCCACTGCGTACGACATCGCGCTTATCTTGAGCGTCTTGTTGAGCCACTTCGAGTTCTCCGGAAATATTATTAACTCGTGTTTGGGATTTGGCAAGTGTTTCATTTACTGACGTGACATACTTCGCTGATTCCACTTTGCGAAGTTGTGCTTTTTCCTTCCACTCTCGAAGCGAATCGGATACACGCGCAGATTGATGTGTAAGTCGCAACTCGTTAACGTCAGGAGCTTGCGCACTTCCATCTTCGTCGGAAGAGATTCCTTGATACTGAGAAAGAATGAGTGAGTTCCATGCATTGTTCACCTGATCAAATTGGGCTGAGCGAACATCAGCCACTTCTTGTGCCCGAACAGACTCGGTCGTGAGAAGAGAAATGCGTACACGGAGCGTGGACTGTTCCTCTTGTAGTGAATTGACATGTGCCACTGCTTCAGAAAGCGAGACAAGAGCAGTTGTGAGATCTGTTTCAATAATGGGAACACCGACTAAACGTGGGTCTAAACCAGGATATGCACTTGTTGCATTGGGCGGAACTGTTCCGCCTGCATATGCAGATTTATTCGACACACCATAAATGGATAAAGCGATCATAGCGACGACACACCAATAAGCAAAAACACGGATGCGAGTGGTTGTATACATTGATCATTATGTCGACCAGAGGAGAACCATAATGAATGGTTTTCGTATTATTCGCACGATGAAATATCAATCGCGAAACGTCATTGAGAAATAATTCAAAGATGCAAAGTACCTCTTGTCGTAATCTTTTTTATAGGTTACCTTAAGGGTGTTATGTCCGACTTTTCAGGTAAAGCACTCATCGCAGCGGGTCGTATGATCCGTGCGCGTCGTCGTCAACTTGGCATGAGCCAAGAGGAGGCATCGACACGCGCCGATATCAGCGTGGGCACATGGAGCTTGTTAGAACGTGGAATGCATCGACCAAAGAAACAAACAGCAGCCAACGTTGCTGCAGCGCTCGAGTGGGAACCTGCTCGTTTGAATTTTATTGTTGTTCAAAAAGAAGACGACGCAGAAAAGATGCGTGAGTTCGGAGAACGTGTACGTGCCCGTCGTCGAGAACTAGGTTTATCCCGCCAAGAAGCGGCAGAAATTGCACACGTAAGTATTTCGGGGTGGCAACATATCGAACGAGGTCGTATTCGCCCTCGCCCGCACACCGCTCGACGCATTGCTGAAACTTTAAACTGGCCTATTGAGGAATTCGAAGCGTTGCGAGATCGCCCCATGCCTCCAGCAACCATTCCAGGTCTCAGTACGGAACAAACACAAAAACTTATTGCATTTGGCGAACGAATTCGCAATGCTCGTAAAGAAATGGAACTTACTCAAATTGTCGCAGCAAAACGCGCCGGACTTTCTAATGCCACCTGGTCGCCGCTCGAGCGTGGTCGTGTTCGCCCCATCCTGACAACCATGCTTAAAGTCTGCGCATTCTTCGACTGGGATTACCACGAATACGTCGACCTCGTTGCACCCAATTCGGGACCATCAATGGAGTTCTTGGAGAATCAAATGAAGTATGCAGAAAGTCACTCAGGTTTAGGCCCGTTTGTTCAAGCGCATATTTCGTTTAATGGTGTGAGCTATTACACTCCGGCACCTTCTCCAATGCCCAGCTTGGTCGACCCCGATCATCCTCGTGCCGCAAACGAATAAATCGAAATCATGTTAAGTACATGCCTGTGACGAAGGTTCTTTTGCCGTCAGAAAATACGTATCAACAACGTCATTAATACATCCACTTCCCTGCCCATAAGCAGTGTGGCCTTCTCCGCGTAATTCAATATAGACGCCCGTCTTAAGATCTTTTGCAGCCTTCCGTGCCCATTGGACAGGGGTAGCGGGGTCGCCTCTTGTGCCGATCACAAGAATCGGAGCCGAACCGCTTGCGTCAACATCAAAAGCTTTGGCTTTCTTTGCGCCTGGCCATGTCGTACAAGGCAGCCCAAGGTATATCCCGCTCTCTCCAAAGAGCGGAGCCTTACTTGAAATACTTTGCGCAAGATCGACTAAGTCATTCGCATTTCCAATATTTCCATCAGCGCACCCTATGGAAAGGAAAGAAGCGTATGATCCATCGTATTTTCCCGTGGAATTTCGCCCAACATACGAGCTGAATCCTGACAACATAGAATCAGGATTGTCCGAAAGTATTGCAGTCAAAGCAGAATCAAGTGTTTCCCAACCTCTTGTGCCTGAATAAAGACTAAAGGATGTTCCGATATCGAGCTGGGCAGGACCGAGCTTAAATGTTGGATCTTTTTTTGAGGGCATTGGGGTGGCATCAATTTTCTGTGCGATCGCACCGTATGCAACAGCAGGATCTTGACCTCGCGCGAAAGTACATGTATTGGTACGACAATATTCAAAGAAACTATTGAGAGCATCTTCGAACCCAAGCGCTTGATCAATAGCTATCTGCGTTGGGTCACTTTCTAAATCAATTACCCCATCGATCACCATTGTTCGAAAATTCTTAGGAAACTTATGAGCATAGAGCTGGCCCAAAGCAGTCCCATAGGAGAATCCAAGATAATTGATCTGATCTTCTCCTAGCTGTTTGCGAATTGAATCCATATCGAGAACAGATGCTTGAGTCGAAAGATGAGGCAACAACTCATTATCTGCCTTTTCACACTGCTCACCTATCCAAGCATTCGCAGCTTTGAGCTGTGTGAATTCTTGATCGGAATCGGGGGAATAATCAACTCCATCAAAAAGCGGATCGAGACTTTCTGCACATTCAACGCGTGTGGATTGACCCACACCTCGAGGATCCCAACCGATTATGTCAAAACGCTCGAGTATCTCATCGGGAAAAAGATAGTCGATACTAGTTTTTGCGAAATCGACTCCGGACGCACCAGGACCGCCAGGATTGATGAGCAATACTCCTATTCGCTTTGCCGGGTCAGCGGCAGATTTCTTAATAAGAGCAAGTTCGATTTGTCTTTCCTTAGGTTTTTTGTAATCCATAGGGACAGAAATTGTCGCACACTCAAAAGTTCCACAAGGCTTAAAAGAAACCTTCCCTTGCGGCTGCGATTTTTTCGTAGTCGTTGTGGTTCTGTTCGTATTATCTGAGGAACACCCCACAACGAGGAGGCTCCCAATAAGAAGAGCCGCACAAAGTTTTTTCATTAGAAACGAAAGCCGCGGTCAATGATTGCTTCAGCAACGCGTTCAACGCCGACTGCCATTGCTGCACGTCGCATCGACACATCAAGTTCAACCGCTCTATCGTGCACGACTTCAAATGCTGTGTGCATATTGTCATGTAACCGAGTTGCAACTTCTTGTCCTGTCCATGGATAGCCTTGGCGATTTTGTACCCATTCAAAATAGCTGGCCGTCACACCTCCGGCATTTGCCAAGATATCAGGAACAACAGGTATGCCGCGGTCGGCAAAAACTTTATCGGCAGCTTCTGAAGTCGGACCGTTCGCAGCTTCAACCACTATCTTTGTATCAAGTTTTTCTGCGATTGTCTCATCGATCGCTAGCGCAAGAGCCGCGGGGATCATTACATCACATTTCACACGCCAAAATTCTTCTGCACTAATTGTGTCTGCTCCTGGGAATCCGGCAACTCCAGAGGATTCTTTGGCATAGTCTCCAAGAGCGGGAACATCAATACCGCCCGGATTATAAACAGCTCCTGTGACATCCGCAATAGAAACAACACGCAAACCAGCACTATGTAAAAGATATGCCAATGGTCCGCCAACTTTTCCAAAACCTTGAATAGCAACACGCGAACCTTCAAATGTGAAGTTGTTCAAAGTAAATGCTGCACGCACACTGGTAACAACACCATTTGCCGTTGCACCCACATGTCCGAGTGAACCACCAATTGATAAAGGCTTACCCGTGACCGAAGCCGCACTTTCTTCACCACGCGCCATAGACACAGTATCCATCAACCAACCCATGACTCGTCCATCAGTATTGACATCCGGTGCAGGCACATCGCGATCGGGTCCGAGAAGAGGCAACATTTCCCATGTGTAGCGGCGCGTTATTCGTTCTAACTCACCTAAAGATAAAACAGTTGGGTCACAGTTCACACCACCTTTTCCTCCGCCAAATGGCAAATGGGAAATTGCTGTTTTATAGGTCATTCCCGCAGCGAGTGCAGTTGTCTCCAACGCATCCACATCAGGATGGAAACGAATTCCTCCCTTGGCAGGGCCGCGTGCCGTATTGTGATGTACGCGCCATCCGGTGAAAACTTCGATCGTCCCGTCATCCATTCTCAAAGGAACGGCCGCTTCAAGAATGCGTTGGGGCTGTTCGAGGATTCGAATGACAGAATCAGGTGCGTTAATTAGCTCTGCCGCATCGTAAAGCGAATCAAGTATTTCCTTCCATCGCTGGACTGCCTCGGGCGAGCTGGTTCCCGCTACATGATGTCGAGCATTGACCACGGTATCCTCTTTCTCGGATTTTGAGATATTTTGATTATCACACACATTTGTGGTTTTGTGTTCCCGAAATACTAATCGTTACACGAAACAAAAAAGACAACCGCTGCTAGCTCTCGTCTTTGATGGCATTAGTCAACGATGTTATACCAAAGCCAAGGAGAAGCAGGATTGAACCAACAGTCACAAGTAAGTAGTTATTGTCGTTAAAACCCGAATTGGCTATACGTGAGACTCTATTGACAAAAGCCCCTTGTACCCCAACAGGGGCATCTATACGCGTGACCGTGTTCGGACTCACGAAGACAGCAGATGCCGTCGCTGAGCTCGTTCCTGAAAATTCTGAAACATTGATGATAGGTGCTTGACCTGAAACCGTCGAAACGAACACACGGCCTACAGGGGCATTTGCTTGCCCTGAAACCGTGGCAAAAGCCGTGGTTGGTGTTGTCGTCCTGATATAAAACTGGTCTCCGTCGTGAAATTCAAAACTGGGATCGATGGCCACATTGGATTGATCAACCAGGACTCCGTTTGTCGCTGTGACATTAGCGAATGCACTTGCCCCTTGTAATTGAACGGTGAAAGGTCCAAGATTCGCTGTACTTTCTAGGCTTGCTGTTGGGCTATCGACACTAAGAGAAGCTGACGGTTCTCCACTAAACGCAGGATACTCACCATTACCGGGATTGCCATCCATCCATCCGCGAATAAGATTGTAATTGGAAATCACTACCGCATTATTCGCTGGGTTACCTGTGTCGAGTTCCCAGTTATTGGTGTACTTCCATATTGCTGCTTGAATCGCCGCTGCTTGTTCAAAGTTATTTCCCAACAGAGGAAAAGAAGGATTTTCGTTGGGATAAGAATTGCGAACAATTCGTGAAACGGACCCTAACGAATTGACAGAAAGATGCCCACCGGAAGCGTTTGCAACGCCGCCTGCGAAAGAGGTTTCGTTAAATGTGTCCCCACCAGAGTGAATTGCTCCGGTCGAAAGTCGATACGCTTTACCTTGGCTTGTCGACTGAATAAATGCTTGTTCTGATGGACCGCTTGTACCGTGAACAACAAATCCTTCGACAAGTCCAACATAAGTTGTCGATACTGCATTCGAAGGCGAAGCAAAAACAGCGAGTGCAAGAACAGTTGACAAAACCAGTGTGGTCGAAAAGGTTGTTATGCGCTTCATGATGACCCCTTATTCTCGCACGCTTTGTTGTGCGGATTGACCTAGCTTACTGCTCGCATACGTTGCTATGACGCCAGCAAAAACAAAAATAATGCCAAGAGCCAGCATAGGAATAGTGCTGTCCACGCCTGTAGCAGGAAGAGTTCCTGATACTGACGGCGACGTATCCGCTGTAGGACGTACAGCAGTAATTCCACCGACGACAACAGGAGGAGCGACGATAACTGGCGGCACAGGAGTGACGACAGAAGGGTCTATAAATGTGACTCGGACAAGGATCGTTGACGTTCCCACGAAAGCGGAATTACTTATAAAAAGTTGCTGGCCCGTTCCTGCAGAGACCGACCCGATACCCGTTGGTAAACTGTTTCCATTATTCGTACCATCACCAATGTATATACGACCTGGAGGAGCATCGACTTCGCCAGAAACTGTAATTGTCGCCGATCCTGCATCTGAACTGTAAATATAGAACTGATCTCCATCGTGAAAATCCCAATCAGGATGCATTGAATCAATAACGGTTCCACTCACGTCAACAAGCGTTCCGCCAGCGACGGAAATATTGACATACGAAGTTGTATCTTGAATGTGTACGGTAAAGGGACCGGCTATCGTTCCCATATCAACAGACGCGCTGGCCGAATCAACCCACAATGATGATGCTGCTTCTTCTGAATATGTAGGAAATTCACCGTTGGGAGTATCCCCATCGATCCAACCGAGAATGAGATTGTAATTATCGATGATTACCGTCGAGTTCAGGCCGGTTTGGTCAGGATTAAAGCCGTCAGTTAAATGCCAGATTGCAGATTGTACGGCTGCAGCTCTCTCATCGTCGGTTCCACCAAGGGGAAAAGCAGAATTTTCATTAGGGTAAGCGTTAAGAACAATGCGGTAAACATCGTTCAATATATCGACCGTGAGAGTACCGCTTGGAGAAGCTTCAATCCCATCAGCGAAAGATCCTTCGTTTAATGTATCTCCGCCTGAAATAGGAGCGTCCATTGCCAGGCTATACAATGAACCACTCATCGTGTCTTGAACGCGCGCCTGAACAGAGCTTCCCGGGCCATCAAAAACTTCTGCGCCTTCATTTGGCGCTGTGTACGTTGTATATACAGCACTTGCCGGAACAATAGAAAGCGGAAAAGCCAAGACTGCGAGACAGAAGATGCTCGAAACTATCGATGTGCGCTTCACTCTTGCTATCTCCTTAGCTTCCTATGGAAATCATGTCTTACAAGACCACTATAAGGACTCACAATCGTAGCATGATTAGTGCAATTCATGTTTCGAGAAGTTTTTACCAGATTCGGTTTACTGTACTTATTGCGAAGTCTGATTCTTCACCACTTGCGCTCTGGCGGCCACGCTTTCGGAATCTTCTATATACCCTGCCGATTCCACACTGAAATCAGGTGCGAATCTGTAAAGTCGTGGTGTCGCCGTCGGAAGTTCGAATTGAGCAATATCAGCTTCGGATATATTTTCGAGATTCATGATCATGGCACGCAACGAGTTGCCATGTGCCACAACCATGACATTGTTTCCGTTTAGTAAACGAGGAGCAATTGTTTCTTCAAAATAGGGCATGACGCGCGCACATACATCTTTCAAACATTCCGTTGATGGTATGAGAGAGCACGGAACATCAGCGTAAAGAGGATCTTTGGAAAAATCGTAAGGTGATCCTTGAGGTAAGGGCGGAGGTGGAACATCAAAGCTGCGTCGCCAAAGAGCAACTTGTTCTTCTCCGTACTCACGTACCGTATCTTTTTTATCAAGACCAGTTAATGCTCCATAATGTCTTTCGTTTAACCTCCACGAGCGATGGGTTTCTATTAACTCAGCTGATATCTCCCCAAGCGCAATATCGGCAGTATCAATTGCGCGTTGTAAGACTGAGGTGAAAACAACATCAGGAACAAATCTAGCTTGAGCGATCGTTTGTCCCGCACGCTTCGCTTCTGCTCGACCGCGCTCTGCAAGAGGTACGTCCACCCAGCCAGTAAATAGATTCTTTTCGTTCCATGTACTAAAGCCGTGGCGAATGATCATAAGCTGTCCTATCATGGCGACAAGTTTACGGGCTGTTCGTGACTCGCAACGGATCCGTGTGTATCGAGCAAACTCAGGAGTTCTCGGAACTCCCCTTCCTCACATGGACGACGTTCATGCGTTTGCACTAGAAGTTGTCGCTTCGCAGGTATGGCACACACTTTTTCCATCACCCAGTGTTTGGCGTGTGCCTCACTTAAAACCAGGAAAAGGTGCCCGCACTGCCCATGTGTTGTGGCATCACGATGGTCGCATCGAAATCGCTTTTCCGAAAGCCTACCGATATGCCACCTATGTACTTCATGAGCTCGCGCATTTTGGTTTGGGAATGGATAATTCTATTGCTGCCCATGGCCCGGAGTTTGTTGGCATGTGGTTGGCACTTGTTCGTGAGTTCTGTTCGACTCGGACCGTTCATGCTTTGGAAAAAGGATTAGCACGCGAAAAAGTTAAGATCCATATCCCAATTATTGACATCAGGCAAGACAGTGAGCAGAACGAAAACGTAAAACCGGCGTTTCGCTATGACGAAGAAACAAACACGGTCTTTGTTCCGCCCTCAACAACGTACATTGACCTCGAGCAACTCGAACTTTTTGGATAACGCTCATAGCCTCTCTACGATGATCGCCATACCTTGACCACCGCCGACACACATTGTCTCTAAACCGTACCGCGCACCGCATTCTTTCATACCATGCAAAAGTGTTGTCATGATGCGAGCACCCGTCATCCCAAAGGGGTGACCAAGCGCTATTGCTCCCCCGTTAACATTGAGTTTGTCAGGGTCAATATTTAATTCACGCACAACAGGAATAACTTGAGCTGCAAATGCTTCGTTAAGTTCGACAAGATCCATGTCGTCCATTGTTAACCCTGTTTGCGCAAATACTTTTCGTACAGCTTCGATTGGGCCGACTCCCATTATCTCGGGATTAAGCGCCGTCGAGGCAACTCCGACAATACGTGCGAGCGGTTCGAGATTACGCGCACTTGCTTGTTCTTCGCTCATGACCACAACAGCTGCGGCTCCATCATTGAGAGGACACGCATTGCCTGCAGTGATTCGTCCATCGGGACGAAATGCAGGTTTCAAACCAGCCATACTTTCAAGTGTTGTTCCCGCACGAGGAGAATCATCTACGGAGACTACTGTTCCATCGGAAATCGTGTACGGAGTTATTTCTTCGGTAAAAAAACCGCGAGCAATTGCGGCTTCACATTTTTGTTGTGATGTTAGTGCAAACGCATCCATTTCTTCACGCGTCACGTTGTAGTGATCGGCAACATTTTCTGCGGTGATGCCCATGGCGATGTAGATATCGGGCAGCCCGGCAGATTCGTTCCACGCCGGGGCGCCTTCGTCGATAGCCGCATAGGAACGAGCAATGGCTTCATCAAAAAGAGGATTCATTGTTCCTTCAATCGAGTCTGAGGAACCTTTAAGAAAACTGCTGACACACTCCACACCACCGGCGAGATAAATGGAACCGTACCCTGCTGAGATGTGTCCGGCTGCTGTGGCGATTGCTTGCACCGAAGAGGCACAGTAACGATTTACCGTTGTTGCACTATTGGCATTCCACCCATTGAGTACAGCTGCAACACGTGCAATGTTAAAACCTTGTTCTCCGCCAGGAAGACCGCATCCGACAATAATGTCATCAACGTCTGTTACATCGAGACCAGAAGTTTTGGCTACAACGTCTTTAAGGATAAAGGCTAGAAGATCATCGGGGCGCACATTAACGAGCGAACCTTTGAATGCTCGACCAATCGGCGTGCGTGCAGTTGAAACAATAACAGGAGTATTCATGCTCCTATTCTGATCTGAATTACGGCACAGTCCGGGGATGCTGAACTAAGCCAGAGAGACCGACAGCCCTGCACTAGTGAGAGGATGATCGCGCATCCACGCCAATGCTTTTGGGTTCCCTGCGGCCAGATCAGAAACAAGAGAAGGCGTGTATGGTCCAACAAATAATTGCCTTACGGTTTCTTTACGTCCCGCGACAAGACAGACTGTCTCACCATTGTTTTTTGCCGCGCTATAGACAGTAAATGACACACCATCGTCCAAGTCACTTGTTTCTTCAACAAAAAACCCATGGACGCCTTGTTTCTGATTAACACGGATCCTTTCACCCAGATACTGGACTGCACTGCACGCCAAGGAAGTTCGCATTTCCATCCACTCAGCAATTTCACGAGAAGACAACCGCATCGGCACGAAGCATGCCAGCCGGTTATCTACTGCGGCACATACCGCTTGTTGGTGTTGACTGTTTCCACCTTTGTCTTGCATAAGAAGAAGCATTTCTTCAGAAGAAAGATGGATCAAACGATTGTGCTCAAGAGCAGTTCTCAGCAGCAACATGGCATGCTCATCGGTGCAAGAAATAAGTTCTTGGATTATTTCGTCACTAAACCACTCTCTCTTGGCAAGCTCATTTGCAAGACTCAGTGCAACTTGAGACTGATATCGCGCAGAAATTATGTGTCTCACTTGATCTACGGAGAAATGCATATCATTCCCGTGCAACTCCAACAGTCTTTTCAGATACGCATAGGAGATATTCGCACTCCGTGGTTCTTTCACTATCTCGTCGAGCGTGTTCATGATGATCGCTTCAAGGCGCCGTTGTTCACGAAAACGTTCTTCGTATCCTTGGCCATTTGCATCACTGGGCATATTCGTTCCTTCGTTTTCTAATCATTAGACCTATAGATTTAACCCTAGACCAGCGGCTTCAGCAGCTGCGCGTGCGACACCAGGCTCAGGAGGCACAACAAAGTCGCGTACAGGGTTCTTGGGACCGAGATGCACAGGCGTCAGTGAAATAAATCTTCCTTGTTTCACTTCATCAACAACCGAATCAGATAATTCGCCTGCATAACACTCGATAACTCGACCTCCGCGTGTTCTCACGTCAACGGAACACACGGTTGAACCATCAGATTTATCTGCAGAATAGACATGGATCTCATGTCTCCGAATGACACCGCGATGAGTTTCACAAGAAAATCCCTCGAGTGGGATTTCAGCATGTTGCAAAGCACGACTAGCTGCGCGAACCACAAATAACGACTGGGGCGTGCCAAGTTCAATCCATAATGCCACTTCGCTAGAGGTTAAGTCATTTAGCCGGTTATCCACAGCAGCATTTAACACACGTCTGTAATCTTCAATAGGAACAGCTATAGGGCCGACTCTCAGAATCTCTATGAGATCTGCAGGATTCAATTGAAAGTTACCCGATTCAAGAGCAAGGCGAAGTATTGTCAAGGATGTAACATCTCGCGCCGCAAAAAGCATTTGCACTTGATCGCGGGATGTAACAAGTCCCTGCTTGATTATCTCACGAGCTAAACCCAATGCACCTTGAGAGCGAGGATCGAGTATTTGAAGCACGTCTTGTGGCGTGAAGAGGATGCGTGGACCATGAATCTCAACAAGCCCTTGGAGGAATACATATGATTCTCGGGCGTTAATCGGATCTTGTTTTGCTATCCATAAAAGACCCCGTACAAGTCCATTCAAATGTCCCTGGTCAGAACTTGACCAACCATTGCTTGAGTCAGATCTCACTATGTTCGCTCCTTCGTTTTAATAACTCAGTTCCATCGCGAGTTAGTATAGGACCTTGTCTTTGCGCTCCACAATACGACAATCAAATAGTAGATGTATCGACATCGGGAAAGAACAACATGCATGAAGGTGGTAAAAAGGCGATCCTCGCTGCATTTTTCGCAAACTTAGGGATCTCAATCATTAAGTTCTTTGCATTTCTTGCAACCGGCGCCGCATCACTTTTAGCAGAGTGCTTGCACTCGCTCGCTGACACAGGCAATCAAGCACTTTTACTTCTTGGTGCAAGCCGTTCTAAAAAGGCACCTACTCCCGAGCATCCTTTTGGCTATGGACCCGAAAGATATTTTTGGAGCTTTGTTGTCGCACTTGTTCTTTTTACATTGGGTGGCTTGTTTGCTCTTTATGAAGGCATTGAGAAACTTCGCCATCCTCACGAACTCAGTTCACCTATGTGGGGTTTCATTGTATTAACTATTGCCATTCTTCTTGAAACATATTCGCTCCGTACGGCAATTATTGAAACAAATCATGTTCGCGGATCACAATCCTTTTGGCACTTTATTCGTCATGCAAAACAACCTGAATTACCTGTCGTTCTTTTAGAAGATATCGGAGCAAT
Source organism: uncultured Burkholderiales bacterium (assembly GCA_964391505.1). Classification (GTDB taxonomy): domain Bacteria; phylum Actinomycetota; class Acidimicrobiia; order IMCC26256; family JAGPDB01; genus JAGPDB01. Next base: position 14,913 of record CAYMMG010000001.1, on the reverse strand, counting down.
GACAGGTCTTGTTTTTGCGCTGATGGGGCTCACAGCAGCGACTGCGACAGATAACGCCCGATACGATGCCATCGGGTCAATATCGATTGGTATCTTGCTGATTATTATTGCGTATATCCTTGCGCGGGAAATGAAATCGCTCCTCATTGGCGAGTCTGTCGATCCTGCAGTTGCTGAGCAGATTCGATCAGCCGTTTTAGAAGGTGATGAAGTCGCGTCTATTATTCATATGCGCACCCTGCACCATGGTCCAGACAATATTTTGTTGGGCGTAAAAGTTGAGTTTTCTTCGCATAACGACGAAGGAATTACTCAATCAATCAACGCCGTCGAATCGCGTATCCGCGCATCAGTGCCAACGGTGCAAACTATTTATATCGAACCCGATATTCGTCGCCAAAGTGAATAGTTAATACGTCCATCTCATCGCAGCAGCAACAGCGTCGTCGCTTGCCAACCATGCATCGAAACCATCAGGTCGCATTTTCCAAATGAGACGCACCGCGTCGCGAGAGGTGACGGGTTGATGGTATTCCACCAAGATCGAAGAAGGAGGAAGAGCATTCACCTTCTGGGCTACATCGTAAAGCGCATCATAGGCAACAGCATTATTGGCATGATCGTTGATATCAAAATCGCTGGCGCGTAAATGCCATACCGATTCAGTGAGGTCGGGTGCCGTTTGCGCATCCTGAGGTTCATGAACAGACAACGTACGTGATGCAGATATTTTCTCTGCATCAGGATATGCCCTCGTTAACCATTCGGGTACGCGCATGGGTTTGCCTTCTTCCGAAACACAAACCCAAACTGTACTGGTGTCAATGCGTGAGCCGTTCTCTGTTGTAATGATTACATTGCGCTGCGCAAAAGCACGACCGATACCTCCACAATATGTTTCGAGATCAATCATTTCGTTTCGCATGGGCCACAGGGAAATGTTGGGAAAAGACATCGATATAGAGCGGGCAACCCACAGTCCACCATCGCCAACACCAATATCTTCTGTGTCGTCATATCCAACGTCTTGTAAGTATCGAGCAAGCGCGTCGACGCGCACTATCGCATCAGACGCACAATCCCCCACGCGAATTCGTCGAGAGGCATGAAATGTCCGCCGAGTAGTCATATTTTAGGCGGAAGGATCACGCAGGTTATCAACTTCGGCGCGCAATGCCATAATTTCATGCGTTAACAATTTTGTTTCACGCTCTAATTGTTCGACGCGCTGCTCGAGTTCATTCTGAGTTTCAAAAAAAACATCTGCATCATCGAGATGAGAATCATCATCGCCATTATTTTCACCTTCAATAAGCTGAAAAGTGGGACGAACTACATTCTCTTCAACAGGTGTCGACGAGACAGCCGCAGGATGAAATAGCGTGTGAGTGATGCGTCCCTCCTTGTGACCGGGGGTGCGTTCCATTCTGCGCGCCAAAGGTGGGGCAAAAGAAACAAGCTCCGAAACAGCCGTATCGCATTCTTCGAGGTTTTCAAAATCTGCCATACGATCGGTACGCTGTTTAATTTCACCCAGCGTCTGTTCGCCACGAAGCAACAATACTGTTAATACGGCTTGCGCATCTTCGGAGAGATCAAATACGTCTTCGATGCAATGACGATGTTTGGGCACGCGCGATCCGGCATATATGCCACGCAAGGCCAACGATTCATCTCGCAGTTCCGTCAACGCTCTTTCAACTGTCATTTCGTCGTAAGCCACTATCGGATTCCGATTCGTACTTTGATTGCAGCCCGCGATGAGAGAATGGAGAGTGAGGGGATAATTGTCAGGAGTTGTCTTTTCTTTTTCAAGGAGCACTCCGAGAACACGAACTGCTTCGGGAGAAAGTGTGAGATTCTGGCCGAGGGTCATGACGTTTATTATAAGAGCAAAGGGCTATCTCGACCAGGACATTGTGGCGGTCTCGAGACTTTTCTCTAGCCGAGTGAAATATTCAGATTTGTTTATAGCAACTGCACCCAAGGATTCGAGATGTGGAGTGATCCACTGTGCGTCAAGCAGAGTGACTCCCCCAGCTTGCAGGATTTCAACCAAATGCAAAAGGGCGACTTTAGAGGCGTCTCGCATTGTATGCACCATGGATTCACCAGCAAAAAATCCAGCAAAGCTCACTCCATACAAACCACCGACGAGCACATCTTCGTGGAATACTTCCACGGAATGTGCATACCCTTCGTTATGAAGCTGCGTATATGCTTCTATAAATTCTTCGTCGATCCAACCACTATGCCTAGGAACCGTCATACACAACCGCATCATGTCAGAGAAGCATGTATCTATTCGACATTCATACTTTTTATCACTTTGTCGCAACGATCGCGTGACGTGAAGATTGTCGAGGGGAATAATGGCACGCGTATTGGGAGAAAACCAGCCCAGCATTTTCTTTTCATCCATTTCGATATGCATAGGAAATAGTCCATGGGAATAGGCATACAAAAGCGTTGGAACATCGAGATCAGCACCTAGGGAAATAAGGTCACCGTGGTCTTGGGCTGCTTTTTGAGCGTCGGGAAATCGGTAGACACATTCGTCGGCCAATTGCCTCCACTCACGAAGGCTCATCGACACACTTCCAGCAATACCAAGCCAATACAGAACGGAAAGGTGAGAATTCATCACCTAAAGGTTCGCATTGTTTTTCCGTGGGAACATCGCGCAACTCAAGTATTTTCGAAATTCCTACGCGCACACCATAATCTCCGGCGGGCCATACGTTGAGTCGATGGAGACGATCAATAAGAAACATATGCGCACTCCAACGGCCTATCCCGCGCACTTGGATCAGATGTTGCACAACCTCTTCATCACTCATAGATGACACTCGGTTGAGTTTGAGACTTTTCGTTTGCACATGTTCTGTAAGTGATCGTATCGACAACAGCTTGCTCTGAGATAAGCCCGCCCCGCGTAGTGCTTCGTCGCTTGCGCGAGCAATCGAATCGACTGTAACTTTTCCGCCCGCGGCTGCAACGACTCGGCCATGGATGGTGCGTGCAGCCGCTCCAGCAAGTTGCTGAAAACAAATCGTTTCGACCAAAGCCGCATAGTGGCTTTGTCGATCTGTACGCCAGGTTAAAGTGCAGGGCCCGTGCGCTGAAATAATTGGACGCAAACGTTTACTGTAATGAGCCAGATAAAGAGAAGCATCGATTGGGTTCTCGATAAGGTCAGGATTCTTGAGTAATCGAACTGAAATTTTATTTGCACACATAACACCTAACATCATATTCTTATTGGCGCACACAAGGAGGTGGCGATGAGCACAGATCCTGCATTTTTAGTTACAGGGCGAGAGATGCGTAACGCCTGGCGCACAGAGGAAGAAGATTTTATTCAAGAATCTCTCCGTTACGCTCAACGCAAAATGACTCTTCTCGATTATCTAGCGAACATTTTTCATTCCGGATATGAAATTGAGATACATACGAAAGAAAGCAGGACTCAAGGCTTTCTTGTTCATTTGGGTAACGATTATTTTTCATGCAGATCGACCCGACGACCTAATTTTGTTCAGTCTTTCGCGTTAACCCATTACGGCATTTCTTCGTTCGAAATCAAAGTCCTGGAAAAATCTTTACATGCGCAATCGCAACAGATTACACGTCAAGATAAAAGCTTCCGTTCACTTCTCGACGATCTTGCGTTTCGTGATCGCAACGTAGAAATCGAAACGCAATTGGGAAACGTGTACTGCGGAAAATATGAACTGCTGGCAGACTGTATTTCAATTACTCGTAGAGATTCCTCAGATTGTGAATTATCATTAATTCAATCAGGAACTACGCTGGTTCCCCTCAACGAGATTGTTTCAGTTCTGTACGCGACGTAAGTCTTACAGATTTATTCGACTTCAGTATTGGCTTTTCTAACTGAACGTTCAGAAGGCTGAATGCGAATCCATTCCACAAGTTCGTCGCGAAGAAAACGCCATCCACGTCCTCCGGGAATTTTGTGCGCGGGCACTCGGCCATCGCGAACCATTTGACGCAAGTATTCAGGGTGCACACTCAAAAATTCAGCAGCTTGCACAGCGGTCATGATGGGGGGAAAATCGCTTAGCTCTGTCATAAAGAACAATTGTAATGCAAAGGCGAACCATAATCCACAAGATGGCATTTGCGTATTTTTTTGTGAATTTTTTCACATTTTTTTTGTAAGAAATTTGACAACTTGAATAAACGCGGCAAAAATTCTTGCAAATCAAGGATGATTTCGTTTTCGGGGGGAAATGATGCAATGGATTGCTCGCGCATCTCGCGCACATGTCATTATCGCATTTACTGCCTTAATTGCTTTTCTTTCGACGTTTGCTTACTTACAATCTCTCGACAAGAAAATTGCAGTTGCACAAATCTCCCACGACGTAGTTGCAGGAGCTGTTATCACTCCACATGACGTGAAGTTCGTAGACGTCTCGTATGATTCGATTATTCAAGAGAGCTTCGTTACTGAAAAAAGTTTGCGCAATAATAATTTGATTGCACGCGTTGACTTATCTGGTTCAGATCTACTCACGACTACAAACACAGTACGCCGTTCTTCAAAAACAGGATTGCAATCTCTGTCAATTGGAATCGAAAGCGACAGAGCAAATGGCGGAGACATCAAGAAGAAAGATCATATCGACATATGGCAAACAGGTGAAGATGCTCGACTCATCGCTCAAAGTGTTCCAGTGCGCAACGTAATTCTTCCCAATAAACGCCTCGGAATATCAACATCAAAAACACTTACATTGGTGCTTGCCGTTACTCCCGATCAAGCCCAGGATTTATCAACAGTGATCGGATCTCAAGACATAATGGTCGTACTCTCAACAGGATCGACAACTGAAGCGTTGACGGAAACAATAAACCCTAAACCCGATGCGACTAATTTCGAATCGTTAGATCTTTCTTCAACACTGACGAACTCTGGAGATTAATTATGGCAAATGTTTACGACATCGCTCTGGTATTTTCACCACACGAGTGGGTCGAAGCTTTGCATCGTCACTGCACAAACACGGGAGACCTACGAATACGCGCACTTGTCTACGACTCAAGTGTTCTGGAAACGGAAATATTTGACGCGTGCATCATTGCCGATTCTCATCCAGCACTCAGCTCCGGATTAGTTTTATCACTTCACGACGCTGGTCGTGCAGTTTTGGGAATCTGTGACAAATCTGCGGAGGCACAATCCTTTCTTGCTTCTACGGGTATCGATGCCATTTTTTCATCAAAGATTTCTGCTGAACAATTAACGGGTGAAATTCGCGAGTTTCTGGATAATACGTGGAACAAACCTCAGGATGTAATCGATATTGCAGATATCAACGTCACACAGGAACACGTTTACGCGAAAGACATTATCGGCCATTCAATTTCGGTGATTGGTGCTGGAGGTACAGGAACTACTGAAGTTGCACTTATTCTTGCCTCGCGGCTCATTGACTCAGTTGCTGTTGACCTTGACTTTGAACATCCATCCTTCGCGCCGCGCGCGGGGCTCGCCCTTGAGCCTCATCTTCTGGGCGCCATTGAGAGCGCGCATAATCATCCCGACACTTTTCCTGATTTTGTTCAACGCATGCCGAGCAATGGCGTGATAACCGGCGCATCTCATGCTTCGTTTACGCGAGACATACGCAGTTATGAACTTGAGTCTTTACACCATCGTTTGATCAGCACGTATGCACACACCATCTACGATCTAGGACGGATTTCTGAAGATTCTCACTTTTATAGCCGAACACAGACACTTCTCAACATGACCGATGCTGTTTTGATCGTAATCGATCCCACACCAGTTGGAATACTTCGTGGCCTCGAAAACATTGCTCTAGTAAGTGCCCTTCAATACTCAGAGACGAATGAAAAGCGAATAGGCGTAGTTGTCAACAAGTGTCCAAAAAATAAGGATATGTTGAAAGATGTATCTCGAGAGCTCGAAGCAATCGAACAAATCTCCATGATCGCTTTCCTCCCCTTCGTTTCAGAGCTTCTAACACGCTCTTGGCGTAGCGAAGTCATCCAACCTCGCTCATGGAAAGCACCAATTAACCATATTCTTGATTTTATTTCCGCAGTTACAATGCCTACCGACAACACATCGAACAAGACTGATGGTGTCGACCTCACTCTCGAACCCATCGGAGTATCGACATGACCAATGCTGTTTTACCAAACCGTGAGAGCACTTCAATTTCAATCCATGAACAAACCCAGGACATCTATGAAGAGTTACGTCATGCCATTATGCTCATTGCAGATAAAGATCGTCTTGATCCGACTCAGAATGCGGATGAAATCGCTACAATAATTTCCCGTGTGGTACAAGACCACAATCGCCTCTGTGCCATTCGTGGCAAAATTCAAATAGTTAATGAAAATGCAACAATCGAACGTTTGCGAAATAGCATCTTCGGATATGGACCACTTAACGACATATTGCTTCGAAGTGACGTGGAAGAAATTTTCATTGAAGGTGCGCGTGTCAGCTACATAGACGCAACAGGTTTTCTGCGTGGACTATCCGTTCCGACCACAGCTGCAGAAAATCGTCACGTGATCGATCGATTACTCAGCAGCACGGACCGGACGTTAACAGTGAAATCTCCACTTGTCCAAGCTCGTGTTCTCGAGGGACAAGCCCGATTAACAGCATCTATTGCGCCGATTAGTGATCAACTGAGCGCAACAATACGAAAATACGTCGTAAAGAATATCTCTCTTCACGAGCTCTCTCTTCGGGGTTCGCTATCGCTTGAGGCAGCTGGGTTTCTTTGGGCATGCATGCAAACTCGATCGCGTATTGTTGTGTCCGGCGAGCCAGGAGCTGGCAAAACTACTTTGCTTAGTGCGCTGCTGCTGGCGGTACCTGGACATCACTGCGTTAGATGTTGTGAAGAAATTCGTGAGATTGCTGTGAGCTTTAACCACGGCGGTTATTACGAAGTGCGACCAAGTGGAGTTGACGGTACAGGAGAAATAACTTTACGTGATCTCGTGAAGTTCACTCTCGCCATGCGACCAGACCGGATAGTTTGTGGAGAAGTGCGTGGCTCCGAAGCATTCGAATTATCACGTGCTGTAAATGCTGGATGCGGTTTTGGGTGCACTGTTCACTCTAATAATGCAATCGACGGACTCGAAGCTCTCGTCAATGCGTCCTTAATGGCCGGAGAGAATGTTTCGGAATCCATCATGCGAAACATTTTCTCCTCTGCAATAGATATTGTCGTACACGTTGATCGAGAAGAACAAGCAACGCACGAAAATGGCCTCTCGCGTGGCGTAATGGAGATTGTTTCCGTAGAGCCAAGCATGAGCGATTCGTTTACCACAACAACTCTTTTTACTCGGAGCTCGCTTGGTGATCCTCTGACGTATGTGGGACCAATACCCGAGTCTCTATTGAAAAAGATCAATAAATCTCTACCGCGCGAACTCTGTTTAGAAGACGTAGTGACAGGTCTTAATGTTTTTGATCGGCATAAGCGATGAGGACTCTTCTTCTCTTCACATCCTCAGGATTCATCATGATTACCGCAATGATGATTGTAGGAGCAATGCTTGGCAAGAACCTTAATCTTCCATCACTTACAAGCCGACAATCGTCACTCACACCTCGTGCATTATGGCTCGCTCAAGCACACGTCAAGATGACACCAATGCAATTTACAATCGCAACAACGCTCTGTGCTTTTTTCACGTTTATTATTGTCGCAGCATTTTCCCATACACCTCTTATTGCTCTTGTCGTTTCAATTGCCGCTGCATGCGTTCCTTATATGTTCATTTCGAAAAAGAGGTCAACCTTCTCACGGGAGCTTATTAATGCATGGCCTGATGCATTGCGAGATGTGAGCGCGACCATAGCCGCTGGTCATTCACTTTCGTTTGCTCTTCATACGCTGGCCCAAGTTGGGCCACCATCCATTAGTCCCCACATGGCACGTTTCTCCATACTTGAACGTTCGATGGGCTTTGCAGCCGCTCTCGAGATCGTGCGCGAAGAAATGAATGATGCAACAACAGATCGAATTATTGAAGTACTTATTGTTGCTCAAGAACGAGGAGGGCGCGTTGTCAGAGAAATTATCGACAATCTAATAGAAGCAACAACCGAAGATATCGCACTTGCAGAAACTATTGCGACCGAATCAATCGAGATGAAAATTAACTCCCGTGCTGTGGTCATATTGCCATGGTGTGTTCTTTTTATGCTCACTCTCGGCGATGGTGTCTTTAGAGATTTTTATCAAAGCTCCAACGGCGCAATCATCATCGCTATCGGTGCATTGATGAGTATCGCTGGAATTGCGATCCTCTCACGACTAACCCGTACCGATCTAGAAGCGCGCGTGTTTTCTTCTACCCAAGGCACTCCATGATTATCATCGCATCCCTTTCCTTTTCAGCGCTCATTGCTTATTGGACCTATAAAATGATTTCTCCGCTCCCTCGACTATCTCATCGATTATCTCCTTATGACACAGTTGCGCGAGTACGACTGGGAAGCGCACTTTCCTCCCTTGGAGAAAATCCAAAGCAAGACCCGATTAAGTCAAACTTTCTCGGTGAATTTTTCCGACCTATGCGTGAGTCGATCATTCGCATTATTAGCAAAGTAGCTGCAATTGACGACGTGGAGAAAATGACTTTACGTTTAGAACAAGCAGGTCTCAACAACGACATCGAAGCATATCGAACTGCTCTTGTAAAGAAGATCGCTCTGTCCATTGCAACTGGGTTTATCCTCGGTGCAGGAATTGGAAATATATCTGCCGTTATATTCTTTCCGCTCATTCTTGGTTTTGTTGCATTTTCAAAATCGCGTGCTCTCATCGATAAGCGCATTGAACGACGATGCACGCTCATTCGTTCAGAAATGTATACGGTAGACCAACTACTCGCACTTCACGTACGCACTGGAGCGGGGGTCAGTCAGGCGCTTGCCTGCATTGCCCGTAGAACACACGGAATTGTTTCACAAGAAATCGGCCATGTATTAAGTCGCGTACATGCCGGCATGCCAATTGACGAATCGCTCTATACCGCTGCAAGAACCACTCCCGAACCTCACGCGACACGTACATACAAGTTGCTTGCTGCAGCAAGTCATCGAGGAGTCGACCTCACCGAAGGCCTTCTTGATTTAGCAAAAGACCTGCGAAGAACACTAAGAGAAGACATCAAAGCAACGGGAGCAAAACGCAGAGCGGCAATGTTGCTCCCTACCATTGGAATCCTCGCTCCCATCATGTTGCTTTTTGTTGCTGCTCCTATACCCAGCATTGTTCTGGCAGGTAGATAAACGATTTTCATAAAAAGGAGAAAACATGAAAGATATACAAATAGAAGCCACCGAAATAACGGACACTAATGAAGAAGGCATGACCACGGCAGAGTTACTGGGCAATGCAGCATTAGCCATAGCTGCACTTGTTGGAATCTGGTTATTACTGCAACAAATAGGAGTTGACGTCATGACTTATATACGTAACCAAATCGGAGTATAAGAGTCACTGCATTGATACGCGTGAACTTCTTACGTGCTCGGATGTTTTCAGATTCCAACAAAGAACTAGGCATGACAACTATCTCATATGTGTTGGCAACTGGATTATCTTTGATCGTCATCACATGGTGCGCAATGTTCATTGTCATGTCGTATACACGAGCTTCTATTCGCGGTGCATCCGAACGCGCATCACGAACTGGCGTCGTAACTTATACAACGACAAGAGACGTAACTGCTGCGAGAAATGCCTGCAGGAATGCCTTTTCTATCCATATTTCAGAAGCATTACCCGCTCACGTTCGTGCCGGCCTCACAACTGATTGCCAGATAAATGGGACATCTGTCAACGTTCATACACGAGGGACTCTGCGGTCGATTAGCTCCGTTTTTCCACCATTCTCGATTAACGAATCAACGAACCGTTCTTTGGAGAGTCTTCCATGATGTTGAATGCCTTTACTTATACACGACAACATTCGGAACGTGGATATGTTGCGTTGGAATTTGCGCTTGCGATGGGTCTATTGGTACTTCCAACCGCTCTTATCCTCTTGCAGATTCCTTCATATCTTGAACAAAGAGATCGAGCTACTGCTATTGCTGCAACCATTGCACAAGAGTGCGCAAATAAAGCGTCATCTCGACAGGATGGACAAGCCATTGCAAGCAATACAGCCCACCAAGAAATGCTTGCTTCTTCATCCCTTTCTCGTTCGACTTTGATCTCCACATCATGTAGCTATGAAACAGGCCAGTTAACGCCAGGCAGTCGTGTGCGCAGCCACATTTCCATCTCCGTACCTGCTCCAGTCATTCTGGGTGTGCCCCACAACTTCGCATGGACGATGTCTGGTCACCATGATGTGATTATTCCAAAGTACAGAAGCGTAAATGAGGTTCCATGAAGAACAGTTCCGTACGCAGGAAGTTCACTGAACAAGGAACATTCACTGTCTGGGCGTTGGGTTTATGCCTGACACTTTTTCTTCTCGCCGGCATTTCTATTGATCTCTGGCGGGCATTTGACGCACGGCGAGCACTTGCTGAAATTGCCGATACGGCAGCACGCGCAGGTGCTAGTGAAATTAACGTTAGAGAGCGACAGCTCTACGGCCGTGTTGTTCTGGATTCGAGCGCTGCGCGAAACGCAACACGCCGATCTATCGACGACAACTCAGCTTTGCAATCGGTCAGAATCAATTCTTCCTCTGTTGATATAGCTCCGGCTCGCAACGAAGTTAACGTAGAAGTGCGCTCAACTTTTTCATTTTTTCTTCTCAAACTTCTTCCCGGTGCAGGCGACGCAGAAATAGTTTCACGCGCGAGCGCTCGGCCTTTCGAAGGTTAATTAATAAGATCTAAGCGACGTCGAATTTGTGATCGACAGTCACATCAAATTTGAGATCAGCACCAAGAATAAAACCTTCTTCGCTCATGTGAGGCCCAAGCTTTTCCATCAACTCTGGAATGTAACGCTTGAGCTTGCGCATGATGGGTCGGGGTGCGCCGCGGTGACCGTCAACGTGACTCATTGCCCATTCGTATGCAAGATCACCAATTCCATTGGGAAGTGAATCAAGCCAGTCGCGAATGATGTTCACGTATTCGCTATTCATACATGCATCTTCTGGCGAACCTGAAGGGTCATGCATTTGGTTATCGAATGCGTCATTCCATCCCGTGGGGGCAAACTGTCTTTGCAGATCACTTTCCCAGTTAATACGGGCACCTTGAGGACTGAGCTTGCGTGCGATTTCTCGTTTTTCGCCATCGCTCAAATTGCGACCACATTTTTGTTCTTGATCATCTACTTCTGTGCGAAAAACATTGAGCATTTTACGATGACGTCGACTCAACCAGTCGTCATGTCGTGCAGCTTCAACAACGGCACCTTCAACTCGCATACGAAGCAAAGGACCGAACGTTTCTGTTCGATTCCAGTCTAAAGATCGACATGCCAGCAAAGCTGCTTCGTGAACACGACTCTCGATTTCACCGAGGTCGGCAGTCGCTGGCAGATTACGAGATTTACGTGCAATAAAACGTGTCAACCAAGGATGCAACACCGCATAGAGATCATCGGCAAGTCGATGCTGAGGAGCGCCTACTTGCGACCGCGCAATGAGTGGCGCCATAACTTGCTCATGGAATTCCGGAGAGTAAGGAGAAACAAGTTTGTTATACGACGTGCTCGGAGTCGGTTTTGTACTGTATCGATTCATTGGGGCTGTCCTTTTCCGGTTGGGCATCCGGTTTATCGGCATAAAGCTGGGGGCTTTTTAGCGGTATCCTCATTTTGCACCTATGCCCCAAATATTACAAGTAGGTTTATTTGCCTTATTTTAAAAGATATAATTTTTTTTCAAAAAATACGTCACGAAAATAAAGATTTTCGACATGGGGGACGATAGCAAAGCGTAACCACCCCCCCATTTCAGGGATAACGACCATGGAGGTCCCAATAATGAAAGCAAGAATACACGAGGCTCTACGCCGACGACATCAAAAAGAGGACGACGGTTTCACACTCATCGAACTTCTTGTAGTCATCCTTATCATCGCAATTCTGGCAGCAGTCGGAATCGTCGCACTCTTATCAGCTCTTGATTCAGGAAAGAAATCAGCAGCCAAGACATCACTGCGAAGCGCAATGTCTGCAGTAAAATCAGCACAAGTTGGAGCAGGGTCGGAAGACTTCTCAGGACTTGGCGCTGACCACGCAGCTCGTGTTGCTACTCTTGTTGCAGCAGAGCCAGACTTGACATTTCAAGCGGCAGAGCTTGCTTCAGGAAGCGAAACGAACACCATTTCAGTCATTGCAGGTGCCACCGATGCTCAATTAATTTTGGGTTCACGAGATAGCTCAGGTAACTGTTTCTATGTGGAGATGAACACCGATGCTGCTACTGAATATTCATCAGAAGCCGCTGGCAATGCTGCTTGCGACGTTACTGGAGTGCCAGCATTCGTTACAAGTCAAACAGATGGATGGACAGCACCATAAGCTAGTCATCCTTACAATAATTAAAGCGGCGGGGAGACCCGCCGTTTTTTTATGCACTCTTTACTGAGATTGCCATTACGGAACTTTAAGAGTTATTCCACGCAAAATCTCGATTATCGCGTATAGGTCATATGGCTCATTTTTAAAAAAATCTAGCAAACGTTGCACGTACGTAAAGCTTCGGCTGATCTAAGTCGATAGCAACATATAACCACCCCCCAAGTTTGAGGGATAACGACCATGGAGGTCCCTAAAATGAAAGCAAGAATCCAGGAGGCACTACGCCGCCGACATCAAAAAGAGGACGACGGCTTCACGCTCATCGAACTTCTTGTAGTCATCCTTATCATCGCAATTCTGGCAGCAGTCGGAATCGTCGCACTCTTATCAGCTCTTGATTCAGGAAAGAAATCAGCAGCCAAGACATCACTGCGAAGCGCAATGTCAGCAGTAAAATCTGTACAAGTCGGAGCAGGGACGGAAGACTTCACCGGGTTAGGCGCTGACCTTGCCGCAGCTGTTGCTACGCTTAATGGAGCAGAACCCGACCTCAACTTTATTGCCTTAGTAGCAACGGGTTTGCCTGCAAGTAGCGAAGTCAATGACATCGGAGTTATTTCAACCGGTACCGCTACCGCCGTTATTTTGCAATCGCGTGACAGTTCAGGCCACTGTTTCTTCGTTGAAATGCACACGGATGCTGCAACCGAATATGGTTCAGCTACAGCTTCAAGCTCTACTGCTTGTCCAGTAGTTCCATCAGTTGCTTACACAACGAGCCAAACCGACGGATGGGCAGCTCCATAAACGAATCACACTTACAGTAATTTCAACGGCGGGGAAACCCGCCGTTTTTTTATGTCATAAGAAATTTCTTTGTTGTCCCATTATTGCTCATAGGCCATATGGCTCATTTTGATAAATTGGCCTTCCATCCCTGCCTAAAAATTAAGCGTCGGCTATTTTAAGACGATACAAAACATACTTACCCCTGTCTTTACAAGAGGTACTGACCAATAGAGGTCCAAAAAATGAAAGCAAGAATTATCGACTCGATCCGCAGTCGACACCCCAAAGAAGACAAAGGATTCACGCTTATTGAACTTCTCGTTGTCATTCTTATCATCGCAATTCTGGCAGCAGTTGGAATTGCGGCATTCTTAGCGTCGCTTAACTCTGGAAAGAAATCAGCAGCCAAAACGACGATGACAAACGCCGTTAAAGTAGTTCGAGCAACTCAGACTGCTTCCGGGGCTGAAGATTTCAGCAGCATGACCATGGCTGATGCCGAAGAAGCAGAACCTAACCTCACTTGGATTGTCGGATCACTCGGTCCCGATGAAGTTACAAATTATGTAGGCGTTTTTGGTAACGGGACGAACATATCCAGCTTGAATACACGTGATTCATCCGGACATTGCTTCTACACAATGATCGATTTAAACGCGGGTACAGGATATGCCTCATCAAAGGTTGGCACAGATGAGGACTGCGACGATCATCCCACATTCACTGCTCCTGAAACTACTGACGAGTACTTGCCCCTCACCTGGTTCCGTTCACAAAAAGTTGGATGGAGCGTAGAAGACTAAACAATTAGTGTATCTATGTTCTCCAGTTTTCTTGGAGAAATGTCATTATACAAGTTATAGATTATCCAAAATCAGCCGATAAACAGACGTGTTGATCGCGTCTATCAAAAGAACATTGGGGTTGCCGTCGAGATCCCGGCATCAAAAGTTGGATGATGGATTTACACTCATCGAACTTCTCATTGTCATTCTCATTGTAGCAATTTTAGCGGCAGTCGGGATTACAGCCTTATTGTCTGCACTTGACTCAGGAAAGAAGTCTGTTGCTAAGTCAAGTTTGAACACTGCCGTTTTAGCTATAAAATCTGCACAAGCTGGAACCGGTAATGTCGATTTTAGAGGGTTGCAAGTTCCATCACTTGATGCAGGCGTTGCAGCCATGAATGGAATCGAACCCGATATTCACTTCGTTGCTTTAGAGGCCGGAGAAGGACTAGGTCCAAGTAACCCAACCAACGATGTAGGCGTATATGCAATCCCTGGTTCGAGTACAAGCGTGATCATCCAATCAAGAGACAGTTCGGGACACTGTTTTTTCATTGCACTTAACCTCGACGAAGCAACATTCTACGGATCGGCAACCAACCCCGGTGGAAGCTGTCCTGATACGCCAACGGTGGCCTATACAACCAGCCAAGCGGACGGATGGAATGCGCCATAGCCAGGGCTAACGTTCAGCCCCTTTCTTAAATAAATCATGCAATTTAGGGCTCGAGACCTCCCCATGTGCTGACGATATTAAGGCAAGAGCACGCTACGAATAAGAAGAATTCATTTTCGAC